>BTUM01000114.1:0-21415 GCA_045863235.1 Candidatus Xenobia bacterium | reverse complement strand
TCAGTACCTTGCCGAACTCAGAATTTTTTTCAAGGTTGGCTTGCCGAAAGCTCACAGAGCTGCTCGGGCAACTTCCGGCACTGGTCCTCGGACCAACCGTGCTCTTGGACCAGGTCGCTCAGATACCCGTCGCTGAACTCGAGCTGGATACAGGTGTGCCCGGGAAAGTCCGAACGCGCCTGCTTGAGGCGAACCGAGAGATTCCCACCGAGCTCGAGGCGGGTCGTGCTCACTGCGCTGTCATGCGGGTTCCGTTTAAACGGCGCGATTTCCTCCATTGAGCGGATTCGTTCGCGTTGCCCCCATGAGCGGCGCTTTAGAATTCGTCCGGAGGCGGAGCGATGAGCTTCCTGGGCGTCTCCCCGGAATCGAGCCCATCCGTCTTCTTCTTGCGCTCGGTGTTACGATGGATCCAGGGACCGAGCAGGCTCTTGTCGCCAGGCCGCTCGGTGCGAAAGCTGACCCCGATCATGTGAGTCATGTTGTCGGGCGCCGACTCGCGCCACAGCACCGTGGCCGTGGCCCGAATCTCCCAGTCGACCTCCACCTGAACTGTGAACTCGAACTGATCCCCCGGGTCGAACTCGACCTCGGTGATCAGGGCGGCCCCTTCCTTGCTCAGATCCAGGGCACAACCCTGGCGAAACTTGCCTTCGTGGCGATACCAGACGGGCAGGACCCGGTGGGCTCGGTGGAAGACCCGACGGTCACGGCCCGAACGTTCGCCATTGTCGGAACGGCGCTCTTTACCCTTGGGACTCTGGATGCGATCTGTACTGCGCAATGGGGGGGACCTCAGCGACGGTCGTAAACGCCAGGAGATTGCGGCCTGGGAAGGCTGCGCTCTTCTGGGCCCTCCCCCGGGCCTGACTCAGGCGGCTGTTGATCAGGATTCTCTACCTCCGCGATCAACGCCTGCAGTTCGCGAGAAACCGTTTCTGAGCGCACGAGTCCTTGAGCGGTCGCGATGTCGGCCAGAGCCCCCTCTCGATCCCCCTGATCGTTCTTGAGACGGCCCCGATCGATGTAGAGCTCGGCTGCCTTCGGGCTCAAGCCAATGGCCGAGTTGTAGTCTTGCATGGCCAGCTCGGGGCGACGCGTCTCCTCGTAGAGGTGGGCCCGCGAGGCGTAGCAGGCCACGTACTCGGGGTTCAGCTCGAGGGCTTTGTTGTAATCCTTTAGCGCCTCGCCATACCACTCGTGCGAGAAGTAGACCAGGCCTCGCCCATAGTAAGACTCGGCCAGCGTGGGGTCGAGGGCCACCGCGGTGTTGAAGTCGCCCAGGGCGGCCTCGAAACGGCCCTGGCCGTTCTGGGCAAAGCCCCGCCCGCAATAGGCCCGGGGCTCCTGGGGCAGAAGCTGGACGGCCTGGTCGTAGTCGGCGAAGGCTTGATTGTAGTCTTGCAGCTGCAGGTAGACGCCCCCCCGGGAAACGTAGGTGAGCCCTCTCCCCGGATCGAGCTGGATAGCCCGGTTATAGTCCTGCAGAGCGTCCTGCCACTGAGCCATCTTCTCGTAGGTGTAGCCGCGCCCGGAGTAGATGTACACGTTGTCAGGATCGGCCTGAAGCGCCACCTTGTAGTCATCGAGGGCCTGGGGATAGTTCTCCATGAGCGTGTAGGCAAAGGCTCGCACCTGGTAGGCGGTGGGCAGCCCGGGCTGAAGGGCCAGCGCCTGGTTGCAGTCGGCCACCGCCTGGCCGAAGTCGGAGAGCTCGCTCGAGGCCAGGGCCCGGGCACAGAAGGCCAGGGCGTAGCCGGGCTGCAGGGCCAGGGCCTGATTGGCGCTGGCCACGGCGTGCTTGTACTCGCGCAGGTCGGAATAGAGATAGCTCTCGGCCAGGTGGTGGGCTGCCACCCGCGGCTCGAGCACGATGGCCCGCTGGATGTCAGCCAGGGCATCCTTCAGGCGCCCGATCTTGGACAGCACCTCGGAGCGCTCGGCCAGGATGCCAGCATTCTTGGGAGCCATCTCCTGGGCGCGCTGGATGTCGGCCAGGGCGAGATCGATCTGACCCAGCCCCAGGTAGGCCCGCGAGCGCCCTCTCAGGGCCTCGAGCGAGTTGGGGCTCTTCTCGAGCTGTCGGGTGTAACTGTCGACAGCGGCCTGGAACTTCTGCTGGCGAGCATCCTGAGCCGGAAGGGGAGCCATGAGCGACAGGCCCAGGCAAAGACCGAGCAAGAGCTTCTTCACGGCAGGTTCATCAGGCTGCGGTCGGGAGCCATGTGCAGGTAAAACCCATATTCTTCGGCCATCTGGCGGCACTCCTCCGGGTCACAACAATCGAGATAGTTGATCGAGAAGATCGGCAAGCCGCTCTTTTTGAGCTTGCCGCACATCCCCTCCACCCAGTCGCGATCAGCGGCGCTGAAGTCCTTGTGCATCATGCTCTCGAACATCACGCCGTCCACCACGTCCTGGACGTCGGCGAACACCTTGAACCCCCGATTGAGGATGATCACCCGATTGGGGAAACGCTTGCGCAGGTTGCGGATCAGCTGCACCATCCCCTGGTGGATCTGGGGGAAGATGTCCACCGTGTCCACCGTGTCGAGCAGCAAGCCATCGGCCCCCTTGCTGAGCAGGTTGTTGGCATGCTCGATCAGGATGCGGGCCCAGGTCGGGTTGGCCGGATCGCCGTAGTAGCTCTCCCAACCGTAGCGGTTGTGGCCCATGTTGGCCTCTTTGGGCAGTTTCGGGATCAGGTCGCCGACCGCCTCGCCGCAACTGCAGTAGGCGATCAGGTAATCCACCTCGCCGGCCAGGGTCTTGGCGATGTCCCCGCCCCCGTGCATCAGCTCGACGAAAGCCATCTGCACCTTGCCTAGCTTGCCCACCAGGTTCTCGGGAGGCCCGTAGTAACAGAAGAACTCGCGGGGGGGAGACTTGAGAAACGACTTGCGGTCGCGTCCGGCGTTATTGCCGCGGAGGAAACTCAGCATGGGCGGCCGGTCTTTTCGCCACGAGCTTGAAGTTCACCTTGTTCAGAAGCTGGCGGCCCACTCAGGATGGCCCGGGGCGTCCTGATCAGCCCCGACGCTCCAGGGCTTCCTCCAGCAAGCCCGCGCCCCGCCCGAGCAGGGAGGCGGCCAGGGCCAGCAGGCAGCCCAGGCTGAGGACGGCGGTGAAGTGGACGAGCAGGCCGGGCTGGCCCTTGCCGGCCAACACTCCCTGCAGGGAGGCCTGCCAGGGACCGTAAAGCCAGGCCCCGGCCACCGCCAGGAGCACCGTGAACAGCACGGTCAGACCCCGGTGCACGGCCGAAACGCGCCGCTGGCCGGGCTCGAGCAAGAGCTGCCACTCGCGCCGGGAAGGGTCTTGCAGGCTGGCAGCCAGCAGCGCCAGGGCCAGGGCCACGCCGGCCAGGGTGCCGGGGCCAAAGCCTTTCTCGAGGGCACCAAAGGCCGTCATGGGGGGAAATCCCAGCGTAAAGCTGGAGAAGCACAGGGCGAAGAGAGCCGCCGCCAGCCCGCCGTTCAGAGCCACCGCCTGGGCCAGGGTGGCCACCTCGCTGTTGGCGTCTCCCAGGTCCAGGGCGGTGGCCCGCAGGAACTGGGCCAGAATCAGAGCCGAGGCAGCCAGAGCCAGGGGCAGGGAAAGCTTGCCGATCGGGTCGAGCAACAAGAAGGCCGCCATGGCCAGCGATAAAAGGCGCAGGCCCCAGCCGATGGGGTCGGGGAAGAAAGGATTGCGGGTGTAAGCGGTCGGGATCTCTCCCATCGAGGTGCGACCCCGCTCGAGTTGCTCGGTGCGTTCGAGGAAGAGCTGGCGGCGCAGGCCGCGAGCTCGCTCGCGCGCCAGCAAGCCCCCCGCACCGGCCTGGCCCAGGGAAGGAACGCGCAGCTGGGCCAGGTTCTCGAGTTGGCGCATGCCGGGCGAGCGGCGCACCCAGTGGTCCTCGCGATAGGCCAGGTAGAAGAGCAGCACCAGGGTTACGCAGGGAAAGAGCCGGCCCTCGAAGGTCAGCCGGACGTAGGGCAGCAACCAGCTCGGCGGTCCGCTGGCGGCCAACCGGTCGAAGGTCGCCCACAGGAGGGCGGTCAGCGACCAGAACTGGGCGTGGCCCTCCAGCTGGCTGAGCCGATAGGCGGCCGTCCAGGCCAGGGTGATCAGGCCGCACCAGTAACCATAACCAGCCCAACCGGCCAGTGTGGCCGGGGGCAGCCAGCTGAAGGTCGCCTCCTGACCGGCTGCAACCCTCAGGAAGGCGGCCAGGGCGTCAAAGCCAAAGCCGGGCAGAAAGCCCAGCAAAAAGCCGTCGGCGGCGCTCAACCGGGGACGCTGGGGCCCATCGAGCACGGCCAGGGCGGGGATCAAAAGCAGGGCGAAGGTCAGCAGGATGGAGACCAGCCGGGGAATCAGGTCGGCGGTGTGGGCCGGATTACCCAGCTGCAAGGCCAGAGGGGCCCCCAGCAGCCCGATCAGGGCCCCGCCCAGGGTCAGCACCAGCCGGTTGGCCTGCGTCAGGGTGGCCCCCGGCGCCAGCAGCGAGAAGAGGAGGTAGCTGCCTCCCGCCCAGAGCAGAAAGTCAGCCACCGAAGCTCATGTCCTGGGTGAGATCGCCACAGGCTCCGGGCCCGGCTTCGGGGGGAGGCAGGGCGGGCTCGGCCCGACCGGCCAGGCCCAGCTGGGGCAGCTTCTCGTCCAGCAGCAGGCGCAGCGCTGGCAGCGAGCCGGCCTGGTATCCCTCCACCTCGTCGAAGAAGTAGCCAGCCTCAGCCTTCCCACCAAGGCTAACCGTGCAGACCGGCTCGAGCAAGAAGGAGCGAAGGCGAGCATCGCTGGCCGGGGGCAGGAAGAGATCCCCCTCGGCCGTCAGACGCAGACGGTGCTCGCCCAGGTCGATGTCCAACCAGTCGCTCACGGATACAGCTCTCCCTTCAGGCGGCGCACTTTCTCCAGCACCGGATCGTCCCACTGCTCGAGCAGCACGCGGTGGGTCTCGGCAAAGTCCTCCTGGGCGTTGGCGGCGGCTCGGGCCGAGACAAAGGGGGGCTCGCCCCACGGAGACGACTGCGAGCGTCCTGCATCGAGCAAATGGCCCAACCCGTGGCCCAGGGCGGTGCGGGTCAAGTTGCCGTCGGTCAGAAGATCGGCCCGCAGAGCCAGCATGCCCGAGCCCACCAGCACGGCATGGGTGGCCGGCCGGCCGGCCTCGTCCTGAGCGTAGCGGCCCTCCCAGTCGACCCGCCCGCCCAGGTCGGGGGCGATCAGAAGGTCGCCCAGACGTTCCCGCACCACCTGCGGCAGACCGAGCAGAACAGGCTCCAGGCGATGCACCTGGGGCAGGGTGGCGAACAGACGGATGGAGTGCGAGCGGGTCAGGAAGACCCGGTAGCCCACCGGCACTCCGGCCGCCTCGGCCCGGGCCCGGTGCACGGCCAGCAGGCTATCCAGGCCGTGCTCGGGATAACGGGCGCACTCGAGGATTTGCAGGCGGCGTCCGGCCACCACCCCGCGCGTGATCTCGCGGAATGCCAGTCCGTCCTGCTCGACTCGGCGCTCGCGATAGAAGGCACGAGGATTCTCAGCCCCGGCCGGGGCCTCGGGGTTGGCCAGCGGCCCCAGGAACTCGCCGTGCTCGCCCAGGGTGCGCGAGCGCACGCCCCCCTCGCCGGGCTCGCTCCAGCCCTGGCCATCCAGCTCGGCCGGGGGGTCGGTCAACAGGGCGTGCGTCACCAGCTCGGGGCCCAGGCTCTCAGGCCCCATCGGGGCGGGCTCCTCGGGCAGCACGCCGCCCGTGAGGTTGGCCCGGGCCTGCTCGAGAAACTCCACCAGCCGGTGCCATTGAGCCTCCAGCTTGGCGGCCAGCTCGCCCGCCATGGCCTCGAACTGACCCTGCAGCTCGAGCAGGTCGGATTCGAGCCTGGCCGGGTCGATGACGGGCACGTCCATCGGCACCACCCCGGGGGGGATGATCGGGGTCTCGAAGACCAGGTCTTCCTCAGGGGGGGCCGGCGCAGGGGCGAACTCCAGGTCGGGTGCGGGCTCTGGCTCCCGGACTGCGGTCTCCTCCGGGACGGGGGGACGCTCGGTCAGGGGCGAGGGCGGGGGAGCTTTGCGCCCGGGGGCCGGCTTGAGCTCGGCCCGCAGGTCGCCCGGGAGGTACTGGGGCAAGACCCGGCAGCGACGGCGCCAGACGATGAGGAGGGCGGCCACGGCCGCACCCAGCCCGGTCAGAGCGCTCTCCTGAGCGGCGCTTCCCTGAGCCAGGGCGGGCAGGGTCAAGAGCAGGACGAAGACGGCCAGCACGGTCAGATCCAGCGCTCCAGGCGCAGCTTGACGGCCTGGGGACCGCCCAGGGCCAGGCCGGCCTCGGTGTGCACGAGGTGCTGAAGCTGCTCGAGCGAGCTGGCCACCTCGGACAACTGCTTCAGGGCCTGGCGACGCTGGGCGAGCCAGGACAGATGGTCGTCGCGCACCGCCTCGAGCCGAGCGATGACCTCGGGGTCGGTGCTCTGCTCGAGGGCCTGCTCCAGCTCGAAGACAAAGCCATGGCCGAGCGCGGCCAGCTCATGCAGCGAATGGTTCTCGAGCGGGGGCGGTTGCAGCCCTTCCACGGCCTCCAGGGCCGGGGCCGGCTCGTCTCCACTGGTGAGCGGCTGATGCAAGAGGCGAGCCGCCCGCGCGCGCGTCAGCTCATCCCACTCTTCAGCCCAGCGCGCAGCCAGCTGGCTGCGCCATTGAGGTATCCAGTCCTGCGACACGCCCCCCCGTTCGCAGCCCCTGGCGAACGAACCTTCCTCGCGTTTTGTGAGCCAGCTAACAGACCGGGGCCGGGGCGACCTGCTAAGCTGGGGTTGACCCAGACGACTCCAGCGAGGTGACCCGTGGAAAACGTGCTCCGAATGACCAACATCACCCTGTGGGCCTCGCGGCTCTTCAAGCGCCCGCCGGCTCCCGCCGTCGAGCGTCCGGCCGTGGTGGTCGCCGAGGATGCGGTGCGCGTCCTGCCCCTGTGCCAGAACCTGGAAGCCCTGCGCTCCTGCGGTCAGAGCGCCCGGCTCGGCAGCCGGGAGATGAGCAGCCAGCGCGTCGTCTTCTCCAGCGACCGCGAGCTGAACCTGGGCGAGATTCTGACCGTCAAGCTCTACACCGCCTCGGGCCCGGTCAGCGTGCTGGCCACCGTGCTGCGCATCGAGAAGTGCCGGCGAATCTATCGCGGCGAGCTGCAGCTTCACCCCGACGCCGAGCAGCGCCGTCAGTTGCTCGAGCACCTCAAGGCCTGCCAGGCAACCCGGCTCGAGAGCGCGCCTGCGCAACCCTTGACCAGTGCCGTTCTGCCCGTCCCACGGGCCATCTCGCGCAGCGGGCTGGAGAGCCGGGTGCGGCGCGTACCCTCGTCCACCCGCTCGGTTCGTCGCTCGGCCAGCTAAGCCACTCGGGTGGAGCACGCATGGTACCGGCGGGTGACCCGGTCACCTGGTGTAGCATGCGTGATCCAGTCGAGTGGCCCTGCCCACCCAGCGGGTTTCACAGGAGCAAGGAGCGAACCGGGCCAGGTTCGAAACTCCCGCCCATGGCCTGGATTGATTTCGACAAAGCTGCCGCATTGCTCTGCCTGACCAGGTCAACTCTCGAGCGACACATCGCCAAAGGCAAATTGACTGCCCGATGGAACAAGATCCTCCGACGCAAGGAGGTCGATCAGGACGACCTGGATCGATGGCTGGTGTCGCGAGGGGTGACCCTCGGCTTTCAGCCAGGCCCCGAGCACATGAGCTGCAAGGAGGCTGCGCAGCGCGCCGGTCTGCCCGTGAATTCGATCTTCAGGGCTGTGAAAAACGGCTACCTCAAATCGGCTCGAACGCCCAACGGGCGAAGTTGGATCCTACCGGAGGACCTGGAAGACTATCTCCGGCAACGCGAGGAGCAAGGGTTGGTCGACCTGGGGCGACCGGGCCCCGATTATCTCAGCCTGCTGGAAGCCACGGATCGGCTTGGTCTGCGTTCTCGGGGGACCTTACTCAATGCCATCAAGACGGGCCAACTCCCAGCTCGCAAGACGCCCTCGATTCCGAGGCCCCAATGGTGGGTGCGCGAGCAGGATCTCGAGCAGTGGGGAGGCCCGCCCACTTCCCACAAGAGTTCCTTTCTCACTGCCGAGCAAGCGGTACGCGAGCAGGATTTGGAGCTGTTGAGAGGCCAGCCCACTTCCAAAAAGAGCGCCTTGCTCACTGCCGAGCAAGCGCGAGATTTTCTGGGGCTGGATACGGTCGAGGAGGTCAATCGCCTGGTGCGGGCGGGTGAGTTCCCGGCGCATCGACGCTACCGACGGCGCTGGTTTTATGGAATCGAGCTCTCAGAATTGCAGGCCTGGCATCAGGAGTTCCCCGATGCCAGAGAACGCCTGCGCGAGCGCGATATCGGCCGGCCTGGCCCCGGGTACGTCAATTTGAAGGAGGCGGCCGTGGCCGCGTCCCTCAAATGGACAGAACGTTTGCGGAAGGCCGTGGCCTCCGGCGAGCTGGCTTCGCTCTACACGGATGGACCCTTCGGACCTCGTTGGTGGATTCTGCGAGTCGATCTCAACGCATGGATCTGGTCACACCTGCTCGATTCTCGCACCGACCGGCCGGGCTCGGGTTACCTTACGATCCGAGAGGCATCACGTCTGAGCGGAGTGGGCTCGGTTATCCTGCGCGAGGCCTGCCTGGCCAGGAAGCTCCCTTGCTTGAGACGCGAGCGGCAGCCGAACCAGACCGTCCCTGCCCAAATCTGGGTCCATGAGGAAGAGCTGAGCAGCTGGCTGGAGTCAAGATCTACCTGGCAGGGGAGCGAACCGGCTCCGGGACCCGACATGGTGACGATCGCCCAGGCTGCGAGCCGACTCAAGGCCCCCCCCGATACCATCACGGCGGCTGTCCATAGCGGGCAACTGGCCGCGATCAAACCCAAGCAGACATACTGGATCCGCACCGACGATCTGGAGAACTGGTGGGGCCTCTCCCAGCAGCCACAGCCACGGCCGATGTCCCGCCCAAAGCCTCGGAGGACTCGCCAAGCTGAGGGCCAGCCTTATCGGACGTTCCGGGCCTCCCGGCCCGAGAAGAAACCCCGACCCGAAAGGAAAATCCGCAAAGCTCCCCCGGGCTGGGTCCGTCCGGAAGAAGCGGCACGAGCCGCCGGCGTCGGCCTGTCCCAGCTGTACAATGCCATCCACCGCCAGGAGATTTCGGCCATCAGGGTGATCGATCAGCTCTGGGTTGACGTGGCGGACGTTCGACGTTGGAACGAAGAACGCAATCCCGATACGGAAGGTATGCTCAGTCTCCGTGAAGCCGCGAAATCGAGGGGCATCCCCGCCGCGACCCTCTTTTCCGCCTACAAGAGCGGGAATCTGCAGGCACACAAGCTCATGGTGAGGGGCCAACCAATCCTCTATATCAAGCCGGACGAGTTGGAGGCCTGGCTCCAAATGCGGAAGCGTCCCTTATGGGAGAAGCAGCGCCCGTCGCCGGAGCACATGTCACTGATCGAAATTCAGGAGCTGATAGGAGCGGCCTCGACGCAACCCATCAGATGGGCCATAAGCAAGGGAAGGTTGACCTTTGTCACCACTCCCGGGAAACTGGGGATGCGGCGCTACTGGGTGCTCCGCTCCGACGTAGAGGCATGGCTTCGAGAGAAGAATGGAAAGCCACCAACCTCAACAAAGACTTGACCGCTCTCCTGCAGGGTCCGAATGCCGGGGAATTGCCCGCCCATGTGCCGGCCGGCATGTCCGTGAATGAGCTTGCTTGCATGAGCCCGGAGCACTATACTGCCCCCCATGTCCGAGCTGGTGGTGGAAGCCCGCGGCCTGACCAAGAGCTACGGCGCCCTGGTGGCGGTCGATCACGTCGATCTCGAGGTGCACCCCGGCGAGGTTTTCGGCATGCTCGGGCCCAACGGGGCCGGCAAGTCGACCACCATGCGCATGATCTACCGGGTCAGCGCCCTCACCTCGGGCAGCCTGCGCGTCTTCGGCCTGGAGGCGGGGCGAGACGACCGGGCCATCAAGAGCCAGCTGGGGGTGGTGCCCCAGATGGACAACCTGGACGAAGAGCTGTCGGTGCTCGACAACCTGCTCGTCTACGCCCGCTTTTACGGGCTGGACCGCGCCCTGGCCCGCAAGCGGGCCCTGGAGCTGCTCGAGTTTCTCGAGCTCTCGGCTCGCTCCAAGGACCGCATCCGTGAGCTCTCGGGAGGCATGAAGCGCCGCCTGACGCTGGCCCGGGGGCTGATGAACGAGCCGCGCCTGCTCATCCTGGACGAGCCCACCACGGGCCTGGACCCCCAGGTGCGCATCCTCTTGTGGGACAAGCTGGCCGAGCTGCGTGGCCGCGGCGTCACCCTGTTGCTCTCCACCCACTACATGGACGAGGCCGAACGGCTCTGCGACCGCCTGGTGATCCTCGATCACGGCCACGTCATCGCCCAGGGGCCGCCCCGCGAGCTGATCGCCGAGCAGGTGACCGCCGAGGTCATCGAAGCCCGACTCGAGGGAGAGCTCGAGCCGCTGGAAAAGGCCTGCGCCGAGCTGGGGGTGGAGCTCTTGCCGGCCGTCAACCGGGTCAGCCTGTTCGTGCAAGACGGTCGCCAGACGCTGGAAGAGCTCGAGCGCCGGGGGCTGTTCTTGAATGGAGCTTACATCCGGCCGGGCAACCTGGAGGATCTGTTCTTGAAGCTCACCGGACGGACGCTGCGCCAGTGAGGCGCCTCAGCCTGCGAGGCGCCACCCGGGTGTGGGAGCGCAATCTCTGGGTCTACAGCAAGCGCTGGGTCTACAACATCCTGCCCAACTTCTTCGAGCCCGTCTTCTACCTGCTGGGGATGGGCGTGGGGCTGGGGGCCTATGTGGCCGCCGGCGGACAGTTCGAGGGAGGTTACACGGCCTTCGTGGCCCCCGGGCTGGTGGCCGCCTCGGCCATGAACGGGGGGATCTTCGAGACCACCTACAACATCTTCGTCAAGCTGCACTTCTCCAAGATCTACGACGCCATGGTGGCCACCCCGCTCAGCTTCGAGGACGTGGCCGCGGGCGAGATCCTGTGGGCCGTCACCCGGGCCACCCTGTACGGGACGGCCTTCCTGGCCATCACCCTGTTCTTCGGGGTGCCCCTGACCCCCCGGCTGCTGCTGGCCCTGGCGGCCCTGCCCCTGATCGGCTTCTGCTTCGCGGCCATCGGCACCGCCTTCACCTCGCTGATCGACAGCATCGACCTCTATACCTACTTCTGGACGCTGTTCGTGACCCCGTCCTTCGTCTTTTCGGGCATCTTCTTCCCCATCGAGGAGCGCTTCCCACCCGCCCTGATCACAGTGGCCGAGCTGACTCCCCTCTACAACGCGGTGCACATGATGCGCGGCATCGTGCGGGGCGAGTGGGACGGGGTGGGGCTGAACGCCCTCTACCTGGCGGTGGTGGGTCTGGCTCTCTCGTTTTTCGCGGTCCGCAGGCTGGGGCGGCGCTTTCTGGCCTGAGAGCGCCGCGGGGCCCGGAACCTTCCTCCCTGGAAAGCCCCGGGCCCGCCCGTCACCGGCCTCAGGCCGAGCGCCAGTCCTCCTGGTCGGAGGGGAACTTCATCGTGATCTGGATGCCGGGGCGACCCGGATTGCCGGGGCTCACGCCCCCGATCCCGCCCGGACGGCCCGGGTTGCCCGGGATGACTCCGGGACGGCCGGGGCGGCCCGGGTTGCCGGGGCTCACGCCACCGTCCTCGTTGTCGGAAGGGTACTTCTCGGTGACCGGGGGCCCGATGAGGCGCGGTCCGCCGTCGTCGTTGTCGGAGGGATACTTCTCGGTGATCGGCCCGCCCACAGGAGGCCCGATCAAGCGGGGGTCACGGTCGACCGGCGGTCCATCAGGCCGAGGCGGGATGCCGACCGGGGGACGGTTCACCGGCGGGCCGTCGGGCCGAGGCGGGATGCTGCCTCCACCGTCCTCGTTGTCGGAGGGATACTTGGCCGTGGTGACCGGGGGCTGGTCGATGCCGCCATCCTCGTTGTCCGAGGGGTAGGCCATGGTGACCGCGATGGGCGGGGGCTGGTCGATGCCGCCGTCCTCGTTGTCGGACGGGTAGGCCATGGTGACCATCGGCGGCCCGTCGGGGCGGGGAGGGATCGAGCCCCCGCCGTCCTCAGCGTCGGAAGGATACTTGGCGGTGGTGACCGGGGGCTGGTCGACGCCGCCGTCCTCGTTGTCCGAAGGGTAGGCCATGGTGACCGCGATGGGCGGGCTCGGATCCACCCCGCCACCGTCCTCGTTGTCGGAGGGATAGGCCTGGGTGACCGCGATGGGACCGGCCGGCTGGCGGTTCTGGCCCTCGAGCAGCTGGGCGAAGAAGGGCAGCGGACGCTCGGGCTGGCTACCGTTGAGGCTGTTCCAGCCCAGGTTCAGCTTGTCCAGCGACTGGACCATCTGAGCGAGCACGACCTGCAGGTTCATCCCCCCGAAGGAGACGGCGCCGTTCTGATCGGCCGGGGCTGAGCCCTGGAATGCTCCCACCGGGCGGGAGATGGTTTGAAACTGCTGCAGTCCGTTAAAGTTGCTGATGGCGTCCATTGGCTACCTCCGTTCGATCCATACGGTCGTTGCGCCGGAAGGGGCGGGCTCGCTCTCGATCAACCAGACGATGGCTCCCTGCATTTTTGTCCTCCTGGCGCTTGCTGACATCGCCAGAATACCCGGGGGCGGTTTCAGGATCGGATCCAGAGCGGATACAGACCGGATACAGAGGTAACAAGCTGCATGAAATCTCGCGCTCCAGATCTCAGCGCTGCTGGCCCAGCAGGACGGCCCCGGCCACCTGGTGCTCGCGCCCGTTGACCACGGCCCGCACCGTGATCTGCAGCAGGTCGAGCTGTCCGGCGGGGCGGTCGAAGGTGACGCTGCCTCCCTCGCCCAGGCGGGCCAGCAGCTGGGGATCCTGGCCGTCCTCCAGGCGCTCGAGCACGCCCCGATCGACCCGCATCCTGCGCTCGGGCCCGTACTCCAGGCTCAGGCTGGCCCCGGTCACCGGCCGCCCTTCAGCGTCGCGCAGAACGCTGCGATAGCGCACCTGGCCGGCCTGGCGGGGCACATCCAGCACCAGGGCGTCGCGCAGCTCGGCGCGCGTCCTTTCGAGGGCCAGCACGGCGGTGCGGGCGGCCTCGGCCTGAGGATCGGCCTGGCGCTGGCTGCGGGTCATCTGCACGTAGATCCAGCTCAAGGTCACGAGCAGGGCGGCAAAGAGGCAAGCGGCCACCAGCACCTCGGCCAGAGAGTGCCCCGACCGCAGGTGCCCCCTCACAGCCCCACCTCCAGCAGCAATCCGTAGGCGGGCAAGAAGGCGGCCATCAGCACGAACCCAACCACCAGCCCGCAAAAGCCGATCAGCATGGGCTCGAGCAGCACCATCAGCGTGTCCAGCCGGCCCTCGGCCTCATCCTCGAGCAGGCCGGCGCAGCGATCGAGCATGGGCGGGAGACGTCCCAGCTCGGCCCCGATCGTGGCCAGCTGCACCAGAAACGGAGAAAGGCCGCTGCCCTGAAAGACGGCCTGCAGCTCCTCCCCCTGGCGCAGACGCTCTTCCAGGCGCTGCAGGGCGAGCTCGAGGAAGGGGTTCTGAGGGCTCATCCGCAAGAGCTTGAGGCCCTGGGCCAGGGGCAGGCCTGAGTCCAGCATCAAGGCCAGGTTGCGACACAGCTCGGCGGTGGCTCCCAGCTGCAGCCAGCGCCCCAGCACGGGAGCTCTCCAAAGCAGGGCCAGCAGCCTCCGGCGCTGCAGGTAGGCCAGCCCACCGGCCACCAGCGAGAGCCAGACCAGGCCCCAGAACACGCCCGGCTGGCTGATGGCCAGCAACAGGCGGGTCGGGCCGGGAAGCTCCCCGCCGGGCTCGATCAGCCCTACGAAGCGGGGCACCATCCAGTAGACCATGAGAGCGCAGACGCTCAGGGCTCCCAGCAGGGTCAAACAGGGGTAGGCCAGGGCCGAGAGCAACCGTCCCCGCCGGTGCTCGCGGCGCTCGAGGTGCTCGGAGAGGCGGCGCAGGATCTGCGCCAGGGCGCCGGTCTCCTCCCCCACCCGCACCAGTCCCACCCAGGTGGGAGTGAAGCACTCCGGCAACTGGCCCAGGGACACCGAGAAGCGCTGACCGCGCTCGATACTGGCCTGCAGACAGGCGGCCACCGGCCCCAGCGGCGGGTCCCCCCGCGAGAGCACCCCCAGCCCGCGCACCAGCCCCAGCCCGCTTTCGAGCATGACCGAGAGCTGCAGGAAGAAGCGGGCCCGGTCGCGGCCTCCGAGGCGCAACTCGGGCTCTTCGGAGGCAGACGAGGCGAGCTTCCAGACCACCAGCCCCTGGCCGTGCAGGCGAGCCAGGGCCGCCTCGCGCGAAGGCGCCTCCAGGGCGCCCTCGCGGCGCTCGCCCCGGGGATCGACGGCTCGATACTGAAACTGCACGGGATCCCCCTCTTCTCCGCCCCGCAGGGACGGGTCCTGTCCTTGCGCGAAAGCCGCCAGCGTGGAAGTCAGCCTCTTGATCCTGGAAGACGACGTGCAGGTGGCCCGCAGCCTGGAGCGCGCCCTCAAGGCCCAGGGCTACCAGGTGGAGGTGGCCCTCAACGCCTCCGAGGCCCTCGAGATCGCGCGCTCGCGGCCGCTCGACCTGATCCTGTGCGACGTGCGCATGCCCGGGGTGGACGGGCTGGAGGCGCTGGCCAGCCTGCGCACCCTGCAGGAGGGGCTGCGCAGCATCGTCATGACCGGCTACGCCAGCGAGGATGCTCCCATTCGCGCCATCCAGAACCGGGTGGACGACTACCTGCTCAAGCCCGTGCCGCTCGATCGCCTGCTGGCCAGCGTGCGCCACTCGGCCGAGCTGTGCCGGATCGAGAAGGAAGGCCGCCGGGCTCTGGACGAGCTGCGCGGGCGCTACCTGCGGCTCATCTCCTCGCTGGTGAGCGTGTTCTGGGAGAAGGACCCCTGGCTTTACGAGCACGCGGGCAGAGTGGCCGCCCTGGCGGTGGATCTGGGCGTGGAGCTGGGATTGTCGGCCCACCAGCTGGATCAGCTCGAGCTGGCCGCCTGGCTGCACGACCTGGGCCTGGCCCTGATCGAGCGCGAGCTGCTGCAGCAGAACCGGGTGCTCACGCCCGAGGAGCGCGCTCTCCTGGATCAGCATCCGGCCCGCCTGCGGGCCCTGCTGGAAGACCTGCCCGACCTGCGCGAGCTCTCTCCCCTGCTCGTCAACCTGCGCGAGCGCTACGACGGCAGCGGTTATCCGCGCGCCATGAAGGGGGCCGAGATCCCCATCGAGTCGCGGGTGCTGACGGTGGCCGAGGTGTGGGACAGCCTGCGCCACCCGCGCCCCCACCGCCCGGCCCTGAGCTTCGAGCAAGCCGCCCAGGAGCTGCGCTCTCAGGCCGGAGCGGCCTTCGATCCCGAGGTGGTGTCGGTCTGCCTGGCCCTGGCCGGACAGGAGGGCCAGCCCCCCCGCACCGCGCCCCGACCCCAGGAGAGCCGCTGGCGCACGCTGCTGCGGCTGGGGGCCATGCTGGCCCAGGGCGGTCAGCACGAGCCGGCCCGCCAGGCCCTGCTGGAAGCCGGGGAGATGTGCCGCCAGGTCCACGGCGAGGACAACCTGGAGGTGCTGGTCGAGCTGGCCTCGCTGGAGGCTTCGCGCCAACGCCCCGAGGAGGCTCTGCGCTGGCTGGGCCGGGTGCGCGCCGGGCTGGAAGGCTCGCAGGCGCCCGCCCTGTACGAGCGGGCGGCCCGCACCTACCTGGCCCTGGAGCGCGCCCCCATGGCCCGCGAGCTGATCGAGCGGGGCCTGGCCCTGGCCCGCGCCCAGCGCGACCTGACCGGGCTGCAGAGCCTGCTGGCGCTGCGATTGAAGCTGCTGCCGCCCGACGAGTGGTCCGAGTCGCTGCGCGAATGGCTCTCGCTGGCGGCCCACCGGGTGGAGCCCTTCTCGCCTCACGAGGTGCGCGACCTGACGCCGGTGCTGCAGGCTGCCTGGGATCAGGGTCTGGAGCGCGAGGCCCTGCAGGCCCTGCGCGAGCGCTTTCCGCAGCTCGGCGCCGTGGCACCCGCGGCCAAACCTGCCCCGGCCCAGGCCACGGTGGAGGTGCTCTGCTTTGGACCGCCCGAGGTGCTGCTGGAAGGCAAACCCGTACCGGCCGGCGAGTGGGCCAGCCGCAAGGCGCTGGAGCTGTTCTTGTACCTGGTGATCCACCGCCGCCCGGTGCCGGGCGAGCGACTGGCCTCGTTGCTCTGGCCTGACAATCCGGACATCTCCCGCAAGAGCCTCAACACCGCCGCCTCGCGCGCCCGCCGGGCCCTGCGCGCCCTCCCCGGCCCCATCGTGGTCTTCGAGCGCAGCTTCTTCTCGCTCGACCCGGCCCTGTCGATCGACTCGGACTACGCCCGGCTCGAGCGCCTGGCCGAGCAGTGCCGTCCGGACGCCTCGGGACGCCTCAGCCAGGCTGCCCGCCAGGCCGGCGAGCAAGCCGTGGCCCTTTATCGCGGCGAGCTCCTGGAGGGGCTGTGGTCGGAGTGGGTGGTGGAGCTGCGACGCACCGTCAGCGAGAAGGTCTTCAGCCTGCTGCATCTTCTGGCCGGCGACCAGGAGAGCCAGGGCCGCTTCGTGGAGGCCTCCCAGCACTACCAGCGCATGCTGGATCTCGATCCCTGCCGCGAGGAAGCCCAGCTCGGCCAGATGCGCTGCCTGGCCGGCCAGGGGTTGCGCGATACCGCCGTGCGCCGCTACAACGACTACTGCCGCATCCTGCAGCGCGAGCTGGGCCTCAGCCCCGGGCCGGAGGCGGTGCGGCTGTATCACCAGCTGCTCACGTGATGTCCGTGCGCAGTGCCCCGCCTGGGGAGCCTTGCGCGTCTGGCTGTGCGCTCAGGCCGGGTGGGCGGTCGTGAAGAAGCTCTACCTGGCCGCCTGCCTGCTGCTCACGCTGGCCTCGCTGGCCCTGGGCCGCTTCCTGAACGACCCGCTGGTGCTGGCGGTGGCGCTGGGCTGTGTCCCCCTGGCGGCGTTGCTGCCCACGCCTCCGGCGGCGGGCCTGATCTGGGTGGCCAGCCAGAGCCCCGGCCTGGCCGCTCTGGCCGCGCTGGCCGCCCTGATCTGGCGAAGGCGGGTGACCCGTCCTTCGGTGGCCCTGCCGGCCTCGGTGCTGGTCAGCGGCCTGGGTTTTCCCGGTCCGGCCGCCCTGATCTACGCCCTGCTCCACTGGCCCGCCGTTCTCCCGGCTCTGGGCCAGGGGTTGCTGGCCTGGGTCATGGTCTGGTCTTCCGACCCCCCAACCCTGGTGCTGCTCTTGCTGGCCTCGGTGGCGCTGGCCTGGCCCCTGTCTGCTCCCCGCGAGGATCCACCCGAGCTGATCGAGGAGGCCCGCCAGCAGCTCGCTCGCGCCGCAGGCCGCCTGGACGACGTGGGCCATTGGACCAGCCGCCTGCTCGAGGCACCCGAGCCCTCCCAGGTGATCCTGGAGATCGCCCTGACCCAGCAACCCTGCCAGACCGTGGCCCTGTTCCTGGCCGACCGGGGCCAGCTGGTGCCGGTGGCCGCCCGCACGCCCTTCCGCCAGCGCCTCTCGCTGGATCTGCCCGAGCCCATCGTCCAGGAAGCCTATCAGCGCAGCCAGCCCCTGCACCGCGTGCAGCTCGAGGGAGCGCGTCTCTTCCCAGACGAAGCCCCGGCCATCGCCCTGCCCCTGGGCGAGGTGGGGGTGCTCTACATGGGACGCCCGCAAGCCGACGACTTCTCCCCCGAGGTGCTCGAGCGCCTCTCGCGCCTGGCCCCCCTGGCCGCCCGAGCCCTGCTCTCGGCAGGCGAGCACCAGAGCCTGCTGCGCGCTCGGCAGCGCTTCGAGCTGCTCACGCGCCTGCTGGAAGGAGTGCGCCTGCTGGCTGGCAGCCTGGACGACCGTTCCCTGGAAGCTGGCCTGGAGAACGCCTCCCGCAACCTGGTCGAGCACCGCGGCGGGCTCTTCTGGCGCGACGGAGCGGTGAGCCGCCGCTGGGGCGACCCCTTCGAGCCGCCCTCGCTGGAGGGCCCCCGGGTGGAGGACAACCTGCTGGTAGCCCCCTGCGGCGTGGGTCTGCTGGTGCTCTCGGGCCAGGGGTTCAACCGCGACCAGCTGACCGCGCTCTGCTTGCTGGGCTCGCTGGCCGCCCTGTCGTTCGAGAACGCTGCCCGCCACCGCGAGCTGCAAGAGGCCCAGGGCCAGCTCTTGCTGGCCGGCAAGATGTCGGCCGTGGGCCAGCTGGCCGCGGGAGTGGCCCACGAGATCAACAACCCCCTCATGGCCTTGAGCACCGACGCGGAGATGCTGGCCATCGAGACCGACCCGGGTGAGCGCACCGCCATTCTGGAGGGCATCCGGGTGTCGGTGGGGCGCTGTCGCCAGATCACCAGCGAGCTGCTCAGCTTCGCTCGCGAAGGGGTGGGTCAGCCCACCAGCGTGCCGCTGGCTCCCCTGGTGGATGGCTTGCGGCGCCGCCTGGGAGGTCCGATCGAGTATCGCGGCGAGGATCTCGCGGTGCTGGCCCGACCCGAGGAGGTGCAGCAGATCCTGGTCACCCTGATCCATAACGCTCAGCTGGCCGGTGCCCGCCGCGTGGAGGTGAGCGCTCAGCGCGAGGGGCCTCAGGTCGCCGTCGAGGTGCGCGACGACGGCTGCGGGATGTCCACCGAGGTGCAGGAGCGCATTTTCGAGCCCTTCTTCACCACCCGCGAGGTGGGCCAGGGTACTGGCATGGGGCTGTTTCTGGCCTACACCATGGCCCGCAGCCTGCAGGGTCGGTTGGAGCTTGTGGAATCTGCCCCGGGGAAGGGCTCGCGGTTCCTGCTGGTCTTGCCGGGAACCTGACCTTGAACTGGCTCATCTGGCAGGAGCAGAGTCCGCTTTGATGCCATCATGAAGACCATGCCCCGCATCCTGCTGATATTCGTCGGTTTGCTGTGCCTCTTCGGGGCGCGGCCCGGTCAGACGCAGGAGCACCTGGGAGTGCAAAACGCGCCCCACGGAACGCTGGAGGTTGCCCATCCGGCCCCGCTCCCGGTGGGGCCTCTGGCTGTGTTGCCAACCAGAGAAAGTCCTTACCCGCTCTCCCGGCCCAACGCGCTCGACCGGTTCGACCCGTCAAGCCAGGGCTTTCGGGTCGCCAACCCGGCCTTTCCCATCGCCCGACGCGGGCCTCCCCTCGACTGAGCCTGGCGTTCAGTCTTTCAAAGGAGGAACCACTCCATGGGCCTGGTTGACGACCTGTGCTTGATCTTCGTGGCTGCCCTGATCGGCGGCCTCATTGCCCGGGCGGCGCGGATGCCGCTGGTGCTGGGCTATATCCTGGCCGGCCTGTTTGTGAGCCCGCACACCCCCGGACCCAAGGTGCTGGAAATCAAGGACATCGAGCACCTGGCCGAGATGGGGGTGGCCCTGCTGATGTTCGGGATTGGCCTGGAGTTCTCACTCTCGAGGCTCTCGGAGCTCAAACGGGTTGCTCTGCTCGGAACCTGCCTGCAGATGCTCGCCTGCCTGCTGGGGGGCATGCTGATGCTCCATCTGTTTGGCTACGGCTGGCTGGAGGGCCTCTGGTTCGGCGCGGCCCTGTCTCTTTCGAGCACCATGGTGGCTCTCAAAGTGCTGGACGCGCAGGGCTTTCGTGAAGCGCTGTCCGGGCGCGTCATGCTGGCCATGCTGGTGGTGCAGGACCTGGCCATCATCCCCATGATGCTTTTGTTGCCCGAAGTCGCCAACCTCAGCGCCGGGATGGCCAGCGTGGCCCGCCTGGCGGTCACCGGCACGGGTATGGTGCTGGTCGTCTGGTTCGTGGGGGGGAGGCTGCTCCCGCGCATCTTCGGATTCGTCGCCAGTCACTCGCCTCGCGAGCTGTTCACCCTGCTCGTCGTCACCGTAGGCCTGGGCGTCGGCTTTCTCAGCTACCTGGCCGGCCTCTCCTTCGCCTTCGGGGCCTTCCTGGCCGGGCTGGTGCTGGCCGAGTCGGACTACACCCACCACGTCCTGAGCGAGCTGGGGCCTCTGCGGGACCTGTTCGGCATGCTCTTCTTCGTCTCGGTGGGCCTGTTGATCGAGCCCCGAGTCGTCAGCGAGAACCTGCCCCTGCTGCTGGGACTCCTGGTAGGGACGTTCCTCCTCAAGTGCCTGGTCTTTGCGGGTGTGGTGCGGCTTTTCGGCTTCCGCCGGGTGGTGCCGTGGGCGGTCGGGCTCACCCTGTGGCAGATCGGCGAGTTCTCCTTCGTTCTGGCACAGGTCGGCGTCAAGGCCGGAGCCGTATCCTCCAGCCTTTACAACCTGGTGATGGTGACCGCGGTCTTCAGCATGGTGCTGACCCCGGCCACCTCCTACCAGGCGGGTCGGGTCCACGCCTGGTGGAAGAGGCACTTCTCGGGCCAGCCCGAGGAAGAGTCGGTCTCCTCCGGGCCACCCCAGTCCTCGCACGTCCTCATCGGAGGCTATGGGCGGGTGGGCTTCGTTCTGGCACGCGCTCTGGCGGCCGCCGGCATCGATTTCTGCGCGGTGGACCCACGACCGGAGGTGCTGAGTCGGGCACGCCAGTTCAACCACCGGGTGGTACTCGGAGACCTCAGCTCGGAGACCATCCTGGATGCTTGTGGCGCCTATCGGGCCCGCCTGGCAGTGCTGACCATGCCCGACCCCCTGGCCAGCACCCGCGTGGCCGAGATCCTGCACCAGGCTCGTCCCGACCTGACGGTGCTGGCTCGCGGCGTGTCCCAGGAGCACTGCCGCGACCTGCGAGAGCACGGCGTGCGGATGGCCCTCTGGCCCGAGTTCGAGTGCGGTTTGGAGCTCACCAAGCAGGGCCTGCTCTCGCTCGGGCTTCCGGCCGACGAAGACGTGCTGCGCACCGAGCTCGAGAATGACGGCTTCGGGCGCAAGGACGCCCCCCTGCACTTCGAGGACACTCTCCCGATGGACGAGCGTGAGCAGCTGGTCACCGCGCTCATCCAGCTCGCCTGGGCCGATGGGCGCTGGTCGCCCGCCGAAACCAGCCTGGTGCGCCAGATCCTTGACCGGGTCGGCTTGAGCCACCAGGAGTTCGAGCAGCGCGTGATCCGCTACCGCGATGGGAGCCGGCCCAAACTGGAGCTGCTCGACAAAGGCCGAAGGATGAACGCCATGCGGCTCTTACTGGCAGTGGCCTGGAGCGACCAGCAGGTGCCCGAGCCGGAAGCTCGCTATCTGGGCGACATGGCGCGCCAGCTGGCCCTCACCGAGGCCGAGCTGCAGGCGCTGCTGGTGGAGACCCGGGGCACGAACGAGGAGATCTAAAGAGAGGAAACGCTCACCACGCGCATCTCCCCGAGCAGCACCTCGCCGGCCCGCTCGAAGCGCAGCTCTCCGGCCTGCCCGCTGATGCGCAGGTAGCCCCGGTGCACCAGTCGCAGGTGGCAGGCCA
>BTUM01000113.1:0-21792 GCA_045863235.1 Candidatus Xenobia bacterium | reverse complement strand
GGCGTATCGGGTGTTCCGCGACGACGTGAGGCTCGGGCGCCGTCGGTCTGGTTGCACGGGGGCAGCTGAAGGCCTGGCGCGAGCAAAGCGGGAGCATCCTGTGGCACAAGGGGTTCGCCTTACCGGGTGTTCCGCGACGACGCAAGGCTCGGGCGCCGTCGGTCAGGTTTCACAGGGGCACGATGAAGGCCCGCAGCGAGCAAGGCAGGAGCATCCTGTGGCAGGTCGGGATTCGGAACGGTCAGGCTGGATAGTCCGGATCCTGCGAGAAGTCTGGAAGTGAGGTCTGGCCTGAGCACAGAGGCCACTGGCAGTCGTCTTGCGCCCGGGCACGAAGAAGGTCGGGGCCGGCAGTGCATGTTTGGCCGTCGACTACGCCCCCTTCCGGGCTAGAGGCCAAACCGCAAACCCCCCTCGTGGACGCGGAGGACCACAAGCCTGGCCTCGCCTTGGCCCCAGGCGGGGCGCTCGACCGGAGCTCTGAGCCGGCCGAGCGCCCGTCTTGCTCTAGCAGAGAGTCCTCGAAGAGGGCTTTGCATCATCCTGCGCTCAACAGATTGTCCAGCGTGCTGATGCCCTCCATGTGGTGGCGGAGCTATGCTTCGGCACCACTACCGGTTTTGCATCAGCCTGCTAGGCCGCAGCCTGCTCGTAGATCTGCTCGAGAATCTCGAAGCGAGCTGGATAGGCCTCCATCAACTGCTCCAGCGCCTCGGGCCCCTGCTCACGAGCCTCCAGGTAGGCGGCCCAGCTCTCGGCGAAGTCTTCCTTGTAGTTGGTGTCGGCGTAGTCGCTGGGGTTGGCGGCGTCTTGCTCGATGGCGTCCTCCCAGCCGTCGGGGGCGCCCTGGCCGTCCTGTCCGCCGAACAGGCCCCCCACGTCGTCGAAGAAGCCCTCGCCCTCACCGTCCACCTCGTAACCCACTCCGTGGCCGTACTCGTGGTCGAACACTTCCTCGTTGAGGTGCTCGAGGCCGTCGTAGAAGCGCACCTTGTCGCCGTCGCGGCGGTAGTCGGCGGCCACGCCGTCCTTGGGATCGCTGAGCAGGGCGATCTCGTCCACGCTGGGGCGCACGCCCGGGGGAAGCTGGGTGTAGTAGTCGGTGATGCGGGCCAGGGCCGTGCGGTTGTCGGTTGCTCCGAGCTCGGATTCGATGCGGATGGTGTGGCCGTCTTCCCCGGTCAGCTCGTAGACGGTGTTCCCTCCCGTGTCGGTGACCTGGTTGATGGTGACCATCTCGGTCTCGCCGTTGGCGTTGGTGAACTCGACCGGCTGGCCGGAGTCGACTGCCTCGAGCACGGTCGCCTCTTGCTGCTGGATTAGCTCGGCGTCCCGCTCGTCCATGGTCTCCACTTCCTCGTAGCTGTCCCGATTGCTGGCCGACTCGCCGGGGGGCAGGGTGCCCTCGCGGGCCTGCTCGAGCTGGCGCTCGAAGACGGCTGCGGAGATGTCGCTGCGGCTGATGTCGCCGTCCGGGTCGCCGCTGGAGTCGTTGGCGGTGTCGAGCTCGTTGCGCAGATCATCATCCTCGAGCAGCACGCCGGCGCTCTCTTCGATGGAGGCCAGGGTGGCGTCGATCTCGTCTTGAGCAACCCCCTGCGCCTCGAGGTAGGCGCGAGCCTCGTCACGGTCATAGTCGCCGCTGGCGATCTCCTCCAGGTCACCTTCCGAGATGATGCCATCGGGGTCGTCGGCGTTGCCAGGGTTGTCGTAGAGGTCTCCGTAGCGGTCGAGGTTCTCGAGGGCCTGCTCCTCCGGGGTAGGCTCCGGCGCTGGCTCGGCCTCGTTCTGGGCCGACGCCCTGGTGGGCTCTTTGTCCGAAACGGGCGGCTCCTCTCCACCGGGCCGCTCTGCCCTGGTCGGACCCTCGGACTCGGAGCTCTCGGAAGCATCCGCCTGGCCGGCGGCCACCCGCTGGCGAACCCGGTCGAGCACGGCCGAGTCGTCTTCGCCGGCCTGGCTCGCATCCTGGCTGACCTCGGCCCGGTCGGTCGCCGGTCGGGCCGGGGAGGGCTCGGCCGGCTTCTCGGCCGGCTTCTCGGTTCGAGCGGCCGCTGCCCTCGGGGCCTCGGCGGGCCTGGGCTTCTCTGTGGTTTCGGCCTTCTTGCTCTCGGTGGCTCGGGTGGCGGTGATCATGCTGGCTACCTCCGATTGGTGATGTCTTGTGCAGCTCCAAACCGGGGGCAGCGTCCGAAAGTTGTTACAGTCGCGTAAAGAGATTGTAAACGGTTTGCGTCGCGCTCGGGGCGGAGTTTCCGAGATCGACTCGAAGCTGACCTGATGAAACGATTTCTTGCCACCTTCCTTTTGCTCAGCGCCACCGCGATGGCCGACATCAAGATCAGTGACTTCCAGGTCCGCCAGGGCAACGTCCCCGGGCTGCGCGAGGTCAACATCCGCATCAACGTGACCAACCCCGGGCCGGTTACCCAGCAAGGCCCCATCGAGATCATCCTCCTGGGCCGTCGCCGCGGAGGGGAGTGGTCCGAGTTGCAGAGCTGGACGGTCAGCAGGCTCCCCTCGGGCTACCAGGTAGCCCGGGACTATTTCAGCCGCATCGAGCACGACTACGAGCTCAAGGCCCAGGTGCTGGCGCCCAACGGCCTGTCCGACGAGCGCGTGTGGCCCTGAAGCACAGTGGGCAGCCGGGTACCGGGAGATTTCCCGGTACCGGGCTGATTCCGGGGTATACGCTGGAATGGGGGCGGTACCGGGGAACTACCCGGTCATCGAGACCCGACCCGGACACGCGACTCTAAGGTAGCGCTTGGTCCGGCCGCGTGAATGTCAACAGGCCTTAATCGAAAACCCGGTTGGTGCTGCGCACGGCCTGCATGAAAGCCTGCAGCTTGGCCTGATCGAGCCGCCCTTCGGTGCGCACTCCGGTGCACAGATCCACTCCAAAGGGGCGCACTTTCTCGATGGCCTCGACCACGTTCTCTGGCTTCAGCCCGCCAGCCAGGTAGACGGGCCGGGGCACCGATTCCACGATGCGCCGGCTCAGCTCCCAGTCGTGCACCCGGCCGGTGCCGCCCAGCTCTTTGACCGGGCCGCAAAACGAGCCCGAGTCCAGCAGCAGCGCATCCACGTGGTGGGCCGCCTGAATCGCCTCGCCGAGAGCTTCCTGGTCGGCCACGTGGACCACCTGCACCAGCTTGACCAGAGGCAGCGCGCGCCGCAGAGCCGCGTAGGTCTGGCCCGCCACCCGGTCGACCAGTTGCACGGTGTTGGCGCCCGAGCGTCGCACGTGCTCCACCACCGCCTCGGGCTCGGTCTCGGAGGTGAGCAGGAAGGTCGCCACGCCCGGGGGCACGGTGGCGGCGATCTCGGCGATCAGCTCGTCGGAGATGGGCCCCGGGCCGCTGGGCATGCGTCCCACCAGCCCCAGGGCGCTGGCCCCCGCGGCCACGGCCGTGCGGGCTTCCTCGACGCTGGCCATGCAGCAGATCTTGACGCGGATCACTCGCCCAGCACCGTGACGATCAGGGTGCGACGGCGCGGCTTGACGTCGCACTCGAGGTGGACGACCTGCTGCCAGGTGCCCAGCACCAGCTGTCCCTGACGCACGGGAACGCTGAGCGAAGGTCCGAGCAGCGTGGCCTGCAAGTGGGAGTGGCCGTTGCCGTCGGCCCAGGCTTTCTCGTGGCCGTACTCGCGGCTGGGGGGGAGCAGGCGGTCGAGCTGCTCGGGCAGATCGCGCTCCAGGCCCGGCTCGAATTCGATGGTTCCCACGGCCCCGGTGCTGCCCACGTTGAAGAGGTTGGCCAGGCCCGTCTGTATGCCCGACTCGCGCACGGCCCGGGCCAGCTGGCCGGTCAGGTCTTGCATGTGGCCGTGGCCGCTGGTTTTGAGCTCGAGCTCGCTCTGGTAGGTGGGCATGAGGCGGCAGTTTGCGCCTCCCTGTCCTGCTCCTGCAGGATTGGCAATGCTCCGGTAACATTCTGGTCCACCTCAGGGGGCTAAAATCCGGGCCATGAGAATCCAGGATGCTGCCCCCCGCGCGCGGGGCGAAATGCTCGTTCAGCTCAAGCCAGGCGTGGCCGCCGAGGAAATGCCCTTCGAGGTGCTCGACCGCCTCGAGGTGGCCGGCCAGGAGGTTCTGCACGTCAAGACGACCCAGGACGAGGCCGCCTTCGCCCAGGACCCGCGGGTGGCCAGGTCGGCCCCCAACCACCTCTACGAGCGCGCCTCGCTGCGCCCCGACGACCTGGACGAGCGGCTCTGGGGCCTTTCGAACTCGGGCAATCCCGGGGCCGACATCAGCGCCCCCGAGGCCTGGCGCATCACCACCGGCAAGCGCGAGAACGGCCCCATCGTAGCCGTGCTCGATACCGGCATCGATTTTGCCCACCAGGACCTGCAGGCCAACTTATGGACCAATACCGGCGAGATTCCTGGCAACGGCATCGACGACGATGGCAACGGCGTGATCGACGACGTGCACGGCTTCGACGCCACCCAGAACCGGGGTGGGGGAGAAGCGGGCGGTGCCCACGGCACCCACTGCGCCGGCACCATCGCGGCCGTCGGCAACAACTCGCTGGGCGTGACCGGCGTGAACTGGGAAGGCCGCCTGATGGCGGTCAAGATCTTTCCCGATGACGGCGACACCTGCTCTGCGGCCACCATCTTGCGGGCCATCGACTACGCCGACAAGAACGGGGCTCGGGTCACCTCCAACTCCTGGACCGGCGGGGGCTACAACCCGTTTATCAAGGAGGCCTTCGAGAACGCCTCGGCGCTGCACGTCTTCGCGGCCGGCAACGACCGCTCCAACAACGACCAGGTGCCCTCCTATCCCAGCAACCTGGACATCCCCAACAGCGTGGTGGTGGCCGCCTCCGACCGCAACGATCAGATCGCCTTCTTCTCCAACTACGGCCCCAAGACGGTGGATCTGGCCGCGCCCGGGCACGAGATCCTGTCCACCGTGCCCGACCAGGGCTACGCCACCTTCAGCGGCACCTCCATGGCCTGCCCCCATGTGGCCGGCGTTGCCGCCCTGGTGGCCAGCGCCTATCCCGAGGCGACCAACCAGCAGATCAAGGACCGGCTGCTCTTCGGAGTCGATCCGGTGCCGGCCTTCGCTCAGAACACCGCCAGCGGCGGTCGCCTGAACGCGGCCAACGCGGTGAAGAATGACGCCCTGCCCCCGGCCCCTCCCACCGACTTCCTGGTGCGACCGCGTCCGGCCGAGGTGCTGGTGGCCTGGACCCCCACCGGCGACGACGGCTGGTGCGGCCAGCCGGCCGCCTACGAGCTGCGCGTGTCGCCCCGCCCCTTCGGCGAGGAGGGCGCCCTGGACGAGGCCAACCTGGTGGAGGCCGGCCGCAGCGCAGAGGCGGGCAAGCAGCAGCGCTCGCTGGCGCACCTGATGCCCTCGAGCCAGCCGCGCCAGGTGCACGTGGGTCTGCAGTTGATCGACAAGGTGGGCAACCGCTCGCGCCTGGCCGAGAGCAGCGTGACCCTACCCGCCTCCCGGATGTTCTTCGAGAACGACGGCTGGGAGGCCACCGGCTCGTGGACGACGCAGGATCTGCCTGGCCGCCCCGGCGTGCAGAGCGCCACCGGTCAGGCCACGCTGACCTCGCGGCCCATCGATCTGGCCGCGTCGGGCGACACCACGCTCTACTTCGAGACCCGTCATCAGCTCGAGCCTCACTACGAGGGGGTCACGGTGGAGATGGCCCTGGCTGGAACCGACCGCTGGCGCGAGGTGGGCCGCCTGGAGGGCGATTCGCACGGCTGGCAGATCCACCGTTTCCCGGTGCACGACTTCGACGGCCAGACGGTGCAACTGCGCTTCCGTTCGAGCGGCGCGTTCGAGCTGGCCGGGGCCGCGGTGACCGGGCTGGACCCCGGCAGCCAGCTACCCTGAAGCTCAGGAACGGCTGCGCCTGCGCAGGAAGGTTCCTCCCACGGTGAGGCCGCCTGAATCCAGGCGTAACCCGCTTCCGGCGGTCGGTTCGGGAAATCCCGCCAGGGCCTGTAGCTCGCTCTCCAGGGCCTGCTCGGGCGCACGCTCCGAGGCCAGTACGCGGGTCAGGCTGGCCAGCGACTTCTCGACATCGCCCTCGTGGGCCTTGACCAATCGAGTGAAGAACTCCCCGCGCTCGGGCGCCGTCTGGGCAAGCCTCCAGAGCCCGTGCTCGAGGTTCCGGTAGCCTGGCCACTGCGAAGCCAGCTCGGCCATCCAGGGCGGCGGGTCTTCTTTCCAGGCCCGAATCTGTTCGCGCACCGGGTCGGGGTCGGCCCCCAGAGCGCGGTTGAAGTCGGACGGCGCCAGGTCATCGTTGGCCCGGTGCAACTCGTGCAGGAACTCGAGGTCCACCCGGGCCTCGTCCACCTGGCTGACGGGAGCTGAGCTTCGGCGGGCGGTCTGGCAGTCGAGCGGGGAGAGCGGCAGCGGTCGTCCCTCCTGCCGGGCCCAGGCGGCCACCTGCGAGGCGGTATCCAGCATGCGCTGAACCTCCAAGGGAAGCTGCCGAACGCCCAGCACCTCGGCCAGGTCGTCTTGCAGCCGTTCCCCCTTGTGAAGGGTGGCCGCGATCCTGGTCTCGGGGTGCAGTTTCAAGGTGAGCGGTCGATTTTCGACGGCCAGCTCGCCGGTGGACAGCAACGTGGCCAGCTGGGTCTGCACGGCCGGGCTGAGCAGGTGAATCTCGTCCAGGTGCACCAGCCCCGGTCGGCTCAGGGCCTCGCCCAGAAGGTCGTCCTGCCAGGCGAACTGACCCCCGGGCTGGGGGGCAAAGCGGCCCCACTCGAGGTCACTCGCGCAACCGATCCGAGCGTAAGCGCCGCCGCGGCCAGCTTCCTTGACCAGGGCGTTCTTGCCCGAGCCGGTGGTGCCCCTCACCACGACCGGTCGACCCGCGTCGAGATGGCCGTTGAGGACGGGGAGGATCTCCGGGTGCGCCAGGTGCGAGGTCGACTCGAGCACTACTCCGGCAGGTCGCCCGCGCGGGGGGTCCTCCATGGTGACCACCATGGGAGCGCTGGATGCAGGCACTCGCTCCGGGCCGGGTGCGCGGGGCTCGGTGCGCTCGGGAGTGGGAGTGCCGGAGGTTACCACCAGGTCGAGGGGATCGCCGGATGGGCCAGCCGAGCTGGCCGGCTGTCGGGCCGCCAGCTGAAGAGGTTGGATCGCATGGACGGGGAGGAAGCGAGTCTCCATCTTCCCTCCAGAAGTTCCTGGCCAGGCGCCTTGAAACCTGCGAACGGATCAGCGGCGAAGATCCTGAAGGAATGCTGAAGCTGATGAGAATCTGAGCCGCCGTTTCCCCTGGTCCGAGCCACACCCCCTGTCTACAATGGCAGTGAGGTGATGGACGTGAAGAAGCTGTGGAGCTGGATGCTGATCCCGGCCCTGGTCTTGATGCTCGGGATGTCCCATCAGGGGCACTGCCAGCAAGGTCCACGACCGGCCCGGCTGGTGGGTTACTGGATGGTGGATAACGGGACCACTCAGCAACTGCTGTGGGTGCGCCCCGATCTGACCGTGGACTACGGTGTAGACGATCTGACGGGGAGGCTGCAGCTCAAAAAAGACGGCACCCTTGCCTGGAGCACGCAAGACGACTGGTACGGCACCGAGCGAGAGATGAAGCTCGAGGTGCTGCGCTGGTGCGGCTCGCAAACGATGACCATGGTGGTCGCTCGAGACAGCGCTGCCATCCTGGAAGTCGGCCAGCGGGTGGTCTGGAGCCGCCTGGACGACTCGGCCGGCGGCTACTTCAGCCTGTCACACCGGGACGAATCCCAGTAGGCCCTGCACTTCCTCGAGCAGCGTTTCGGCCCGCTCAGGCTGAGGCACCTCGGCCCACAGATCCAGCACCGGCAGGCGGAAGGCATGCTGCACCGCCACCCAGCCCCCGGCCGGCAGATCGGCCCGGATCCACCAGGCATCCCGGCGCTTCTCCAGGTTGGCCGAGGTCGAGATGCGGGCCCCCTGGTAGCAGGTGGCCAGCCGCTCCATGATCTCGGTGGGGCCCAGGTCCTGGGCGCAGGGAACCTGGCCTTCGCTGCTGGAGTAAGGGGGCAGCTCCTCCACCAGCTCGGAGAGCGGCTGCTTGTGGTGGGCCATCAAGCGCAGCACCAGCACCAGAGTGCTCAGGCTGTCAGGTGAGAAGCAGACGCTCGGCCAGGTCAGCTCGCCCCTCAGGTCGAGCCCCAGCGCCGGGCGCTCCGGGTCCAGGCCGGCCAGCTCGCTGAGCATGTCGCGGTTGAGCGGTCCCGAGTATTGCACCTGGGCCTGGTGCAAGCGGGCGGTCTGCCAGACCAGGTGGCTCAGGCTGTTGGGGGTCACCAGCAGGGCTTTCTCTCGCTGCATCTCGAGATAGGAGCGCACCGCCAGGGCCAGAGTCTGGTGGCGGGTCAGGCGCCGCCCCTTCTCGTCGATCAAGAGGAGCAGCAGGCCCTCCCAGCCGGTGGCCACGCCCAGGTGGCACGAGGAGCGGATTACCCGCGTGGCCAGAGGCTTGAGGCCCAGCTCGGGCGACTTGTTCTCGCGCACCGTGTGCACGTTGAAGACTTTGGCCCCGAGTGCGGCCAGGGTGCCCAGCACGGGCGCCTCAGCGGCACCGCGGCCGCTGTCCACGGCCACGCGGAGATCCATCTTCTCCAGCTCGGGCAGCTGGAAGTGAGACAGCACCCGGGCCAGGTGCAGGCTGGCCGCCTCGCCGTAGCGTTTGGTCAGCAGCGGTCGCGCCGGGCGAGGGGAGGGAGAGCGTTTGTACATCTCATAGAGCGCCTTCATGGAGGCCTGATCGAAGGGAAGCCCGTTGAGGGTGAACTTGAAGCCGTTCCAGTCCACCGGGGCCCGGCCGGCGGTGACCATGACCGCGGCCTGGCACGACCAGGCCGAGCTGGCCACCAGCAGGGCCGGGGTCGGCACCACGCCGGCGTCCAGAGCTCGCAGGGGATAGACCGACAGGCCTCCCAGGAAGTGCTGCAGCAGGGGGCCGCCCGAGGCCCTCGTATCACGGCCTACCACCACGGTGGCGTGGGGCTGGCGCTCGTGCAGGAAGCGGGCGAAGGCGGCCCCCAGGCGGGCTGCCACGCGAGTGGTCAGGTCGGTGCCAAACTCCCCCCGCAAGACCGACTCGCGCACCTGCAGCGCCAAGCTAGCCGCCTCCTCCGAAGTCGGGGGCGAAGAAGAAGAGCACCGCGGCCACCCGGCGCATGTCGTCGAAGCTGCCGTCCACCCCTTCGGCTCGACCCCAGAGTGAGCCCGACTTGCGGATGGTGCCGTCCGACTCGATGCGTCCGTAGAGCGAGCCGCCGATGCGCAGGGTGCCGTCCGACTCCACCTCGCCGAAGAGGGAGCCGTTCTTCCGTACCGTGCCGTCCGACTCCACCCGGCCTACCAACGAGCCGTTCTTGCGCACGCTGCCATCGGACTCGAACTTGCCGGCCAGCGAGCCGCCCAGGCGAATGGTGCCGTGAGACTCCACCCGGGCCCACAGTGAGCCGCCCTGGCGAACGTCCAGGTCGCCTCCGGCCAGGGCCACCTGGCAGAGCAGCAAAAGGATGAGCAGGCGCTTGATCACGACGGCACCAGAATGCGCCGCCCGGGGGCCAGAAACCTGCAGGTCTGCTCCCCTCCGAGGGCCAAGATCCCCGGATGCAGACCTCCACCCGGACCGACGAGGACCGAACTCCCGAGATCGAGGACCGCTCGCTCTGGGGCTGGGTCCACGACCACCACCAGCAGGCCTACCTGGCCGGCACGGCCGTGCTGGCGGGGCTCTACGCCCTCTCGGCCCCTCCCGGCCGGCGCCTGGAGCGCTGGGCCCAGGCTTTCGGAGGGGCGGTGGCGGTGGGAGCCGTGCTGGACCCGCTGGTCAACCCGGGCAACCCGGGCTTGAGCCGGGTGCACGTGCACGGTCCCCGAGGTCGGCGGGCGGTGGCCCTCACCTTTGACGATGGCCCCGAGCCGCCTTACACCGAGCGCGTCCTGGACATCCTGGGCGAGTTCGGGGTCAAGGCCACCTTTTTCGTGGTCGGCTCGCAGGTGCTGCACCATCCCGGGCTGGCCCGCCGCATCCTCGACGAAGGTCACCTGCTGGGCAATCACACCCACTCTCACCCCAACCTGCTGCTCCGCTCTCCCGGCGCGGCTCGCGAAGAGCTGGCCCTGGCCTCGGCCAGCATCGAGCGGGTGACCGGCATCTGGCCCCAGTGGTTCCGCCCGCCCTTCGGCTTTCGATACCCCTGGAACGTGATCCAGGCCGCCCGGCTGGGCCAGGCCACCGTGACCTGGAGCCTGAACCCGCGTGACTTCGAGAACCCCCCGCCCGATGTGCTGGCCCAACGCGTGTTGCGCCAGGCTCGCAGCGGAGACATCGTGCTCTTGCACGACGGCATGCGCGATCAGAGCTGCACCGTGGCGGCCCTGCCAACCATTCTCAGGGAGCTGGCCCGCCAGAGCTTCGAGCTGCTTCGGGTGGATCAGCTGCTGGCCTGAGTCTCAGGAGCGGGGGGGGAAGATCCCCTGCAGGGCGATGTAATAGGCGCCAAAGTTGCTGCTGGCCAGGGGATTGGCGGTGCGCAGGTCGGGCACCCCGAACGTGGTCTGGCCGTCACCCCCGTAGGTCGTGCCGAGCAGGGCGAACAGAGGGGTATAGTCGCTGATCTTCAGCAGGCTTCCGTCGCAGAGCTGCCACAGGGGGCTCTGGTCGTTGGCGGGGGCAAAGTTGAAGGCAAAGAGTCGAATTTCACCGATGAAGGGATTCATTGCAAAGGGTTCCTCTCAAGAATAGGCTGGATCAGGATGGCTCCGGGAAGATTCCCTGAAGGGAGATGTAGTAGGCTCCGAAGTTGCTGCTGGCCAGGGGATTGGCGGTGCGCAGGTCGGGCACCCCGAACGTGGTCTGGCCGTCTCCGCCATAGGTCGTCCCGATCAGGGAAAACAGCGCCTGGTTGGCTCCGATCTGCAGCAGGCTTCCGTCGCAGAGCTGCCACAGGGGCTCCTGGCCGTTGCCGGGTGCAAAGTCGAAGGCAAAGAGTCGAATTTCACCGAGGAAGGGGTTCATAACGGGGGAGGTCCTCTCAGGAGATCGCGCCGGTGACCCACAAGACGAGGTCGGGCGACAGGCTGACGAAGATCGGTTGGATGCCGGCCGGGATCGGGAACGAGGGCAGCGCGCCGCCGCTGGCATCGAATACCTGCAACTCGGACTCGGCCGGGTCAGCCACGTAGGAGAGGCCTTTGCCATCGATGGCCAGCTTCTCGGGCAGGGTCAGACCGCCGCGGTAGCTGCGCACGAAGGCGCCCGATTGGGTGAAGACCTGGACGCGGTGGTTGCCTGAGTCGCACACGTGCAGCTGGCTCTGGGGGTCGATGGCCATACCGCTGGGCGTGTTGAGCTGGCCATCCCCACTCCCCGGGCTGCCGAACGTGTTGCCAGCAAGGGCCCCACCGCCCTGCCAGCTGAAGGTGAGGATCTGGTTCTCGGTCTGGTTGCTGACGAAGATGTTGGTGCCGCTGGAGGCCACACCACCAGGAAAACCGCCGATCGGCAGCACTCCCACCAGGAGGCCTGTTCGGTCGAGGATCTTGACCCGGCTGTTGCCCGAGTCGCACACCAGGATCAGTCCGTCCGGTCCGGGGCTGGCGTCATTGGGGAAGTTCCACTGATTGGCGCCCACGCCCAGCCCGGCCTGCTCGAAGAGCACCGAGCCATCGGCGGCTCGCAGTCGAACCAGGTTCTGGAAGGGGAAGAGCTCGATACGACTTCCATCGCTGAGGAAGACGAAGCGTCCGTCGGCCAGTTGGGACTGGCTGGGAGAAAGGTTCTGCGGGGCGGTGGGAGTGGTGCGCTGGCTGCCCGAGGAGACGTCTCCGCACCCCGGGGTGGCCAGGCCAGCCAGAGTGATGGCTCCCAGGCCCTGAAGGAAGGTTCTACGTTGCATGCCGGCCAGTTCGAATCCATGTTGCTGGCTCCTTCTGTTCGAAAGGGCCCCGCGCAGGCAACGCGAAACCCCGGCGATGGCTCGCGTGCAGATTCTCGAGAAGAGCGTGGCCGAGCGGATCGCCGCCGGCGAGGTGGTGGAGCGTCCCGCCTCGGTCGTCAAAGAGCTCTTGGAGAACTCGCTCGACGCCCAGGCTCGTCAGGTCACGGTGGAGCTGGTGCAGGGCGGCACCAGGTCACTCTCGGTCTCAGACGATGGCTGTGGCATGGGGCCAGAGGACGCGCGCCTGGCCCTGGAGCGCTTTGCGACCTCGAAAATCTCGCGCTGGGAAGACCTCTGCTCGCTTCACTCCTACGGTTTCCGGGGCGAAGCCCTGCCCAGCATCGCGGCTGTGTCGCGCTTCACCATCTTGACCTGCGAGCCGGGGGCCGAGGCCGGCACCGAGGTGGTGGTCACCGGAGGGGTGATCGAGCGCTGTGGTCCGGCCGCCGCCGTGCCCGGCACGCGCATCACGGTGGAGGACCTGTTCTTCAACACCCCGGCCCGCAAGAAGTTTCTGCGCAGCCCGGCGGCCGAGACCTCGCAGGTGGTCGATCTGGTGGGCAAGGCCGCCCTCTCCCAGCCCCACGTGCAGTTCCGCCTGGTGTCCAATGGACGCGAGATGCTCCACTTCCCGGCCCAGATGGGCCTGGCCGAGCGCCTGGGGCTGCTCTTGAAGGTGGACGCCGGCCAGCTGGTGGCGGTGGAGGGCCAGGTTGAGGGCGTCTCGGTGCGCGGGCTGGTCGGCCTGCCCGCTCTGGCCCGCCCCAACCGCACCGGGCAGTTCCTGCTGGTGAACGGGCGCATCATTCGTTCCGCCCTGCTCTCCCAGGCCTGGCTGGAGGGCTTCACCCCGCTCCTCCCCAAGGGCAAGTATCCCGTGGGCATCCTCTCCTTGGAGGTCCACGGCGAGCTGGTGGACGTGAACGTGCATCCCACCAAGTCCGAGGTGCGCTTCGCCAGCAACCAGCACATCTTTCGTGCTGTCTATCGGGCGGTGGCTCGGGGCCTGGAGGCACAGGGCGCCGACACGGTTCAGCACCAGACCCTCGAGGACGCCTCGTGGGAGCGGCCCGAGCCGGTGGCTCTGCCCTGGGATCCGCCTGAGCCCGTCCGGGAAGCTCCTCAGGGATCCGAGCCCTGGGACCCGCCCGAGCCGGCCCGGCCAGCCTGGCAGCCGCCCGAAAGCCGAGCTTACCGGTCGCCCGCGCCCGCTTACCAGCCTCCCGCACGCGAGCGTCCGGCCAGGAGCTACGTCACCACGCCCCAGTCGCTGGAGCTGTTCAAGCCTCTGGCCAGCGCCAGCGAGGAGCCGGTTCCACTGGCCCAGCTGCACGACACCTACCTGGTGGCCCTGGTGCGCGGCGAGCTGTGGGTGGTCGACCAGCACACCGCCCACGAGCGCATCCTGTATGAGCGGCTGAGCCATCTGGCGCCGCTCGAGCAAGGGGCTCAGGGCCTGGTGGTCCCCGAGGTGCTCGAGCTCTCCCCCCTGGTGGCCGAGCTGGCCGCCGAGCGGGCGTCCGATCTCCTGACGCTGGGCTTTGAGCTGGAGCCCTTTGGTGGCAACTCCTTCCAGCTGCGCTCGGTGCCTTACGGCATTCCCGCCCGCAAGGCGGTGCCCACCCTGCGGGGCGTTTTGGAGGAGCTGGCCGAGGAGAAGGTCAGCGTGCGCCACCACACGGCCGAGGAGTGGCGCGAGCGGCTGCGGGCCATGATGGCCTGCAAGGCGGCCGTCAAAGCCGGTGATCCCCTCGAGAAGCACGAGATGCGGGTTCTCCTGCGCGAGCTGCTGGAGGTGGAGCATTCGCCCTACTGCCCCCACGGCCGCCCAACCCGGGTGCGGCTGGATCAGGCCACGCTGGAGAAGCTCTTCCACCGGGCGTGACCAGACTGCCCGTGCTGGCGCTGGTCGGCCCCACCGCCAGCGGCAAGACCTCCCTGGCTCTGGCTCTGGCACGCGAGATCCCCCTCGAGATCGTCAGCGCCGATTCGGCCCTGGTCTACCGGGGGACGGATCTGGGCACCGCCAAACCCACCCCTGCCGAGCGGGCCCTCGTTCCTCATCACCTCATCGACCTGTGCGACCTGAGCGAGTCCTTCTCGGTAGCCGATTTTCAGGCGCTGGCTCGCCAGGCGGTGGAGCAGATCTGCTCGCGGGGCAGGCTGCCGCTCATCGTGGGGGGGACGGGACTCTACGTGCGGGCTCTCCTGCGCGGCTACACCCTGCCCGAGGCTGCTCCCGACCCGGCTCTGCGCGAGCAGCTGAAGGCCACCCCGCTGGAGGAGCTGCTGGCCGAGCTCGAGCGGGTCGATCCGGTGGCCTACCAGCGCGTCGACCGGCAAAATCCCCGCCGAGTGGTGCGGGCGGTTGAGGTCTTTCGCCAGACCGGCGTCCCCTTCTCGGCTCACTACGCCACCACCGACCCGGGGCTCGACTCGCTGATGCTGGGCCTGCGCTGGCCGCTCGAGAAACTGCACCAGCGCATCGCGCTGCGCACCCGCCAGATGCTGGAGGATGGCTTTCTGGAGGAGGTGCGCGCGCTGGCCGAGAAGGGTTACGGCCCTTCTTTGCGCCGTCTGCGGCTGATCGGCTACCCCGAGATGCTGGACGTGGTGGAGCAGAAGAAGAGTTTGCAGCAAGCCAGCCTCGAGCTCGAGCGCAACACGCGTCGTTACGCCAAGCGCCAGCTCACCTGGTTTCGCCGGGAGACAGACATACACTGGTTGGAGGCCGAGGGCGATCCGCTCGCTCAGGCGCTCGAACTCATCCGGGAATGGGAGAAACAAAGATGTTGAACCTGCAAGACGCGTTTCTGGCACAGCTCAAGAAAGAGGGACAGATCGTGGTGGTGTTCCTCTCCAAAGGGGTCCAGCTCAAGGGCGTGGTGCGCGGTTATGACAACTTCACCATCTTCCTGGAGGATGAGGGCCGCTTGCAGATGGTCTACAAGCACTCGGTGACCACTGTCAGCCCCAGCCGTCCCATGAGCACCGACTTCCTGCGCGAGGCGTTCAAGGAGGCCAAGGGGGGCGGTTCTCGGGAAGCCAGCAAAGAGACTCCCCCGGCCCACGTGTGAACGGCCTTCCCTTCGCCAAGTGGGAGGGGCTGGGCAACGATTTCGTGATCGTGGATGCGCGCTCGGGGCTCGAGGGCGATCCGGCAGCCCTGGCCCGGGCTGTGTGCGCTCCTCATTTTGGAGTCGGGGCCGATGGTTTGGTGCTGCTGCGCGGCAACGGCCAGGGTCTGGCCATGGAGATCTTCAACCGCGACGGCTCGCCGGCCTCGACCTGCGGCAATGCGCTTCGCTGCCTGGCGCTCTATGTCCGGCGCGAGGGCGTCAGCCAGGGCTCCGAGGTCAGCTTCCAGACCCCTTCCGGCCTGCGCCGGGCCCGCTTCGTATCAGACGAGGTGGAGGTGGACATGGGCGCTCCTCGAGGCCTTTCCCCGGAAGGTCTTGCGAGCGAGCCGGTGCCGGTCGAGGTGAGCGATGGGGAGGGCTGGGGGGTGTCCATGGGCAACCCCCACCTGGTGGTGTTCGTGGACCGTCCCGTCGAGCTCTCGCAGCGGGGACCGTATCTGCAGCAGCACGGCCCGCTGGGCGAGGTGAACGTAGAGTTCACCCGGGTGCTCTCGCCCACCCACCTGGCGGTGCAGGTCTACGAGCGCGGCGCGGGGGCCACCCTGGCCTGCGGCAGCGGAGCCTGCGCGGCCCTGGCGGCGGCGGTGGCTTCCGGCCGGACCGAGCGAGCGGCCCGGGTGGACCTGCCCGGGGGCAGCCTGCAGGTGACCTGGGCTGAGACCATGTTGATGCGCGGACCGGCGCGCGAGCTCTTTCGAGGAATCTGGAGGCCTGATCCGTGAACCGAATCGAGAAACTGCGCTCAAGGCTGGCCGAGGAGAAGCTGGACGGCCTGCTCGTCAGCACCGGTGAGAACCGGCGCTATCTGTCCGGCTTTACCGGCTCCTACGGCTGGCTGCTGGTGACCGCCGACCGGGTGGCGCTGGTCACCGACGGCCGCTACTGGGCGGCGGTGGAGGAGAGCTGCCCCCAGGTCGAGCTGATTCGGTATCTGCCAGCCCGAGACAAGCGCATGGGAGTGCTGGTGGCCCCCTGGCTCAACGGCACCCGCGTGCTCGGTTTCGAAAGCCGCAACCTGACCGTGGCCGACCTGGACGAGCTGCGCCAGGATCTGGGCGACCGGGCTGAGCTCAAGCCCACCGAGAACCTGGTGGAGGAGCTGCGCCAGGTCAAGGACGCCCACGAGCTCGAGCAGTTGCGCCGGGTGGCCGCCATCGCCGATCGGGCCTTTCAGCGCGCGCTGCCCATGCTCAAGGTGGGGATCACCGAGCAAGAGTTCTGTGCCGAGCTCGAGCACCAGCTGCAGAAGGAGGGGGCCCGCAAGCCATCCTTCGACTCCATCGTGGCCTCGGGTCCGAACGGGGCTTATCCTCACGCCGGGGTCACCGACCGCTCCATTCAAGCCGGCGAGCTGATCACGGTCGACTTCGGAGCCCTGGCCGACGGCTACAACTCCGACATCACCCGCACCATCTGGCTCGGTGAGCTGGAGGGCGAGCAAGAGAAGCTGTACCGGGTGGTGCGCAGGGCCCATCGGGCGGCTCTGGACGCCATCCGCCCCGGAGTGAAGGCGGGCGACGTGGACAGCGTGGCCCGCGATCTGATCGCCGAGGCCGGCTACGGGGAGGCCTTCTCGCACGGCCTGGGCCACGGTGTGGGGCTGGCCGTGCACGAGCTGCCCCGCGTTCGTCCGGGGGTGGAGACGGTGCTCGAGCCGGGGATGGTGGTGACCGTGGAGCCGGGGATCTACCTGCCCGGCGTGGGCGGCTGCCGGGTCGAGGACAGCGTGGTGGTGACCGGGGATGGCTTTGAGTTCCTGACCCACTCGCCTTATCAGGAGAAGGGTCCCCACCCGCTGGGATAGTCCATTCATCGGGCGTAATCTTCGTCACCCCCTCAGGGGGGCCAGCTCCTGGATGCGAGGTGATCGAACCGGGCTGGAGAAGCAGCCGCCATGTCGCATTTCATCGTTCGTATCTGGCTGCTGATTCTCGCCTTCGCTCTCCAGCCGGCCCTGGCCCAGCCGGTGGTGCTCAAGGAAGGAACCCCCCTGCTCCTGACCACGGTCGACCGCCTGGTGTCCGGCGAGGTGCCGGCCGGCTCGGTGGTGCGCTACAAGGTGGACCGGGACGTGCTCGGGCCGCAGGGCCAGGTCTTGATCGCCCGGGGCGCCGACGCCAGGGGCAAGGTGCTCAAATCCGAGGGGAGCGGTTTCTTCGGTCGCTCCGGGGCTCTGGACATCTCGCTCGAGACGGTGGTGGCCGCGGACGGCACCTCGGTGCCCCTCAGAGCGGTGCGGGCGGCCACCGCAGCCGATCAGGAGACGGCCGTGATCGTGGGCGGCATTCTGCTCTCCTGGGCCTTCATTTTCATGGAGGGGGATGACATCGACATTCCCGCGGGCACCCCGCTGGACGCCTTTGTCGACCTGGACACGCCTGTCGCCAAGCCGGGAGCCAGGGTCAAACTGCTGCCCTGCTCGGTCAAAATTCTTACGCCCGCCAGCGGCTCGCACCTGAAAGAGGAAGAGAAGATCTTCTTCTCGTGCGAGGCTACACCGAAGGATGAAGAGCCCTGGGTCAGGGTCTATATCGACCAGATCCTGGTCGCTTCCCAGAGAGGAAACCTCTCCAACGTGCTGTGGAACACCTACCGCAACGAGAAGCAGACCGAGCGGGTCACCGGACCGGGTGAGCACCAGGTGGTGCTGGAGGTCACCTGGAGCAATGGCCAGATCGCGACCTCCGAGCCGATCAAGCTCACCTTCAAGGACGGGCCCTGGTAAGGGCTCTTCCATCATCTGGGTCCACAGCGGTGGCTTGAGAACTCTTCAAGCCACCCTGCCTGGTTGCCCCAGGTCGAAGGCCGGTCCGGCAGGACTCGTCCTTCGGGCCGCAAAGTATGGGCGCCTATGAGCAGTGAAGCCTTGGGCATGGTGGAGACGAAGGGCCTGGTCGCGGCCATCGAAGCGGCCGATGCGATGGTGAAGGCAGCCAACGTGACCCTGATGGGTTGGCGGAACGTTGACCAGGCCCTGATCACGGTGCTCTGCCGCGGCTCGGTGGGCGACGTTCAGGCCGCCACCGATGCCGGGGCCGCCGCCGCCCGACGGGTGGGCGAGCTTTTCGCCGTGCACGTGATCCCCGCTCCCTTCGATGACGTCGAAGCGAACATTCTCAAGAAACCGAAGTAAACTCGCGAGCCGCTTCGGCGGCTTCCACCGGGCAAAAATGCTCGAGCACGGGCAATAGCGACTCTTCCTCGCGCTCCATGTGGTGCTCGAACAGGTGGAAGAAGCGGATGTCAAAGCCGTCTTTGTCGCGCTTGCTGGTCTCGCCGGCGGCCATCTTCTGAAGAAAGGGCCGAAACTCGGGCAGTCCTCGCCTCAGTCCCAGGTGCTCGTAACCCAGCTCGCGGATCAGCCGCTCTTCTTGCACGATTTTCTGGTAGAGCGGGTAGAGGGTGCGCTCCTCGGTGTCCATGTGGCGGCCGAGCAATTGCTCGAAGGCCGCTCCGTCCGAGCCCAGGGCCATGGCCTCGCGGTAGAGAGCCACGATCTGGCGGTGCTGCTGGCGTACCACCTCCAACACTGGCTCGGCCTGAGGACGAGGAGTGTGCACGAGGTAATAGTAGGCCGAGGGACCGGGCACCAGCGGCCAGGCGGTGAATCCTTCCAACTCGGCCCGCAAGGGGTGGCGCGACTTGAGCACCCGGGCCTGGTGGGCCCGTAACTCGCTGAGGCCTTCCTTCAGACTCTGGCCGGGAGCGCGCAGATCCAGTGGAGGCAGCAGCTCAAGCATCCAAACTGGTTCCCGCTCGCCCGGCAGGGCCCTCCCGACCAGGCCAGAAGCATCCGGCTGGCATGCGCCTGACTCCCGACCCGCTCTACGCTCGCTACTGGCTGCCCCTGATCCGTTTTGGGGTGGGGCTCATCTACCGCGGCTTCGGCGGTTACCGCATCCAGGGCGTGGACAACCTGCCCCGCTCGGGACGGGTGCTGGTGGCCTGCAACCACCTGAGCCTGGCCGATCCGCTGGCCATGCTGGTGGCCAGTCCAAGACCCCTGTTCTACATGGCCGCCGAGGAGTTGCACCAGATGACCTGGGTGGGGCCTACCATCCGATTTCTGCAATCGTTTCCCGTGCGTCGGGGAGAGTGGGACCAGAATGCCATCGCCCACGCGCGCGCGCTGCTACGCAACGAGCAGGGCCTGGTGGTCTATCCCGAGGGCCGCATCAGTCCGGACGGGGAGTTGCTGCCCCTTTACCCGGGTGTGGCCATGCTGGCTCTGCGCGAGCGCTGCCCGGTGATTCCGGCCCGCATGCGCGGCACCGATGGCTTCTTGCCGCTGGGAAAGAAATTCATCCGCTTTCACCCCAAGTCGATCCGCTTCGGTCCGCCGCTGGACTTTGGAGCTCCCAGGCCGGGCGAGAGCATCAAAAGTCAGGTTCAGGCCGCCACCGAGCGCCTGCGCGAGGCCATGCTGGCCTTGTGAGGGGTGGGGGCGGCCAGGCTACCAGGGCAGCGGGCAGCGCCCCCACTCCAGCTCGCGAAACTCGTAGAGCGGCTCGAAGCGCGGCGTGGGCACGGCCTGGGGAACCGCCGGCTGAGGCACGCCGTCCTTGAGCTCGCTGCGGAACATGCCCTCCGGGGTGGCAAACAGGACGAAGCGCCCATCGGGGCTGAAGACCGGATCGCGCGCTTTGGCTTGATCTCTGGCGAAATCGAGCTGCTCGTCGGGCTCGTCCAGGCTCACGATGGCCAGGCAATGGCCCCAGTAGTGACGGGCCTTGTAGACCAGTCGGCGCCCGTCCGGCGACCAGGCCGGCGTGGTGTCCTGAATGCTGTTGTAGGTCAGGCGCAGGCTCTCGCCCGTCTCGAGCTGGCGGGCCCAGATGTCGGCCGAGCCCCCCCGATAAGACACGTAAGCGATCCATTCGCCGGTGGGGGACCAGACCGGGCGCACGTTGACCATCTGATCGAAGGTGAGCCGGGTGACCTCGCCCCCTTCGGCCCCCATCAGGGCCAGCTCGGGCTGACCCCAGCGCGAGCTGGAGAAGACGATGCGCTTTCCGTCCGGCGACCAGCTCGGATGGCGGTCGGCCGAGAGCGAGTCGGTCAGGCGCTGCAGGTTCTCGCCCTCGAGATTCACGCGATAGATCTCTTCGTTGCCGTCCAGGTCGCTCTCAAAAGCCACCGCTTCGGCCGCCAGGGAGAGGGAGGGCTCGGAGGTATCGGCGGGCAGGTCGATCAGGCGCTCGAGATCGCGCCCGTCCGAGCGCATCATGTAGATGCGGTCCTTGCCGGTGGGCCTGCTCACGAACAGAATTCGCTCAGATAACGGACCGGCAGCGAGAGACCCGGTCATTCCCATCAGGAAGAGCAGGGCCCCCCACTGCCGGAGGGTGCCAGGATATGTTGGCAGGGCTTTACCTCTTCCGCTTCAGCGAGGCCAGCACCGAGCTGGTGGAGGGGTGAGCGTGAGTGATGAAGTAGGCCACGTCCGAGTTCAGCCCGACGTCCCACCGGTTGGTGTAGGGAGTGCGGGTGGCCAGGGTGTACTGCATCCCGTAGCGCTGCCAGCTGTAGACCTCGAAGTAGTAGTTGCCGAACACGTCATAGCCCCAGCCTTTGTAGACGGGGATGCCGGCCACGTTGAAGGGCTCGGGACCTTTCCACTCGCCGCAGACAGCAGCCTTGGTGCCGCTGATGAAGTTGTTGATGGCGCGCTGGGGTGACATGCCGCTCTGGATCTGATCCGCCCACACGAACATGCGCGCGCTGCGCTGCTCGCTGAACAGGTTCAGGTCGCCACCGGGCTGATTGTTACGAACCCAGTCGTCGTTTGGGGCCGACAGGACGATGCGGCCGTTGTCCATATAGCGGTTGACGGGGCGCATCACCGAGTAGCCGGTGCCGCTGATGTCGCGGGTGGCCCAGCAGGGGCGTCCGGTCATCGTCTTGCAATCGGGCTTCTGATAGACCTCGGTCTTGATCACAGGGGCCGGAGGCGGAGGGACCACCACCGGGCGCGGCTGCGACACCGGGGGCTGACCCACGGTCTCGCCCCGCTCGATCTCGCGGTCGACCACATCAGGGCCGGCCAGCGGCTGGGAGGGCTCTTGGGCCCACGAAGTGCTCGGGGAGAACAGCGCCACCCCCAACCCGAGGGCGACTGCGAACCGCAGGGCGGACTTCATGCTTGAATAACCTCCTGACCAGAATTTTCAAAAATTTCCAGGTTATTCGCCCGGTGTTCGGACGAGTCCTTTTTCGAACATGTGTGCTTTTTCCGCGCCCGCCCTTCGCCCTGCGCCGGGGCTATCTCCTCCCGAGGTGGAGGAAGCTTCAATCTCGAGGGACCGAAGTGATTAGAAAAAGACGGCGCCGCGCTGCTCCAGCCGATCGCTGGTGTCGCCCCGTCGGGTCAGCGTCCGCCCAGTTTCCAGCCGGCGACCAGCCCGGCCCCGGCCGAGCCCAGCACGATGGCCGGGCCGGCGAAATTCATGGCCAGCAGGCCAGCCACCGCGCCAGCCGTCAGGCGAACGCCCCAATTTTTGAGGTTCTTGCTCTTGCGGGTGGCCTCATCATCGCCCTCTTTCACCTGGAAGGGGCTGAGATACTCACTCAATCGTTTTCCCTTGATCTTGAACGGGCCGCTGGCGACCAGCGCTCCAACCCCCAGCCCGATGAGCGGGGTCAGCATTTCTGATGCGTGTCAAGAGAGAGACTGCGGAGGCCGTAACCACGCGAGTTT
>BTUM01000112.1:0-21866 GCA_045863235.1 Candidatus Xenobia bacterium | reverse complement strand
CCCGGGAGCGGCTGTCTTCTCGCTTTTGGCCACCGACCTGGCCGGTAGGCGTGGGCGTGGGTGCCGGCTCGGGCCGGGGAGCGGACTGGCGCCCACCGACCTGACCGGAGGACTCACGGGGGCGGCTGTCCTCGCGCTTCTGCCCACCGACCGGCTCGGACTCGCGCTTTTGTCCACCGGCCTGGCCGGCGCTCTCTTTGCGAGGGCGCTCCGACTCCTTGCGCCCTTCGTCGACCTGCTTCTGCGTCACAGACCGCTTGAGGCGTTCCATCGCATCCCGGGCCAGGCCCTCGGCTCGCGGAGCCACCGGCGAGGGGCGCGGGGGCGGGTAGTTGGTCTGCTCTTCCTCCTCCAGCCGGCGCGCCAGCTCTTGCACCAGGCCGCCCAGCCGAGCGCTGATGCCTGAGCTTTGCTCCAGCGGGCCGGAGACCGAGCGGGCCATCATGCCCAGCACTCCCGGCTGGTGGATGGCCTTGCCCGCCAGCTCCACCAGGGGAGAGCGGCTCTCGGCCGGGAGCTGGTCGGACTCACCCAGGAAGGCGGCCCAACGGGACTCCATGTCCGTTCGGGCCAGGGTCGACTCGCCCTTGAGCGCGGTGGCGGGCACGGTCTTCTCCCAGACCGTCTCCAGGCGCTGGGTCAGCTCTCCCAGGCCGGCTTCGGCGGCCTCCTGAGAGAGGTCGGCAATCTCGGCCACGTCCACGCCCTCGGAGGCCAGCCGCAGCTCGACCTCGCGCCGGATCTCGCTGGCTTGCAGCTTGCGGCCGGGGCCGGTGGAGAGCTTCTCCCAGGTGTCGCGCAGGGCCTGATTGGCTCGCGCGGCCGCCTTGCCCTCGCGCAGCTTCTGCTTCTCCTGGCGCTCTTGCCGGGTATCCTCGGGATCGTCGGCCTCGGGGCTCTTGTCCTTATCCTTGGACTCTTTGGATTCTTTCTTGTCCTTGGACTCCTTGCTGTCCCTGGACTCCTCGGATTTCTTCTCGGTCGGCCTCTCGCTGCGGCTGGAGATCGAGGCGCTGCGACTGGCGGCCGAGGAAGCCACCGAGCTCACGGAGGGCGAGGGAGCCGAGCGCTCCGGGGTCCGGCTGGAGCCTCCAACCTGCGTCATAGCTACCTTATACCGCGGAACGTTCGGCGGTCTACCTTGTGGCTACCCGGACCCCCCCGACCACGACGTGGTGCTCGCCCGTCTGGATTCCCTGGCTTCCGGCCACCTGCTCGCACAGATTGGCGAGGAGCGTCTCCAGGCTCAACTTCTTCTTGCTGTCGAGCAGGGCTTCCGAGCTGGCCGTTGCGATGGCCTTCTCGACCCGCCCGGCCACTTTGGACAGAGGCAGGTGCTCGAGCTCACCGCTCATCTGGCGCTGGCGGATCGCACCCAGAAGTTCGGTCCAAGAGCCGTCTCCCAGTCGGGACTCGGACAGCTTGGCCCGGATGGCCAGGGCCGCCTCCACCGCCTCCGGCAGGGTCTCACCGGGCTGCATCCAGCGCGTAACCGCCTTCCACGCTTGCAGGCTGACCTCGTGAGGGCGCCCCCCGGAGAGCCGGTCGAAGGCCGCCTGGCGCTCGGAGGTAGACTCTCCTCCCACCGGGCGGCGCACCAGCTCCCAGGCCGCCTCGGCCGTCTTGAGGTCGGATCTCTCGAGCGTGCTGACAAACCAGCGGGTGTTGCCCTCCAGTCCACGGCCTTCCACCGTGCCCTCCTGCAGCGCCTGCCGGCGGGCCTGGAAGCCTTCCCCGGATTGGCGCAGCAGACTGGCCAGCGGACGCAGGTCCTCTCCTGGCTGGCGGGCCGCCAGCAGCTGCTCGATCCGGGCTGCACCGGCGTCACTCCCCAGCCGCAAGACGGCTTCCACCAGCTGGCCGAAGTCCGCTTTCAGGCAGTGGGGGGCCATCGTCTGCAGGAGCTCCGGCAGGTTGTGGCAGCGCCCCGCCAGTTTTTCCCAGGCGCTCACCAGGGGCTCGCGCTGTGGCCCGGGAGAGGCCAGCTGCTCGATCAAGGCCAGGCAATCCGGCCGGTTGTCGGCCAGGAGCTTGCCGGTCAGCTCGCGTCCCCGGTCATCGAGCCGGATCCGCTCCATCAGCGCCAGCACCTCAGAGCGCTCCTTCTTGTTCGACTTGAGAACGGTCTGCACGTTCTTCACACGCTGCTCGCGAGGATAGGCCTTGTCGACGCGCTCCAGAGACTCCCACAGGGGACGGGCCTTCGCCAGGTCGCCGTGGACCTGCAACGCCAGCGCCAGGCTCTCAGCCGTGGTGGCGCTGTCGGCCCGGGGCGGGCTGTTGCGGCAGGCGCCCAGGGCGATCCGGGCCTGGGCATCCTGACCGCAGGCCTTGATCAGGCTGGCATAGTCGCGGGCCGTGGCCAGCAGGTCGTCGCCGCTCACTGCCAGGAGGTGACGGTAAGCCTCCAGGCCCTCGGTCACCTTGCCACCCAGAGCGCCGATGAGCAGAGCCAGAGAGTCCCGGCAGGCCTCGTAAGGGTGAGCGCCGGAAAGGTCGGTGCGGGTGAGGATCTCGGCTGCGCGCGCCGCCTCGTCCTGGCGCCCTGTGGCCTCATAGAAACGCACGGCCGTGTCGATGTCGGAGCTGGACTGAAAGTCCTTCCAGACCGCCTCGGCCGTGTGGAGCGACCCCTGGGAGCCTCGCACCACGCGCTCGAGCAGGTCGGCTCGCTGGGCCAGATCGGGCCCATCCGGGAGCCGGGCCAGGAGCTGGCTGAAACGGTCGATGTCCCGACCCATCTGTTGCTCGAAGAGCAGCTTGACCCCACGGCTCCAGGCCCGGGCACGCACGCCGGTGAGCTGCTCGTCGGAGCGGGAGACCGCCTGCCAGGCCTCTTTCATCGAGCAGCCCGGGGCTTGCTTCCACAGCTCGAGGTAGAGACCGCGCTGCTCTTCGGGGACGCTGGCCAGGGTCGGATAGGCCTCGATGGCCACGGAGGGGTGGCGCACGCTGGCCAGCATGCTCTCGAGCAGGCTCTGGTCTTGCTCGAGCCGCCCGGCCGAGGCCAGCACCTCGAAGGCTCTGGCTGCCGTCTTGGGCTCGTTCTGGCAAGCCTTCAGGAGCGGCGGATAAAAGCGCTCCGGCGACTCGGGCTGCTCGGGATGGGCCGCCAGCGCCTTGAGGCACTGAGCCGCCAGATCGGGCGAGCGGGTCGTTTTGAGGAAGAGCTGGAACTCTTTGACGGTATCCTCGGAAGGAAGCTGTCCCGGGGGGACGAGCGTTTTGAGCTGGCCCAGGGAGAAGGCCAGTTCGCGCTCCCTGGTGGTGGGAGCGAGCCGGCGGGCCAGGGCCACCCAGACTTCCAGCTCGCTGGCGTCGGCAGCGGTGCCGCAGGCCGCGTCGTAGACTTCGCGGGCCCGTTCGGGATGGGCGAAGACCGAGTGGGCCAGGTCCACGCGCGTCTTGAGGTCGAAGCGCTGGGCCGATTCTCCTCGCACGCAAGCCAGCGCGGCCGGGGCCTGCTCGCCCAGGGCGGAGAGTTGGCGCCAGACGCGGCTCATCTCATGGGCTTGCTCGAGCACTTTGGGAATGTCGGCGAGTTGACGTTCGTCGAACTCGGCCAGTACCTGGCCGTCCTGGTAGACGGCCGTGGTCTGGTATCTGTAGCCCGCATCCCGGTAAGCTTGAAGGGGCGCCTTCTTGAGCTCGAAGCCGGCTCGCTCGAGGCGGTGCAGGCTCTCGGCGTGCTCAGGGCGTTGCAGGCCACTGGTCGAGCTGACGTGGCCTTCCAGGTAGGCCAGAGCCAGCGCCTCGTCCAGGCTCATGACGAAGTTCCCACCGATGTTGAGACTGATCTTGTCGCCGAGGTAGCACTGGTAGGCGTCCACCTTGCCGGGATGGGCCTTCTCCAGGGCCAGCAAGGCCGCCGCCTGTTCCGGTCTCTCGAGCTGGCTCACGTCGGCTTTGCCGTAGAAGGCATCGAGCAACAGCATGTCCTCACTCCTCGTGAGCGGGATGGGCTGCTCAAAATTGGGCCGTTGGACGCGCACCCGCTCGGGTTTGTCGGCCAGCTTGGCGGCCTTGTCCGGGCTGCTCTCGCGAAAGTCGAGCGTGAAGAAGAGTATCTTGGGACGATGCTCGAGCCGGGCGCCTTTCTTCTGGAGCCGCTCGGCGGCCTGTCGCAACTCTTCCAGGGCAGGCCGAGCAGCGGCTGGAGCCGGGGCCGCCTGGGCGGCGGAGCTGACCGCCTGGGCGGCCAGGCTCAGGGGAGCCGAGGTCGTGGGGAGGATGGCGCTGACCTGCACCGAGTCGGTGGGCAGAGCGCCGCCCACGTTTGCGATGGGAGCGTTCTGGGGGCGCCAGCTGCTCTGGTAGACTCCGCCAACCGACTGGATGAGCATGACTTGACTCTATCGCCCGGGCATGAAGAAAGTTTGAAACAAGAATGCAAAGAATTCTAGAGGGACCGGCTGAGGAAGGCTTCCAGGATCTTCTTCTCGCGTTGTCGCACCAGCAGGCGCTCGGGACCCTCCAGCGGCAACTCGGGCAACTCCTCGCCGATCACCTCGGCCGGCAACGGGTTGTGAAAGACCCACTCCACCGAGCGCAGCTCGCCCGTGCTCGTGAGCAAGAGCGGCGCTCGAGCCAGCTGGCGCAGATCGAAGAACTTGAGCTTGCGGTTCACCTCCTCGTCGGGCAGGTTGAGGTAGAACGCCGCCGGTGGCTGCCGCACGTGCTGGGCGGCCACCCAGAAGTATTCCAGCAAGTGGGCGGCAGCCCAGCTGCGGACCGGCTCCTCGGGGGGATAATCCCACAGCAGGGCCTCTGTGAGCTCTCCCAACAGGCCGCAGACGGCTGTCTCCACCCGCCCCAGGCTGAACTTGGGATGCTCGTTCTCGGGGTCATCCGAGCGCTGGCGGGCGTCGGCGATGATGACCAGCCCGTTGGGCAGCCATTCGTTCCATTCGTTGACGGTAGGGCGGGTGGGCTTGCCGTCCTGGCGCAACGTATAGTGCACTTCGGGGCGCGGAAAGGCGGCCGGGACGCCGACCTCGAGGCTACTGGGCTCGCTGATGCGGCGTACCAGATAGTCCGAGCCCGGCAGGCGCGGAACCAGGGCCAGCTGGGAAGGCACCTGGAGCTTATCCAGCCGGTTGCGGTGGGGCGCCAGCTCGAGCAGGCCCTGGGGAAAAAAGGCGGCCAGCAGGTCGGCGCGGTCGCGGGAGACATGCAGGATGGCGCTACCGTCCTCGAGCAGCGGGGAGATGACCGGCGGCAACTCGTGCTGGGTGAAGGGCAGATAGCCGTGAATCATGTACTGGCGGGCCAGCGCCTCCAGGCTGACAACCTCGCCCCGGGCCAGTCGAAAGAGCTTCCAGTGCCTCAGCTGGCTGGCCAGCTCCAACCCGGACTTGCGGGTGGGCCGCTGGTTGGGCATGCGCTCGCGCAGGCGCAGCGACAGAGCCGGGAGCACCAGCTTCTCGTGCTCGGGGTGGCGGGTCAACAGCTCGGCCGCCAGCTCGTCGAGCTGACAGTTGATCCACTCGAGCATGTCGCGGAACTCGTCATCGAGCACCAGGCTCGACTGCGAGAAGTCCTTCTTGAGGTGGGAGGCGTGCACGACCACCCGGGCGTTGGGATAGGCCGGCACCTCCTTGAATTCGGAGAAGCTCACGCCATTGACCACCACGGTCAGCGCGTCGCCCGGCAGGGTTCGACTTTCCAGCACCAGGCAGGCGGCGTAGGGGCCCTCGGTTCTGCTTACAACGTGCTCTCCCAGGACGGCTGAGAGAGGGAAGCTGCGCCCGTCGGGGCCGGTGACCAGGCTGGCCACCAGGGCTCCCCCACCGGGGATGGGCTGGTTGATCTGATCTCCGTTGAGCGTGATGGGCACGGGCGAGAAGGCGCAGAGCCCTCGGACGTACTCGCTTTCCTGGGTCAGCGGCTTGACCTTGCGCACCTTGCCCAGCAGGCCGTAGGCCGAGTCGAGCAGGCTGGATTTCTCGCGCACGCTCAGCCGCACGCTCAGTCCTTCGGGCAGGGGGTTCTGGGTGAGGCGGGCGATCTCCAGCCGGCCCTCCACGATGGCAAGGCGCGCCCCCAGGTCTTCCTGCCAGGTCTCCAGCGAGACCTGCTGCACGGTCAGGCCGCGCGTGCCGAACAGCCCGATGGCCAGCTCTTGCGTGGCCCGGCGCTCGGGAGCGTTGGCGATGAAGGGCGAGCTGAACAGCTCGGCCAGGTCTTCGAAGGCATACCCGCGCCCGTCGGACTCCAGGCTGAAGCTGTCGCTCGTGGAGCTGGTGCGCACGAAACTGGCCCCGTTGGCCACCGCGGCGGCCACCAGGTTGAGCACGTAGAGCCGGGGGTCGCGCAGCTGGAACTGGCGCATTTTCTCCAGCGCCTTGGCCACATCGAGCGTGAAGTGGCCTCGCGAATCCAGCTTTCCTTCCCCGCGCAGCTCGTCAAACAGGCGCGCCAGTGGGTTCTCGCTCACGTTCGCTCTTTCGGGATCGGGCCGAAGGCCTTCCTTCCCGCGCTGCGCACCCAACTCCCCGGCGCAGGCGAACGGGTGCCTTGCCAGGACCTTGCCGCGATTTGCCGATTGATGAACGCGGGTCCGAGCACGAAGCTCGGACCCGCGCTCAGGCCGTGACCGGACGCCGCGCCCGGCGCACCGCGCCGGCGCGCAGGGCCCACCAGGCGGCCGTGACCAGCAGCATCAGCACTCCGAAGAGGGCAAACGAGCCGGCCGGACCGAGCTCGCGCAGGAGCCAGACTGTGGCCGCCGAGCCCAGGAAGGCGGACACGCACACCGCCATGTCCCAGGCGGCCTGCACGCGGCCCATCTTCTCGGGCGGAGTCAGCCGGGCGATCTGCTGGCTGAACAGCACCACGAAGACTCCGATGGCCAGTCCGCGGGCCAGCCAGATGGCCACCAGCGCGGGCATGGTCGTGGCCAGCGGCACCAGCAGGTAGCTGACCGTGATGGTGGCCAGCAGGCCCAGGTAGGTGCTCCGGCGCGGACCAAAGCGGGTGCCCATCCGGGTGCCCACCGCTCCGGCCAGGCCGGTGGCGGCCTGCAGCCAGCCGACGTAAGCGTCGGGCAGCTTGAGGGCCACCACGATGAAAGCCACCGTGGTCGACCAGGCCGCCATGCCGATCAGCGAGATGATCACGTCCAGCAAGAACAGCGAGCGCAACTCGCTCGTGCCCAGGATGGTGCGCCACCCCTCGCGCCAGGCGCCGGGCCGCTCGGCACCCTCTTCAGGAGCCACCCGCGGACCGGTCACCCAGGCCGGCAAGAGCATGACCGTGGAGACCAGGTAGAGCAGGATGTCGATCCAGATGGCCACCGTCACCGGAAAGGCCACCAGCAAGAGGCCGATGATGGCCGGCGAGACCACCCGGATCAAGAAGCCCATGGTGCCTTCCAGAGCCACCGCCTGCAACAGCTCCTCGCCCTTCAAGAGCCGCCTGAGGAAGGCGGCTCGAGCCGGGAGAAAGAGCGCCGCCGAGGCGCCCAGCAGCATGGAGAGCAACAGGCAGACCCAGAAAGGAGCCCGGGCTGCCAGCACTCCCAGGAGGGCCAGCAGGATGGTCACCCGGCCGATGTTGGCCGCCACCATCAGCGCCTTCTGCTCCAGCCGGTCGGCCCAGTAGCCCGCGAACGGGCTGAGCAGGGCGAAGGCCAGGATCTCGCCGCTGAAGGCCAGGCCCGTCAGGGTGACGTCATGGGTGGCCTGGTGGATCAGCACCGGGAAGGCGATGAGCAACAATCCGTGGCCGAGCTGGCTGAGAGCGTCGGCCAAGAAGACCCGCCCGAAGGCGGGATGGGCTCGCAAAAAGCCCGGAATTTGAGAATAGTTCAATGAATGCATGACACGAAACTCCCGAGGAAAATCTGGCTGTCGAAGAGGGCGCGGAAGGCGCTAGGACTGTCGGCGGCTCGGGGTTCGCTGCAGGAGGGAGACGCCGTAGCCGGTGTCGTTCAACCAGGCCATTTTTGCGTAGCAAATGGGGTTCATGGGGGCGTCTCCTTCTTGAAAGATATGCAGCCGATACGACTGCTCGCTCAGGTTAACCGGTCCAGCGCTCAGGTGTCAACCAACAATTTGCAGCCGCCCCGGGGAGCACAGTTGAGCCAGGGCGAATAGGAGCGGATGCGACGTCTGGCTCTGCTGCTGCTCCTTTTGACCCGGATGGTGGCCGGGGACCCCACCCGGCTCGACCTGCAGGGGATCGTGATCAGCCGGGTCACCACCGCCGAGTCGCCCTTCAAGCCCGTGGCCGGGGCCGAGGTTCGCATCGAGGGCAGCAACCAGGTCACCACCAGCCAGGCCGGTGGTGGCTTCAAGTTCAGCGGGCTCGAGCCTGGTGTGTACGGCCTCACGGCCACCAAGGATGGCGCCCAGGCCCGCGCCACCGTGCACCTCAACGCCTCTGCCCCCTCGGCCGCCTGCCTGATCCTCACTCCCGCGGCAACCACGATGTGGGGCCTGACCCCGCTTGGCAAGGATACCGTCTACGTGGCTCTGAACAGCCGCGAGGGCGTCGGACTCGAGCCGGGCCCGTTCCTCAATCCCAACAGCTCCCCCGGCACCACCCTCAGCTATCCGGCCGCCCTGGTCAACGGCTGGCTGGACATCCTGCTCGACCGGGGAGAGCTCTCCCTGGCCGACTTCAGCAAACAGACCCCGGTGACGGCCGCGCCCAACTCCTTCATGCTCTTCCCGCCCGAGAACCCCCCCTTCACGGGCTACCAGCCGCTTCGCTTCCAGCCCGTCTGGCTTGCCTTCCGTCCCGATGGCAGGCGCCTCTATGCAGCCTGCAGCGACCAGTGCATTCGCTTTTTTGATCCGGCCGTGCTCAAGCCCGTGGGGTCGATCCCCACCTCCGACTCCATCGTCACCGATCTGGCCGTCTCCGACCGATACCTGGCCGCCACCCTGATGAGCTCCACGCCCGGGTTGCTGGTGCTGGACACGGCCACCCACCAGGAGCGCAAGCTCCACGAGGTGCCCTGCGGCCAGCCTCAGGCGGTGGCGGTGGTGGATCAGTGCTTCCTGGTGGCCGGAGACAATGGCACGCTCTGCCGCCTGGATGCGGCCACAGGAACGGTGCTGGGCTCGGCTCCGGTGGGCTCCAAGCCCACCTCCATCGCGGTGGACGCCAACCGCGTCTACGTGGTCAACTCGGGCTCGGGAGACCTGTCCGTGCTCACCTATCCCGACCTCAAGCCGGCCGGGCGAGTGCGGGTGGGCAGCTCGCCGCGCAAGGTGGCGGTGCACGGCAACCGGGTGGCGGTCAGTCTCAACGGCACCAACCAGGTGGCTCTGCTCGACAGCAACGGGCCCACCCTGCTCTCCACCCCCGATGTGGGTGCGGGGCCGGTGGGGTTGGCCTTCTCGCGCGACGGCTCGCGCCTCTATGTGGCTTGCCGGGAGGCCGGCACGGTGGCGGTGCTGGACGGTCGCACCGGGGCGCTGCTCTTCTCCACCACCCCTCAGCCCCTGTCGGCGCCTTTCGGTCTGGCCGTTCACCCGTGAAGGAACCGGGCCGCGCACAGGAAACCATATCCATATGAGTGTCGAGATTCGTTACTGCACGTCCTGAAACTACAAGCCTCACGCCGTCCGGGTGGCGGCGTTCTTGAGCAAAGAGTTCGGCCTGCCTCAGGCCACCCTGACCCCGGGGAACGTGGGCGAGTTCACCGTCTGGATTGACGGCCAGAAGCTTGCCGAGAAAGGCCCCGAAGGCTTTCCCTCCGAGCGCGAGCTGCGCGAAGCGATGGCTTCTCGTCAGAGCCCGGCGCAGTAGACCTTCCCGGGCACGACTTGGCGGATGAGGGCGGGGAAGCGATTGCCCCGCTCCAGGCGCCAGCTCATGAGCTCCAGGATCCTCTCCACCGCCTCCTCGGTCGAGACGGCTTCGGTATCGACCACCATGTCGCTGTGGAAACGGCCGGCCATGGCCCGGTAGTGGGCCCGCTCGAGCCAGGCCTCGGGCACCCGCTCGGCGTCCGGACGCCGGGCGTTGCGCTGGCGGCGGGTGGGCAGCGAGCAGGCCACCTGGATTGAGACCAGCACCGCCCTGCGCTCGCGGGCCAGGTTGCGGATGCGCTCGCGCATCTCGGGGTAGAGGAAGGTTCCGTCCAGCAGCACGCCCCCACCGGAGCCCAGGATGTTGCCGGCCATGGCGATCAGCCCGTCGTAGAGCGCCCCCCGCACATCGCCCAGGAAGTCCTCGCCCAGGATGGCCCGGTTGAGCTGGTCGGTGGAGAGGTGGGGCAGGGTCAGTCCGCGCCGGCGGCGCAGCTCCTTCAGCAGGCTGCGCGCCACGGTGGTCTTTCCGGCCGCGGGGGCGCCCCACAGCATGACAATGAATCGTCCGGCTTTCTGGATGCTGCTCATGGGAGCAGTCTAGCTTGTCGAAGGACAGACTTCAGTGAGCTTTTCCCTCGCACACCGTGACCGCCCACCAGGGGCCGTCGCCGGCGTTCCAGTACCACTGGGACACGTCCGGCCAGCTGCCCTCGGGCCCGAAGATGCGCTCGCGCAGGCGGAGCCGCTCGTTCCCGCGCGTGGCCTCGAAGGCGCTCCAGAGCTCGCCTTCGGGCCCCCGCACCAGGGGCAGGGGAGTGACCTGGTAGCCCAGCCCGCGCAGGCAGTCGGCGCTGGAGTGGAGCTTGCGCGTGCGCTCGCCGAAAAAGCGCAGCACGATCTCGCGGCGGCCGTCGCTGAAGCGCCCTACGTGACCCGGGAAGAAGCGCTTCTCCTCCTCGGAGACGGCCAGCTGTCGCAAAGGACGGCCTTCAAAGCTCTTCCACCAGCCCGGGAAGTCGACCGCCACCTCCCGTGCTGCCGGACCGGGCAGGAGGGGTGCCCCGGCAGCCAGGCAGGCGGCCAGCAGAAAGGCTCCCCCACCTCGCTCCAGCGCCCGGGGCCTCACTGCAAGGGATGCCGCCGGAGCCCAGCGGGCCACCGCCAGGGCCACCCCGGCGAAGACCACCACGCCCACGCCCTCGTGGAACCAGCCGGGAGCTTGCACCAGGCCGGTCTCCAGGAAGAAGAGGCTGCTGATGCGGACCACGTTGCCGGCCAGCAGCAGAAGGCCGGTCAGGCCGGTCCAGACAAGCGTGGTGCGCAGGCTCCAGCGGCGCAGGACTCCCAGCAGGAAGACCAGCAAGAGGCCCACCCAGAGCATGCGAAGGCCGCTGCAGGGAGCATCGACCGAGACCAGTCCGCCTTCGAAGCGCAGGGCCGCTCCTTCGGCCTGGACTCCCAGTAGCAGGGCCGCGATCGAAGCGCAGAAGGCACGCAGCGGGTAGCCCAGGTAGAACGAGAGCGTGGTCAGGGCGGGCAGTGACAGCACCAGCAGGCCGGCCAGGCCCAGGTCGAGGCCCCGCTCCTGGCGCCAGGCGCTCAGGAAGGCGGCCAGGGCCAGGGCGGCCAGTCCGGCTCGCACCAGGCTGGGGGCGAAGGGGTAGGCCAGAGCATAGAGAGCGAGCAGGCTCGCCGTCCAGCGCAGGTCCAGTCGCTCCGGCGGCCGCCCCAGGCAGGCCACCAGGGGGAGCAGGGCGAGCGCCCAGGGCTCCTCCGAGCCGTCCCCCAGGCGGCCGGCATACCAGCCGTAGAGCGGCCAGAAGGCGGCCAGCAGCAGGGTCAGGCGCAGCACGGTGACCTGCGAGCCCACAGCGACCGCGGCCTTCATTCCGCCTTCCTTCGTCGGGCCAGAGCCGCTGCCGCCGCCGCGCCCAGCAGGGCCATCGTGCCCGGCTCGGGCACAGTCGGGACGGTGGACTCGTCTACCGGCTCAAGACCGGCGTTCTGGTATTGCTCCTTCGTTTCCAGCACGACCGCTCCGGTGCTGGGGGTGATGAGCCGGTGCTCCAGGGCCAGCCGGGTGGCCTCCGGCCGCGGCCAGAGCCGACCGTACTCCTGCCAGGCCCAGAGCCGCCCCAGGTGAGAGGAGGTCTCCTGTCCCTCGGGCTGCTTGCTCACGCGCTCGAGCCGGTACTCCAGCTGAGGCTGGCGCAGTCGCTTCAGGTCGGCGGCCAGGTCGTCGCCGGTGCGGGCCAGGGTGCGCAGGCCGGGCAGCTGCAGCTCGGCCAGCACCGCATCGAGTCCGCCGTCGAGGGAGACATCGATCAGGTCGCGCGGACTGCGCTCGAGCATCTGTTGCAGCCCGGTCAGGCTGTCGCCGGCGTAAGGCTGGTCGGCGTGCAGCCAGACCACCGTCTGGTAGTGCTCCAGCGCTCGCATGAGGGGGGGCAGGTTGTCCTTGCCGCCTTCCGGGCTGATTTCACGAATGCTCGTGGTCTCTTCAGCGCCCCGGTCGCTGGGGTAGAAGATGCGATCCGGCTTGAGGGCTTGCACCGCCTTGCCCACCTGGGGCCAGTGGCGGGCCATGCCGGCCGAGCTGTCGAGCACCAGGGCGATGCGCTCGGGGGGAGCGGTGGTGGCCAGGTGAGCCTGCACGAACTGCCGGCCCAGGGGGGCCCACACCCTGGTGACCTGTCGATTGCGCTGGGCGCTGATGCGGGTCGGCAGGTTGACCGGTCCCCGCAGGATGCGGCCGGGATCAAGGCCCGGAGCCGAGAGCAGCGTGCGCGACTCGAAGTAGGCGTCCGCCGTGCTGAGGGACTGGAAGTTGGAGTGCACGATGCGGGGAGTCTCCAGCACCGCCTGGCGCTCGCTCGCGAGCGTGAGGGGGGAGGTGATGCCCAGCTTGAACTTCATCTTGCCGTTGGGGGGGATGGGGAAGCAGCGCGCCTCGATCCGTCCCGGTCCGGCCGTGGTCACCAGCAGCGGGTCGCGGTTGGTCTGCACCACCGCCTCGTAAGCCTGGCGCGCCTGGCCCACTTTGGCGTAGGCAGCCTCGCGCTCCTCGCCGGCCACCCACAGGGTGGCCCGGCTGACCACTGCGCCGGCCGGCAGGGCCACTTCCATCGTGCCCTCCTGGTTCCAGCCGGCTGTGTTCTCGAGCTCGATGGTCCACTCGGTGTAGGCCAGCGCGGCGTCCGGATCGATGGACCCGTCCAGCCGCGACACCGTCTGGCGGATGCTCGACTGGACCGCCTCGGAGGTGTCGAACGTGCGCGTCCTTGCGGGACGGGGCTCCAACTCGGCCCGCTTGCCGGTCACCTGGAAGTAGAGCCGCCGCGAGCGCTCGACTCCGATGGCGGGCGTGGGACGCATGATGCGGGCCACAGGGTTGGAGGGCCGCTCTTCGTGGCAGGCTCTCAGCATGGTGGGCCGGTCGCCCAGGTGGCGCAGGAAGGCGATGGAGCCCTGGTCCATCCAGTAAGCGGTCAGGGCCGCTGGCACCCAGAGCGCCACCAGCGCAAGACCAGCGCCCAGCATTCCCAGCGCGTAGGCTTTGGGACGGGCCGCCCGGCGCACCACGATGGCCATGGTGGCCAGCGAGAGGATGGGGGCGAGGGGGAGGAAACCCACGCCCGCAAAGGGGATGGCGCAGATGGCCAGCGGCACCAGGGGCAGGAAGGGCAGCGAGTAGAGGAAGGCCACCATGGTGGCGGCCCCGGCCAGCAGGTCGAAGAAGCGGTTGGGTCGGCCCAGCAGGTAAAGCAGGCTGACCAGTGGCACGGTGGCCACCAGCAGCATGTGCCCGGGCGTGGGGATGGGGTCGAACCAGGTGTCGGCGCAGAGATGTCCGGCTGCTTCGATGACCAGGGCCGCCAGCGGCAGCAGCAGTCCGAACATGACCACGAAGAACTGGCTCGCGGGTCGAAGGCTACGGAGTCGCTTGACCTCGCTCGATTCGGTGGCAAGGTTCCATGTCGTGTTGCTCATACCCGGAGGGTAACATGGAAACTTTGCAAAGCAAAGTCATCTGTGTGGCAAATTGGTGACAGACGCGAACCTGGAATGGGAGAAGCTCCAGGCTCCCTGGAGGGCATTGAGCGGACGCAACAAGTCCGGGTTCCTGGTCAGGCTTGCATCCTCGCCCAAAAGAGGCGTGACACGGGGGTTTTGTCGAAATCTGCAGCCATTAGCGATGGAGAAGCTGACGAAGGACATAGCGCTCATTGCGGCTTCCCTGGAAGCGCTTGGCGCCAACGTGAAAGCGAGCACCGAGGACCAGAAGCGGATGGCCGAGGATCAGAAGCGGATGGCCGAGGATCAGAAGCGGATGGCCGAGGACATGGACCGGATGGCGGCCAGGGGTCGCCTGATGGATGAGGACCTGCAGAGCTTGAAGGGTACTTTTGCCAGCCTGGGTGAGCACCTGATCCGGTTATTCGAGCGCGACGCTGAGATGCGGGCCTGGAGAGAGCACATGGAGGCCCGAGTGGAAGCCCTGGAGAGAAAGCAGCCTCCCGCGGCCTGACAGGCGCCGGACCTTGAAGAGGGGCAGGCCGATCACCACCGACCCGACGGGGCCCGGGCCTGCCCCTCCAGAACACCCGGCAATGAGAACCCTCCTCTCACGAGCAGTTCTGGCCGCAACCTCGCTCTCTGCTCAGAGCCTGGGCCTGCCCTCTCGCTGATTGGAGGTCTGATTGGAGGCCAGTCACCCTGCTTTTCGAGCGCCATGGAGCCATCTGCGAACCGTCAGCCGACCGCGGCCCCTGGCTCCAGGCAGAACGCTTGTTTGTCCCCGCCGGGAACAAACAAGCGTTCTTCCTGGGCGACCCGCGCCTGGACCACCTCAGGTTCGCCCTCGGCTGTGTTTGTCTCCCTGGCCCTGGGCGACGAGCTTGCGCATTACGAGTCAGTGGAGGTCAGCGCAGGGAGCCCCCGGTTCAACTTGCGTTACGTCTCCGCAATGGCGCCGCGATCAGTGCGCGGGCGCCCCCGTAAGGCCCAGCTCCTTGCGCAGCCAGCCGATGTCGCTTTGCTGCTCGCTGGGACAAGCCGACTCTCGGAACTCGATATCGTCGAGCAAGACCCTCAACCGATCCCGGAGTTTGGGATTCCGGGCTGCCTCCCTCGGAGTATGGCCGTCCAGGGCGGGGACCTGCTCGTCCAGCCAGCGCCTCATCCAGTCGCGCTTCAAGGTCATCAAGGCCTCCAGAGCCTCGGGAGGGAGCGGGGTCTGGCTGGCAGGTCGCACCTTTCCCCCCTTTTGGAGGAGCTTCTCGGGGCTACGCTTGTCGCGCCGGGCTCGCTTCCAGCCCGGGACCGCCCAGCCTCGCAACAGCGCCTCTATCTCCTCGGCGTGCTCGATGGAGCTGGTTTCCACGATGAGAGCTCGATCCTGGAGCTCGAAGCTGCCCATGATCTTGCCACCCTCCGTTTCGAGGTGACCCCGCTCGCCGGACAGCACGAATCGGCGGTGCTGGCTCAATCGCTGCCGGACCTCGTCGCGAGCGCCCGATTCAAACACAAATCGGTCCCTCACGAGCACCAGGTCGTGCCCTGCTGCATTGAAGACCCTGGGCAGGGGTTGATCGTCCAGGCTCTCGACTTCGTCACGCCAGGAATCGGTCAGCTCGATGACCCCGTCGGGCTCTTGCAGGAGCTTGCGGGTGACCTTGCGGTGAGGCTTGTGAAACGCCAGGAACTCCGACGCAATCGACTCGGCTGAAGCCGGAGGGAGTGGGCGGGGGAACATCCCGATCAAGATGTGCTGACCGGCCAGCTCGAGCACTCGGCCGAGGAAGGCCAGCCCGGGACGGAAGCTCTCGACCAGACCGACATCATAGACCCAACGCTGGTCACCGAGGAGCATGTCGCGCAGCAGCACCTCGCATCCGTTCCTGGCTTGGAGCATCTGCCAGAGGGAGACGTGGGCCGCCTGGTGGGCCCGGGCCAGCTCCAGCTCCGGGCCGGTGAGGGAGCGGCTCCGCTCGAGCAGCTCCTCGAGCAGGGTCGGGTCGGCATCGTGCGTCCCGCGGTAGTGGTAGAAGGCGTACGGATAGAACCAGGTCGACTCGGCGTCGAGGTCCGCGTCGTAACCCCCGTCGTAGTCATCCACCAGCTCCTCGAGCCACCTGGCGGGCTTTCCGTCCAGGAGCTTCCCGAGCCGCTCCACCAGCTGATGGTCGACGGCGTGAGCCGGGTGCACCGGGGGAGTAGCCGCCTGTTCCTTCTCCAGGCAGCATTTCTTGTGTTTCAGCCCACTGCCGCAGGGGCAGGGGTCATTTCGTCCGGTCTTCTGCATGGCGGGCTGTTGGGCGGCAGACCGAGAATGCCTTCGAAACGGCTGTTCGACTTTCTGCGCGTTGGAACCCAGTTCCGGCGCGTTCGTCAGATCGTGCTAAGGTGCAGAACCAAAGTGCGAGCACATTAGCGGCCTCTGCGCTCGTCACGCAGACGCCGACGCTCCTCGCGATCGGGCCGCGGCCCGCGAAAACGCCTGAGCAAGAAGAGCAGGCCCAGGGCGAGGAAGACTGCGCCGGTGCCCAGCAGCTTGGCGCGCTGGTCGGGAGGCAGGGAGGCATCCCCCACGGCCCAGCCCAGGAAGCCCACCGCCAGCGAGAGCATCACGATTGCCAACACCATCGAGGGAGTGCTTCGACAGCGGCTCGAAAGCTACTTCCCGGGTCAACTCGTCCGGGTGCGCACCCTCACGCTGCCGAAGTCGACGAAGCCCGGACCCTCGCGCACGTTGAGCGGGCGGTCGGGCTCGACGTGCGCCAGCACCGAGTCGAGATGCCCGGCTACCACCGCCTCCTGGTTGCGATCCAGAAGCTCGGCCACCTTCTCGGGCCTGACCCCGCGCCCCAGCAGGCGCTCAAAGGACGAGGCCATGGCTTCGACCTCCTCGGGGTCGGAGCGTCCGCGCATCAGGTCGGTGTAGGCCGGGGCGGTGCCCGGAATTCTCTCGCGGCCCTGCTCGCTGAAGTGGCTGAGCCCCCGGGCCGCGGCCTGGGGCGAGAGACCCTGCTCCAGCCACTGGCTGAAGCGGTCCAGAACAGGTGCGGGGGTGGGTGCCGTGCTGGCCGAGAGGGCGCTCTCGATGGCCTCTGAGGACGCGGCCGGCATGCGCGACAGCATGTCGCTGACCTGGTCCCGGGCCGCCTCCAGGCTCTGCCCGTGCTCCAGCCGACCACGCATCGCGGCCAGAGCAGCCAGCTTGTTCCGGTGCAGTTGCAGGGCCTGGGTGTGATCGCCCACCAGCTCACCCAGGGCGTCCAGTTGTTGGCCGCCGGGAGTCGAGCCGGCCGGCTGGCTGACCGTCTCGGTCGCCTGGCCGGCGTAGAGGGCGCTCATCCCCAGCTTGAGGCTCTTGAGGTAGGCCTCCTGGCGCTCGGGCTCGTGCAGCCGGTGCTCGCGGAAGTCGACCGGCCGACCGCCCAGCGGGCCGGAATGGCTCAAGAAGTCGAGCACCTCTTGACGCGCGGCTCCGAACTCCAGGCCGTCCCGTATCCGGTCGGCCACCAGCTCCAGGCTGTCCACCTTGCTCTGGTGCTGCTTGAGCGAGGGGAGCTTCTCCAGCTCTTGCAGGAGCTCTTGGCGCTGGGCCAGCGAGCTGTCTCCCAGGGGTTTCTCGAGCTCGCCCAGCATGCGGGAGATCCACTCTCCGCTGTAACCGCGCCCCATCAGCTCGAGGTATTGCGAGCGTCGATCCGGCTCGGCCAGGCCCAGCGACCGGTAATCTTGCAGGGCTCGCTCGCAGGCTTCAGGGCGAGCGACCCCCTCCAGAAAGTCGCCCACCAGGCTGGCCGCGCGGGTCGGGTCGGTGCGGGCCGCCTCCTGGCGAAAGAGCTCCATGGCGCTTTTTTTGTCGCCGTGATACTGGCAGACCGGTCGGGCGGCCAGGTCGGCAAAGAAGTCGCGCCGCTGGCCGAGGGTGGTGCTCTTGTCGGGGTCGGCGATGGCGTGAGCCAGCTTGCCCGCCCACTCGATGCTGTAGCGCTGGCCCACGCCCGCTTTCGAGTTGAAGCTCCCGTCCACCAGCTCCAGAAAGACCTTGCCTGCCTCCCCGGTGGCGAACTCCTCGGAGTAGGCCTGCCAGAATTCCCGACGTGACTCGGCCAGACCGATGCTCCAGGTGACCCGGTCGGCCCGAACCATTTCGGCTTCGGCCTGCGAGCGGTCCAGGCCGGCCTCCAGCTTGCGCTGAAGGGCAGCGCGCTTGCAGCCTTCGATGACCGGGTCGGCGGTGGACCCGGTGGCGGCCACCGGCAGGCTGGTCAGAGGGCGGATGATCACGCCTGATTCTCTCACGCAGGGGTGAAAGAAACCTGGAAGCCCAGTTTCATAACCAGGGTCCTGGGGGACGGTTTGGACCCATTTGGTGCCCTGAACGATTCAGGTGACGCGTGCACCCAGTGGTGGCTTGACCAGCTCATAGGGCATGCGCACGCTCAAGGCGTAGCCGCAGTGGATTGGCCACTGCAGACGCAATCTTCGTTCGGGACGGTGACGTCGTGCTGGGCTACTCGGGTAAGGTGGTGCCCGACCCCCCCATTTCCGCTGGCAGGTCTTTCATTTTGGGCAGGCCATCGTGCAGAGGCAGCACGGTCTCCTGGTAGTGTACGTGGAGTCCCGGCTTGAAGGGGAAGTCCGGGATGAGGGCGGCGTAGACGTCGATCAGGTTCCAATGGGGGTGCTCAGTCATCAGATGCCCGCCGCAGCTCTGGCAGAATTTGCGAGAGCTGCGCGGGGACTTGTTAAAGACCCCGATCCGATCTTCGCCTCGTGTGATCGTCACGGACTCAGGGGTCCATAAGGTAAAAGCGTTGATCGGTGCCGCGGCCCAGGCTCGGCAATCGCCACAGTGGCAATAGCCCATCCCCTTTGGCTCACCAGAAACGGTGAAGCCGACCTCTCCACAGAAGCAGCTCCCTGAATAATCGGGCATAAGGCCTCCTCTCATTTGAGGCTGCTCAATTCAGGGGTAATGACCATGATCCTGGTCTGCATTCGGTCTTTGGTGGAAAATCAACCAGTGTGGTGGATTTTCCACCACTACCAGAAACGTGATCGCGGAGTTTGGTACCCGACCGTTAGCCTGAAACGAAAATCGCCCCTGCCCGAGCTGCTCATTATCTCTGAAAAAGTCAAGTCGGCCAGGAGCATTCCGTGGGTTTCGAAGCTCAGCCCGGCAATCACTTTTGGGGTCTCGAAGCCCGCTTGGGTCGACCTGCCGTAGGGGTCATTGCTTCGAGACCCGACTTTTCCGCGTTCTTGGCGTTCTGGATTTTCCAGGCTTTCACCAGCTCGACATACTGCTGCTGTGCGAGCTTGGCCAGGTCCCAGTCCACTTCGCGCTTAGCGCGGGTGGCCTGCGCGGTGGAAGGCTGTCCCTTCTGTTTGCCTGAAACCTGCTTGGGTGCCCCAGCTTTGAGCTCCAGTTTCCGCAGTTTCTCGCTGGTCCGAATCGGGGGCGCCCAGCGGTAGGCTTCTCCGGTCCGAAGCATGTGCCAGATGATGCAAACCATCTTGCGAGCCGTCGCGACCACCGCCACCTTATGCCCCTTCTTCTTGCGGAGCTGGAGATAGAATGACTGCAGTGGCCCTGGGCAACGAACAGTGGTCTGTGCCGCCTCGATGATGGTCCAACGAGCGTGGGAGCGTCCCTGCTTGCTGATGCTTCCCGTCCACGCCGGTCCCCGACCAGACTGACGCACCCGAGGATTCAACCCGAAGTAGCTGACCAGCTTCTTGGGCGCGGCGAACCGGTCGATCGGGCCGATCGCTGACAAGAGACCAATTGAAGTCTTGAACTGCACTCCGGGGAGGGTGACGAGTAGCCGGGCCTGCCGCGAGTCGGCCGCTTTGGCGGCCAGGTAGTCTTCCGTGGCGCCGAGCTGCTCGTCGATGCTGTCAATCATCTTGAGTTCGTGCCCAAGCTGCCAAGCGTCATCTTCGGGCAACCCGGCTTGGCAGAGTTGCTCGAGGAAGGCCCGCCCCTTCTTACCGAAGAGGTCAGTGACATCTTCTTTGACCACCAGGTTACGGTGCAAGATCGCGTGGATCCGGTTTTTCGTCTGGGTGCGCGTGGACATGAGCGCCTGACGATGAGCCACGCGCCGCCGAAGCTCCTGCGTGTACTCGTCCGGCTCCCAGATGGTGGGCAGGAAGTCCGTGCGCAAGAGCTGGGCCAGAGTAGCGGCGTCCACCTTGTCAGTCTTGACGCGCGCATGGGCGATGGCCTTGGTCTGCATGGGATTGGAGATCACGACGCGCCGGGCGTACTTGCGTAGCAGCTTCGCAAACGCCAAGCAATTGGTTGTAGCCTCCAGGGCGACCTGGCAACCCTTGGTAAGCCGCCGGATCGCGAATTCCTGGATATCGGCCGGGGTCGAAGCGAACCTATCGGACCACAGAAGCTTTCCTTCCGAGTCGAAAGCGGACGCGTAAGCGAAATGCTTGTGGACGTCCAGACCTACTGTTTGCACGGTCAAGCCTCCCACTGGTATGAATGCGGGTGGGTTGGTAGGGTGACTTAGCGGACACCTATCTCTGCGAGCTCACAGCTCAACCGGGCGGGTCCGTGGGGCGCCCACTTACGAGAACGGTCTCTCAGACCAAATGAGCAATCGGACGACCCCTTTGGACCAACCCACCCCGAAGAAGCCCCGGTCCCGGTAGGAAGTATCTCGTTCCACCAAGCTCAAAACTCCTCCAAGACCTTTTTCATACCAGGTACGAGAGTTTTTTGGGCCATGTTGAGGCATGGTGACGCATGGTAAAGAGCCTTATTTCATGCCGGTTTTCGTGACATCACATGGTGGGCAGGATCGACCCATGGGGGCAAGTTGGTCCCCCGATGGTCCCCACAGGCCACTACTCTGGGGGCGGCATCTTAAGCCGCTGGAAAATGAGCGAGAGGCCCAACCTATCGCGAACTCATCATGCCAGAGAAGAAGGAACGCCCTCACGGGCAACCTTCATCACATAGCGTGAGCTTGCTGTAGCGCGTCGCGCGTTGGCGCGAGCGCTACAGAACATGAGCATACCATTTATTGTCCAGGATGACCAGTTTGAATTGGAGACACATACGCAATTGCTTGACTTGCAGTCGAGGATGATGGCCAGCTCAGATACAAAGGCGTACCCTCCCAGGTCAGCGAATTCGCGGCTCATGGCTCAAGTAGCGCCCCCGAAAAGCACTGGTGGAGGCGGGTTCGTTTTCGAAGATAAGGTATGCGCTTGGTTTCTGGCCCATATGCTTGCAAACGAGTTCCCGTTAGAGCCTGGGTTAGGTGCAATCGAGCGGATCGATTTTCAGGTTCGGCCTGATGGCTGGCTCTTGGATGACATGTTAGTAACCCTAGGGCATCCTACAAGCCACCGCTGCGCAATGTCAATCAACAGGGCCGATGCCGCGCTGTGTCTGAGACTGTACACGGTCAGGTTGGTCGGCAGGCCAGCGCGCAGCAGCACCCGCTTGAAGTTCCTGGCGCGCAGGTTGTCCAGGTAGAGCGGGCCGCCCAGCTCGTTGGCGAAGACCAGGCCGAGGTCGTCGTAGGCCGACCCGGCATACTCCTTCTCCAGGTTCTGCTGGTCGCGGTGCTGGCGCAGCAGCTCGGCCATCTCGGGCTCGAGCGCGAGCGTGCGGCGGCTCTTGTCCGTCTTGGGCGGCTCGAAACGCCACTTGGGCAGGCCCTCGACCTTGCGGACGAAGCGCACCAGGGCCCGGTTCACGGTGACCTTCCGGTAGTCCAGGCTGAAGTCCGACCAGAAGAGTCCCAGGTGCTCCTCGGGCCGCATCCCGGTGGCCAGGGCCAGCACCCACATCGCGCCCAGGCGCAGCTCCTGTAGCGCGGCCTGCACGAATTTGCTGAGGTCGCTCGAGTGCAACACCCTCAGCTCGCGCCTCCGGGGGCTGCCTTCTTCGTGGACAGGGTCTTCCGATGGCGCACCCGCTTGCCGTCGTCGCCATAGCCAATGTGAATCTCGACTCGGTAGTTGTCACCGCGCTTGGTGATGTGGCCTCTCATGGTGTGGTTCCTCCTGTGCTGGTATGATGCCTACAGGCAGCCAGCAATGGCGCCCCTGCTAGGGAAA
>BTUM01000111.1:0-22388 GCA_045863235.1 Candidatus Xenobia bacterium | reverse complement strand
AGGGCGAAAAGTCGGCCTGCTCGGGCAAGGACGGCTGCTCTGGCAAGCAGGGCGAAAAGTCGGCCTGCTCGGGCAAGGACGGCTGCTCTGGCAAGCAGGGCGAGAAGTCAGCCTGCTCGGGCAAGGACGGCTGCTCTGGCAAACAGCACTGAGCATAAGGTAACCTGCTGCGAATCAACCGTGGGCCCCGAGTCGGGGCCCACTTTTTTTCCGGCCATCTCGGGAACCTTGCACGCCCTGCGTCATTGACCTTGATGACGGAGGAAGAAACGATGAGAATCTTGATACTGGGTGCCGGCTTCGCCGGTCTTGCGGTGGCCGAGCACCTGCAAAAGCACCGCCGCAAACACCAGCTGGAGATCACGCTGGTCAACCGGGACAACTTCATGTTGTTCACCCCGATGCTGCACGAGGTGGCCTCCAGCGAGCTCGAACTCGGACACGTCGTCTCGCCCGTCCGCAGACTCGTCAGCGGATGCGACCTGGTGGTGGGCGAGGTTGATTCGATCGATCTGGCCGCCCGAGAAGTCACTGTGCGGCACGGCTCGGACATGCACGCCCATCGGCTCGGCTACGACCACCTGGTGCTGGCTATGGGGCTGGTATCCAACGACTACGGGCTGCCCGGCATGGACCGGGCCCTGCGCATGAAGACGCTGGGAGACGCCCTGCGCCTTCGCAACCACGTGATCGGGGTGCTGGAGGAGGCCGACACGGAGTGTGCCGCCTCCCACCGTCGTCAGAACCTCACGTTCGTCGTGGCGGGGGGAGGTTTTGCGGGCGTCGAGACCGTGGCCGGCATCAACGATTGCGTGCGCGAGACGCTGGGCCAGTACCGCAACCTCAAAGCCGACATGGTACGCACGGTGCTGGTGCATTCCGGCCCCCGCATCCTGCCCGAGCTGGACGCCTCGCTGGGCGATTATGCGAGAAAGCAGCTCGAGCGCCAGGGTGTCGAGGTGCTGTGCAATACCCGCGTCGCCGGATACTCGGGTGGGGCGGTCCAGCTCAAGGAGCACGACGAAATCCCGGCCTGCACCATGGTCTGGACAGCCGGGCTGAAGGCTCCTGCCTTGCTCGAGGCGCTGCCCTGTCGCAAGGAACGAGGGCGCCTGGTGGTCGACGAATTCATGGCCTTGAGCGAGTGGCCTGGCGTGTGGGCGCTGGGTGACTGCGCCCTGGTGCCCAACTCGCTCGATGGCCTGCCCTGCCCGCCCACGGCCCAGCACGCCGTGCGTCAGGGCAGGGTGCTGGCCGGGAACATCCTGGCCGAGCTGCAGGGCAAGCCCAAACGAGCCTTCCGCTACAGGATGCTGGGCCAGCTAAGCGCCCTGGGTAAACGCACCGGCGTGGCGCAGGTGCTGGGGCTCCGCTTCGGAGGCTTTGTAGCCTGGTGGTTGTGGCGGACCCTGTATCTCTCCAAGCTGCCCCGCCTGGAGAAAAAGCTGCGCGTCGCCCTGGATTGGACTCTGGACCTCTTCTTTCCGCGCGAGCTGGTGCAGTTTCTCACCACCCGGTCGGGGAGCGCACTGCTCCAGGAGGAGGCCGTGCGATGACGTGTCCGGTTTGCCATGGCGAAAACCGCGCCGATGCCGTCTTCTGCGCCAACCCGGCCTGCGGAAAGGCACTGGGAGACTTCCGCTACGTGCTCGAGGAGCTGCGAGCCCAGAGCCGCTGGTACGAGGTGCTCTGCGACCGCATCGCAGGCTTCATCGGAATGCCCTGGTTCCTGGTGATTCACGCGCTCTGGTTTGCCGCCTGGGTGGCGCTCAACGCGCTCCTGCCCAGGCCGTTCGACGCGTTTCCGTTCGGGCTGTTGGGGATCATCTTGTCGGTAGAGGCGATCTTCATCACCGGGGTGCTCCTCATCTCTCAGAATCGGCAGAGCGCCTTCTCAGACAAGAGGGCCGAGCTCGACTACGAGATCGCCGTCATCACCCACCGCAAGCTCCATGATCTGGAGCGGCAACTTCAGAGAGGAGACATCCCGTGAGCCAACATCCTCACATTCTCAACCGATTCGCAGTGATTCCCACCGCCGAGCGCCTGCGCGTGCCGGACGACCGGGGGGCTCGAGGGGTCACCATGGCCTTCATTGATAACGGCTTCACGTCGGATCACCCCGACCTGAAGGGACGGGTACGCGAGGTGCACCAGGTGGGCTCGGCCGGCAACGCCTGGCACGGCACGCAGACCTCGGTCGTGGCGGCCGGCGATGGCAAGCTCTCGGACGGTGTGTACCGTGGACTGGCCTGGCAGGCCGAGCTGGTCCTGGTGGCCGTGGGCGAAGTGACGGACGAGAGCGTGCTGGCGGGACTGGCCTGGCTCGAGCGCAACCACCGTCGGCTTGGAGTGCGTGTTCTGAGCATCTCGCTCGGGGCCGACGACCCCCTGGTGGACCGTGCTGTGGAACGCCTGGTCGACCAGGGCGTCACGGTGGTCGTCGCGGCCGGCAACTCCGGGTGTACCCGCAACCCCGGGTGCGTGCCCCCGGCTACGGCCAGCTCGGTGCTCACCGTGGGGGGCTCGGATGACGGCAACCGGCTCGACCAGAGCCCCGAGCTCTATTGCTCGAGCTACGATGACAACGGTCTTAAGCCTGAGGTCATCGCTCCCGCCATCTGGGTCGCCGCTCCCCTGGTGCCCGGTAGCGACGAGTGGCACACAGCCGAGCGCCTCGCTCGCGAGCTGGCGCTGCCCGATTACCGGTTGCCCCGGCCTCGCCACGAAATCGAGCAAGAGCTCCGCTCGCGCAAGCTGGTATCGGCCCACTACCAGCACGTCGACGGGACCTCGTTCGCAGCCCCGCTGGTGGCGTCCCTGGCAGCCCGCATGCTGGAGCTGAATCCGCGTCTGACACCGGCTGGCATCAAGCAGATCTTGATGTCCACCGCAACTTTTTTGGAAGGTCAGCCGCGCCTGCGCCAGGGGTTCGGCGTGGTGGACGCGCCGGCCGCCCTGCAGCACGTGATGGCGCCCCGGATCACCTCACCCCTCGTGGGCCTGGAGAGCTGTACTTTCACTGTGCTCGAGCCGGCCGCCTCGAGCGTGGAGCTCTTCGCCGACTGGCTCCCCGGCCTCCAGCCCTTGAAGCGAAGCGGAGCCATCTGGCGCGCGACCGTGCCAGCCCCCCCACCGGGGCGCCACGGCTACAAATTCCGGCTTGACGGACAACGCTGGGAGGAAGACCCCTCCAACCCCAACCGAATGGAAGACGGGGTGGGTGGATTCAACTCCCAGCTAGAGATAGGCCGACCCGAAAGGTCATAAAACCCTTTCCTGCTGGGAACCTTGAGCCCCACGCGTCATTGGATCGAGCAGAATACACCCTGGAGGAAACCATGCACGACGTGATCATCATCGGCACCGGGGCCGGCGGAGGAACTCTGGCCCACCGCCTGGCCCCATCGGGGAAACGCATCCTGCTGCTCGAGCGCGGCGATTACCTGCCCCGCGAGACAGAGAATTGGGACGCGCGCGAAGTCTTCGTCCAGAACCGCTATAAGGCCCATGAAAAGTGGCTGGACCGCAAGGGCAGGAGTTTTGCCCCGGGCATCCACTACTACGTGGGCGGCAACACCAAGGTCTACGGCGCTGCCCTGCTCCGGTTCCGGGCCCAGGACTTCGGCGAGCTGCGACACCACGGCGGCCTGTCGCCCGCGTGGCCGGTCTCCTATGACGAGTTCGAGCCCTATTACCTGCAGGCCGAGCAACTTTACCAGGTTCACGGCCAACGCGGCCTCGACCCAACCGAGCCCTATGCCTCCGGGCCCTATCCGTTTCCCGCCGTGCGCCACGAGCCCCGCATCCTTGACCTGCACGAGGACCTCAGGCGCAACGGCCTGTCACCCTTCCCGCTGCCGCTCGGACTGCGCCTCGACGAGTCGCGACCCCATCAATCCGCCTGCGTCCGCTGCGGCGCCTGTGACGGCTTTCCGTGCCCGCTGAACGCGAAGGCTGATGCGCAGGTGACCTGCGTCGACCCGGCTCTGACCTATCCTAATGTGGAGCTTCTCACAGGTGCCAGGGTTGAGCGGCTTCTTACCTCTCCTTCCGGCCGCGATGTCACCGGCGTGGAGGTGACCCGGCAGGGGGAACGCCTCGTGTTCCGGGCTCACCTGGTGGTGGTGGCAGCGGGTGCCATCAATTCGGCTGCTCTTCTGCTTCGCTCGTCGTCGGACCGGCATCCGCGCGGACTGGCCAACGGGTCGGATACCGTGGGCCGGCACTACATGGCCCACAACAACACCGCCTTCCTGGCCATTTCGCGCCACCCGAACCCAACGCGCTTTCAGAAGACTCTCGGACTGAACGACTTCTACTTCGGTGAGGACGGTTTTCCTTACCCGATGGGCCATATCCAGATGCTGGGCAAGTCCAGTAAGGAGATACTGGAGGCCGGAGCCCCGGCTTTCGCTCCCGGGCTGGCGCTGGAGGTCATGGCCGAGCACGCCCTGGACTTCTGGATGACCTCGGAAGACCTGCCTGACCCGGACAATCGCGTCACAGTGGAGCAAGACGGACAGATTCGCCTCAGCTACCAGCCCAACAACCTGGCCGGCCACCAGCGCCTGGAGGCGCGACTGAGGTCGCTTCTGCGAGCTATCGGCTGCCAGGAGGAGCTCTTGCCCATGGAACTCTATCTCGGCAAGCGGATTCCCCTGGCGGGAACCGCTCACCAGTGCGGCACTGTGCGCTTCGGCACCAATCCCAGAAGCTCGGCTCTGGACCCGCACTGCCGTGCCCACGAGGTGGACAATCTCTACATTGTCGATGGAAGCTTCTTCCCTTCCTCGGCCGCCACCAACCCCGCTTTGACCATCATGGCTAATGCCCTTCGAGTGGGCGACCACCTGCTCGAGCGGCTCAGCGCCAAACTCAACGTACCTGAGGAGGTCGCCCTATGAAAGCCCTTGCAGTCAGGCCATCAGCTCACCAGGTGGAGCTGATCGAGCTACCCGAACCCCGCCTGGAAACCCCCACGCAGGTCAAGCTGCGCATCCTGGAAGTCGGGATCTGCGGCACCGATCGTGAGATCTGCGAGTTTCACTACGGCACCCCGCCGCCCGGCGAGGAATACCTGGTGATCGGGCACGAGTCGCTGGCGCGCGTGCTCGAGGTCGGAAGCCAGGTCACCTCGCTGCGGCTCGGCGACCTGGTCGTGCCGACGGTGCGCAGACCCTGCCAGCGCAGCGAGTGCCCCGCCTGTCAAGTAGGAAGGCAGGACTTTTGCTTCACCGGCGAGTTCTCGGAGCGCGGCATCAAAGGGCTGCACGGGTTCAACACCGAGCTGGTGGTGGAGGACGAGCGTTATCTGATCCGGGTTCCCGAGGCGCTCAGGCCCTGGGGAGTACTGGTCGAGCCGCTCACGATCGCAGAGAAGGCTCTACTGCAGGTGCACGATGTGCAGGAGCGACTGCCCTGGCAAACCTCGGACCGCCCGCTCCGGGCACTGGTTCTGGGTGCCGGGCCGGTGGGGTTGCTTGGGGCCATGCTATTCCAGGCGCGGGGCTTTGCGACCACGGTCTACTCGCGCGACCCCGCCGGCAGCCCCCGCGCTCGCCTGGTCGAAAGCCTGGGTGCGACCTATCACCCGGGTCCGCTGGCTGACATCAAAGAGGTCGACTTCATCTACGAAGCCGTGGGCGCGTCCGAGCTGGCCTTTGCGGCTATCGAGCTCCTGGGGCCCAACGGGATCTTTTGCTTCACAGGTGTGCCTGGACGCAAGGGCGCGATCAACCTTGAGTCTGGCGACCTCATGCGCAGACTCGTGCTCAAGAACCAGGTGGTATTCGGCACCGTCAACTCGGGTCGCGACGGGTTCGAGAACGCCGTGCGCGACCTGGCCGAGTTCCGCCGGCTCTTTCCTGAGGCGCTCGACAGCCTGATCACGGGAAGGTTTCCCGTGGCCGACTACCGGCAAGTCTTGCTCAATGGCAAAGGAGGAATCAAGAATGTCTTTCGCTGGACCTGACCGCGAGTCGCTCCGATTGGAGCAAGATCACCGTCGCGAGCTGAACTGGAAGCGATGGGGGCCCTATCTGGCCGAGCGCCAGTGGGCGACCGTGCGCGAGGACTACTCTGCCGACGGCGATACCTGGGGCCACTTCCCCCACGACCACGCCCGCTCTCGGGTCTATCGCTGGGGCGAGGACGGCCTGCTCGGGTTTTGCGACCGCCAGGCCCGACTTTGTTTCTCACTGGCGCTTTGGAACGGACGCGACCCGATCCTCAAAGAACGCCTCTACGGACTGACCGGCCCCGAAGGCAACCACGGCGAGGACGTCAAGGAGTGCTATTACTACCTCGACGCAACGCCAACCCACAGCTTCATGCGGGCGCTCTACAAGTATCCGCAGCGAGAGTTTCCTTACCAGGACCTGAGCCGCTCCCGGGGCCGCCATGAGCCTGAGCACGAGCTCGAGGACACGGGAGCCTTCCAAGACAACCGCTACTTCGATGTTTTCGTGGAATATGCCAAGGCCGGGCCTGACGACCTCTTGATCCGGTTCCGCGTCTACAATCGCGGGCCGCGGCAAGCGCCGGTGTGGCTGCTTCCCCAGTTGTGGTTCCGCAATACCTGGAGCTGGGGCCGCCAAGGAGAGGGATACTCACCCAGGCCCAGGCTCTGGAACCAGGGCGGCTCCATCGCCTTCGAGCACGGCGAGCTCGGAAGCGGCCGGCTCGAGCCCGACCTCTCTCCCACGGGCGAGCCTCCCGAGCTGCTTTTTACGGAGAACGAGAGCAACCGCGAGCTCCTCTGGGGAGTAAAGAACCGCCACAGCTACGTCAAGGATGCCTTTCACCGCTACCTGGTGGGGGGCGAGCAAGAGGCCGTCAATCCTCGTCAGGAGGGCACCAAAGCCGCCGTTCTCTACTCGCTGAACGTTCCCGCCGGGGGAAGCGCCGAGGTCCGATTGCGGCTCACCATCGGGGAGTCGGGCGAGGCCTTCGGCCCCTCTTTCGCGTCCGCGTTTCTTGAGCGCGAACGAGAAGCCGACCTGTTCTACGAGCGCAGGCTGCCGCCGGGGCTCTCGGCCGAGGAGCGAAACGTTGCACGGCAGGCCTATGCGGGCCTGCTCTGGTCCAAGCAATTCTACCACTACGCCGTGGAGCCATGGCTCGGGGGAGACCCTACCGAGCCCTCCCCTCCAGCTGAGCGTCTTACAGGGCGCAATAACGAGTGGGGCCACCTCTACAACCGCGATGTGATCAGCATGCCCGACAAGTGGGAGTATCCGTGGTACGCCGCCTGGGACCTGGCCTTCCAGGTCGTTCCTCTGGCGCGGGTCGACCCTCACTTTGCCAAACAGCAGCTGTTGCTGCTCCTGCGCGAGTGGTACATGCATCCCAACGGGCAGATCCCGGCCTATGAGTTCAACTTCAGCGATGTCAACCCGCCCGTGCACGCCTGGGCAGCCCTCCGGATCTACCGCTCGCAGCCCGAGCCTGACCGCGAGTTTCTCGAGCGCGTCTTTCACAAGCTCCTGCTGAACTTCACCTGGTGGGTCAACCGCACCGACCAGGACGGGAACAACATCTTCGGCGGAGGCTTCCTGGGTCTGGACAACGTGGGCGTTCTGGACCGCTCGCGCTTCCCGACCGAGCTCGGCCGCCTCGAGCAGTCGGACGCTACGAGCTGGGTGGCCTTTTTCTGTCTCAGGATGCTGACCATCGCTCTGGAGCTCGCGCGCACCAACCAGAGTTATGAGGACATAGCCTCCAAGTTCTTCGAACATTTCGTGGCCATCACCCATGCGATGAATCGGCTGGATGTCTGGGACGAGCAGGACGCCTTCTACTACGACGTCGTCCGCACCGAGACAGGACCCGTGCCCCTCAAAGCGCGCTCGCTGGTGGGCCTGATGCCTTTGATCGCGGTCGAAGTGCTCAAGCGCTCGGAACTCGAAAAGCTGCCGGGGTTCTGGAAGCGTCTGCAATGGTTCCTGGGCAACTCCGGAGAGCTCGCTCGACACGTCCGCCAGGACCACGACCAGCTGCTGCTCTCTCTGGTTCCTCCCGAGCGGCTGCCCCGGCTCATGGATCGCATGTTCGACGAAGAAGAGTTCCTCTCGCCCTATGGCCTCCGCTCTCTGTCGCGAGCCCATGCCCACCAGCCTTACGCGGTGGAGCTGGGCGGGGTCGAGTTCCGCGTGGACTATGAGCCCGGGGAATCGCAAACCGGGCTGTTCGGCGGGAACTCCAACTGGCGCGGCCCCGTGTGGTTTCCAGTCAACTACCTGCTAGCTGAAGCTCTGGATCGGATGGACCGGTTCTACCGGGCCGGCTATGCCAGCCGAGCGGTGGACCTCTGGAGCCGACTGAGCAAGTTATTCCTTCCCGGACCTGACGGCAAACGCCCGTGCCATGGGGAGAATTCTCGATACGCGGCCGAGTGGAGTGACCTGATCTTATTCCATGAGTATTTCCACGGCGATACCGGACGCGGTCTGGGGGCCAGCCACCAGACCGGCTGGACAGCGCTGGTGGCCTCGTGCCTCGAGCGGGTGGCCCGCGTGCGCGCGCTTACGGGGAGTGTGTCCTGACGCCAGGAAGGTCGCAGGCGTTGGCGAACCGTCGCGAGCATGAAGCGGACGGTTCGTCATCGCATCACCGGCGCCGAGTTGGGCCTGCTCGAGCCCGGCGCCTCGCTTGCTTATGCCGATCTGCGCCAGGCCGACCTTTCCGGTCTCGACCTTCGGGGCGTCGACCTGGGCAACGCCGACCTCACGGGGGCCACCCTCCGGTCCGCGAGGCTGGTGACCGCCGAGCTGACCAACGCGGAGATGGGGGGGTGCGACCTCACGGGGGCCGACCTGAGCCGTGCCGTATTGCTGGCCACGAGGCTGGCCGCAGCCCGACTGATCGGGGCCCGGCTCGAAGGCGTGGCGGCGCGCTGGGCAGACTTCAGTCGCGCCACGCTCGAGAGCGCTTACCTGCAACGGGCCGACCTGTCCGAGGCCAGATTGCCCGGTGCCAACCTGACTGGAGCCCAGCTGTGGGCCGCCCGGCTCACCCGGGCCGACCTTTCTGGTGCCCTGCTGCGGGGGGCCGAGCTGGTGGAGGCCGACCTGACCCTGGCCCGCCTGCGCCATGCCGACCTCTCCGACTCCGACCTGACGCTGGCCAATTTCAACGGGGCCGACCTGGCGAGTTGCCGGTTCCAGGGGGCGATCCTGGCTCGCACAGTACTGGCCGGTTGCCTCAATTTGGATCGCTCGCAGCTCGAATCGGAAGGCTCCTTATACGGACCGGTGTGGGGGGCGGCGTGAGCGAGACCCTGACGGCAGCCGACCGCTTCGAGCGCCTGCTCATCCCGGTTCTGACCAACGCCTACGCCACTGCCCGCCACCTGGCCCGCTGTCCCGACCGGGCCGAGAACCTGGTGCAGGAGGCCTCCCTGCGCGCCTTCCGCTCCTTCCACACCTTCCAGGAAGGCACCAACTTCCGAGCCTGGTTCTTGCGCATCCTGACCAATCTGTATCTGGAAGAATATCGCCAGCAGAAACGCCGGCCCGAGCTCGTCAGCGTGGAGGAGGCAGGCGACCTCTATCTCTACAGCAAGGCCCGAGAGAGCGGGCTCTTCCAGCAACCGGGCAAGGATCCGGCGCGGGAGGTGCTCGCCCGGCTCAGCCACGAGCAGGTGCATCTGGCCCTGGGAGAGCTGGCCGAGGAGTTCCGTCTGGTCTGTACGCTCTACTTCCTCAACGAGATGAGCTACCAGGAAATTGCCGACGCGGTGGGAGTTCCCGTCGGAACGGTCCGCTCGCGCCTCCACCGCGGTCGCAAGCAACTCCAGCAACGCCTGGGAGAATTCAGCGACGACAGGAGCGGCCGATTCGCATGACCATTCCCGACCACTACACCTGCGAGCAGTTCTTTCGTCGCCTGGCCGACTTCCTCGACTCCGAGCTGACCGCCCGGGAGAGCGCTTTGATGGAGGAGCACCTGAAGCAGTGCGCCGTCTGCCTGGAGGAGTATACCTTCGAGCGCAGCCTGCTCGAGGAAGTGCGCCATAAGCTCAAGCCAGCCGCACTTCCCCCCGGTCTGCAAGAAAAAATCTCGGCTGCCTTGCGGGCAGCCGAGCAAGACCCCTCCACCTGACCTATCCCAGTACCGATGAGGGCTGGGGCGGCGCAAAGGTCCACTGGCGGGCCAGCAGACGGTCGAGGCTGACCGCTCCCGCCCCATAGACCACCAGCCAGCTGAGCAGCAAGAGATAGGCGAAAGCGGTGACATCGGTGGGCACGATGTCGCTCGAGCGCGACCAGGACTCCACAAACCGCATCCGATCCGCTGTCAGCAGGGCCACCGCCATCGTGCCGCTCAGCAGAAAGGCGATCGGCCGGGTCGCCAGACCGAGCAGCAGCAAGATCCCGCCCCCAAACTCCAACCCTGCGATCAGCGGCGCCTGCAAGGAGGCAAACGGGACTCCCAGCGACGAGAGGAACTCGCTAAAGCGATCCAGGTGGGCCAGCTTGCCCGATCCCGTCAGGAAAAATCCAAATCCCAGCACCATCCGCGCCAGAAAAGGGGGGGCAAAGCTGAGCCACTGCAGATAACCGTCCAAAGTCTTGAGCATGGTGACATCCTCCGAAGTCTGATTCTGGGGAGGGGATTGCCCTCCACTTCAAATCAATGACCCCGAGTGAGAAAGGTTCCCGCAGGAAGCCGCGGGTCAGCCCGGAGCCACCGCTCCCCCGGCGGATCGAATGAGCTCGCGCAAGCGGCTGCTGTAGGCCGGCTCGCCATGCGACTCGGCCAGCTCAAGTCCCCTGTGGGCGGCCGCCACGGCCTCACCGGCGAGCCCCAGCACAACCAGGCAATCGGCCTCCAGCAGCTTGAGATGGGCCAGGCTGACCCGCGCCCCGGACTCGGCCCGGTAGCGGTAGCCCTCACGAACCATCTCCAGGCCCCGCTCGGGCTGGCCCAGGCGAGAGCGACCCCAGCCCTCCAGTCCGGTAGCCAGGCCAAGCCAGTGGCGCGAGTCGTGGCGCGCACACAGCTCGCGAGCCTCGGAAGCGGCGCGCAGGGCCGTGCGGGGTTGCTCGAGCAGGTGCGCCACGGTCGCCGTGAAGACCCGGGCAATGATGTGGCTGAAAGGGTGGATGAGGCTGCGCGAGCGGAGACGGCGCAGTTCCAACCGGGCCTCCTCGGCCTGGCCCTGGAGGGCCAGTTGCCAGGCCAGATGGGCCCGCCCCAGGACGACCGGGTCCTGCCCGTAGAGGCGCACGGCCTCGGGATCAAGACGGCCACCCAGCCGCAAAGAGCGCTCCAGGTGGTCCAAAGAAAGCTCCGTTGCGCCCATGTGTGCGGCCGTGATGCCGCTGGCCAGCTCGGCCTCCACCGCCCAGCCAGGCGGGCCCTCGGCGGCCATGGCTCGCAGACGGGCGGCCAGGTCGCTGGCGTCCTTCAGCTCAGCGCGCACCAGGTGGTAGGCCCACAAACCGCGCAGGGCGGCAAAAGGTGGATGCTCGAGGGCCCGGCTCAGCTCCTGAGCCCGGGCCGCAATGCCGGCTACCTCCTCGCTGGCGTAACCTTCGGTCCCGATCAGGGGGCCGATGCGCTGGCTGATCAGGATCAGCTCGCGCTCGGGCTCACCCACCCCTTCAAGGGCCCGGTCCAGGTGCCGCAAGGCCTCGACATTGGCACCCCGCCGCACAGACTGCCGAGCAGCCTCCTCCCACAGCAAGCTGGCCTGCTCCAACTGGCGGGCCTGACGATAGTGATGAGCCAGCATCTCCGGACGAGTCCGGGCCAGAGCCGGAAAGTGGCTCTCCAGCAAGCGAGCCAGCGTCAGATGGAGCTTCTGGCGGTCGCTATGCAGCAGGGTCTGGTAGGCCGCCTCCTGCATCAGGGCGTGACGGAACCCGGCGCTTTCGCCCCACCGCTCCAGCACCCCCGCTTGCACCAGCTCGGACAGGGCCGGCTCCAGCGGGGCCTCGCACAGTGCTCCCAGCACGTCCAGGGGGAAATGTCGACCGATCACCGAGGCCACCTGGGCCAGGCGACGCGAGGACGGCAACTGATCCAGGCGCGAGAGCAACAGGCCTTGCAGCGAGGTGGGCAGCTCGCTCTGCCCGGCCCGGCTCGAGCGGGCGAGTTCTTCGCCAAAGAGCGGGTTGCCGTCGCAGCGTCGGGCGAGCGCCTGGCAACTGGCCGGCTCCAGGTCGGGCAGCAGGGTCTGGAGCAAGACCTCCATCTGCTCTACGGTCATGGGCTGCAATCGGATGACCTCCCCGTCCGAGTCGGGCAAGGTGCGCCCGGCGACCAGCAAAAGGGCCCTCTGAGCGCCCAGGCGGGTGAGCAGCAAGCGGCTGGACAGGTCGATCCAGTGAGCGTCCTCGAGCACCAGGAGAGTCGGCTGGCGCTGGCAGAAATCGTCCAAAAATCCGGTCAGGTGGGTCAGGATCTCGCCCAGCTCGAAACGGGTGGAGGGCTCGGGCGAAAGAAGCTCCAGCAGCGGTCCGGGAGGAAGGGCGGCGCGCACCTGCTCGGTGGTGGGGGTGAGGGGCAGGCCCAGGATGGCTCGCAACCACTCCTTGACCGGAAAGAACGGGTGGTCCACGGCATAGGGGGAGCATTGCGCCAGCAGCATGGGGGCCTGGCAGCGCTGGCAGAAGGTGCGCAGCAGGCGGGTCTTGCCCAGGCCCGGCTCGCCCACCAGATTGACGCGCCGGAAGGCGCCAGCCTGCACCTGCTCCCAGAGCGCTTCCAGCACCTGAAGCTCGCGGCCGCGTCCCACGAAGGACGTGGGAGCCAGCCTCACCGTCGCCGAGCGCCGCCCCAGCACCCGATGGACGCTCACTTCGCGGGCCAGGCCCTTGAGGAGCACCTCGCCCACGCTCTCGGTGTGAAACTGCTCGGCGCACAGATCGCGGGTGACCTCGCTGACGAGCAGCGTGCCCGGCTCGGCCAGACTCTGCAGGCGAGCGGCCAGGTTGGGCACGTCGCCGATCGCCAGGCGCTCGCGTCGCCAGCCGCCGCCCATCTCGCCCACCACCACGGTGCCGGTGTGAGCCCCCAGTCGCAGCTGCAGGGAAGTGGGCACGCTCTCGAGCAGCTCCAGGGCGCAGCGCACGGCGCGCTGGGCGTCGTCTTCGTGGGCCACGGGGTAGCCGAAGTAGATCAGCAGGCCGTCGCCCAGGAACTGGGCGATGTAGCCCTCCAGCCGCTCCACCACGGCGGCTGCGGCCCGCTGGTACTGGCGCACGAGCTCACGCAGGTCCTCGGGGTCGAGCCTGGTGGAGAGGGCGGTGGAGCCCACCAGGTCGCAGAACAAGACGGTCAGCGAGCGACGCTCGGCCAGCTCGCCGCCCGCCAGCCGCTGCCCGCACATGGCGCAGAAGCGGTGACTCGAGTCCGGTTGAAAGCCACAGGATTGACATCGCATCCCTGGCAAGACACTTCTCGCTCGGGCCTGCCCTGGCCTGGGCTCAGCTTCAGGCTTGGAAAGTGGCTGAAATCCCGAATCAGCGCTCCACAGATTCAACCAGCCAGGAGCTATTCGTTCTCGCGCTTACGGACCACCACTCCCCCGATGGTCACCCGCTCGGCCGTCTCGCCGATGGCCTGCTCGCTGGTCAGAAGGCCGGGCAAACTGGCCAGGGCCTTGCGCAGCCAGTCCTTGTCGCTCGGGTCGGAAGTCAGGCGCACCTGCAGCAGCGCGTTGATGGCCCGCGACAGGCTGACGCGCTGCTCGCGGCAGAAGGCCAGCAGCTCCTGGCGGGCCGGCTCGGGCAACCCGGCCATGAAGTCGAGGTAGCTGCGGCGCTGCGACGGCGTGTGCTGGCCGTCCACGGCCAGGTCGAGGTAGGGCGTAACCTCCTCCAGGGGCAGCTCGTCGAGCTGCAGCACGACCTTCTCGCCCTTGCCGTCGGTGCCCTCGATGCGAGGGTTGGCCAGGCTGATGCCCGAGCGCTGGTTGCTGCCGTCGGAGGTCAGCCGGAAGCGCACCTGCACCCGCTGCCCCACATACGAGCTCAGGTCGATCTTGCGGCGCGAGAAGATGTTCTTGCCCGAGTAGCTTTCCAGTTCGTTCCAGCGCTGGCCGTCCGAGCTGACCTCCACCCGCACCGCATCGTAACCGCTCTCCAGGTTGTGATGCTCAGTGAAGCGCAGCACCGGCTCGGAGAGCTGGGCCAGCGAGACCGGGGGCGAGGTCAGGCTGCTGTCGGCGCGCGGCTTGTAGTCGGCGCCCGGGCTGTCCTGCCAGACCTTGCGACCCAGCCACCAGGGCGAGCGCACCTGGGCCCAGCTGTCCTCGGTCCGCATGCTGGTATCCTGGCGATCGCCCACCAGGGCTCGCAGCGAATCGGACCCTTCGCGACCAAGCTCAGAGTCGGCCAGGCTGGCGGCCACCTGCTCGCGGCTTCGGCCGGCCACGCGGCCCTCGAGCCGGGCAGCCAGCTCCTCGGCCTCGACCCGGTCGGCCAGCGTGCCGTGGGTGCTGGCCACCAGGGCCGGCCAGCGCTGCAGGGCAGCTTCCTCGCCCAGGTGCTCGACCAGGCGGTTGAGAGCGAGGGCGCGCTCGGGTAGATCGGGGGCCAGGAGGTCGCTGGCCAGCGCCTCCCAGCCCTTGTTGCAGTCGCGAGCAGCCTGCAGCACGCCCGGGAGCTGGGCTTCCGGGCAGGCGGAGAGCGACGGCCAGGAGCGCAGCGCGCTCTCCACCCCCACCTCGGCGGCCAGGGCGGCGGCCGTGGAACGGCGGACAGGGTCGGCAGTCCGCACCACCGACCAGAGGCCAAGCGCATTGCGCGTGCCGCCGGCCAGGGCCGCCACCTGCTCCAGCTCGGGCAGGTCGCCGGGGGCCTGGCAGGCCAGCCGCGCCAGCTCGGCCCGAGTCTCGCGCGCCTTTGGATCCACCACCCGCTTGAGGGTGCGGCCCTGCTCGTCCTCCCCCAGAACCGTAAGCTGACCCAGCGAGATGCCCCCGGCCTGGTTGCTGCCGTCCGAGGTCAGGCGGAAGCGAAGCTGCACGGTCTTGCCGGCATACTCATCCAGGTTGACCGAGCGCCGGGCCCGCCCCCCCCATCCGGTGTAGGACTGGAGCTCGTTCCAGCGCTGCCCGCCGTCCTGCGAGACCTCCACGCCCACCTTGTCATATCCCCTCTCCAGCGAGAACCCCGACCAGAAGCGCACACTGGCCGTGCGCATCCCGCCCAGGGAGATGGGCGGGGTCACCAGAGAGCTGTCGGCGCGCGGCTCGTAGTCGGCGCCCGGGCTATCCTGCCACACCTCGCGGAAGGCCCAGGAGGCCGGCCGCACGCGGGCCCAGGTGCCCTCGGGACGAAAGTCGCGCACGTGCTGGTCGAGCTTCTCCAGCACCTGCGGGTCAGCGCCCGACTTTTGCAGCTCCTCCCACAGCTTCTCCGAGCGACCGGGCTCGAGCCGCCGGGCCAGCTCGTGCAGCTTGACCGAGCGCTCCACGGCCGCCACCCCGGTCAGGGCAAAGCCGCTGAAGCGGCGCACCGCGGCACTGACGCCCTCCTGGGACGCCAGGTCAGTCAGCGAGCTCTTCAGACGGTCGAAGTCCGGCGAGTCGGCGGCCGGCGCGAGCACCTTCCAGAGCCGGGCCACGTCGGCCGGGGAGTGGTGGCGGCGCAGCTCCTCGAGGCAAGCCAGGGCCCGGGGGCGCTCTTTCAGGGCCGCCACCGAAGGCCACACCTCGACTGCCGCACGGCTGCCCAGCTTGCCGGCCAGGCCCACCAGCTCGCTCTCGGGGGACGGCCCCAGGCTCAAGGCCTCGCGGGCCGAGCCGAGCTGGCGGGTGGCCTGCTCCAGGCGAGCCAGCCCCTCCTCACGAGCGCTGCCAACCGGCTGCATGAGGGCCTGCCAGAGAAGCTTTCTCACCTCTTGCGAGCGGTCTTCCACGCTCAGGCTGACCTCTTCCCCCTCGCGCTTTCCTTCCAGCGTCATGGAGCCGATGCGGATGCCGCTGGCGGTGTTGGATCCGTCCGCGCTCAGCCGGAAGCGAAGATGCAGAGCCCCCCCCTGGTAGGCAGACAGATCCACCTGGCGCTTCTTCATCCAGGCGCGACCCGTCCAGCTCTCCAGCTCGCCCCAGCTCTTGCCGTCCCGGCTGGCCTCCAGGGTCACCTGGTCGTAGCCCTTCTCCAGGCTGTGGCTCTCGCGGAAGACCAGCTTCGGCTCGCTCAGCTCGTTGAGGTCCAGCACCGGCAGGCCCAGGCTGGAGTTGGCCCGATTCTCGTAGTCGGCCCCGGGGCTGTCGTCCCAGCCGCGCCAGGTCCGGGCCCAGGTGCCCTCGGGACGCCAGCCGGTGGGGGCCTGGAGGATGCTCTTGACGGCCTGCCGCTCGCGGGCCGAGAGCTGGCGGGCAGCCAGCTCGCCGGCATCCCATTCGGCCTGGCGGGCCAGCTCGCGCAGCTCGAGACGCTCTTGCAGACCGGGCTGCTGGGGCTGCAGACCGGGCCAGGCGCGGGCCGCCTCTTCCACCCCTTCGCGGCGAGCCAGCTCGATGATCCCCTGGCGCTGCTCGGCGGTGGCCGCCGCCCCCAGCGAGGGCAGCAGGCTGGCCCCGGACGGACCAAGCTCTCGCACCAGCTCGCTCACGTGGGAGAGTCCGGAGGGCAGGTTGGCCGGGGAGGCGCTGGCCAGGGCCGGCCAGGCGCTGCGAGCGGACTTCAGGCTCAGGGCCACCAGGGCGTCGCGCCGGGCGGCATAGTCGGGCTGTCCCAGGTGGGGCGCCAGGTCGCCCCACAGGGCCAGCGCGGGAGCGACTCCCTGAACCTTTTGGGCCAGCTCGTACACCGCCAGAACCGCAGCCGGCTCGAGCTGCTCGAGCTGTTCGCGGGCCTTGCGGCAGTGCTCGGCGGGGGTGAAGCTGACCCCTTTGCCCACGATGCGAATGGGGCCGGTGGTGATGCCGGAAGCGGTGTTGGAGCCGTCAGAGGTGAGCCGCAGCCGAACCCGCACGCTTGCACCGACGTAGGGGGAAAGATCGTAGGATCGGCTGCTGCGCAGGTTACGGCCGGTCAGGCTCTCGAGCTCACGCCAGCGTCCGTCGGCCAGGCTCTGTACCTCGACGCGCACGTAGTCGTAGCCCGATTCGAGAGAGTGGCGCTCACTGAACTCCAGGCGCGGCTCGCGCACGCCCGCCAGCGAGAGGGGAGCGCTGGTCAGCGAGCTGTCGGAGCGATTCTCGTAGTCGGCGCCCGGGCTGTCCGAGAAGCCCTCGGCCCAACCGAACATGAAGCTGCGGTGCGAGGCCCAGCTGCCTTCGGCCTTCCAGGGCTCGAGCTCTTGCCGCATGGCCGCCAGAGCCCGCTCAGCCGCGGCCCGGTCGGGCGCAGCGGAGCGAGGCCGCAGCACGAAGCCGGCCTGGTCCGAGATTCTCACGTCTACCAGGGTAACCGCCCGGCGTGAAAGAGGGCTGAAAGGCGGCAGGAGTTGCAGCCCTGCATGAGCTACAAAGCCCCATGGACTTTCCCCACATCGTCAAGTCACCCAAGATCAAGGGCCGCGGAGTGCGCGTGTCGTCCGTCGCCGCCTGCGCCGACTATGGCAAGTCGCCCGACTGGATCGCCGAGAACCTGGGCCTGACCCTGGAAGAGGTGCAGGCCGCCCTGACCTACTACGCCCACAACGTGGAAGAGATCCGCGCCGAGTGGGAGGAGGACGAGCTGCTCGAGCAGCAGGGGAAGGGCTTCCTGGGCGAGCTGGCCAACCGCATCGCCGAGGCCAAGAAGGGCTCTTTCCTCGATCCCGAGCGGGTCGAGAACCTCAAGAAGCTCGAAGACAAGATCGCCGCTTTGCGCGGGGGGAACCGCAAGCCGGCCTGATTCGAAAGTGCAAGGCATTCCCTGCGCGGCTCTGAAGCGGCGCGACGCCTCAATGTGCAAGGCCAGAGCATTAGATCCTCGCGGGATCGTGACGGGAGCGCCCGCCTTGAGTTAGCCTGGGGCCATGCGCATCAACTTCTCCCGAATCGACCACCCCGCCGAGGCCCTGTTCGTACCCGGCGCCGATGTCATCTCCCTCCCCCTGGCTATCTCGCTGCTCGAGAACCGCCGCCAGGGAGCTACAGTGCGTACCTGTTTGGAGGGCGAGAGCCTGGAATACAGCATCCGGGCCGACTCCTACGACATATCCAGCAGCCTGGGCCAGCTCACCTCCCGGCCAGGACCCCACTTCCGGCGCACGCTCGAGGGCCCCGAGCTGCGTCTGGAGATCCACCCCGACGATCGGCGCGAGACCATCCAGGGCCAGGTGGGCACGATCCCGATCCGTCTGCTGGCCCGCGAGGAGGACGAGGACGCCGTGATCGAGGGCGAGGTGGGAGGGGAAGCCTACCGGGCCCGCATCACCCCGCTCGAGGACGGAAGCCTGACGGTGGAAGGCAAACTGGGGGAGCGGCAACTGCGCGAGACCATCCAGCCTACCGCCGAGGGCTATACGATCGTGGGCAGCCTGGGAGAGCTGAGCATCCGTCAGGAAGTGACCCGCGTTCAGGGCGAGGCCGTGTAGACCTCTTCTCCCTCGAAGAAGGTGCGCAGCACTTTGACCGAGCCGATCTCCCCGGGCTCGATCTGGTACAGGTCCCGCTCGAGCACGATCAAATCGCCGGCCTTGCCCACCGTGAGCGTCCCGGTCTCGTTCTCCTGGAAGCTGGCATAGGCCCCACCCACCGTGTAAGCGCGCAAGGCCGTGTCCAGATCGAGCCGCTGCTCGGGAAGCCAGGGCGGTCCGGCGGGCTCGTCGGGACCGCGCCGGGTGACCGCCACCTCGATGGCCTGAAGGGGATTCATGCTGCTCACCGACCAGTCGCTGCCGCCCGCCAGCCGAGCGTGGCGCGCAAGGGCGGCCAGGGGATAGAGACGAGCGTTGCGCTCGGCGTCCAGAAAGGGCTCGCTCAGCTCGCGGATGTAGCTGTCGCGCTGGGCCCACAGCGGCTGGACGGTGGCTCCCACCTCCAGGCTGGCAAAGCGCGGCAGGTCGTCGGGATGGACCAGCTCGAGGTGGGCCAGGTGGTGGCGCGCGTCCCGTCGTCCGTTGGCCCGACGGGCCTGTTCCAGGGCATCCAGGGTCAGCCTGACAGCCCGGTCGCCGATGGCGTGCACGTGGACCTGAAAGCCGGCCCGGTCCAGGGCCACCACCAGCGCGGTCAGCTCGTCGGGGGGGAAGTTGAGCATGCCGCTGGTCTTGTCGCTGTAAGGTTGGAGCAGAGCCGCGGTGCGCGACTCGATGACACCATCGGCAAAGATCTTGGCCGCCGTGGGGCGCAGGAGGCGGCTCAGATAGCGCTTGCGCAGGGCGATCAGCTGGCCCACCTGGCCGGCTCCCTGACCGGGCTCGGTGTGCAAGCTGGCGATGATGCGGGCCTTCAGCTCTCCGCCTGCCTCCAGGGCGGCATAGGCACTCAGGTCGGCCTCGTCACGTGCGTGGGCCTCGTGCAGGGTTGTGATTCCGAAGCTGTGGGCCATGGCCAGCGCCTTCCTCAGCCCCTCCTGGCGCTCTTCGAGGGTGGTGGGCGGCAGAAACGGCGCTACCAGCGCCAGGGCATTCTCGCGCAGTGTACCTGCTGGTGCCCCGTCCTTCTCGCGCTCGATGCGCCCTCCGGGCGGGTCGGGTGTCTCGCGGGTAATGCCGGCCGCAGCCAGGGCGGCGCTGTTGAGCCAGGCCGAATGGCCATCGGCGGTGACCAGGTAGACCGGACGGTCGCTGACCACGGCGTCGAGCAGCTTGCGACTGGGATTGCCTTCGGGGAAAAGCGGGTTGGCCCAGCCCCCGCCCACGATCCAGCTCTTCTCGGGATGCTCGCGGGCGTAGGCGGCCAGGCGGTCGAGCCAGACCTGGGGGGAGGTGGCCGAGCTGTCCAACAACAGCCGCCCCAACTCCACGCCGCCCTCGAGCGGGTGGACATGGCAGTCGTGGAAGGCGGGCAGCACCATGCGGCCGGGCAGGCTGAGCACCCGGGTCCCGGGTCCGGTGAGGGCCTCCACCCCCGAGTTGGGGCCCACATACACGATGCGCCCTGCACGCACGGCCACGGCCTCGGTAGGAGCTCCGTCCAGCGGGTAAACGCGCGCGTCGCGCAAGACCAGGTCGGCCGGCTGGGCCAGGGCCACCCGGGCCAACAGCAACAGGACCAGGAAGACCCGGCTCAGGCGGCCTCGGCTCGTTTCTTCAGGACCACACCGCCGATGACCAGGGAATCGCTGTCTTCGCGCACCAGGGCCTGGCCCTGAGGTCCCACCAGCTTGCTGACCTCGGCCAGGGTCTCGATGCTCTGAGCGATGTCGCCGCTCAGCCGGCCCTGCACCAGGTCGAGCACCTCCCGATTGTTGCTGGCGATGAGGCTCTGGAAGAGCTCTTCCACTGTCTTGCCCTCGAGCCTGGAGAGCGACTCGTGCACTTTGCGCATCTCGCCAGCGCGGGTGTAGTTGCCAGCCGAAGCCAGCTTTGCCTCCTGGCCCTGGAGAGCGGCCAGAAAGACCCTGCGGTCGATCTGCACCTCCGGGGGAGCAGCCGATGGTGTGTAGCCGCGGATATACTCTTGATTGCTCTCGATGGCTCGCAGCACGTCTTCGCCGTGATTGCGCTGGTCGATCCGATTTTTGAGCCAGAGAATGCCTCCCCCGGTGGTAGCCAACAGGGCCACCCCTACTCCGAGTGCCACCGGGCTACCGGTGGACAGCCCCGCGCCGACGGCGACGACCCCACCGATCGTACCGGCGATGGTCCCGAGCATGAGACCCGGATTCCAGGTCAGCGCGTCACCCAGAGTGTCATCCTCGGGGAACCGGATGCTCGCCTTCTGGCTGGCGTGGCGATGCATGTCATAGAGCGTCTCTCCTCTGGCTCCGGAGAGCAGCACCTGGTCGCGTTGCACTTGCTCGGCCCCGCGCATGTCTCCCTCGCGAATCAGCTCGGCGCTGCGCGCTCGCAGAGCGGTGACGGCCTGCTCTCGGGTGGGGGACTCGATCTGCATCTAAACTACCCCTTGTCTGCTGGATTGCCCCGATCCTAGCCGGACCGAGGCCGGCGCTGGTTGCCCGCTTGTTACCAGAAAGCCGGTTCATCTGGCGTGCGCGAAAGTTCATAATCTGTTAACACTGATTACACTCCCTTAACACGTTTTCGGTGAACTCCGGAGCACTCGGTGGGATATCCTGTAGTCAACCCGGAGAAAGGAGCGCCACGCAATGGTCGGAATGAGCATCCCCTTCATGCTGCCCGCGGCCAGTGGCCTCGATCTCCCGCCCGCCCGCGAGAGCAAGCCGCAACTGGCTCCGGCTCCAGAATTCGAAGTGCGGGTCGCCTCCGAGTCGCGCCCCCTGACCCGTCCGGTGCTGGCCAATCTGCCGGTGGGCGCGGTAGCGATCGGGGGACTGCCGGCCGGGCTGCGCAACTTCAGCTCCGATGTGGCTCCGGCCGATCTCCAGGTCATGGGCGCGGTGGCCAACCTCAAGCAGAGGGTGATGGCTCCCCTGAGCCATCTGGCCGCACCCAGCGGCAACCCCTACGCCAAGTTCTTTCAGCAAGCTCGATTCTAACCGAACCCATACGGAATCCCTCGTCGGCTCGCCTTTGCACCCTCTTGGCGGGCTGTTTTTTTGAAATTCCAGGACCGAACAAATTTTCGGAGTTGACAGGCGGTCGGAAAGGTGGCATAGTCCGCCGGTCGGCAGCGATGCCGGCGCGGAACCGGGAAACCGGAGACGCCGCACTCGGCAAGCGGAGAGCCGAAATCCCGAAAGGATTTTTCGGGACGCACTCGGAGAGCGAAGACCGAGGCTTCGGAGGAATTCCGAAGGGGTTGCGTGCAGACCTGAGTCACGCCGCAGAAGCTCTGACTGCGATAAGTTCAGAGGGGCCGAGCCGACAGCGACTCGCGGAGGTGAGCTAGCCACCGTTGAAGCGAATCCAGAAGAGCTCGGAGCGTTCGGAGAGGTGGGAACCGAACAAGCCCATGCGGGCTTGCCCCTGGTCGGCGAAGAGACCAGCGTTCTGACCAAACGAAAGAAGTCAGCGCACCGGGAAGCGAAAGAACCGGCGGACTGTCGGATACCGATACGGACAGGGGTCGCATCCAGACCGAGTGATGCCGCGGGGCCCAGGCCGCGTAAGCAAAGGGCACGGCCAGGATCGAAAGACCGGCCGGGTGGCGTGCAAACCTGAGTCACGCCGCGGAGCTCACGCCGCGAAGACAAATGGAAGCAAATCTCCGGGAAACTAACCGGGGACGGGCTGTCCGAGCCGATATGGACAGGGGTAGCATCCCAACCTGAGCGATGCCGCGGAGCTAAACGCCGCGAGAGCCCGAAGGAAGCAATCTCCGGGAAAGTGCTGGAGACGGTCTGTCCGAGCCGAAACGGACAGGGGTAGCATCCCAACCTGAGCGATGCCGCGGAGCTAAACGCCGCGAG
>BTUM01000110.1:0-22471 GCA_045863235.1 Candidatus Xenobia bacterium | reverse complement strand
AGCCGGAAGTGGGACTCCCAGCAACGACTGCATCTGGTCCAGTCGGTAGAACGGAGCGGCTGCGCAAGCCGACGTCGAGCTCCGAGTCCAGAATGTCGCGCAGCACCTGGACGCTTCCGCACCGGGCCGCCTCGTGCAGGACGGTATTTCCGTAACCGTCCGGGTCGCGGGACCAGAGCAGACCAGGGTCGGACTCCACCAAGCGAGTGAATGCCTCGATATCATCGCAACGGACGGCCTCGAACAGCTCCATGCTTCGATTCTAGCACATTGTAGTATACTCGGAACGTGATCGATGCCAGAATTCGGATTCGAAACCCCGAAGGTTTCCTGCGCCGGGTTGCGCGCGAGCTTACTGGACGTGGCCGACTAACCGCCCACGGCGGGTCACTCGCGCAATGGTTCGGCCATCCGGGTGAGTCTGTAGAGCTTGAGTTGACCGATCACAACGTGGACCTCTTCTGTCGAGCGCTCGACCAAGGCGGCATCCGCTGGGCGCTGGGCGAGATCCTGGTCAAATGCGAGGGGCGGTTGGCTCTAAGGTTCTTCGACCGGTTCAAGCTGAACGCCCGTGTTGACACCGAGCTCCTGTCGCCGGAGTTCCTGGACGCGCAAATTCAGGCAGGCCTGCTTAAGGGCTGGACATTCGCGGTCCAGCCAACCGCCGGTGCATCGGCTCGAGAAGCTCCACCGCCTGCTTGAGGGTGGATGGGTTCTCCTGTCGATCGCCTCGAGTAGCATCTCGATACCCCGTGAGCGCGCTTTGCAAGTTGTCGTTGCGGGGTCGCTTTCTCTGGACCAGGTCTCTGAAGTGCCTTTCCGAGCTGTCCGGCTGGCCGCTGAGATGCGGGGGAGCCCTTATTTCCTGGGAACGTCCACGGGGCTGTCAGGCCCGTTCATCGGCTTGGCCTTAGCGATCGGCTTCCCATTGCGCTCTTTCGAGTTCATGGAGCGCGGGGACCGGTAGGACTCGCCTTCAATGGTCAGGCAATGGGCGTTGTGCCGGAGTCTATCAATGGTGGCGGACGCGAGCAGTGGATTGGCGAAGGCATTGCCCCACTCCCCGAAGTCTAAGTTGCTCGTCAGGACGATGGCTCCGCGCTCATAACGCTCGGCAACCAGCTCGTGGAAATCTTCGTCAGCTGGTGGCTTCAGTGTCTTCAGCCCAAAGTCGTCGATGATGAGGAGCTCCACCCGGGCGAGGTTGTTGAACCGACGTTCGTAGGTTCCGTCGGCTCTGCCCGCATTCAGGTGGGTCAGCCTTCGGCCCCGCGCCCTGCCGGGCACCCGAGCGGAGGGTTCACACTCCCAGCGAATGTTCCTGATGAATGGACGATCCGTACGGCGTGAACGATGACGACACCTACAACCTCATGGCACTGTCCGGGCTCTTCGGGGACTGCGCCATCCTCGCGCTGCTGGGCCTGGTCGTCGGGTTCAGTGTGCTCGGCCCAACGAGGAAGCTCGGGTGCTTCAACCTGCTCGCATTCACGTTCGGGCCGCACCTGCTTATGGTGGTCTGGGCGCTCTTCGTGGCCGTGGTTCGGGCACATGGAGTGACAGATACTCTGAGCCCGACCGCCTTCCGCGTCCTGGTCGGCACGGTCGTTCTACTAGGTGGCCCCATTGTGATCGGCTTGGGCGTCCTAGGGCAGAGGCTCATCGCCCGAATCCGGTAGGACCTGTTATATTCAGCTCAGGAGCCGAACTTTGACAGATACATTTTGCTTGGCCGAGATTCGGTATCATGTGCATTTACTGGACTACGTAATCAACGGGCGCTCACTGCTAGACAGGGTTCGGGAGATCGAGTACCCACTTTGGGTCGCGGACGCGAAACAAAGGCTGGGAACACACCCGGACCCCGATTACACTTACGACCCCCCTGAGTCCACGGCAGACTCAATGGCAGGCCATTGGGAACCCCGACACCGAAAATACCTCTTGGCGCCATCCCGATTTCTCTTGGGAGAGGTCGATTTCACCGATGGGGAATTTGAGGATGCTCCTCAGGCCCGTGGCGTTCCCATTTACAGCGGAGGGAGCGCTGCTGGCTCTATAGACCCGTTCTGTTGTAGAATTGATGTGGACGACAGAACCGTGCGCTGGTCACAGTTCTATTGTTTCCACCGACCCAATTGGGACTATAGGCTGGGCCCATTCATCTTCGAGCGTGCAACCTACGAAAAGGCGCTTCGTCACCCGACTGCAAGCATTGATTTAGGTTGGCTCTCCAAGACCGGGATGCTAGGCAAGTCGTCCTACGCCGACGAAGGCTCGACCAAATAGGAAGAGACGCAAGATGAACATTCTGCAAGAACTGCAGCGCTCGGGGCTACCCGATGATGAACTGGTGCTCCTCGTTGGCTCACTCTTTACTCGTGGCCGCAACTATTCTGATTGGCAAGAAGATGCATACCGAGTTAACTAACGAGGAGGATGGCCCGGCAGAGGTCACGATCACTTACAATTTCAGCAAACGGTCTCGGCGATGGTCTGTTACCGCTATCGAGCCTAGCTCCGAATTTTCCGAGCGGGCCAAATTGTTGGAGCTGGTCGAGACAGAGGCCAAGAACCCAAGAGTCAGGAGAGTGTAAGTCAATGAGGTGGCTCGTTCTTTTTTGGCTGCTTGTAGTTGCTCCGTTGCGAGCGGATAGTTGGGGCCCGCCCGAGCCGGAAGACATCTTTTCTGGGAACCGCAGCTACTTGCTCCATATCGAGCCGGTAAAGACCAGCCACTTTGCCTTAGTCCTCGCCAGGTCTCAGCAACGACAAATTCCTGGTCGGTGCTTGGGCACTCTGTATCGCCTTGAGGGGAAGAAACGAGTTCGCGTCTGGAGCGGGGCCCTGGTAAACGAGGTGGCACCACTCAGTGCGATCGTCTCCGACGACGGGCGCTATGTAGTAACGTTGGACAACTATGCAATGGTGGGTTTGGGCTCGGACGTGGTCGCTGCTTATGGCCCGAGCGGCAAGCCCCTGTGGAAGAAGTCGTTGACCGACCTACTTCCGGAGGACGAGATCCGCAAGATGGATCCCGGGCCGAGCGGTATCTGGTGGCGTCACGGTCAATGGTTTGATCTGGTAGCCGAGCAAGTGGTGGTCGTCAGCAGGGGACGGATGATCTGCATCGGACTTGCTGATGGTGCAGTCAGCCAAGGGGGGGCCGAGTCTCTACGGAGGGCAATGGCGCAGTATTCCGTGCCTGCTGAAGCTGTTGAGCTCCTGACCGAGCAGCCCCTTCGTGATTTGGGCCCGCGTCTCTGGGAACTGCTCTTAGGCCGCGATACAACTCTGAAGGTGCGAGCGGCTTTTGCCCTGTCCGTCTTAGGTGATGAACAGGCGAAGGCCTTTTTGCGTAGGGCGGCCCTTCGAGGGCCCGAGCGGAATTACATACTCGAAAATCTGCCATCAGCTCTAGGCCAGGACGCCATTCCTGTGCTAATTACAGGCCTCGAGTCGAACTCGTCAGTGTATTACGCTGGACTTGGTCTTGAAGCGGTAGGAAAGCCAGCTCGACCGGCATTGGAGGCCGTCCTGGCGACAAGCTCCTCGGCGGAGGCTCGGGCTGGGGCGGCAGAAACCTTGTCCAAACTTGGTGATCCTGAGGCGAAGCCCGCCCTGTTGAGAGCTGTGAACGATCCAGATGAGGAGGTCGCCAAGAATGCTCTCAATGGCTTGGTTCGGCTAGTCCCTAATCAGGAGAGCTTGGCTCCCGAGTTCGCGAGAGCGCTTGAGCAGGGAACGGCTCAGGACGACTGGCTGGGGATGTATTTCTCCGAGGTGCTCTATCTACCCAGTCAAGAATCTCTAATCATTGCCCTTGGCCGCAAGCAAGTGGAAAAGGACTGGCTCTTCCGCGCTCTGCAGTTCCAGACGGGGATGGACTTTGGTCACGATGTGGAGGCATGGCGCAAATGGGTGCATAGTGGTCTAGGCGCGGATCGGGGCGGGCTGGCAGTGGTCCTGGGCGATCCGGGCGGGTTTCTTTGGCGCAGCGCAACCGCGTCCGAGTTGACTCGCTACCCCCGCTTATTGGCGGTCCTCACGGATGCGGCCGGAGTGGAATCGCTCGAACTGCAAGGTTCCCGGCTGCTCATCGGCGGTTGGGTCGAGCACCAAGGGTGGGATTTGACTACCGGCGCCAAACTGGAACCAAATCGGGACGTGGGGCCGGACCGGCAGATCAAGAACAAGCCCTTCGAGAACTACGCCGATCTGGTTGATGGCAAGGGAAAGCCCATCGTCCGGATGAGCGGCAAGTCGAGACGCTTTTCCGCCCGCTTCAGCCCAAGCCGTCGGCGCGTACTGACTGTTGACGCGGACCAAGTCGCCGTCTGGGATGCCCACTCCGGCCACTTGCTGGCTGAGTTTAGCGGCCGTGCCATCACTTTGAGTCACGATGATCGAACAGCGGCCGTCCGTGAGCGCGAAGGTTACAGCCTTTGGGATGTCGAGTCCGGGAAACGCTTGTCTCTGCTTAAGCATTCCGATGCCGTCGAGTTGTCCTTTTCTCCTGACGACAAGATGGTCGCTTGGCAGTCAGGTTCAGGGTTGACGCTGGCCGCACTCCCCTCGGGCAAGCCAGTGGAGTTGGCTCATCCACGTATGACAGAGTATTCCTGGAGCCCGGATAGCACATTATTAGTCAGTTCAGGTTACGACGCCGCTCTGAAGCTCTGGACTCGACAGGGAAAGTTGCTGACCCAGGTTCGAGGTGGTCGCGACGGAAAACTCGGAGGTCACACGCTTGTATTTTGGAAGACGCAAGAACTAAGCACTCTTGAGGTCTGGGCAGTGAATCCTCCGCGCTTTCTGTTCCAGATCAGGGATAGGGGTGACAATGGTTTATCTGGCTTCGAACTTAGCGCCGACGGACAGCGTCTCGCGTTTGTCTCAGGGAATACAGCCCGTGTTTATGAACTCTTCCCCTCGGCGGCATTGCCAGCAGGGCCTGGCCTGGCCGAACTCTGGCTAGGCTTGCGTCTGGATGGAGATCGGCTCATCGAGCTCACTACAGAGGAATACTATCACCGTGTCAACGCTTGGAATGCTGCTGGCTTGCCGGCCTGGTCGGGTGCATTTTGACGCCACCAAACCTGATCACCAGATGATCACCGTTCGATCACCGTTTCCGGACGTACAGGTGTTGCCGAACTGGCGATCAGGCGTGTGCACGGTTGAAGGCCCAGATTCCCTAGTGCTGATTGAACGAACTTAGCATCACCCGCACCCGGCGCTCGGGATCCCATTAGGCGCCCAGCCGCTCCCCTCAGGAGGCGCTGCGCGCCACCCGGAACCCGAATCCTTTGTAAGCCCCCCCGGTCACCTCGGTCGTGTGCCGGATGGCGTCGAACGGCTTGAGCGACCCGTTCGACCAGGCCCCGCCCTTGAGCACCGTCGATCCTGGACGGCGCGAGGACGTGCTGTCCACGTACTCCAGGGCGTTCCCCACCATGTCCACCACCCCGTAGGGGGAGACGTTGCCCGCCTCCTCGTGGGCGTCCACGGCCGAGAGCCCGGCGCCCTCGTGATTGCACACCGCCGGGTCCCACTCGTCGCCCCACGGATAGCGCCGCCCGTCCGTCCCTCGGGCCGCCTTCTCCCACTCCTGCTCGCTGGGCAGGCGGCACTCGGCCCACTCGCAGAACGCCCGGGCGTCGAAGCTGGTCACATTGACCACCGGGTGGCGGGCCTCCGCCTCCGGGTAACCTTCCCGCCAGCCCCCCTCGCTCACGTAGCCGGTGGCTTTCACGAACTCGTGGTACTGCTCGTTGGTCACCGGGTAGCGGGAGATCTCGAACGCCTCCAGCGGCACCGAGGCGTTCTCGCGCCCGAACAGGAACTTGCCCTCGGGGATCGAGACCCACTCGATCAGGTCGGCCCGGGGCCCTCTCTCGGCCTGGTCGGCGATCGAGCGCAGCGTGGCTCCCTCGTGAACCTCGCAGGCGGCTGCGAACAGCTCCTGGGTGGAGTCGCCGAGCACCTGGGCGGCCGTGGCCAGGCTGAGTCCGTGAGGGGGGCTGCCGGTGGCTACCAGGGCCGCCGTGGCCGCGATCCGGTTGGCCAGCGAGTGCACCTGGTCCACCCGCTGCTGGAGCTGCTGGCTGGCAGGGTCCTGGGCGCTGGGGCGCAGCTCGCGCGTCTCGCGGCAGATCTCGCGCAGCGCCTGCGAGAGCGGCTTGAGCGCCTCGGGCCGGCCCTCGAGCGACAGATTCACCTGGCGCTGCAGCACCCCGAAGCTCCCGGACAGGTGGTCGGGAATGCTCTCGAGCGCCCCCGGCTCTTCGCGCGGGTCGAGATCGTCGAAGTGCAGCCCGAGTTCAGCCTGCTCCCCGGGCCCGTCCATCACGATGCGAAAGCCAAATCCATTGTAGCTCGACTCGGGCGTCTCGGAGGTGTGCCGGATGCAGTCGAACGGCTGGTTGTGCCGGGTCACGTAGTTGGTCCAGGCCCCCCCTTTGAGCAGCACCGCCCCGGGCCTTCGGCTCGTCGCCCCGTCCACGAACTCGAGCACGTTGCCCACCATGTCCACCGCTCCGAACGGCGACACGTTCCCCTTGCGCTCGAAGGCCGTGACCGGGGTGGTGCCGGTGGAGTCGTTGTTGCAGCGGCGCGGGTCCCACTGGTTTCCCCAGGGGTACTTCCGCCCGTCCGTGCCTCGGGCCGCCTTCTCCCACTCGAGCTCGGTGGGCAGCCGGCCTCCCGCCCAGCGCGCGAAGGCCTGGGCGTCGTAGAAAGTCACCTGGGTGACGGGATGATCTCCTCGCGACTCCTCCGGCGCCGTCCATCCCCCCTGCACCTGGTGCCTGGTGGCCTCCACGAAGGCGGCGAACTGCCGGTTGGTCACCGGGTAGCGGCTGATGCGGTAGGCGGGCAGGCTCTCGGGGCGGTCGTCGAGCCCGAACTTGAAGCTGCCCGCCGGCACCTCCACCATCGGCACCAGGTCGGGCGGGGGAGGGGGACCGAGCACGTGGGCCTTGCGTTGCAGCTCGCGCGCCCCTCCATAGACCGTCTCCAGCCCGCTCTGCAGCTCTTCCAGGCCCTGGCGCAGCACCTCGTGGCAGCCCGCCACCGGAGCCGGGCTGACGGCCAGGCTGGCGTACAGGTTGATCTGGTTGACAGTGGCCATGAGGTTGGCCACCGAGCGGGTGTGCTGGGGCTCGAACGGGGCCGAGGCCGCCAGGGGAGCGTTGCGTGCCAGCCGGGCCAGCTTCTTGAGGTCTTCGGGCAGCTCGCCCAGCTCGCGGGCCTGCCCCGCGCACACCTCGTCCACCCGGGTTTCGATCTTGCGAACGAAACGCGCCACCTCCGGCGGCAAGGCCGAGCCAGGACGGCTGACGGGAGTGAGAAGCTCCATCGGAGCGCCATTTTAACCATTCGCGCCGAACGCGCTGTTGCGATTTCAAGACCGATTGTTAACTTGTCCCCGCCCCGGCTGACGATACGCTGACGAAGGCAGTTCGCGCTCAATGGAGAAGAACATCCGCACAGGAGGAGCTGGACGGATGGGATTCATTCTGGGCCTGGTGGAGTGGACGGAGGCGTTTCTCAAGGGGCGTGACCGCACCTATCTCATCGGGGCGGGCGTGGTGGGCCTGCTGCTGTTGTGGTTCTTTTTCTCTCTGGTCAAGAGCCTGTGGGGATTGATCATCGTCGTGACCATCTCGGGAGGCCTGGGCTACGCCGCCGAGCGGTTCTACCCCGCCAAGCACAACCACGGCCTGATCGGCATGACCCTCTTCGGCCTGGTGGGGGCCCTCATCGGCCAGCGCCTGCTCGGCACCCTGGGCCCCTCCATCGCCGGCGTGCGCATCATCCCCGCCTTCGCCGGGGTCCTGCTCGTCAACTGGCTGGTGCGCTCGATGCGGCTCGCCTCGCGGGCCCGCACGCTGGAGAAGTACAACGCCAAGGTCGCCGAAGATTCCATGATCTTGTCCAAGCTCGACGAGTATCGCATCGTCGAGCGCCTTGGCTCGGGAGCCTACTCCAAGGTCTACCGGGCCGTGCCCGACCGCACCCTCGATGAGGACGAATCCATCGCCGTCAAGATCTTCAACGAGGAGGCCATCAAGGACGAGGAGTTCACCCGGCGTCTCGAGCGCGAAATCGAGCTGTTGCAGAGGTTGGATCATCCCGGCATCGTCAAGGTCTTCAAATCCGGTCACCAGGGTGACCTTCACTTCATGACCATGGAGTATGCCGACGGAGAAACGCTCTCCAGCCGGCTGCGGAAGGATTGGCCCAACCTGGGCGAGTCGGTCGATCTGACCATCGCCATCGCCGGCGTGCTCGGCTACGCCCACAAACTCGGCGTGGTGCACCGTGACATCAAGCCCGACAACATCATCTTGAGCAAGTCCGGCCCCCGCATCCTGGACTTCGGCCTGGCCCGCCCCGAGGGTCGGTCGAGCCTGACCCAGGCTGGCACGGCCCTGGGAACTCCCGCTTACATGTCGCCCGAGCAGATCCGCGATGACGAGCATGTGGACGGGCGCGCCGATCAGTACGCTCTGGGCTGCGTGCTGTTCGAGCTGATCACCGGGCGGCGCCCCTTCGAGGGCGACCAGTCGGTGCAGATCATGATGAAGCACCTCAACGAGCCCCTGCAAGACCCCCGCAAGCTCAATGCCGCCATCCCCGACCTGCTGGCCAAGTGCGTCTGGTACATGATGGCCAAGGACAAGAACAACCGCTTCCCCAACATGGAGGCGGCGGTGGCTCAGCTCAAGCAGGTGCAGGCCGAGCTGAAGGCCCAGCCCGCCGGCAAGAAGTAGCTGAGCTCTGCGTTGGTGAGCCATTTTTCGCCAGGGCATCTCCAGGAATACTCCTGGATCCGGCTCTGGCGCGTTGTTTAGTGCCGAAGCCTCGCACAGTAGTGCTCAGATGATTCCCTCCCCCCGGAAGATCTCCAGACACTTGTGCAAAGCGTTGTCGTAGCGGGCGTTTTCACGCGCGATCGAAGCCTCGTCCCAGGGAAAGAAGCCCCTCCCGGTCTTGAAGCCCAGGTGCCCCTCCTGGACTTGCTTCAAGAGCACCGGGGGTGGACCGGTGGCATTGCACAAATGGGGCCAGATGCTTGTCGAGCTCTCACAGGTGGTGTCCCAGCCGGAATGCTCTTTTTGCGTGATGGGACCGGCCGCCGCGTAGCGAAATCCGAAGCTCAAGCGAACCGTCCTCCATCCGCCCGCCAGGAATGTGGCGATGATTCCCACACCCATCGTGCCACCCCCGACAATCAATACTTTCTTTGCCATGGACGCCTCCTGATCTGGAATGCTATTGGAAACAAGCTCCAAGCTGCGCGCGCAACACCTCGTGATCGAGGTTGCGGCCGATGATCACCAGACGGGTGCCGTGAGCGGGAGCGCCCCACTCGCCCCGGTCGAGAGTGAATCGGCGTCCGGTCATGTGAAGGACGTAGCGCTCAGGGCGACCGGCGACGGAAAGAAGGCCTTTAACGCGGAAAGCCTCCTGTGGGAGCTGCTCGGCCAGGAAATGCTGAAGTTTCTCGATCACCACCGGGCGGTCGCTTTGGAACGAGAGCGAGGTGAAACCGTCCTGATCGAGATGGTCCGGACAGGGTTGCGCAACCTCGGTCGGCTTGAATCGAGCCAGATCGAGCACGAGCGGCAAGGGCGCTCTGGCCCGCGTCGTCCGAAGGATGCGAACCCCTTTCTTAATGTCTCGCAGGCGAGCCTCCAGGTCTTCCAGCCGGGCATCGTCCACCCGGTCCGCCTTGTTGAGCAAGAGGAGATCGGCGAAACGGATCTGGTTGTAGCCGGCGACCGTAGACTCTGCATGGGCGTAGTTCTCTGAGTCCACCATCGTGATGATCGCGTCGAGCCGCGTAAGTTGCTCGAGGTCACGACCGACGAAGGTCATGGCCACCGGCATCGGATCAGCCAGGCCGGACGTCTCCACGAGCAGACAATTGACCCGGTGGCGCTGCTCGAGCACCCGGGCCACGGCCCTCACGAGATCCTCGTTGATGCTGCAGCAGATGCACCCGTTGGCCAGCTCCACCATGTCGCCCTCGGTCGAGACGATCAACTCGGCATCGATGCCCAGCTCGCCGAACTCGTTGACAAGTACTGCGGTGCGATGGCCACGCCGGGCGGTCAGAATGTGGTTGAGCAGCGTGGTCTTGCCACTGCCCAGAAAACCCGTGACCAGGGTAACGGGAAGGACCTCCTCAGGCACGGAGCACGTGGCGGCGGACGCGCAGCGCGTTGCCACCGATGAACTGAGCCAGATCCTGCTCCGAGAAGCCGGTTTCAAGCAGGGCGGCGCACAGGTGGGGGAACTCTCGGCAACTGGAGAACCAGCTTCCCATCAGAGGATTGACCCAGTCCGTCGCCCAGCCGATGTGGTCGATACCGACCGTGTCGGCCAGGACCTTGACGGCCTCGACGAAGGCCTCCATGCTTGCCACGCCATAAGGGGGACCGTAGGGCCAAACGCCAATCACGCCACCTGTTTCGGCGACCAGTCGGGCGTGGTCGGCGGTCACCCAGCGAGGCCGGTTGTCCTGATAAGAGCCAAAACGTGGGGAGTCATATCGGAGCATGGTGTGCGAGAGCACGATCGGGCCCCCAACGATCTCCGCCATGCTCCGGGCGGATTCAAACGAGGCGTGGGCAGCGTCGACCGTCATTTTGAGACGACAGGCCTCACGCACGGCTTCCTTGCCCAGCGGGGACAGCCCGCCAAAACGAGGCGGATCGGTCTGGTTGTCGCCCAGACCATTGGCCGCGTAATGAACCGGTTGAAAATTGCGGATTCCGTCCTGATAAAGCTGCTCCATGCGGCCCAGGTCCTTCTCCACCATGTGACCCCCCTCAGTCGAGAGGAAGACGGCCAGCTTCCCTTCGGCCGCCACGGACTCGATTTCGTCGATACGGGTCACCTTCTTCATGGGGAGCGTCTGGAGGTTCTCGTGCAAGAGAAACTGCTGCCGCTGATACTCTTCCCAGGCTTGATCTTCCTCGAAGGGCCTTACGATGTTCCCGGGCTGGCCCAGGGCGATAATGGGAATATCCGGAGTCAGACAGATGGAAGCGCTCTTGACGCCCCCCTCGACGAAGTCCAGCACGTTCTGCCTCATGCGGTCGTCGCCGATGTAGCGAAGGAGCTCGGAGATGTCCGGCAGACCCCGGGTCTCCCACAAACCCAGGTGGGTGTGCAGGTCGAGGGATGGATTGCTCTGCAGAACCTTGTTGGCGCGAGCAAGACTATCGGGGGTTACGGGAGCGTCCACGGTGGCCGAAAGTTCGGGTCAGCCGGGGCGAGTCCTTCCCAGAATTCCTGAGCCGAGAATCCAACTCCGGCCAGCCGGCCGGGATCCGCTCGAGCAGCCCGTCCTCTCCGAACACCTCCTCGAGCCGCAGCTCCGGCCGGTGCACGTAGCCGATGTGGCAGCCGCAGCGCTCGGCCGGGCAGAGCCGCTCTCTCAGGCAGGCCTCGAAGCCAGGCTCGTACACGTTGCCCAGCACCTGGCCCACGAAGTGACACCGGCGCACGTCCCCTCTCCCATCCACCGTGAAGCTCGTCTCGCCGGTCCGGCAGGCACGGTCCAGGCTCCGGTAGCGGGGCAGGTTGAGCCGGAAGTAGGGATCGACCCCCACCAGTCGCTCCACCTCCCCGGGCTGGTAGTAGTCCGGCAAGCGCTTGAACGCGTTGACCCAGAGGTAGATCGTCCGCGGCAGCCGGGCCCGCAGCTCCTCGATGGCCTCGAAATGCTCGCGCAGCCCCACCACCCCCACGCTGAAGCGCAGGCCCAGCTCGTGCAGCTTGAGACAGCGGGACAGGAAGCGCTCCAGAGTGACCTGGGAGGGGTGGAAACTGGCCCACAGGGCCAGTGACGGCCCGGCCCCGGCCAGGTCTTGCAAAGGAGCGCTCAGGTTGGTCTGGATGGCCACCCGCCGCACCCGGGGCAGCCAGGACAACCGCACCAGCGCCCGCCGGTAGGCCCGGTGCACCAGCGCCTCCCCCCACGGCGTGAGCAGCAGACGCAGCTCGCGCGGGCAGCCGCTCACCCAATCCACGAACCGTTCCAGCTCGTCAAAGTCCCGGGCCAGCTCGGCCCGGGTATTGGCCCGCTTGGCGAACGGGCAGTAGTCGCAGGCGTAGTTGCAGCTCGACAGCGAGCCCCGGTAGAGGATGCTCCAGGTCACCGGAGTGCCAGGCTCCCTCACCAGAGCGTGTAGCTGGCCATCCGCTCGCTCATCGCCTCGGAATAGAGCCAGGGCCCCAGCGTGTCGCTTCGCGCCAGCCCCTCCTCGGTCAGCTTCAGGCGGTCGCAAGAGCGCTCGGCCAGACCTGCCTCCAACAACTCGCCCAGGCGCGGGTGATCGTCCTCCAGCGAGCTCGCGAAGCGCTCGCGATAGCCCGAGAGCGCCACCCCCTCGGCCCGCAGCAGCGACTTGATCAGCCAGCGCAGCTTCTGCTCCGAGTCGTCCAGCCTTACCCCGTAGTCGGCCCGACTGAAATCGCGCTCGGCGAAGGAGTCGACGATGCGGCGCACCCCCGTCTGGGCCACGGCATACTCCGAGCTGTAGTGCAGCGCGCGGGTGTACGAGCGTGCCCCCGGCCCCAGCCCCACCATCCCGTCCTCCTGGCAGCAGTAGTCCGAGCAGCGCCTCACCTCCGTTCGCCGGAAGCTGCGCATCGAGAGCTGCCGGTAGCCGCTCGCCAGCAGCCGGTCGCGCCCCACCCGGTAGAGCTCCTGGCGGCGCGCTCCCGGGCGTTTGCCCAGCACGTCCAGGTTGGTGCGCTTGCCCACGTAGAGCGGGTAGAGGTAGAGCTCCTCGGGCCGCCACGCAAGAGCCCGCTCCAGGCTCTCCTCCCAGCTCGCCGCGCTCTGGTCTTCCTGACCGTAGATCAGGTCCAGGTTGAAGATGGCAAAGCCGGCCGCCCGGATGGCCGAGCAGGCCCGCTCCACCTCGCCGGCTTGTTGCGGGCGCTTGAGGGCCGCCAGCTCGGCGGCCACGAAGCTCTGCACGCCCAGGCTGACCCGCTCCACTCCCAGCTCGCGCAGCAGGGCCAGCTTTCCCGGAGTCACGGTGGCCGGCGAGAGCTCCACCGAGACCGGGATCCGCGACCAGCGCACCGGCCAGGAGCTGCTCAGATCGGCGAAGAGCCGCTCGAGCTGGACCTCGCTGAGGTAGCTGGGAGTGCCCCCGCCCACGGCGGCCTGGGCCACCCCCTCGGGAGCGATGCACTCGGCCACCACGCGGGCCTGGCGGGCGATGGACGAGAGCGTGCGCTCCACCAGCTCCTCGGGGGGGCGCACGGTGGTGAAGAGGTTGCAAAAGCCGCAGCGCATCTCGCAGAATGGCAGGTGCACGTAGAGAAAAAGACGACTCTTGTCCTCCTCCTGCCAGGCCTGCGTGAGGGGCACGGCCGGCTCGAGCGGCCGGTAAGCCGTCTTGTGGGGATACGAGTAGGCGTAGCCGTCGTAGCCGTCCTGCTCGAGCCGCTCGGCCAGCCTCACAGCTCGAACTCCGCGTAGGGAACCGTCCACACCACCTCGTGGCCGAGCCGGTGGCCCTGATAGCCGTCCTCGCCGTAAGCCGTGCCGTGGTCGGAGAAGACCAGGGCGAAGGTGGGGGCGCGCTCCTTCATCGCCCGCAGCAAGGGCTTCAGAGCGCGGTCCACCGCCACCAGGGCCCCCGTGTGGGTGGCCAGCGTGTCCTGGCCTTCCTCTCCCCCGTAGAACCAGTTGGGCTGGTGGATGGCGGCCACGTTCAAGAAGATCAGCCGCCGCCCCTCGCCCTGCAGGGCCCTCAGCGCCTCCTCCACCTGGTGGACGGGCGATTCGGGGCAGGTCACCCCCAGCTCGGGACGCCACACCGCCTGCGAGAACAGCCCGGGCAGGACCCGGGAGAGCTCGTTTTGCTGGCTGAAGAAGCCCGTGCCCCCGATGCAGTGGGTGCGGTAGCCGCGTGCCTCGAGCGCCCGGGGCAGGCTGGCCTCGGGAAAGACGAAGGTGCTGTCCACCGTGGTGGCGCTGCCCGCGAAGGCGGCCGCGAACAGCCGGGGATGGGGCCCTGGCCCGACCGGCGTGGGCAAGAACCCCGCGAAGAAAGCCTGGTGGGCCGAGTAGGTGAAACTGCCCGGGCTGTGGCGCATCTGCCAGCCGTCCGGCTCGAGGTAGGGTCCCAGCGTGCTCAGGAGCCCCTGATCGAAAGCCCGCTGGGCCGCGTCGTAGCGCAGCGTGTCCAGAGTCACCATCAACAGGTCGTGGCTGCCCACTCGCTCTTTCACAGCCCGCGCACCGTTTCCGCGTCCAGGACCCTTGTGGCCAGCCGGAAGCTCATTCCGGCGGCCCGGGCCCCCACCCCGTCCACCGCTTCCTGGTCGCCGATGAAGAGGCAATCGTGCGGCTCGCGCCCGAGCCGCCGGCAGGCCAGCCAGAAGATCTCCGGGTCGGGCTTTTCCAGGCCCACTTCGCCCGACACCACCAGCGCCGCTCCGAAGAGCTCCTCCAGCCCGGCGGCGCGTAGCTTGGCGCGCTGGCTCCGGCTGCCTCCGTTGCTGACCAGCCCCAGCTGGCAGCGCCGCCCCAGCTCGCGCAGAGCCTCGATGAGCTCGGGGTCGGGGGCCAGTCTCAGGGCCAGCTCTTCAGCCAGCTCTTGCCGGGTGAACCGACGGCCCGAGCGCTCGCTCCAGGCGCGCAGGAATGCCTGGCCCGGCTCGCGATCGAGCAAGAGCAGCTCGGCGCGGACCTTGGGGTCGGCAAAGCGGGCGGCCAGAAGCTCGCCCAGGGCCCGGTCGCGGTCGACCAGGGTGTTGTCCAGGTCAAACAGGATAGCTCCAGGAGCGCAGCCGGAAACCTCCTCCGACACCACGTGGGCCGGACTTCTAGAAGGCACGGCACAGGGCCTCATATGCGGTCTCGCCCCGGTGGCGCAGGCCGGGCAGAAGGTCTCCGAAGGCATTGATCTCGCCCACCACGGCCCGGTGGGAGGTATCCAGCAGGATGTCCACCCCGGCCGCCAGCGAGCCCGGAAAACAGGCCGCCGCCTGCTCGGCCAGCCGCAGGGCCGCTTCCAGGCGCTCCGGGCCGATGGCCGCGAGCAGGGCCGACTCCTCCCCGCGCCGGTTGCCCAGGTGCAGGTTGGTCATCGGGTGGCGGCTCTGGCGCACCACCCGGTGGCGCGCCTCCCCGGCGATCACCAGCACCCGGAGGTCGACCGCGCCCCCTGCCAGGGTGAGCTTGGGGATCCACTCCTCGCAGATCATGCCCTGCGGCTCGAGCTCGCCCAGGATGCGCTCGATCTCGCCGGGATCGGTGGTGCGGCTCACCTTCAGGCTGTTGAAGAGCCGTCCCTGGACGATTCGCAGGGGAGCGATGAGCTCGCGCCGCCCCGGACGCCAGCGCAGCGCGCACACTCCCGAAGCCGAGGAGCCGTGCAGCGGCTTGAGAAACACTCGTCCCGCGGCGCGCTCGAGCAGGTCGCGCCCTACCCGCGGACGGGGCAGCCCGGCCGCCACGAAGCGCCGGTGGCACGCCTCCTTGTCGAACATCGCCGCGATCTCGCCCGGCTCGTTCCAGCAGCGCAGGCCGCTTGTTGCCACCCACTCGAGCACCCGGCAAAAGCCGCGGTGATACTCGCGCAGATAGCCGATCTGGCCGTGCTCGAGGTCGGCCTGGGCGGGGCCGCCCCCCAGAGCGATCAGCCCCCGGGCCACATCCTCGTTCTCGCCCGGCGAGTCGATGCGCACCGCCTCCACCTGCCAGGCTGCGAGCAACCCCGGGTCGCGCAAGAGGTCGCGGTAGGCCAGGCAGGGTGGGCGGGGCCAGCCCAGCCGCTCGGCCGTGTCTTGAAAGTCGCGGATGCGCCGGTTGTCGGGGTTGCCGAGCAGCCCCAGAGCGGGCTTATTCCCCCACGGCGACAAAGCGCCACTCCTCTTCTTCCTCCATGTCGGCCGGTCGGGAGACGTCCACCGCGAACGGCAGGGCCTTGAGCTGTCGGCTCAGCTCGGGGCTGAAGTAGTTGTAGTGCAGGTTGAGCTTCTTGAGGGTGGGGCTGGAGAGCTTGAGCAGCGACTGCCCGCCTTCATCGGTGAGCACTCCCAGCGAGAGATCCAGCGTCTCGATACGCTCCACCACCGGGCTGTTGACCAGCACCCCGGCCAGCTCGTCGGCGAGCTCGCTGTTGCGAAGTCCCAGGTACTTCAGCTTCGGGAAGAGCCGACCCGACAGGAGCGGCTGCAGGTCAGCCACGGTGGCGGTAGCGCCGTAGTCGGAGGTGCCCAGCCACAGCTCGAGGTACTCAAGCTCGGGAAAGTCGGCCTGGCAAACCGAGCGGATCACGCCCACGTCCAGCCCCCCCGCCTCCAGCGCCAGCCCTCGCAGGCACGCGTGGCGAGGCGCGCTCAGGGCCAAACCCTCGCCTCCCCGCACGCGCAGCAGTTGCAGGCTCGGGAAGGCCTGCAGCAGGGGAGTCAGATCGCACTGGTTGATCCAGGAGATTTCGCACTCCTCGCTGACGATGTCGCCCAGGTAGAGGGCCACCAGCTTCCCCAGCCGCCCGGCCGCCCGCGCCAGGGTGCTCACCACCGACGAGGAGTCCACGCTGGAATCGTCCACCTGCCAGGCTCCGATCACCAGCCCTCGGGCCTGAGCCGCCGCCTCCGAGGCCAGAAAGCTCTCCAGGGGGAGCTCCTCCTTCTCCCAGGTGGCGCGCAGGCGATAGACCACGTCGCTTCGGGTCGGCTTGTCGGGGTCGTAGTCCACCACCCGCATCCCGATGAACGTGCCCAGGTTGCTCGAGATCTCGTCGCGGTGGTTGATGGAGGTGAAGGCCACCAGGGGGAGCTCGTCCCCGCTCGTCTCCTGACCGGCCTTCTCGACGTACCCCTTGGACAGCTTCTCTTTGACCAGCTTGTCGAAGTCCTTGCGGGCCGCTTCCTCACTGGCAAACGACTTGCTGCTCGTCTGGCCGGCCGAGCCGATGCGCCCGTAGGTCACCGTGTGGCCTGAGCCCTGCAGCTCGATGGTCCAGAACTTGCTCGATTTGGCGTCCATGTAGATGAGCTCTCGTCGCATGCTTACGTCTCCAGACACGGTTGATAGAGGGAAGGCTCGTCAAAGCCGGCGATCCAGGCGGCCGCCTGGTGGCACGACTTCATCAGGGGGGGAACCCGGATGAGATACTGCCGCCCGGTGGAGGGGCACTGGCAGAGCAGGCCCACCAGCGGCTCGTCCTCCTGAAGCTCGATGCGCAGCAGGCGCCGCTCTCCGCCCGGGTCCCGGTCTTCATCGAGCACCGCCGGGTCGGCCTCGCGCACGAAGCGCAGCGTCCCCATGCGCTCGATCATCACCCGGCGCCGCTCCGCGTTGGGCTCCTGCAGCGCCTCGCGGGCCGTCAGCTCGTGGGGGCGCAGGGCGATCCGCTCGTCCACCCGCACCCCTCGCCAGCGCAACGGAGCGCCCTTGAGGCTGGGCGGAAGAGCGCTCAGGGAGGTTCCCCCGATGTCCAGCCAGAGCGTCACCTCGACTCCGTCAGGGATGGATCGGATGCCGGCGCAGCCGGCCAGGTCCAGCGTGCTCAGCCTCCCCAGCCAGTCCGGCAGAGCGGTGAGGGCGGTGCAGTCGCGCAGGATGAGCGCCCCCCGCTCGATGGTGGCCCGGCGGGGCCAGTGCTGGAAGGCCGTGCAGCCGGTCAGGTCCAAAAACCAGGTGCTCAACCCCTCGGGCAGCGCGGTCAAGGAGGTGCAGTTGCGCAGGCTCAGCGACCCCACCGTCAAGCCTTCGGGCAGGTGGGTCAGCTGGCGGCATTCGTCCAGCACCAGTCGTCCGTCCACCCGCAGGTCGTCCGGCAGGTGGGTGAGCCTGGCGCCGCGCGCGTCCAGCTCGTAGCAGTGGAGGCCGGCGCTCAGCGTGTCCCCCCCGAAGCTGACCCGGCCAGCCAAGCGGGTCGCCTCAGTCACGGACGATGCGAACCTCGCGCGGCGTGTACTCGCGTTGCCGCCAGACCCGGTAGAAACCGGGGGACAGCTCGATGGTCCGGTGCTCCTCGTGGACGACCTCCACCAGCCCCACCGCCCGCAGATAAAGCTCCCCTTCGCCCCGGTAGAGCTCGGCCTCTCCGCGGGCCTGGTGGCAGTGACCGGTCACCTCGCCGTGGGCCAGAATGCGGTGGGAGAGCTTCTCGAGCCCGCCCGGAAGGCGCTCCACCTCCTGGATCAGCACATCGCCATGACGATACAGCTTGCCCATCGAGGGGAGATTCGTCTCCCGAGGGGCAGACCTCCTACCCGTCCGCTCCGAGTTCCTCGGGAGGGCCGGTCGCAGCGGATCTACGCGGAAAGTTTTGCGCCAACCGGGCAGGTCGGGGCTAATGGGGCGGTAGCGGGCACTATACGGCTGAGGGCCCCGAGTCGGCGTCATCGCCACTCCCCCGAGACTCGTCCGAGTTGGGCGACCCCTTCCGAGCGCGCCGGCCTGATTCTGCCTGTTTCCGGCGCACGCCATCGGCACCCAACCACTCAAGCCTCGCCGTCCACAAGCTTCTTCATCGAATCCGTGATGCACAAATCCAGTTGCATCCACGCTTTGATAGGGTCGTTGGATCAAACGACCCAGATTCTGCCCACGAAGGTAGTGGTCACGCCGCCCGAACGCGCGTCAGCATGCAGCCCGCCGAGTCGTACGAGTAGCTCACGTCGATGCCGCCGGGTCCCTACACCCGGGTCAGGCGAGGCTCGTCGGGGGCCCAGGTGTAGTTGGGAGGCCATGGTGCCGCGCACGCAAGATGCACTTTTGGGAGCGCTGTCATTAGGATTTGAATTCGAGGGCGGGGGGGGGTTGGACCTGGGTCAGATGTACTCAACGCGGTTGCGGAGCTCTTCTGGCACCATCTCGTCGTGGATACGCTGCAGCGTGCGCACGAGATAGCCAATGCTGCGCTCGCCCATCGGAGCGTAGACGATGCCCCAATGCTCGGTGTGGTTGTGCAGAACCAGGAAGTCATCATCCATGGTCGCGAGCACCCGCTCATCGGCTGCGGCACGGGTCAAGTTCTCTTCATCGACGGCCCCCTTGAGTCCCAGGTCCTCCACGGTGACGACATCAATCCCGCGAAGGCGGAGCCCCTTTGCCACCGGTCCCATGAAGCTCTCGTCGAAATAGAAGCGGATCTTGTCAGGCAATCTGGGGCAGCCGCGGGGGGAAGAGCTTCTTGATCTCCTCGCCGCGCCGCGCGGCTTCCCGCCACTCGGCCCGGATCTCCTCGAGATGATCGAAGTAGTAGGTCAGCGCTGCGTGAACCTCGGCCAGCGTGAGACTGAAGTTCTGGGCGATCTCCTCGGGAGACCAGCCCGCCTTCTCAGAGCAGGCCGCGATGTGGGACACGCGGATGCGGTGCCCGTCGAGTCGAGGAGCGCCGCCGCACGTGCCGGGAGTCTTCACGATGTAGGGATATTCCACGGCTCCATTGTAGCCTCGCACAGCCATTCTGTCACCTCCGGTCATCGATTAGCATCCAATGTAGGAGCCCGGAGCGACACTGGCTTGGCGGGCTGGGCGGGTGCGGTCCTCGTCCACGTCTGCCACCTCGCGGATCGCCTCGATGGCCTCCACGCGATCGAGCAGCTTCAGGACCGCCTGCACGACGGCCTGGCTCACGTCTCATCCTCGGCCAAGCAGCGAGCAGCGTAGGCCAGGGCAGCCAGCACGTCTTCTCGCGTCACGCCATACTCTTCAGCCACCTCGTCCACGCTGAGCCCGGTCGAGAGCTGCCCGATCAAGACATCCACGGGAACCCGGGTTCCCTGAATCACGGGCTTTCCAAAGCGAACTTTCTCGTCCACAACGATGCGAGGTGCGATCTCCGGCATGGCTGTCTCAGCTTATCGGCCCCCCGGGGCAACTCGTCAAGCGGGAGCCGCCCTCGCGCGAACGCGTTCGCCCGTGCGCGAGCCGTCTGCAGCGGCCGGCGGGGGCCGCAGCGTCACCGCCAGGCCCAGCCCGGCGCCCGAGCTGCCACAGGCAGACCTGGGCCGATACCATCCCGAGCCGCCGGCCTCCCCGACACAGGAGCAGAGCCGGTTGCCCGGGGTCCTCCACCAGGCCGGGACGCGCCCGCTCGGGAGAGGCCGGCGGGAACATCAGGCGAGAATCTCCCGCACTGCCTCCAGAACCCGCTCCACCGGACGCAAGCGGTCGGCATGAAGAACCCGCGCCTCCCCCTCGATCCCTCCACTTCTGGCCAGCCAGGCCCGAACCTTGCCTTCGATCTGGGGAGTGGGGGTCGGGATGGGGATGGAGTAGAGCTCGATCTCTTCGCGGGTGAAGCGCTCGGGGCGCACCACAAACTCCGGCTCGGTGCATTCGAGCCCGAAGCGTCGTAGCTGGCCGGCGAAGCTCTCGGCCGCGATCCAACCGCCCGGGTCGAAGTCGACGTAGGCGATCACGCGCAGGCGGCCCAGCCCGGTCGGCAGGGCGGAGGCAAAGAATTCGGTGGACACCAGCGCCGGCAACCCGCCCAGGATGAGGGTGCTGATCCCCAGTTCCTCGGAAATCCTCTGCACGAAGGGGATCAGGCTGGTCTTCTCGGCCACCAGGACCACCTCGGGGCGGCGCCGGCCGATGCTGCGCAGGTCCGGGCGAGGGTCGCGAAAGCCCAGCTCGCGAAAGGTGAACAGCGCTTCGTCTCCGATCAGCTCGCCCAGCAAGGTCTGGTAGAGAAGATAGAGGCCTGCCGCACCCTCCAATCCGGGCTCGGCCAGCTCCGGGGGCTCCCACTCGAGGTCCAGCTGCGAGAGCAGTCCGGCCCGGGCCAGGGTGGCCACCAGCGGAATGTACCAAAACCCTCGGTGGTCGGTGCCGTAGTCGGGCTCGAGGCCCGTGGCGCGGTAGCGATAGGTCTGCCAGATCTGGTTGGCGATCAACCGTCGGGCCTGTCCTCCAAAGGCTTGAGCCAGCTCGCTGGCGGGAGCCCGGGCCAGCTCGAAGGGCCAATCGCGCAGGCCTTCGCGGTAAAGGGCCTCGGGGTGGGGCTCCAGGTGGTAGAGTTGAGGGAGGCCCAGCCCCTGGCATTTCTCAAGATGATTGATCCTCGAGGGTTTGGACCCTGACTCTCCAGAATCTCGGCGACGGAGGTTCCTTGCTTGTTCTTTATGACGAAGTACGCGGTGGACTCATTTCTCAGCAGCGCTGACTGCATCTCACCTCGGGACAAAAGAACTAGGCCGCGAGATGATAAGGAAACCTTATTGGCCGGTTGTTTGCCTTCCATGAGCGCGAGAACACCCCCCCCTCTTTGTCCGTTCCAATAGTAGCAACGACATCGCCTTCTTCGTTTATTATGTTCAGTGAGTGGGCCTTTAACTGGGTGTGCTTTGGACCTGCTCCTTGCAGCAAGATTAGCGATAGAACAATTATTAGGACTAGCACCATCGCCTTACAGAGACGCTGGCTTTTCTCTACACCATTTATTCGCAAGATGAGTTCGTCTCGTTCCATACCTTCCTCCGGTTATCTCAGGTAGTTCAGCAATCGTGCCTGCAGATGAGCAGATTCCAAGATTCCACGATTCACGCATGGTCTTGCGCGAGCTGGGCTGGGCTGGGCTGGGCGACCCCTTCCGAGCGCGGCGCGCGCCACCTGGTGTGGCCCTCACCTTTGCCTTGCGGGCCCTTGTGCCGCGTGGGAAGGTGAGCAAGCGCCGTGAAGATGACGGGTCGGGTCGCAAGCTCCCCGCCCCGTCGTCTTCACGGCTTCAGACAGAGCTGCATGGTTCCGTGCATCGAAGGCCGAAGGCGCGCCCACCTGTTGAGGATGGTTTTGCACGCCCCTGTACTGATCCCTTCAAACTTGAGCGTGGGCGGCGTGCAAGAAGCATGAAGCTGGGCCTTCCGGGCTTCCTCATGAAGCTAGAAGCTAGAACCGCAGCTATGTTTCCGATGTCCGATGGGCCGAGTCGGCGCGCCATCTGGTGTGGCCCTAACTCGTAGAGGCCGACTGCGGCTGGCTATCTAAATGGTAGTCGCGCATGAGGCCATTTATGACTCGCGAGTCGGACAATCGATCTCGGGCTCATCTTCGACAGTGCGTGTCGAAGATGAGTCAGGGGGAATTCGGACTTTCATTTCTCTCCTGACAAGGAACATTTGATAAGCGACAAAGACTATGGTGAGAACCGAGAACAAAACGTATTCGCCAAATAAACCAAACTTCAGATACAGAAAAGCAACTGAACCCATGGCTAGTACCGAAAAGATAAGCGCCTCAAAGATGTTTCGAGACAGCCATCGTAGTTGCTCTATGGTAAACCTCTGCAAACCAGTCTCCTTCAGCGATTCTGGAAGTATTCGAAGGTCTCTACCGCCTGATACACCGCTCCGGATATGATTACGGTGCTGCCAACTTTGATCAAAATGGCTCCGAGTGGCTTATTGACTATTGGTGAAAATTCCGGTCAAGAACTGGACATGGATCCGGGGTCAATCCGGTTTAAAA
>BTUM01000109.1:0-22555 GCA_045863235.1 Candidatus Xenobia bacterium | reverse complement strand
AACGACTTGAGTCGTTTACTCAAATCCACCAGCTTTAGCTGGTGGTCGTTAATCTTCTCGACCGGGCTCTACTTCTGGTTGCAGCTCATCGTGGGCGCGGCCGGGGCGGTTGGGAGCAAGACCCCCCTGGTGGACGCCGCCGGCCTGGCGGGTCTGGCCGGCCTGGTGGGCATCGGGGCTCTGCTCTCGCAGGCCAGCGTCAACGCCAGCATCGCCTTCACCACCCCCCGCAGCCTGTGGGCCCTGGCCGCCACCGGCTGGGCCCCCCGCTGGCTGGCCCATCTGCACCCCGTCTTCGCCACCCCGGTGCGAGCCATCGGCGTCTCCACGGCCTTGATGCTGATCGTCATCTCGCAGTCCACCTTGAGCACGCTGGTCGATCTCTCGGTGCTGGCCAGCCTGACCCAGTATCTGACCACCATCCTGGGCGTGCTGGTGTGGCGCTACCGCAAGCCCGAGTTGGAGAGGCCCTACCGTCTGCCGGCCGGACCTCTGACAGCCGGAGTGGCCCTGGCCGCGGTTTTGTTTCTGCTGGCCAACGTCGACCCGAGCTACCTGAAGGGCTGGTTTGCGGCTCTGGGACTGGGGCTGGTGCTTTGTCTGTTCAGTCCGCGAGGGCGTCAGCCCTGAGTCCGGACATCACCAGGCCCCGCCATCGGAGCCCGCAAACCCCGATCCACAGCCGTCGATCGAGATTCAGCAAGATTCAGGCAACAAAACATTAACATGTCTTGCTCTTAACTTTCAGAGTTTTTTCGGGATAGAATAGCCAAGCAAGCCCAGTAAGAAGTTCTCGGAGGTTCACCGCAATGCCACTGCCCCTCGCAATCGTCGCCGGAGCCGCCCTCATCGGAGGAGCCACCATCTTCAGCACCGTCAAGAGCGGGCAGCAGATGGCTCAAGCCCAGGAGCAGAGCGCCAAGCAGAATGAGCAGATGATGCAGCTCGTGCAGCAGCAGCAGCAGCAGGGCCAGCAGAACCTGCCGATGCTGCTCTCCTTGCTCCAGCAGGGCAACCAGCAAAGTGCCATGCTCAGCCAGTACACCGGCTTCCAGATGCCCCCGATCTACAACCAACTGCCCCAGCTGTTGGCAAACGGGGACACGAGCCAGTTGGCGCAGCTGCAGGGAGGCCAGCCGCTACCCGGTCAGCAGAACCCGGCCGGCTGCACCTGCGGCGGGCACGGTCAGGTGGCGCGCCCACCCCAGCCGCGGCCCCCTCAGACCGTCTCGGTCTGATACCGCCCCGGGCAAGCCAGAGCCTCCTTCGGGAGGCTTTTTGTTTTGGCCCTGAGAAGCATCCGGCATGCTGTGCATTCGCTGCGGTCACGACAGTCCCGAAGGGTCCAAATTCTGCCACAAGTGCAACGCCAAGCTCCTGCACATGGCGCCCACGGGTAACCCGATGTCCAACTCCCTGCTCGACCTGGACGATACTACCAACATCATCACCCCGGAAAAACGCTACATCACCGAGCACATCTACCACCTGACCGCTTGCGCCTACGACTACCTGCACAAGGGTGAGCCCGGCGAGCCGCTGCTGGAGGCCTTCCAGGTGATCAAGTCCCGCATGGAGGAGTTCCAGAACGAAGCGCTTCCCGAGATCGTGGCCCAACTCCAGGCCGAGCGCTCCAACTACCCCGATCTCGACTTCGCCCCGCAAATTCTCTACCAGATCAACCACGGCACCAAGCTCGTCGAGGAGGGCGTGGGCTACTTCGAGTCCTTTGTCGAGAGCGGCGACGAAGAGGTGCTCATCGCCGCCGTGACCTGCATGCAAGACGGCAACGACCACATCTGCCTGGCCAACGAGTTCATCGTCAAGCGGGGAGCGCTCCTCGAGCAGGTGGTCAAGCTGATGCAGGAGGGCGTGGAGGCCCCGGCGGCGACGGCCGCGGTCTCGGCCCCCGCCGCCAGCCCGGCCGAGCCCGAGCCGGCCAATCCCATAGAAGACTCCAGCGACCTGGCTTAAGGCGCCGCGCGTTGAACACTTCAGGAATTGGCGCGGCGCCGTTCAATGGATTGTCTACACTCCCGCGCGTTCCAATTCTGAACAGTCAACGCGCGGGAGTGTAGCCACGCTCATTCCTGAAGAAGTCAACGCGCGGCGCCTTCGTCGGGTCCCCAGTCCTCGAGGTCAAGGTTCGGGAGTCTTTGCATGTGCTTCCGGTTCGAAGTGACGAGAATCGCCTCTCGGGCTAGAGCGTGAGCGGCGATGGCCAGGTCGAAATCCTCGATCACCTGACCGGCTCGTTCAAGGAAGGCTTTGCTGGCTCCAAAATGAAAGCTGACCTCATCGGTCCACTCGGCCCTGAGAACCTCCGACAAGATCAGCTCGAATCGGTACTGGAGATGCGACTTTCGCCTGGATGGGGGGAGCCTCGCCAGACCGAAAGAAAGCTCGGCTATCACTGGTTGGGGAATCAAGACGTCTGATTGACAGCAGCTCTCGAGCCGGTTCACTGCATTCGGATCGCCCCTCATGAGGTAGGAGACCGTGACCGTGTCCAGGACGCGGCTCCGTCGCTCAACGCTCACAGTCTGGGAGCAGGTTTGCTAGAGCGGCGCTCGACAATGTGGTCCACCATCTCTTGGACTGCCCTGGCACTATCCTTTGGCAGCGGCTCTCGCAACTTGCTGAAGAAACCTGGGCTCCAGGCGTCGTCCTCCGCCAGGGCACGCTGGAGGGCATTCAGGATAAAGCGGTTTCGGCTGATCCCCTCGGTCCGTGCTCGATTATCGACCACCTCCAGGAGGGAAGCCGGGATGTGGAGGGTGGTGCTGGGCACGATTCGAATATATTCTATTCACAAAGGGATGTCAACGGCTCCGCGGTCGGCGCGATGGCTTAGAAGCTCACTTCCAGCGTGGTACCGATCTGGTAGCCGCTCCAGCTGAACGGATGGGCGGTGGCTCCGAGTCGCCCGGGTGGCCCCGAGAAGACGCTGGCCGACACCTGATCGACGTTGTCGTACCAGCGGAACTCGGCTCCCGCCTTGACCCCGTCTGAGACCTGCCAGCTCAGCTCGGCCAGGGGGATGTGCTGCACCGTATCCCAGTTGCGGAAGGTCGTGGAGCCAGTGGCGATGGCATACGGGTTGTAGACCCCGAAGGGGTCGTAGTGACCGCGGATGCTGCCTTGCTCGTAACCGAGCTTGAGCAGCACCGAGTCCGAGAAGGCGTGCCCCACCGCCAGGCGCAGGTGGTCGGCCACCAGGTCCACCCGGTTCTGGCTGCCCCCGAAGGCCGGGGCCAGCCCGCTGGCTCGCTGAAAGCTGTAGCGATCGTAAAGGCCCTCGACCAGCCAGGGGGTGCCGGTGAACTTGTGATCGAGCTGAGCGAAGATGGAGTTCACCGAGCCACGGGGGTTCTCGAGCGGATTGAGGGCGGCGTCGAACGAGAGCGGTGAGAACTCGCGGAACACCACGTCGAAAAAGCCGGGAGAGTGGCCCAGCACGTTGAGCTGGGGGGTCAAGAAGCCCAGGCTGCCGGCCGGCACGCGCACGTCCTGCAGCGAGGTGCGCACCTGGGTCTGGTGGCTGTAACGCACCGTCAGCTTGCCGTCCGGGTCATACTGCCAGCCGGCTCTGGCCCAGACGCCCTTGCGATTGTGAGGGAACTCGTTGGTGTTGTGCAGCGACCACATGTGCCAGAACTGGTCGAAGTCGGGCAGGCGGTGGTAGACGCGGAAGATGCGCTGGCCGGCGGCCGTGCCGGGGTAGGTCAGGATGAAGGGATCGTAGGTGGGATCGGTGTGACGATAGTCCAGCCCCAGATCCCAGCGTCCCTCGTCGAAGCGGTAGTTGAGCCCCAGCCGGAACAGGTTGCCCGAGACCCCGTAGGCCGCTCCTCGGCTGGGGCGGTAGTAGGAGTAGTCGTAGTCGCCGAAGACACTCCAGTTCTCGTCTTCCCAGCTCAGGTTGACCCCGCCCATGGAGATTCCCTGGGGGCCGAAGGTGGCCCGCGAGGTGAGCGCGTCGCTGCCGCGCAGGCCATTGATGGGGCGGACGTCGGTCACCGAGCCGGCCCCGGCCACCTGGGGGCTCTGGGGGTTGCCCAACTGGTTGACGTAGAAGCCGGGCGGGTTGACCCAGTCGGTGTAGAACTCGCCCGGCCGCCCCTGCACGAAGGTGAAGACCTGACCACCCGTCAGGCCGCTGTCGGCGGGCTTCTGGTTGGCGGCCCGCAAGAAATGCAGGCCGGCCACCCAGCCGTCTTGCTCGTAACGCACGGAGGCGCCCAGGGCCTCCGACTGATACTGGGCGGTCACCCCGGGATTGCCGTCCGGCAGCCGGGTACCGAAGGCCTCCCAGCTGAAGGGGCCGCTATCCCCCGCGACGTGGGCTCCAAAGCTCTCCAACACCCGCGGCTCGCCGGGCTGAGGGTTGACCTGGCCCATGTAGACCTGGGTCGAGATGAGGCGGGGCGTGAAGGCACCCAGCGTCAGGGTGGTCTGGGCCGGAGCGTAGCTCACCTCCACCTTGTCGATGCCGGCCTGGGTGAAGGGGAAGTGGCCCAGTCCCTGGGACTGGCCGTCCACCGGCAGGCCAGGGCCCACGAAGGCCCGGCCGGTGAAGGAGTTGGCCAGGTAGGGCGGGTTCACGCCCCAGACCGCATCCACCTCGGAATCGCCCTGAGAGCTGTAGGCGAACAGGCGCATCAGCACCCTCAGGTCTTCCGAAGTGGTGACGGTCAGGTTGAGCAGCATGGCCGAGGTGAAGCTGTTGCCGTTGGTGAGCGGGCGGCCGTTGGCCAGCGAGATCACCGGCAGCACGCCGGGAGGACCGTGGGGACGCAGGTTCGCCCCGGCCGAGGTGCCCACCAGCGTCTGGTAATCCAGCGAGCCGGGCCCGAAGCCCGAGCGGGGGTTCCCCTGGTTGGAGAAGCTCTGGGTGAGCACCTGGGTGACCAGGGTGCCCTCCCACTCCAGCTTGCCCAGCTCGGCCACCCGCTTGTCCAGCCGCGCCACCGACTCTTCCAGGTTGTCCACCCGCACGCCGAGCGCTTCCAGCTCGGAGCGGAAGGCCTCGGCCAGCCGGTGCAGCTCGGCCAGCTCGCTCTTGGAGGCAAGCTCGGCATGCTGGGTCTCGAGACGGGCCAGGGCCCGGGCGATCAGGATGGCCACCTCGTAGCGGCTCATGGCTCGCTCACCGCGGAAGCTGCCGTCCGGGTAGCCCTCGATCAGGCCCCACTCTTGAAGAAGCTTCACGGCTTCCACCGCCTGACGGTCGCCCGGCTCATTGAGCGGAGCGCCCCACGACGGGCCAACGAGAGCCAGAAAAAGTAGAATAATAATCACACCCCGCATCGGAGGCGTAGTTCGGTTCCGAGTGCAACCTTTCCTGGAAAGCAAAAGAGCCGGGCTGTTGGCCCGGCTCGTTCGCGCGAGGGAAGTTAGCGCCGCTTCTTGGCCGGGAAGAACAGGGCCGAGAGCAGGAAGAGCGCGAAGCCGAACATGGCTAAAATGGCGACGCTCTTGAGGAAGATGAGGCCGAAGGTGAGGGCGAAGCCGCCAGCGACGAAGGCATTCACGAAGGCCAGCTCGAGCGTGGGCCAGATGTAGTAGAGGGCGACCGCGACGATCGCCAGGAACACGAGACCGACTCCTGCGCCGGGGGAATTCTTGTCAGAGTGCCGATTTCTCACTGGAGGCCTCCCATCTGATGCTCGCATGAGCTTATCACAAATTTTTAACAAAATCTACCCGTGCCAAGGAAGCTGCTGCAGCGCTGCCTCTCCTGGATGTGCGGTCGCTCGTGGCCCTCCAGGCATTTACGGACCCACGAAGCCAGAGCGCAGCAGCCGGAAACCACGCTAACATCTTGTGGTGGAGCTCGTCCGACACCACATGGGGGCCGGACTTCGAGCCGCCCAGCAGGGTAGACCCGATCGGTCACGGGGACGAAGCTTCAGCGCCCTCCGGGCACGCACCAGAAGGGCATCACGACCGGGCCCTCGGGCGTCTGTTTCTCGTTCGGCGAGCGCTCGATCAAGCGCTGCTCCAGACCGCAAGCGCGAATCACCAGGTCGGCCTCTTGGAGGAGCCCGGAATCGAGCCGAACGCCGGGCTCGGATAGCCTCCAGAGGGCGGCTTGAGTCACCTCGGGCACAGGATGTTGCAACTTGCCCCCCAGCTTCAGCTCCTCAGCCTTCAAGAGGACAGTGAGAATCGGCAGATAGCGAGAGGAGTGAACCTCGATGTGCACCGAGCTGCCGGGGGCTACTCGATCATCCTCGCGGAGCGAGTAAACCGGAACTTTCGCCTCGGCTGAGCCGCGGGGCTCGAGCTCGACCCTGACAGCTTCAGCAACCACCACCGGAATAAGACGCTCCCCCACCAGCAAAATGGTGCCGCAGGCGAGTTCGAGCTGTATCTTGCGCTCGGTCTGATTGGAGGTCTTCAGCTCGACACTCCCGTCCGAGACCACCCTCAGCTCCTCACGGCACTCATCTTTCCAGGCTCCGGGCGGGTGCTTGACTTGCTCCTCCCACTCGGGCTTCTCGGGAGCGTGGATGATTTTGGGTTCTTCCCCCTTCACCTCGGCCAGTTTGAACGTGTCGATGCATTTGCCCACCTCAACCAGCTGGTCGTTGAGCTCTTGCTCGATGGCGCTTTTCGGATCGGGGACAGGGTCGGGCGGGGGGTCCAACGGCTTGCCGTTCTTTTTGCGGATGACCTCCCAGAGAAGAGGACCGTACTTGGGCTCGTTCTCCGTTCCGTAGCTGCTCATCATTTCGAGCTTGAGTGTGATGAGGTCGCGCTCTTCCTGCAGTTTCTTAAGATTGGGGGTGGTAGAGGTGAGCCTCTCCTTCTTGTACTTGCGAATCCAGCGGTCCATCTCGGCGAAGGCCACCGACCAGGCGTGCTGCTCGGCCTCGTGATTCCCTCCGCACTTGTGGTCAATCCCCTCTTTGGCACGAAAGGGAAGGCTCTGCCCTGAGTGGACCTGCTCGTGAACCAGGGTCACGGCCAGCCGGGCAATGTGCTGGAAGTGAGGACACTGCTTGCGATCCCAGCGGGGCTGCTTCATGACACCGGCAACGGGGTCGGGAAGGTTGGGAAAGAGTAGATCCTCGTCGATGTATGTGGTGTTGTCCCAATTCGTCTGGCTGTCACCCTCGTTCCAATGGTAGTATCGACCGCCGTTTAGCTGCCGCCGACACTCTCTGGCCCAGGGCGAGCTCATCTCATCGAGAAATTCGATGGCCACTGTGATCTGATGCTTGGGCTGGGAGTTCCCGAACTGGCTTACCTGAACGGGTTCGTCAGCGAGGGCCCACCCCGTAACCATCCAGAGCAGGATTCCGAACGTCAGTTTTCTCAAGGTCAGCTCCCCCTCCAGGTTGGGCCAGATAGCGCCCGTTGGTCCTTTCCCCCAGCCAGGACGCGACGGCATCCGCACGAGTCCTGGCCGGATCGAACCAGATGAGCGCACGTTTGCCCTCATAGCTCACTTCGACCCGCTCGACACCCTCCGCTTGCTCCAGCACCGCCTGGACGCGCAACGCACAGTACTCACGGCAAGTCATTCCGGCCACCCGAAGCGTCGCCTCCTCGGCGTGGCAAGCGGCCCAGAGCAACGTGACCATCAGAAGGTGGAGTCTCATCCGGGGCTCTTGGCGAATCTGGAGAGCTTCCCCTTCAGGCGCCGCCTGGCCGATGGCGCCTTGGCCTCAGGTTGAAAACCAGAACCTCTCCTCAAGTCGTGGCTCCAAGTTCCTCCTGCCGGTCCTGGATGTCGACCTGGTCATCGCGGACCCAGGGGGTTTTATTGCCTGACGAGAAGAGCAGAACAGTGATCGGGTTGCTGTTGCTTGCACTTCTGCTGATGGGCCTTTCGGCCGAGGTCCGAGCCGCCGAGGTGGAGGGCAGCGTGACCATCAAGAGCGCCCTCAAGAAGAAGGCGGTGGGGCGGCGCCATCGGGCCGGCTACGGCAAGCCCACGGGGGAGTATCAGACCCAGGACGGCGCAACCCGCTCGGACGAGACCTTGAACGTGGTGGTTTATCTGGTGGGGGCGAAGGGCAAGGGGGAAGGCAAGTTTCCCCCCGCCCGCATGCAGCAAAAGGGCCGGCAGTTCGCGCCCTACGTGCTGCCGGTGCGGGTCGGAACGGCGGTGGAGTTCCCCAATCAGGACATCATCTACCACGGCGTCTACTCGGATTCTCCGGCCAAGAAGTTCGAGCTGCCCGAGTATGCCATGGGCGAGTCGCGCTCGGTCACTTTCGACAGACCCGGCGTGGTGGAGCTGTTCTGCGCCATCCACACCCACATGAACGCCTACATCCTGGTTCTGGAGAACGGCTACTTCGCCGTGCCCGACGCGCAACACCGCTTTCGCATCAGCGGCGTGCCGCCGGGTCGCTATGTGCTGAAAACCTGGCATCCGCGCCTGGAGGAGACCTCCCGCGTGATCGAGGTCAAGGCCGAGGGCGCCCAGGTTCAGCTCACTCTGTAGTTGCGACTCCGCTCTCGCCTGCTGGTCCTGATCGCGGTACTGGTGGGGGCCGTGCTGCTGCTCAGCCTGGTCATCATCTATCGCGACGTGCGCCGCCAGATCCTCGAGCAGCAGAGCCGCTCGCTCAGCGTTTCCCTGGCCACCTTCCGCTCCCAGGAGAAAGAGCGCTTTCAGCGCCTCGATCTGTTGGCCCGGGTGCTGGAGGCCGAGCCTGGCTTTCGCACCATCCTGCGGCGAACCGATTTCGCCACCCTGCAAGACCACGTCACCAGCGTCGTCCTGCCCGAGTACGGACTCGACCTGTTGGTTCTCACCGACCCGTCCGGCACGCTGAAGCTGGAGAGCGACCAGGCCACTCCGCCCGGCCCTGAGCGGCCGGTTCCCGACCTGGGGGCAGCGCTGGAAGGCGAGGTGGTCTCCGGCTACTGGCTGCGCGAGGGCAAGCTCTACCAGGTGGTCACCACTCCCCTTTATGATGCCGGCGACAGCATCGGGGGCACGGCCACCCTGGGACTTCGCCTCGACCGGACGCTGGTGGAGAAGCTGGCCCAGGAGACCAGCTGCCTGGTTCAGCTCGAAACCGGAGCGGGACTGGTGGGCTCCACCTTCCCGCAACCGATCAGCCTGCCGGTCGGGGTGGAGCAGGCCCTGCAGCAGGTCGGCCGGGACGAGTACGACCTGCGCCAGGCCCGCCTGGGCCAGGTGGGCAGCCTGGTGCTGGGGCAGAATACCCGCTCTCACCTGGCCTTTTTGGAGGCGACCCGCAGCAAGCTCTACCTGCTCGGTCTGGTGGCCGTGCTGGTGGCTCTGGGCCTGAGCTATCCCCTGCTCGGCCGCATTACCAATCCCGTCGAGCGCATGGAGATGGCTCAGGCTGAGTTGCGGGCCGTGGTGGAGAGCAACCTGGATGGCCTGCTGGCCCTGGACAAGGAGGAAGTGGTACGGCTGGCCAACCCGGCCGCCGCCGTGGCCCTGGGACGCTCGGTCGAAGAGCTGGTCGGGCACCCTCTGGGCGAGGTCTGGCCGGCCTCGGCGCGAGTCGAGGAGCGAGGTCGCCGGGTGGAGCGCTCCCTGCTCGAGCGCGAGGGCCGGGTCTGGGAGGTGGCCCGCACCCAGGTGCGAGCCGGGGGAGGCGAGGTGGGCAGCCTGGTGGTCCTTCGCGACGCCACCCGCGAGCGTCACCTGGAGGAACGGCTGGGCGAGCTTTACGAGCGCCTGTCGCGTCTGCTCGATCCGACTCTGCTGGCAGCCCGCAACCTGGCCACCCTGGCTCTGCTCTCGCGCGGTCAGGTCGTGCTCGATCCCGTTCGCTTCTCGTTTCAGGAGTGGCCCGAGGCCGAGCTTGAGGAGCCCCCCGAGGTGGAGCTCGATCCGGCCCGCATGCGGCTGGTGCTCGACAATCTTCTGGCCAACGCCATGGAGCCCGTGCGTCTGACGGTGTCCCGCGACGGCGGGGCAGCCCGCATCGAGGTCACCAGCGGCGGCCCCCCCCTTCCCAGTGATCTCCACCGCGCCATCCTGCATGGGCCCCTGCCGCGGCCCTGCGTGCCGGGGCGGCCCGTGGGGCTGGGCATCGGCCTCTATGTGGCTCAGGAGCTGCTCAAGCTGCACCAGGCCCACCTGGAGGTGGATGGCACCACCGTGCGCTTCCGGTTGCCCGCATGCTGAGCGGCGTTCGTCCCCGCGAGCGCCCCCGCGTCCTCTTCTTCGGGTTGCTCCTGGCTCTGCTGGCGGCCGCTCTGGCGGTGGGCATCACCGCCGCCGAGTCCCTGCTCCTGGGCACGCTGGGCGTGCGAGCTCTGCCGGCCACCATCCTGCTGGCCTCGCTGGCGGCCGTGGCCGGTTCGCTGGGCTATGCGGGCGTGGTGGGACGCATGCGGCACGATCGCCTGCTGGCCCTGGTATTCTCGCTTCTGGCCGCTCTGGTGCTGGCCGGCTGGCTGGCCATGCCGGTTCTGGCCCCCCGGTTGCTGCTGCCGGCTCTCTTCGGTCTCTCCACCCTGGCCGGCGCCGTGCTCAACAACCATTTCTGGGTGTTGGCCGGAGACTCGTTCGATCCGCTGGCCCAGAAGCGGATCTTCCCCCGTCTGGCGCTGGGCAGCAGCCTGGGGGGCTTTCTGGGAGGCATGGCCGCGTCACTGGCCAGCCACAGTCTCGAGGCGCGCTCGCTGCTCTTGATCTGGGCCCTGCTGCTCACCCTCGGAGCGGTGCTGGTGATGCTGTTCTCCCGACGCCTGGCGGCCTGGTCGGCCGGACCCTCGCGGCCCGCCGCTCAGGCCTTTTCCTCGACGGTGCGCTTTCTGGGCCGTTCCGCCCTGGCCCGGGGCATGCTGGCCATGCTGGCCGGCATGGTGCTCTGCCTGGGTCTGGCCCAGTACTGCTACAGCGATCTCTTTGCCCGCAGCTTTTCCGATCCCGGCCGTCTGGCCTCGTTCCTGGGAGCGCTGGTGGCCCTCGCCTACCTCGTCGAGATCCCCTTTCTGGCCGGATTCACCCCCTGGCTGCTGCAACGGGCCGGAGTGGCCCTGTCCAGCCTGCTGCACCCGCTGCTGGCCGTAGCCGCCTTTCTGGCGCTGGGCCTGGATTACAGCCTGCTGGCGGCGGTCTTTGCCTGGAGCGTGCACCGCATGTTCCAAAACTGCCTCGGTAGCCCGGCCCGCGGACTGGTTTACAACGCTTTCCCGGGTCGCTACCGCGCCCGACTGCGGGCCTTCCTGGAGGGAGTGGTGAGCTATACCGCCCGGGCCCTGGCGGGCGGCCTCTTGCTGCTGACCCAGACCGCCTTCTTGCCCTCCCAGCTTGTCTGGGTGGGTCTGGCGCTGGCCCTGTTCTACCTGGCAGGCGCCGCCCGGGTGCGGGCCGCCTACCTGGGCGCGCTGCTGGAGGACATCACCCGCGGCGGGCTGGCGGCCGACATCCCCCTGCCCCCCGAGCGGCTGGCCCGCATGGGCCAGGCTGCCCTGGAGGCAGGCGATCTGAGCCCGCTGGGCCAGCGGGCTGCTGACCTGCCTGACGAGCTCTTGCTGGAGGCCCTGAGCCACCCCAGCGCCGAGGTGCGGGCCACGGCGGCGGCGGCGCTGGGACCGTCCGCTCCGCCCGCAGTGCTGAAGGACCCCGCTCCCCTGGTGAGACTGGCCGCCCTGAAGCTCGCTCCCGAGCCGGCCCGGCTTTCGCTTCTCTCCGACCCCGATCCCCGGGTCAGGGCCTCGGCTGCGGCCACTTTGCCCGAGCAGGGCTTGCCAGTGCTGGAAAACCTGCTGCGAGAGCACCCCGAGGTGGCTTTGAAGCAGTTGCCCGAGTGGGCCTGCGAGCTGGCCCGTCCGTTCCTCTCGCACGCCACCCCCGCGCTGTCCGCCCTGGCCCTGGACCGCCTGGGGGCAACCCTGGGCCTGTCCGACCTGGAACGTCGCCTGGACCATCGGGACTCGGTCGTGCGTCTTTCTGCTGCCCGAGCGCTGGGGGAGCGCTCAGACCCGCTGGCGCTGGAGATCCTGGCCGGCGCGCTCGACGATGAGGCCCGCGAGGTGCGCCTGCAGGCCGCCCACAGCCTGGCTGCGGCGGGGGCCAGCGGGGCCCGCGCCGCCGAGCCAGCCCTTCGCTCGAGCCGTCTGGCCACGGTGGAGGCGGCCGTTCAGGCCGCCGGCGAGGAGAGTCTTCGGGCCGAGCTGCGGGGCTTGCTCAACGAGGCCCGGGAAGACCTGCGCTGGCTGCGCGCGGCCGAGTCCTCCGCGGGCGATCTGGCGAGCCGTCTGCTGCCGGCGGCTCTGAAGGATCACTTGCAGCGCGCCCGCCGATTGGCCCTCAGTATCCTGGAGCGGCTGGAGGGAGCCGAAGCGGTAGGTGGGGTGCGGCGGCGGCTCAAGGTTGCTCAGAGCCGCGAGCGAGCCGAGGCCCTGGAGGCCCTCTCCAACCTGGGCGATCGCGACAGCGCCGCCGTGCTCGTGGAGCTGCTCGAGGAGCAACCAGGCGATGCGACCCGGCCAGCTCAGCCCTCGTCCGAGTTTCTCGAGCAGGCCCGCCGCAGCCCCGATCCGCGCCTGCGGATGGCGGCCGGCGCGCTGCTCGGAGAAGGCTGGCCCCCCGGTCAGGCCGAGCGCCAGGAGCGACTGCTCCGCCTGCAAGAGCTGCCCTTGCTGGCCAGTCTCACCCTCGACGAGCTGGAAGGGCTGCTCGAGCAGGCCACCCGGGAGCGGTTCCTGGAGGGTCAGGCGCTCTATCGGGCCGGAGAGCCGGCTGACCGCTTCTACGTGCTGCTCGAGGGCAGCGTGGAGGAGCTGGGCGAGCGGATCGAGCCGGTCTCGCTTCTGGGCGAGCTGGGGGTTCTCGACGGAGGGCCACGCCGAGCCACGGCCCGGGCCTTGAGCCGGGTGGAGCTCCTCTCGTGGCGACCCGAGAGCCTGTTTAGCTGGCTGCGCGAGCGACCGGAGCTTTCGCTGGAGATGTTCCGGCTCTTGACTCGCAAACTGCGTCAGGCCGAGATCCGTCAGGCCTGACCGTCCGATCGCCAGGCGACCACCTGGTTGCGGCCGGCCGCTTTCGCCTGGTAAAGGGCCTGGTCGGCCCGCTTCAGCGCGTCGTCGAAGCAGTCGTCCTCGGCCCTGACCTGGGCCAGCCCGATGCTCACTGTGAAGCTCAACCGGACGCCGCCGACCTCCACTTCGAGCTCGGAGACCGAGCGCAGGATTCTTTCGGCCACCACCGCGGCTCCCTCGATCGCAGTCTCGGGCAAAGCTACCGCGAACTCCTCGCCGCCCAGACGACCGAAGATCTCGGTCGAGCGCAGCTCGGCCGCGACGGCCCTGCACAGCGACTTGAGCACCAGGTCCCCCACGTCGTGCCCGTGGAGGTCGTTGATCGATTTGAACCGGTCGGCATCCAGCATCATGGCGGACAGCGGGGCCGGGTAACGGCGCGAGCGCTTGAACTCCTGCTCGGCCAGCTCGAAGAACCGGCGGCGGTTGGCCGTTCCGGTCAGGCTGTCGGTGGTGGCCAGGATTCGCAGCTCTTCCTGAACGCGGATGCGCTCCTTGATCTCGGCCCGAAGCTCCAGGGTCCGCTCCTCCACCCGGCGCTCCAGCGTGTTGTAGAAATGGGCGTTCTCGATGGAGATCGCCGCCTGCCCCACCAGGACCCGCAGCAGATCCAGGTGCTGGTGCGTGAAGGCCCCGGTGGCCAGATCGTTCTCCAGATAGAGGATGGCCTTGAGCTGGTTGTGCCGCTTCACCGGCAGGCAGAGCAAAGACCGGGTCGCGCGCCGCTTGATGTATTCGTCGTCGCGGAACAGCTCCGACTGGCTGGCATCAGCCAGAAGGACGTGCTCGCGAGTTCTGCGCACATACTTGATGATCTTCTCGGGGCACTGGATGTACGTCTCCAGAGGTCGCTCCATCGAGTGCAGCTCCAGCTCTCGGCCAACGATCCCCTCGCAGGCGACCTCCCACCGCCCCTCCCGATCCAGAAGCAGCAGGCCGCGCTGGCCTCCTCCGACCTCCAGGGCCAGGCGCATCAACGTCTGCACCAGGTCGACCAGCACGATCTCTCCCGAGATGGCTTGCGAAGCTCGAATGGCCGCCGACAGGTCGAGCTGCGAGGAGTCGACGGTGCCGGTCGAGCTTTCCAGCGAGGTGGGGGCCCCCAACCGCCCAACGGTCCGGAGGGTCCTGACCTGGCGAAAACCCGCCAGCAGCTCGGCGAATTCTTCCTCCAGCCGGGCCACCTTGGCCGTCGCCCCCCAGAGCGCGTAGCCGAAGATGGCTTCCAGAATGTAGCCGCGGGCTGGCGTCTTGCCGACCGTGTCGAGCAGGAACCGGCCCGCCAGTTCGTTGGCCAGCGCCTGCTCGTGGGTGAACTCGTTTTGGCGGGCTGCCTCGATAGCCTGCTCGTAAAGTGCCAGAGCCGGCCCCAGGCGCCCCTCCAGCCGGGCCACCTCGGCATCGATCAACCGCACTCGATGCTCGAAGTTCACGGGCGAGAAGGGGAGCAGTGTCTCCAGCAGCTCGCGGTTCGGCTGGATGCTGGCCAGAGTCTCCCGGATCTGGTCGCTCTCCCGGCCGGACAGCCTCAGTGCAGCCAGAGCCCGGTACTGGTGCCAGATGACGATGTGATAGGTGGATGCTGCCCCGTCCACGTAGGCGGCGGACTCGTCGGCTCCGGTCAGGGCCTCCTGCAACGCTCCGAACATGGTGCGACACATCGTGGCCACGGCCGACAGGACGAAGAGCGCTCCTCGGAAGTTCTTGGCCAGAAGCCGGTCGCGATGGGCGTTCTCGTCATACCTCTCGCTCACCAGGCGGGCCGGGTCCTGGGAATTGCCGCGCATGTTCTCGATGGCTTGAACGAACTGATAGGTGCAGGCCAGCGCCGGCAGCTGCTTGTGGTGCTCGAGCAGGGCCACGTGGTGCCGAGCCGTTTCGGCCAGGCGGTCGAGCTCCAGTCCCGCCCAGAAGCCATTGCAAACCTCGGTGTGCAGGGCCCAGGCAGCATACTCGATGTCGCCGGTGTCCAGGCCCAGGCGGCATACCTCCCGGTTGGACTCGAGCGTCGCCCGCAGCGGCTCGACGTGGCTGTTGATCAGCGAGCCCACCACGTGCAGGTTCTTGACCTTGATGGATCGGTCTTCGTAGCGGTCGGTCATCTCCCAGGCGATCTTGCCGATCTGGTAGGCCCGGTCGACCTGCCTGGCCGTAATCAGCACCAGACCCAGGCAGGAGAATCCATAGATGGCGGGTTGGCAGACCCCGCGCTCGAGGGTGGTCTCGACCATGCTGCAGCAGAGCAGGGGCAGCAGATTGGGAACCGCCAGGTAGGCCGAAGACATGAGGCCGGCTTGAATCCTCTGGGCCGCGATGACCTCGGGGTCGCTCGCCTCGGGCAGCGAGCGCATGGTCTGGGCGTCCTTCCCCTCGAGCAAGGCCAGGGTGGCGCTCACGGCCGCCTGCACGTCTTCGGGGCGAGGGTCGCGCTCGAGCCTGATCCCCAGCTCCTCGAGAACCTCCAGAGCCAGTGCCACGGCCTGCGTGAGCTTCTCCTGGCTCACCAGAGCCTGGATGCGCACCTCCCGGGCTCTCACCCGGTCGAGCAGGGCGCGCCCCCGAGCGAGCACGGCCTCGATTCTCTCGTCCATGACGTCGTAATGGCCGCTCAGGTAGGCTGCCCTGGCCCCCTCCAGGTGCACCGCCAGAGCCACGGGGTAATCCGTCGTCCAGGCCTGGGCTCCGAGCAGGCGGTGGGCCTGCAGAAAATACTCGTGGGCGGGCTCGAACGCAGCCGACAGACTGGCCCTCCGGGCAGCCCTCAGGTTGAGGTGGGCCAGGCGTTCCCGCTCGCCGGCATCCCGAATCAAAGCGGCTGCGCGGTTGAGGTGCTCCACCACGACGAACAGCTCCGGGCCTCGCTCGAGCTCCTCGAGTCGGTCGGCCAGGATGCGGCCGATGCCGAGGTGAATGCTGGCCGCCTCCCCCTCCTCGAGCATTCCGTAGGCTGCCTGCTGGATGCGATCGTGGGCAAATCGATAATGAAAGTCGGTGGATTCTTCCTGGAACTCTTCCACATACCAGAAGCTTTCGTCGGCCGGCTGCACCAGGGCCGCCTCCAGAGCCGGCCGAAGGCGAGCCAGGGAGTCCTTGCGGCTGGTCTGAAGTGTCCGGGCCAGGGTGCTCAGCTCGAAGGTGTTGCCGATGCAGGCGGCAACCTGCAGGCTGCGGCGAGCCTCGGGCTCCAGCTCGCAGATGGCGGCAGCCATGAAATCCACCACGTTGTCGGTAACCGCTTCGGCCTGGATTGCCTCCAGATCCCAGGTCCAGCATTGCCTGGCGCCGTCGTAGCCGAGCAGACGGCGATGGTGCAGGCTCTCCAGGAAGCGATTGAGGAAGAAGGCGTTGCCCCGGGTCTTGGCGTGACACACGATAGCCAGGCGCAGGTGGCCGGGAGCCTGATGGAGGGTATCCCCCAGGAGCTGCAGGACATCCTCTTCGCCGAGCGGTCCGAGCTCGATGGTCTCAATCTCGGCGCCGTCGTCGTGCATGCCGGCCAGGGTGGTCATGAGGGGATGGGACGGGGAGACCTCGTTGTCCCGGTATGCTCCGATAAAAAGGACGTGGCTGGTGTCCGGATCGGTGGCCAGATGGCGAATCAGCTCCAGAGTCGGCAGATCGGCCCACTGCAGATCGTCGAGAAACAGCACCAGGGGATGCTCAGCCGAGCCCAGCGCCTTGAGAAATCGAGCCATCACCAGCTGGAACCGGTTGCGGGCCTCGGCCGGGCCCAGGACTTCGGCCTCGGGCTGAGGGCCCAGGATGTGCTCGATTTCGGGGATGACATCGACCAGGATGCGCCCATGGTGTCCCACCGCAGCCAGGATCGCCTCTCTCCAGTCGGAGATCTCCCCTTCGGAGGCGGTCAGGATCTCCCGTACCAGGCCCCTGAAGGCCTGAATCAGCGAGTCGTAGGGCGTGCCCCGGTTGAGCTGGTCGAACTTGCCCTCCACGAAGAGCCCCCGGCGGGCTGTCAGCGGGGCGTGGACCTCGTGGACCAACGAGGTCTTGCCCACCCCGGAGTAGCCCGCCACCATCAGCACCCCGACCTGCCCCTCAGCGGTCCGATTGAAGGCCTCCAGGAGTCTGGCTTGCTCCGCCTGGCGCCCGTAGAGCTTCTGGGGAATGAGTAGCCGCTCGTCCGAGTCGCGACCCCGCAGAGGAAAGCTGGCTGTCCTCCCGGCTTTCAGGGCCTCCAGGCACGCGACCAGATCGTGGCGCAAACCGGTTGCTCCGTTGTAGCGGTCTTCCGCTCTCTTGGCCAGGAGGATCATGATCACATCGGAGAGCTGCTTGTCGACCCCGTACTCGCAGGGCGGCACCGGCGAGCGGGCGATGTGGGAATGCACGAGCTCGAGTGGATCCTCAGACTCGAAGGGCCGGCGGCCGGTCAACAGCTCGTAGAGGGTAACGCCCAGGGAGTAGAGATCGCTCCGACAGTCAACGTCACGGTTCATGCGGCCGGTCTGCTCCGGCGACATGTAGGGTGGGGTTCCGCTGAACCTCCGACTCCGGCAATGCGAGGCTGTGGTCCGGCTGAGCACCTGGGAGATGCCAAAATCGATCAGCTTGACCTGCCCGGTTTGGGTGTTCCAGACGATGTTGGCCGGGTTGATGTCCCGGTGGACAATGTTACGCCGGTGGATGTGGGCCAGGCCATCGGCCACCTGGATGGCCAGGGGCAGGGCGTCGATCGGATCGAAGGGCCCTTGCCGTTGCGTGAGGTCGGCCACCGAGCGGCCCCCGAAATCCTCCAGGATGAGCCCCACAGTACCCTCGTAGGCGTGCATCTCGTAGGCCTCGATCACCTGGGGCCCGGCCGCGCCGCGGGTGATCTCGAACTCTCGAGCGAAGCGGGCCATCGACACCGGGCCGGGATAGAGCTCTCGCAGTTGCTTGAGCACGACGTCCTTTCCGCGGCGGGTATCGGTGGCCAGAAAGACCTGTGACCAGTCCCCCTCGAAGATGCACCTCTTGGTTACATAAATCGCCATCCCCGCCGGCTCTTTCCAGCCTGGCCGGGGATCGCCCTCTCTGTGATGCTCGGAGCGACTTCCCATCAATCTGGGCTGACACTTATCGGCCCGTGACTCCACCGGGCTCCAGCTCGACTTCAGGTTGGCCTGCTCCGCCGAGAGGCTTGAGTCGCGGTCATTCGCGCCGGGCCAGAACCTCGGCGAAGTAGAGCGGGAGGTCGCGGAACACGCGTCGATGCGCCTGGCCAAACGCGGTGGATCGAAGAGCGCGGTGGTAGTGATCCATGGAGACATCCAGGCGGGCCACCTCGATGGGGTGCAGCCCGGCCTGCTCGAGACTGGCCAGGGTCTCCTCCAGCGTGGGGGTGCGCTGGGCGTAGAGGTGGTCGAAGCTGGCCAGCTCCCTCCACTGCGATGGGCTCAGGGGCCCGGCCAGGCGAAAGACGTCCTTGAGGTAGACCAGCCCGCCAGGCTCGAGCACCCGATGGGCTTCGCCGAACATGGCCACCCGGTCGTAGGCATACCCGCTCGATTCGAGGTACAGGACGCGGTGGAAGCTCGCATCTGGGAAGGGCAGGTCGTGAAAGTCGGCCTGCTGCACTCTCACGTGCCCGCCCAGACCGGCGTCGGCTACACGGCGGCGGGCCTCCTCGACCTGGGAGGGGCAGAGGGTGATCCCCTCGACCTCGAGACCCGGGAAGGCCCGGGCCATGTCCAGAGCCGGTCCCGCCACTCCGCAACCCGCGTCCAGGATGCGCAAACCTGGTTCGAGGCGAGCTCGCTGCGCGAGCTCCAGGTTCGAAGCCTGGGCGCCCTCGTCGCTGAGCAGCCCGGCTTGCCAGGTGGTGCCAAGAGACTCGAGGTAGGCGGGCTGCTGGGTTTCATAGTAGGTCCGAACCCTCCCCTGGTAGTCCTTCATGGACTCGGTGGCCAGGCTGCGGGGAGGGCGCCACCAGGCTGAAAAGGCGAACCAGCTCAGGTAGGCCGACCACTCGGCTCCCCGGCACTTGGCATAGGGGCAGACGAGCGGTTCTGGCAGGGCCGGCCAGGTATCCAGGGGTAGACCCAGCTCTGCCAGGGGGAGATTCTCCAGGTCGACCCCCAGCGAGCCGGGACGGCCTGGCTCCAAGCTCAGATAGCACCACGACGAGCCCCCCCTGCCAGAGCATTCCTCGATCGTGGCCCGGGCCTCCGCCCCCACCAGGGCTACTGCGATCGGCTCGAGCAAGGTGCGGGGGAATCGACCAAAGAACCGGGGGCGCAACTCGTCCTTCACTTCCAGAGTCACTCCCCAGCGCGCGTCTTCGAGCTCCAGGGCCGGAGCCAGAGCCCGCTCCAGCCCGCTCGGGGAGGCCCCATAGCGCCGCAAGAACACCCTGAGCGTGGAAATCGGGTAGACGTTCCAGGGCGGCACCTCGTAGTTGAGGGCAAATCGGTGCGGCCTTCCCGCTGCCGTGCCAAGCCGGACCCAGTGGCCCGGTACCAGCTCGAAGCGAGCCTCGATCTCCTGGGCCAATTCCGTCAGGCGCGCTGGCAGAGCCAGTCGCCCGACCAGCTCGCGCAGACCTTCCAGGTCCGGAGCATACAGCCGCAGGCCCAGGTCTTGCGGGCCCGTCTTGCCGAGCCGAACCTCGCCCCGATGAGCGGGGTCGTCCAGGGTCCTGACCAGCTCCGGGGAGAGCTTTACAGGGTCATCCAGCATTGATTCTGCTTCGTCGTCAGGGCCGACTCCCTTTTAGGGCACGGGCTGACGGAACACCAGGCGAGACACCGCTGGCGCGTTCAGGCGGAGGCCATTCCACCGGGGTCCAGGTCCTGGGCTAGCCACGATGGAAGTGAGCCATGCCAGTGATCAGCCAGTTGTTTGGCCTCCCCTATGTACTTCTGACTGTGCCGGGCCCCATAGGACCGCATAATCCTATGGGCAGCTTCGTACTTCGGGGTCTTCATCGGCCAACCGCAGTCCGCCGCATCATCTAGCGCATTGTGTCCAAAGGAATCACAAAGGCTTGGATCCGCCCCACTCTCAAGAAGGAGCTTTACAATTCTCCCTGTAGGTGGACCCCCCGCCGGGTCGTCAGTCTGCCCAAGTTGGCTATACGCGTCGATTTCTGCATCGACAGCTCGATGGAGGGGAGTCGCTCCCAAGGCGTCTAATGCGTTGGGATTCGCACCGGCAGCGAGCAGGTCCGAGACTTCTGCAGGGGAGCAAGCAGCCCGCCGGGAACGCCCCCGCCGAATCCATACAGGAGAACGTGTGAGATGAGCAAGATCCTCGTACTGGGCGGCTGCGGCGCCATGGGCACCGAGTCCACCCGCGACCTGGCCCGAACGTCCGACTTCAGTGAGATCCGGGTGGCCGACATCGACAAAGACAAGGCCAGCAAGCTTTGCCAGGAGCTCGGAGGCGGCAAGCTGAGCGCTCACAGCGTGGACGTCAGCGACGAGAACGCCCTGGTCAAGCTCTTCGAGGACGTCGACATCGTGCTCAACTGCACCAGCTATCGCTTCGGGCTGGAGATCACCCGGGCCGCCATCGCCGCCAAGAAGCCGATGCTGGACCTGGGCGGGCTCTACAACACCCCCAAGCAACTGGCCATGTCCGACCAGGCGAAGGCGGCCGGGGCCACCATCGTGCTGGGCATGGGGGCCACCCCGGGCGTGACCAACCTGATGGGCAAGCAAGGCGTGTCGCGCATGGAATCGGTGGACTCGATCCACGTCCACTTCGCCACCTACCGCCGCATCGCGCCCTCCCCGGGTCTGGTGGACACGGTGCTGGACGAGTTCAGCCCCTCCACCGTGCGCTTCTTCTTCGAGGACGGCAAGTTCGTGGAAGTGCCGCCCTTCTACGGCGAGAAGCAGGTCGCGTTCAACGCCCCGGTGGGCAAGACCAGCACCTGGATCGTGCCCCACTCGGAGGTGCACGCCTTCCCCCGCTCGTTCCCCGGCGTCAAGCGGGTGGACGTGCGCGGCACCTGGCGCCCCGAGACCATGGCCATCTTGAAGCACTACAACGAGGTGGGCCTGCTCGGCATCGAGCCGGTCACGGTGGACGGGGTGGCCGTCAAGCCCAAGGCCCTCCTGCGCCAACTCCACCTCGACCACGACGACCCCAACGATCCGCTCGAATACGCCTTTCTTGTCAACGTCGAGGTGGTGGGGAGCCGTAACGGAGCGCGGGTGGTCGCCACCTACAACCTCTCCCACCCGCCCCGGTCGGAGTGGGACATGACCTGCACCGCCAAAGTGACCGGCATTCCCGCTTCCATCGGGGCTCAGCTGCTTGCTCGAGGCGTCTCCCAGCCAGGCGTGAACACTCCCGAGGCCGTCTTCGAGCCGGAGCAGATGTTCCGCGAGCTCGCAAAGCGCAAGATCCTGGTGGACGAGCGCGTGGTGGAGACCCGCCTCTACGACTGACGGTGATCCCTGGCCCCGTCCAGTGTGAGCTTTCATTCCCGTGCTTTACGGCTACCTGGACAAGAACTTGGAACACCGCCAGTTTCTACCGAGATGAACCGTTCGTGCGTGAGTCCGCCCCACATGCCCGCAGCCCCGCCCGCACAGTCTGACAAGTTTTGAGGAATCGAGTGCAGCTTACCTGGGGAGATGGAAGGGCGGATCGTGTTCCTACCGCTCTAAAGCGCGTTTTCTCGCAAGCAGCCTCTCGCGGAATGGACCGGGATCTTGCTTGAGCTCGTGTTCCCGACGAAGCTTCTCGCCCTCTTCGCGACGCGAGGCGAGATACGCATCGACCTGCTCGCGATGCGTCAGATAGAAAGCGATGACAGCGTAGATGTCGGCCATGCGAAGCAACGGATAATGTTCGAGAATCTCCTCAGGGCTGGCTCCCTGCTCGAACGAGGCGATGACCGAATCGAGCGTCACGCGAGTGTTTCCCACGCGCAGACCGGCATCGGCGTCCATCCGCAACGGGACCTTGGTATCCTCAATCACCAGACTCCTGCTGCCAGTTTATCACCCGAACGAAGGGATCGCCAACCCACCAGGGTCTTTGTATCCTCCGCTGAACTCTATTCCTGTGACAGCGTGCCCAGAAGTGCTTGATGCATGCGCGATGCCATGGCGTCCCAATTACAGGTGGGATGACGACAACCGGCTGACGCGGCTGACGCGGGTGAGGCCGGGCGGCGTGGACGTGAGTTACCAGTATCTCGTTGGGGCGGATGCTGGCTCGTGTTTCTGGCGACGTGACGACCAGGTTCACCTTCAGAGGCGCAACCCTCGGAGCGCGGCGTGACGCCTACGCTTTGCAAAGGTGGGAATGGGCCATGCAAGCTCTGATTACTCACGCCGCTCGACTTTATCTTGGGGTAAGAGTCGAGCTTGACGAGGGCGGCCTCCTGCATTGCCCGAAAGAATGACTACACACAGGACACACGGTGACGCTAAAGCTTGGCTGGCGTTTTCTGTTGGTGCAATAGTCATTGTCTGCATGTTCTTGCCGATAATTGGGAATGTGATCGCTACAATTCTTGTTGTCGCAGTCGTGTTTTTTTTTTTTTTTTTTTTTTTTTGTTGTTTTTTGGTTGTGGGTTTTTGGCCCCAACACAAAAAAAAAAAAT
>BTUM01000108.1:0-23830 GCA_045863235.1 Candidatus Xenobia bacterium | reverse complement strand
ACGAGAAGGGCTGCATCGAAAAGGGCCCGGCTGAGAAGAACCCCAACGAGAAGGGTCAGTTCGAGAAGCTGTCCATCGAGAAGGGCCCGGACGAGAAGGGCTGCATCGAGAAGGGCCCGGCCGAGAAGAACCCCAACGAGAAAGGCCAGTTCGAGAAGCTGTCCATCGAGAAGGGCCCGGACGAGAAGGGCTGCATCGAGAAGGGCCCGGCTGAGAAGAACCCCAACGAGAAGGGCCAGTTCGAGAAGCTGTCCATCGAGAAGGGTCCCATCGAGAAGCAGGGCGCCGAGAAAGGCCCCGTCGAGAAGATGTCCGTCGAGAAGGGCCACGATGAGAAGCTGGGCGACAAGGTCCCGGTCGAGAAGCTCCGGGCCGAGAAGCAGGACGAGAAGTTCGGTGAGAAGCGCTGCATCGAGAAGGATCTGGAGATCCTCCCGCTGGGCTCTCCGACCGGGGTTTCCTCGGTTCCCTCCGACCGCTTCTTCTTCAAGCCGTGACCCGCAGGGCGAGGCAGAGCGCGCGGTGAAGCGGGCTCTTCTTGAGCACGCCCACGATCCTCTTTTTTGGCTCCACCAGCCACCCGTCTCTGGGCCCCCTCTACAATCACCTCAAGGGGCGTGACCGGCGACGGGTGGTCTTCTTGCCACTGGAGACCTTCCCCAGTGGTCTCGAGTTCTACCTCGAGCTTGGCCCGGGGTTCGAAGACGGCCTGTTCATCATTCCCGAGGAGCAGCCGGTGGCCCTGGACGACCTGGTGAGCGTTTGTCTCGACGGCTACTACATCGCACCCGAGCAGGGCGAGACCCTCTCGCCCGAGGATCGCGAGTACCTCCAGGTCGAGAGCTGGGCTACCCTGATCGCCCTCTTCCATCGCCTGAGCCGCCGTTGCCTGGTGGCCAATCACGTGCTCTGGCGCGAGCACCTCAACTCACGCCTGAGCGTGCTGGCCTACTTCCAGGCCCGCGGACTCCCCGTCCCGCGGGTTCTGGTCACCAGCCAGCCCGAAGCGGCTCAGGTTTTCTTTGACGAGCAGGCGGGGCAGGTCATCTACCGCCCGGTGGGGGGGCGCCAACAGCCTTTCCGCGCCATGGAGGCAGCCGACCTGGAACGCCTGCACGAGCTCAAGGGCGCTCCTATCCATTTCGAGGAGTCCCCTCGCGGCCTGCCCGCGGTGGCCGTGGTGGTGGGCTCCTCGGCCGTGGTGCTGCCCCGCGAGGCCCCCGTGCCGGTCGAGCTGGTGCATCGAGCCATGGCCGCCTGCCACGAGCTGGGCCTCTTTCTGGCCGAAGTCGTGCTGCGCGAGGAGGAGCGGGGCTGGCTCGTCACCGACCTGCGCACCTTCCCTGGTTTCGATACCCTGCAAGACGCCCAGGTGGCTGAGGCGGTCTCGAACTTTCTCGAGGAGGGACGACCATCGCCAGAGTGATCCTCGTGCTCGGTGACCCGCGCGAGCCCATGGTGGACCGGGTCTATTCCGAGCTCAAACGCCGCGATCGACCCGTCGAGATGGTGCCCAACTACGACATCCCGGGCACGGTCTCGTTCTCGTTCTCGCTGGGAGATCATCGATCCGGGGGAGCCTTCAAGCTCTCGGACGGGCGAACGGTGGGGCTGGAAGAGATCCATTCGGTCTACCAGCGTCTCGGTTTCAGCGAGTTCGAGACCTACCAGGGATACTCCGACGAGGAGAGCCGCTTCGTGGGCGCCGAGTGCCTGGCCGCCCTGTCGGTTCTGCTCAACCATCTGCCCGGCCGGGTGGTGAATCGACCTGTGGCCTCGGGCAGCAACGCCTCCAAGCCCTGCCAGATTTCCCTGGTGGAGCCCTTCGGCTTTCTGATTCCGGCCACCCTGGTGACCACCATGCCGGACGCCGCCGAGGAGTTCTACCACGCCCAGGGCGGCGAGGTGATCTACAAATCCATCAGCTACGTGCGCTCCATCGTCCAGCGCATGAAGCCCGAGGACCTCGAGCGGCTCGACCGCTTGCGTTTCTGCCCCGTTCAGTTGCAGCAGTGCGTGGAGGGGACGGACATCCGGGTCCACGTGGTGGGGGAGCACACCTTCGCTTCCCTGATCCAGGCCGAGGAGAGCGACTACCGCTATGACAAGAAGGCCGAGGTGGTGGCCCACGACCTGCCCCACGACATCGCCGAGGCCTGCCGCCAGGTGGCCCGGAATCTGGGGATGGTGCTGGCCGGCGTGGACCTGCGGCGCACGCCGCAGGGCGAGTACTGCTGCTTCGAGGTCAACCCGTCCCCCGCGTTCAGCTGGTATGAAGACCGCACCGAGCAGCCGATCACCGCCACTTTGTGCGACCTGCTCGAGGAAGGCCTGGTCTAATGTGCTCGCACTTTGGTTTTGCACATTAGCACAATCTGACGAACGCGCCGGAACTGCGTTCCAGCGCGTTGTAAAGTGCAAGACCAAAGGCCTTGCACTTTAGATTCACCCCGCAAGAGATCAGTGATCCTCGCGATGCGCAGGACGGGAACGGGGCCAGCCCGCCTCGGCGTAGACCTGGCCGATCCAGCCCGAAAGCCAGGTCTCGAATGAGACGTAGTCGGGTGTTGTCACTCCATCGGTGAAACGGGAGCTTCCCTGGACCCGCTCAAAGGGCCGGTCCTGATAGCCCTCGGCGTGGAACACCTGGCCCGCCTCGCTCTCCAGGTCGAGCACAAGCCACCAACCCGTGTAGCGGCCACCGCGTTGGGTGCCGAAGGTCACCAGGTGCCCCTCGGGGCTGAAAGTGGCCACCGGCCCCTCCTGTCCGGGGTCGGCCCAGCCGTGTTTGAGCCACTTTGCGGCCAGGTTGGCCGGAGGCTCGATCCCCTCGGATTCGGTCAGGAACTCGATGCGTTGTGGCTGCAGCTGGCAGAGGGCGCTGCGTCCCAACTCCAGGACCTCATCAAAGGTTGCTTGTCTCTGCCCCGGCGGTGAGTCACCGTCATAGGGGGTTGCCACCGTGGAGACGCCATCACGATACCACTGGCTGATTCCATTGGACAGGCTCACGTGCAAGCTCTGGCCCTCGTAGCTCAAGCTCAGGCTCGAGAGGGGCCGTTTGTGCGTGGAGAGTGTCGCTTCCAGCAACCGGCCTTGAGGGTCGAAATAGACCGTCAGGCATGAGGGCCCGGCATATTCCTCGTGAGTCTTGCGCTGGCCCACCGCCACCAGACTCCGCACCGCCTCGCTCCTTACCGCCCCGGGGAACCAGTCTTCTCGCAACTCCCGGAAATCCATGGCGGCTGAATTCGCCGGGTCGAGGTAGGGTTTCCCCTACCCTCCGAGGAGGGTTTTCCCTGCGTGGAACTGGCGTTCTCTTCTTGTAGTCTGAGATTACAGACTGGAGGAGTTGAAATCGAGATGACATTAGCCCGTAAGGCGTTAACCTGGTTCGGGATGGGGGCCCTGACCCGAAAGGCGCCCGAGCCCGCCGCTCAGCCCCCGCAGGAAAGCATGGTGTGGCTCGACCGGGTGTTGCAGATCGAGGTCGTGCGCGCTGGTGAGGTGAAGATCTTTACCCAGGAGGTGGGCCTGCGCGGTCTGCTCTTCCGGGGCCGGACCCCCTTCGAGGTGGGCGAGGCGGTCACCATGAAGTTCTTGCTCCGAGCCGATACCGTTCTGCAACTGGTAGGCACGGTGCAGTGGCTGCACCAGGGCTCGGGAGGGCTTAGCGGCCAGATCGACTTCCAGCCTACCCCGGAGCAGGAGGCCCAACTGTCCGCCTTCCTCGAGCTGCGCAAGCGCAAGCGCTGAGGGCTTGCGGCCGGATTTCCAGGCCAGGAGCGCAGCCGGGAAACTCGCTCCGCGACGCCCGGCATTGTGCTCGAAGTCCGAACTTCTCCACGAGCGCGCACGGTGTGCGCTCCTGTAGAAATCGCTTGAACGTTACGCGCACAGTTCCTGGTCGCAGGTGCGCTTCACTTTAGCTCACGTGCAGGCTGGACATGACCTTTTGGGCCTCGTCAGCCGACCCGGCCACGATCATCATCAGCATGTACAGCTTGCTTCCCTTCACGACCATCAGGCACTCGATGGGCGTGCCTTGCAGAGTGAACTTGAATTGCTTTGCCTGATGGCCGTCCACGGTCAGAGCCTTCTCGCTCACAAAGGTGAAGGACTTGGAGAACTCGTCCTTGGCCGAGGCAAACACCTCATCCGGCGTCCCCTCGCAGGCGTCCACGCTCATGCGGTAGGAGTTCGCCTCGTGGTCCACCTCCCAGGCAGCCGCCTCTGTCTTCTTCGGCTCGGAAGGAAACTGGATCTGGAAGCCCTCTTCCTTGAGGGTGTACCAGGACTGGGCCAGAGCTACCCCTGCCAGGAGCAGCCAGAGAGTCAAGATGCGTTTCATCCCGGCGGGTTCCCCGGAGAGAGCCAGTATCCTTTCGGGGCTGGAGCTTGACCTCGGGGGGGCGGCCGGACTTCCAGCCCGCGTCAGTCCAGCTCGATATCGGTTCCGCTTGCCAGCGGGACATCTTGCAACTGGATTGCATGGCGCCAGCGCCGCTGGATCAGCGCTTTCAAGAACTCCTCCCAGCCCACCGGGAGACGGGTCAGGTCGGCCAGGCCCAGCTCGTCCAATCTCCTGTAAGCCAGGACGGGCCACACCAGGGTCTGTCCCCGGTGAGGACTCCAGAGGAAGTTGCCCCTGGGCGAGAATTGGGGCTCTTCGGGCGCCTCCCACTCGGCCCAGGGCTCGGCTTCCTGCACCGAGGTAAGCCGGGCACGCCCCTGGTGCCAGCTCAGTATGTGCTCGCCGCGCGGGTGGAGCTGCAGGGCCCCTTCGGGCAAGCACTGGCGGTCCAGCAATCGGCCCGTGTCGCGGTCGCGCAGCTCGATCTCCTCGCCGGTCAACAGGACCAGGGGGCCACCGGGCCGCCCCGCTGCACTTCGAAAGTTGGAGCGAAAGCTCGCCAGCCGGTTCAGCTCGTGGACGTCCAGCAGCAAACAGGGCTCCCCCTGTATCACCAGCCGGTCAGCCACCAGGTGAGCGGGTCCGGGCACCTGGCCCAATGACCTCCAGGGCTCCAGATGGTAGAATTCGGTCCCTTCCAGGACATATCGCCCCTGGTCCACCCGCAGCGGGGATGTGGCCGCCACGCGCCAGCGCTCCCCATCGGGATGGAGGGCCACCAGCCGGCCCCGGGTTCTGGCCAGCACGCCATCGTAACCCGGGTACAGGTCGAGAACGTCCTCATGGAGCGGTAGGCGCTTGCGCTCGCCGAAGTGCACGGTATCCCACAGGCAGACCTCCTTACCATAGAGGTCTTCGTAGCCTGAGTACATGTGGTCGTACGACTCCCAGAATTCCTGGCCGCGCCAGACGGCTGCCAGATACTGGCCGGTCTGCGAGAAGGCCCGCAAAGGGGCCAGAACCGCGCCATCCTTGGGAGCCGCTTCTTCCCAGGCGGTCAGCTGGCGAGACTGGCTGCCATCGGGTCGCAGCAGGAGAAAGCGGTTGCCTCCCCGGTGCAGGGTCAACCAGGAGTCGTCTGGCGCCCAGACCGGATCGGTCCCCTGGAGGGTGGTGAGGGGGGGCTGGCCGACCTTCGGTCGTTGCAGGGAGGCCAGCTCGTACGGCGCCCTGTCCCGTGCCTGCAGAGCGCTCAGCAGGCGGGCGGCTCTCCCGGGAAGCTCGCGCTCCAGGCCGGTCAAGAACCAGGTCCAATCCTCCTCGTTCAATCGTTCCTCGAGGCTGCGAGCGAAGGTCGCCTCGCACTGCAGGCTCGAGCCCGGGGCGCTGCCCTGACCTGTCTGGCGCAAGGCTGCCCGCAGGCGGGTCTTCAGGAAGACGCCAGCCCGCTCCAGAGCCAGGTTGAGCTCGTTGCCCTCCGGGTCGAAGTCGCGTAGCTCATCGTGCCTCCCAGCCAGTAGCAGGGCAGCAGCCCGGGTAGGCGGGCTGCCCTGAGGAGGAAGCTGGCTGAGCAGCGCGGCCGCCTCGGCCTGGAATGGGCCCTCCAGCATCTGGATGAGCCAACCCAGGTGAACCAGGTTCTCCACGGGAGGGGGACGCCCAACGCGCACCCGGGCCTGGAACTGCTGCATTTCCGGCAGGTTGAGAGCCCGAGCCAGCTCCACCAGGTCGTCGCGACCGGGCTCGGCGAAGGCTCGCTCGAGCAGGGCTCGTTGACGGTCCAGTACCGGGGCCAGACCTGCCTGGGAGAGCCGCCAGAGTGCCAGCACAGCATCGACGCTCCCCCCCTCGGCCAGTCGCTCGAGGGCCGCCAGGGCGCGCTGGCGCCGGTACCAGCCCAGCAGGCCAGGCCAGCGAACGGTCTGCTCGAGGTGCTCCACCTCGCTCATCGGCTGGTCTTCTTGGGAAGGCTGGCACGGTCCCTCCCTGTCGGCGAGCAAAGCTCGCGCCCTCGGAGCAGGGTCGAAGCTTCTACTCGACTGCGCGATGCCCGACATATTGTGCTAGCAGTCCGGCGCCTGCACGTGGGGGTCCGGCCGTCTACCGGGTAATCTCGACGTCCTGGTCAACGCGGCCCCCCAAGCTCTCCAACCTCGGAAGGTGGAGACGAGGCGATTATCCGAGGCTGCAGGACGAGCCTGGATGACAGGCTGGCTCCGATCTTGCGCGTGGGGGCTCTTTACGAGTGCGCGGATTTGAGTCTTTCCGTGCGCTGAACCTCGGGTGGAAGCCTTCCACCGCAAGCTCATAGGGACAGCCAGGCTTTGAAGGCCTTCAACATGGCCCGCGGCCCGTCCTGAAACCCCAGTTGCACGAAGCGCGGGAGCTCGTATACCTTCAGCCCGGGAAGGACCACGCTTGTCTCGGACGCGGAATAGCCGTCCGGCCCGAGGCGCTCGATGCAGATCTCATGCCGGGGCGAGTAGCGCCAGACCTCGCGGATCGAGAGGTCCCGATAGATGGCCATTCGATCCAGGGCGCTCCGGGTCACCTCGATCTCCAGGGCCAGGTCGGGCCAGGGACCGACCTCCGGGTCGTAAGTCTCCGGCTCCGGGAACTGACTGAAGAAAGAAGAGGTCGACCTGTCTGCTGGTCGACTGAGTTGGGACGGAGGGAGCAGCGTCGAGGCGAGTTGGATCGCTTGGCGCTGGCTGATGAGGTATCGGAATGAATGTCCCTGGCCGAGATCATGGAAACTTTGAAGAGCCTCGATCCCCGCCTCGTCACCAGGATCGAGCGCATCGAGGCCATGCTGAGCATGCCACCGGGGCGATATCCTCGGCAATGGCATTCACGAGGTTCTCGACCTTTTCCGCAGCGTAGAGAGATGTTTCCGCGCACTCCCGAGGTTAAAGATAAGCTACAGGCCCTGAAGAACGAGGATCTGGCATCGTTCAGGAGATGGGGATGATTTGTCAGCTTGAAGCCGACCGGTCCGTTCAGTTCAGTTCTCTTTGGCCCTGGTGCGCGAGCACGTTACCCATACGCTCAACGAGGCTACGCCCGAGGAGGGGCGCCGTTCAACGACTCGGCGTTCGAGCACAACTGACACATAGGGGAACCTCTCTTCGAACCGAAGCCTACAGGCTCGTGGAGGTGGGGAATGCGAAAGCTCATTGGTCTTGTTGTTATTCTTTCCTTGCTTTGGGGCTGCTCAGGCTCGGACCTTGCCACGGGCGATGGTTTACCTGTCACTCCGCTTCCCATCCCCGCCCCGGCCAATTCGGCGCTCGTGGTCACCACGTCCCCGACAGGGGACCGGGGTCTGGGCGCCAGCGCCCTGGTCCCTGCCGCGTCGGGTGGACGTATGGCGTTGCCCGATGGGGCCTTTCTGGATTTTCCGCCTGGGGCGCTCGGCGCTGACACGACCATCACTGTAACGATCCCAGACAATCAGGGGCCCGATAGCCGACAACTGGTCTATCTCCTGGAGCCCAATGGTCTGACCTTCAATCAGCCGGTCACGCTGACGGTCCCCGTCCAGCGTGTCAACGGCCAGGACCCGCGCGTCCAGTTCTACGAGTCCAGCCAGCTCAATCCCATCGAAGATCTTGGCTCCGAGCGGACAAACTGGCGGGATGCCATCGTCATCGGGGTGGATGAGCAGGCGGGCACAGTCAGCCTGGCTCTGAGTCATTTCACGGTCATTTACGGTGTTTATGCCGTGGATGAACTTTCTTACCTGGTCATGGACATTCCGGAGAAGTTTCTCCTGCCCGGAGATCTCTTGTTCACGTTGACCGCCGATGCCATTGTTCCCGGTCAGGACACTCGATGGTCTCGCTGGCGGCCCGGCCACGTCGCGATGTATGGGGGGAAAGCCATTCCCGGCGGCGACAGCAGGGCCCTCGTCGAGTCCACTTCCGTCGAGGGAACCACCGTCGGCGTTCGAACCGACCGACTGGATCTGTTCCGCGTGTTCCCCGGGCACATCTACATGGGGCCCAGGCGGCCGGCTGGCGCTTTGAGCGCAAGCGAACGGGAAGCCGTGCTCAAGTTCGCGCTCGACCAGCTCGGGAGGGACTACAGCGCAACCGGGGACGGAGCCATCACTCAGGGCCGAGAATTCAGCTGCGTCGGATTGATGGAAGCTGCCTACCAGTCGATCGGCAAGCCCAACCTGACCGGTTTTCAACGCGGCACTGTATCCACTCCACTCGAGCTCTTCCGGGTCACGAAGCCGGTCGATGAGATTACGATCGACTGTGGAGAGACGGTATCGATCCCGGTTTACGGCGTTCAGGTGGACCGCAGCTCACCGACGGTGGCGCTGACCTTGCGGGGATACTACAGTGTCAATACGAGGGTCTATCCGACGCACAACCCCTACAATCTCGTGGCCGAGATTTTGCCTCCCCGGGCCAAATTCGTACCTGCCGAGCGCTCCCGGGTCGGAGGACACGTCTTTACTTGGACCCCCAATCCCGAGGTCGGCGGAAAGACCTTCAAAGCGAGATTCAGGCTGACTTCGGACATCCATGGCAATGCGATCAGCGTCGGGACGTTCGTCGTGAGCCCAGTGATCGGTCTCTTGGACCTGGCCCTCAACGGTTCGGACGGACTTCTGGGTCTGGTCAACCTGACGCAGGATCTGACCATTCATGTCCGTCCCTGTCCCCAGTTCGTGCTGGAAACGGACTCCGGAGGATTCCTCTATGGTCGTTCCATGGGGCCGGACGGCGCCCTCGGCGACAAGGTCGGCAATCTTCAGGTCGGCGGAGGGCTGGGCCTGGCCACGGTGCCTGCGCACCTGGGCGGGGCCGCGACCGTCTACACCTCCAACCAGTCGGGCGGAATCCTCGTGGCCACCAATGTCGGCGAGGATGGGACGCTCACTTCCTCCCCCGGCTCCCCCTACTCGACCGGGGGAGCTGCTCCAGGGCCTGTGGCGGTTTCTCCGAGCGGTAGCCTGGTGGCTGTCCTGAACAACACGAGCGCGCGGATCTTTCAACGAGACCCGGCCACCGGTTCGCTCACGCCTGGCGCTCCCTTCGCGGTACCGGGCAGCCTGGGGACGATCAGCCTGGTGGGGCTCTCCTCGGGCGAATACCTGTGCGCGGCCCGGGATGCGTTCTCGGTCTACCAACTGGGGGCAGACGGCACCCCCACCGCGGTGCAGGGCTCGCCGTTCGCCCTCGGCATGGGCAATGGCGGGACCCCCACACCCGACGGCCGGTTCTTTTACGGCCTGACCAACAACAATGGAGGCCAGGTGATCGCGGTGAGCCTTGACCCGGCTACGGGCGTTCCTACGCCCGTCACGGGCTCCCCCTTCACGGTCGGATCCGGTCCGCGCTTCGCCACGGTACACCCCAACGGACGTTTCCTGTACGTGCTGCGACCAGACTTCACATTCACGGGTGGGGACGTCCTGGTTCCTCTGGCGATTGCGGCCGATGGCTCGCTCTCCCCCCTGGGGTCCCCAGTCGCGGTCGGCAGTCTTCCCCTGCAAGCCGCCGTGACCCCGGATGGGAGCTTCCTCTACGTGGCCAACGCTGGTTCGAACAGCACCTCGGCGTTTCGAATCGACCCGGATACTGGGCTGCTGAATCCGGTGCCGGCACAACCGTTCCCTGAAGTCGGCTCCCCGCTTACAGTGGGGACTATCATGCCCTGACCTGGGACGAGTGCGAATGGTGACGATTCTCGGCCGACAAATCGATGCGCGGATTTGAGTCTTTCCGTGCCGTGGACTTCGGGTGGAAGCCTCCCTGGAGTCGGGACTCTCGTCAGCGGAAGAGGTCGGACAACGGGCACCGGAAGCCTGGTAGGACCGGCTCCCCCGCAATGTCCTGGTCTTCCGACAGGAGCTGGACCAAGCCGTCCCCGGTGTAAACGGCCGCTGAGCGTCGCTCCGGGTAGAGGACCCAAACCAGGATAGCCCCGGCATTGAGGTACTGACCCACCTTGCGCTGCAGGTCTCCCGCGGAGTTGGATGGGCTGTGCACTTCCACGGCGATGTCAGGAGCCATCTCCGGGTGGCAGTCCTCGGACAGGTCTTTGAGACGTTCCGCTCGGATCACCGCCACGTCCGGGCCGCGGAGAGTGTCCGGGTCGCGCTGCAGGATGAATCCGGTGTCGTTGGAAAGCACTTCGCCCTGCCCGGTACCTTCACAATGGTTGCCGAGGCGCATGGCCAAGCGTGCGCAGACCTTGCCGTGTCGTCTCTTGGGCTGAGTCGCCGGAACGAGCCTTCCTTCATCCAGCTCGAAGTCCCCTTCCAGCGACTCCAGGTCCTCCAATGTGTAGAGCGGATTGAGCATTCACTGGAGGAGTTCCCTGCGCTCCAATATCGGGCCTGCCTACCGCGCCTTTCTTGGTGATGCTTCAGACGACGATCGGTTGCCGCCCGCAGTAAGTAGGCATCGCGTCGAGCCTCATCATCGACGTCTCGTCCCTCTCCCCCATAGGATCCTGGATGAGATAATGCTGCGCGGGATAGACATCGGCAGTCCCAGACCGTTCTCTGCGAACCAGTTCCTGACCGATGCCCACAAGCGGCGATACCATGAACGGCATCGGACTCGGTGCCTGCTCGAGCCCCCTCTCGGATAAACTCAAATCAGGCGTAAGCGTCGCCGTCGCCTGACTTTTAAGCGGAGGTTCGCCGCTTGATCCGGACCCCACGGATACAGACCTCCCGAGCCGTTTCCTCAACCAGCGTGGCCGTCTGGGGTCGCAGGTGCTCGCTCAGTGCCACCACCTGCTGTTTGATCTGAGCACCAGTCACCTTCTTGTCGCCCGGGACATGCCCCAATCTCATCGCCATATGGAGTCCGAACTGATAGAGTTGCGAGATGCCGTGCAAAGCTCCCAGCCCGCCTGCGCCCGCCCCCAGAAGTCCCATCGCGGCGGTGACGGGTATGCCCATTCCCAACGAGTGAGCCAGGAGTGCCGCTCCCGCACCCGGGACAATAGAGGCCACTGTGGCCATCGTGCGGACTGTCCAGCGAGCGTGGGGATGCGAAGGGGTCGAGGCTCCCCTGTACCAGGTCCCGAAAGCGGGCAGAGCTCCAAGGACCAGGCACGCCTTACCCGCCGCACCGCCGGCAAAGATACTCCCGATGAGCGGCTGGCCATAGTTGACCGTTGCTGCCGCGAGCCCGGGAGTCAGCCCCTGGGACAAGCTCTCGGTGAGCGCGGCGGCGCCCACAACGCCGGCATAAAGAACGGCCGGAAAACTCAAGAATCGGGACATTTCCCTGCCGATGCTGAGTCCGTTGGCTACCTGCCCGAGAACCGACTGGGCAAAGGTATCCACCTCGCCCACAGATTGGGGGCGTCTCTGGGGCGCCGGCGAAGTCCGGAGAATTACGGGATTGACCCTCACGCGATCAGGTTAACGTTGGGGTCTGAACTTAAGCTGAATGCGATTCGGCGCACCTCACAGACACCGCCGGGTGGGTATCGCGCCCTTGACATGAAAGAAAGAAGCCAACCTGAGTTTCAAGCTGGCTTCTCTTGCGCGTGGGGTATCGCGCTGTTTAACGACCGTTGGTCGGAGTGCGCGGATTTGAACCGCGGGCCCCTAGCGCCCCATGCTAGTGCTCTATCCAGGCTGAGCTACACCCCGCAGGCGGAGTATAGCAGAGCCCCCCAGAGCATGCAAGGTCTTAGTGGTCGTGCCCGGCGCAGCCGTTGGCCACCGGCACGCGCACCAGCTTCTGGCCCTTGACGAAGCCCTTGAAGATGCTGCCGTTCGGGTTGGTGCTGTTGAACACGCCGCGCTCCTGGATCTTGCCGGTATCCTTGAGTTGCTCGATACCGGCCATCTCCTGCTGGATGCTCTCAGCGGTGACGGGGGTGTACTTGCAGTTCATCAGCTTGCCCTGGGCGTCGAAGGCCAGGGTCAGGCCGCCGTTGATGTCGGTGGTGAAGCCTTCGTAGCCGGCCACGCCCTGCACGGGAACCTCCTGCGGGATGAGCACGTTGACGAAGGTCTCGCCTTTGCCGTTCTTGTACACGTTCTGAACCTGGTAGTTGGCTTCGGCCGGAACCTGGAGCTTGTCGGCGTTGGCGGTTACGAACTCGAGCGCATCCTCCTTGGAGGCCAGCGGCTTGTCGAGCTGCAGCGTCGGAGGAGGCGGCGGGGGAGCCAGGTCTTCCTGAGTCAGGATCTCGCGGTCCAGGAAGGCCTTCTTGATGATGTCGGAGTACTTGCCGTTGTTGTTTTGCTGGTCGGCCTGGATCATGCCCAGGGCGATGTCCTTGTAGCGGGCCTGGTTGGCCGAGCCCATGGAGATGCTCTTCATGAACAGCGGTCCCACCACGTCGGCGGCGTACTTCAGCGCATCGGCCGGGCACTGCCTCTCTTCGAAGATGCCCTGCTGGTAGACGCCGTCCAGGACGTCGTAGAAGCCGGCCGAGAAGATGCGCGAGAAGGAGTGCACCTCGCGGGTCATGGTGTCGTCGGTGCCCTTGCCCGGCGGGAACTCGCTGGCCGGTTTGTACTTGAAGCCGTTCAGGGCGGTGCGCAGGTACTCCTTGCCGTCGTCGGCCGGGTTCTGGTTGTCGGCCCGGTTGGAGAACCCGAACTCCTCGGCCAGGCCGGCCAGGATGTTGGGCGTGCGCAGGTTGCCGCCGGTCTGATCCATGATCTTGGAGCGGTTTTCCGGGCTCTGGAGGTTGACCAGCATCGCGGCGCAGTCGCCGAAGGCCTCGTGGAAGCCACCGGTCTCCTCATCCCAGGTGCTGAAGTAGCCGGGCTTGAGGCCGTCGAGGATGGCGTGGCCGGCCTCGTGCGAGACCACGTCGGTCGAGTTGGCGGTCTTCACGTGGATGCCCTGAGTGGGCGAGTCGAAGTAGAAGAAGTTGGTGGAGCCTTCCCAGCGGGAGTAGTAGGCGTTTCGGCCTTCCTGCTTGTGGGGCACGACCTCCAGGGTGGGGCCGCCGAAGGACCACTCGATGGCGCCGCCGTGGTATTGCTGCATCAGCTCGAGCGTGTTGTAGGTCACCGCGTGGGCGTTCACCTGCGAGAACTGAGGCGTGTTGGGCTCGAAGAGGTAGTTGCCGTTCTCGTCCGGACGGGCGATCTCGTGCCCGATGTCGGCGATGCGGACCCGATCGCCACCGAGCTCGGCGCCGATGTTGCCGCGGGCGAAGTCGATGGTCACCGGCGGAGAGACGCGGGGGTCCTGCGGGTAGACCTTCACCTGTACGTTGGGGGAGGGCTCGGGCGGAGGCTCGGGAGCCGGCGGGGGCTCGGGAGCGGGCGGAGGCTCGGGCGCGGGCGGAGGCTCAGGCGCGGGAGGAGTGGGGGGAACCGGCGGAGCAGGGGGCTCCTCGTTGCGAATGAAACGGTCGCCGGGGGCGCCGGGCGTGTGCGGCTGCGAGCACCCGCAGGCCGACTGGGGGCGCGCGGCGTTCAGGGACAGGGAGCTGATCTGCATTGGTTCCTCCGCTGGGCGATTTGCGTTCCAACTATAGCCCGCGGGGGTGGTAAAGTTTGTTACACCTGTGTTTACGTCCGGTCGAGCTCGGCCTGCAGAAAGTCCTCGAAGGGGCGCTTGGAGCGGATCTCAAAGCTCGGGATGCTCTCTAGCAGAGCCGGCGGCAACCGGTACTGCTCGCAGACCAGGCTCACCCGCTCCTGGCCTTCCTGGGCCTCGAGCTCGGTGACCTCGTGGCGCAGGTCCCCTCGAAAGAACACCATCTTGTTGACCTCGGGCTCGATGTCCACCAGGGGCCGGTTGCTGTGCAGGATGAGGTGCCCTCCCGTGAGCTTCTCCGGCACCTGGAGATAGAGCACGACCACGCGCACCGGATTGGGGGGCTCTGCAGGCCGGGTGTACGAGCGCAGGCTGCGATCCACGTGGGGAGCCACCCGCGAGCCCCCGACCACCACCAGGGGGTTGAGGAAGAATGCGTTGCAGCGTGGGTGCAGAATCTGGCTCAGGTACTGGTCGAACAGGGGGAACTCGCGGGCCACGCGGGCTCGACCTTCCGCAGTGAAGACCACCGAGAATCCGCGCGTGCCCGAGAAGCGGTGATTGAGGTTGTTGGCCGCCAGGTAAGGGGAGCTGAGCACGCACTCGCGCAATGCCTCGAGTTGCTCGGCGGGCAGGGCCGGTCGCACCAGGGCGAAAGGCGTCCAGTCAAAGAAGCCAGGCCAGGTCTTGTAGCGCGCGATGGCTACCGGCATTTTAGAGTGTAAGGCCTGTGGTCTTGGACTTTAGATCGGGCCCGTTCGTAGATTGTGCGCATGTGCAAAACCAGAGTGCGAGCACATGAGCCAGTATACCACGTTCAGGAGCAGCAGCGACGATCGGTGAAATTTCGGGCGCACCAGGCCAGGTCGCGGGCCACGGGGGCCATCTGCTGGCGCCAGCGGCCCCGAGGCACCGGCTCGCAGGCTGGAATGGCCAGCTCGAAGGCCAGCACCGTCAGGTCATCTCGCAGCCTGCCACTGAACTGGTTGACGCGCTCGAGCAGGCCGTCCATGGCGATCTTCAGCCTGGCCTGGCGCATCTCAGCCAGAGCCTCGGCAAGCCGCTGGCTACCGAACATCTCCCCATCCTCGTTGGGGGCTTCGGTGATGCCATCGGTGTAGAGCAGCACCCGATCTCCTGGCATCAACTGCAATACCTCGTCGTGGAACTCCACGTCCTCGAGAATGCCGATGGGCGGACTGGCCTGGTCATCCTCCTGTACCATCAGCCCCGTTGGGCGGCACAACGCCGGTCCGGGGTGGCCAGCCCTGACATAGGTGAAGGTGGACTGCTCGAGATCGAGCACGCCGTAGAGCAGGGTGATGAACTGGTCCGACTGGCCCATGACCGGAAAACGGCGATTCAACTCGCGGGCTACCTCCGACGGAGAGCGCTGGTGCAGCAGGCCTTCCACGTCCGACAGGGCGCGTGAAATGCTGACCGACAAGAGCGCCGCCGGAATCCCGTGCCCGCTGACGTCCAGGACGTAGAGCCCGACCCGGTTCTCGTCGAGCACCTGCACTCCGTACATGTCGCCGGCTACCTTCTCGCACGGCTGGTACTGCCAGGCAAATTCGACGCCCGGGAGAACCGGGGAGGCTTCGGGCAGGAGCGAGCGCTGCACCCGCGCGGCCGCCTCAAGGTTTGCCTCCAGCCGCTGCTGGGTGGCCGGCCGCTCGCGCCGCCGGGGGGGCTTTCCCGGGCCAAGCAGCAGAAAGGCCTGCACCAGAACCAGCACGGTCAGGCCAACCAGCCAGCTTTGCTGCATCTCGTGAAGATGTTGCGATTCGATGCCCGCCTGCAGAGACAGCTCGTTCTGGCGACGACTCAGCTCGGTGGCACAGGCCTGCCAGGCCCTGGAAGCCTGGGAGCGGGGCTCTCCGAAGCGCCAGTGGCGCAACTCCTTCACCCAGGCCTGCAGGGTCCAGGTCGGATCGCGCGAGAGCTCGGCCCACTCATCACGCGCCTTCTGAAGCTCGACGAAACTGGCCTCATGGGTCTGATCCCAGGGCCTGTCGGGACGGAGCTTCAGACACAGGCTGGACTGGCGCGCCGCCAGGGCCATCAGGCGATTGGTGCGCCAGTTCTCCTGAAGGGCGCTCTGGAGCAGCTGGTGCCCGAACACCAGGGCCACCCCGATGCTGATCAGGGCGACAGCGTAGCGCAGCTTCCGTGTTCTTCTCGACATACTGGTAAAATCAGCATAGCATCAGCCTGGGACCGAGCGCTGTAATCCAGGCCACACACAGGATTTCGTTCAGCCGACGAGAACCGGGCAGGCTTATGAATCCACTCAGCTCGCTGTCGCTTGATCGGGTTGAGTTTGTGCTGCTCTCCCTGGAAGGCCCCGACCAGTACTCTTTCGTGGGAGGGCTGGGCGTACGAGTGACCGAGCTTTCCCACCATCTGGCCAGTCTGGGCTATCGCACCCGGCTCTATTTCGTGGGTGACCCCCAGCGCCCGTTCTACGAAGAGCTCGAGGGCGGCCTTTTGAGCTACCATCGATGGTGTCAGTGGATCTCCAGCCATCACCCCAACGGGGTCTATCACGGCGAAGAGGTCAAAGTCAGCGATTTTTCTCAGTCGGTTCCCACCCACATCGAAGAAACCGTGCTGATTCCCAATGCCGAGCGCAACGTGACCACCGTGGTGTTGGCCGAGGACTGGCACACCGCCCAGGCGGCCACGCAGGTAGCTCAGGCCGCATTCCGCCGGGGGCTGGGCAATCACCTGCTGGTTTTCTGGAACGCCAACAGTATCTTCGGCTTCGAGCGCATCGACTGGCAGGCGCTGCGCCAAGCCTGCGCCATCACCACCGTCAGCCGTTACATGAAGCACCGGATGTGGGAGCTGGGAGTGAACCCGCTGGTCATCCCCAACGGAATCCCACGGCGCTGGCTCGATCCCCCGGATCTCTCGGTGGGACACAGCCTGCGGGAAGTCTTTCCGGGGTTGTTGCTGGCCAAGGTGGGCCGATACCACCCGGACAAACGCTGGTTGATGGCGCTGGACGCGGTGGGGGAGATGAAGCGTCTGGGAATGGCTCCCAAGCTGTTGGTCCGCGGGGCCAACGAGCCCTACCGGTTGCCCATCACCCAGCGGGCCTGGGAGCAAGGCCTGGTCTGGAGCGAGGTCAAGGTGGAGGACCCCACCCCGGCCAGCATCCTGGCCGAGCTGGCTCAGCACAAGGAAGCGGACATCCTGGAGCTGAGCTTCTTTGTGCCCGAGCACTTCCTCAAGAGTGTCTACGCTTCGGTCGACGCCGTGCTGGCCAACTCGGGGCACGAGCCCTTCGGCCTGGTGGGCCTGGAGGTGATGGCCACCGGCGGGATCGCCTTCGTGGGCTCGACCGGGGAAGACTACGCTCAATCCTTCGTGAATTGCGTGGTGATCGACTCGGAGGATGCCCGCGAGGTGACCATCTACATCAAGAGCATCCTGGCCGACGCCGAGGCGGTGGGCAACCTGCGGGCCCGGGCCCAGTTGACCGCGTCCAGCTTTCTGTGGGAGATCGTGACCGAAGAGCTTTTTCGTAAACTGCAGTTCGTGGCCTCGATCCGAGGCGTGGAGCTGACATCCTGAAACATGAGCAAGGAGAAACCTGATGGAAACCAAGACCAAGTCTGAGTCCAAAGCGGACCAGAAGACCAACCTGCAGCGCACCCTGGTGCTGGCCAAGCCGGACGCCGTCCACCGTGGCCTGGTGGGCCAGATCATCAACCGGTTCGAGGAGCGGGGCCTGGCCATGATGGGCCTGCGCTTGTTGCAGATGGACGCCAAGCTGGCTGAGAAGCTGTACGAGCCCCACGTGGGCAAGCCCTTCTACCCGCCGCTGGTGGAGTACATGACCAGCGGTCCGATCGTGGCCATGGTCTGGGAAGGGGTGGAGGCCATCTCCATCATCCGCACCATGCTGGGAGCCACCAATCCGGCCCAGGCCAATCCCGGGACCATCCGGGGCGACTTCGCCCAGCGCGTGGATCGCAACATCGTGCACGGCTCTGATTCTCCCGAGAGCGCCAGCCGTGAGATTCCCATCTTCTTCGAGCCGTCCCAGCTGATGCCGGGCCACCCGGCCCACACCGACTGGTTGTAGGACTCGATCCGACGGGAAGCGGGGCGCGTCCCCGTTTCCCGTCTCCAGGACGAGATGCCGGGAACCCTGTACGTGGTGGCCACGCCCATCGGCAATCTGGGAGACCTGAGCCCCCGGGCTCGCGAGGTGCTCTCCAGCGTGGCGCTGGTGGCGGGGGAGACGCAGGAGTCAACGCTCCGTCTTCTCTCGGCCGCCGGCATTCGGGGGCCGCGTTTCGTGCTCTATCAAGAGCGCAATCGCGAGCAGTCTGCGCAGCGCCTCCTGGAGGCCCTGGAGCAGGGGGAGTCGGTGGCCCTGGTCAGCGACGGGGGGACGCCCGCCATCTCCGACCCGGGCCGCGAGCTGGTGGATCGAGCCCACCGGGCGGGTATTCCGGTGAGGGCGGTGGCGGGACCCTCCTCGGTCACCGCCGCTCTGTCCGTATCCGGCTTGAAGGTCAGACGTTTCGCCTTCGAAGGCTTTCTGCCCCGTAAGTCCTCCGAGCGGCGCGCTCTGCTGCGCTCGTTGCAGACAGAATCGCGAGCGCTGGTCTTCTTTGAGGCACCTCACCGCATCGAAGAGTCGCTGGCCGACCTGCGGGCGACTTTCCCCGCCAGGCGCCTGTCGGTTTCCCGTGAGCTGACCAAACTGCACGAGGAGACGCTGATCGATCCCGACATCGTGCGCGCGCAGGGGGAGTTTTGCATTGTGGTGGAGGAGGCCCCCGAGCAGGTCGCCCCTGAGGTCGACCCGATGGCTCTGGAAGGTCTCCTCGAGCTCAAGCTGGGTTCGCGAGTCAGTGCCCGAATTCTGGAGCTCTTCGCCGGCTTGAGCCACAAGACCGCCTACCGGATGATCGTGGAAAAACGCGAGGCGGAAGGGGATCCTCCCGCGGACATGGAAAATAATTCCTGAACATAAATCACCGGGGGAAGCCATGAGCGAGGATCCAGAAAGGCGCACCTACGTCCGGTTCGGACCGGATACTGATGTGCGCTGCCGCATCCCCGGGATGGAGGTCGTCCACGTGGTGGGCCTGAGTGCCGGCGGGACCGGAATGCGCGTCATCACCGACAAGCCCCTGCCGTCCGACGAGGTCTTCGATATGAGCCTCGACCTGGGCGACGACCAACCCACCGTGCGCTGCGCTGCCCGGGTCGTGTGGCAGGAGTCGCGCAATTTCGATTTCTGCAACCGTCACATCTCGGGGGTCGCCTTCAAGGACATGCCTGATGCCGAGCGTGACCGGCTCGTGGCCCTGTTGCCCCGAGGAGAATGAAAAGAGGCCCCTGACGGGGCCTCTTTGATTACCGGAAGAACCGCGACAGCCAGCACGAATCCTGGGGAGGCTCCGGGGCCGGAGGCTCGGGAGCAGGAGGCTCGGGCGCCGGGGGCTCCGGTGCGGGAGGTGCCGGCGGCTCAGGAGCCGGCGGGGGCTCGGGTGGGGCCGGGGGCGGCGGGGGAGGATTGCGGGCCAGGATCTCGTCGATGAAGGTCATGTTGGCCCCGCTCACCTGACGCCGGATCGGGTCAATGTCCTCCACGTCGGGCTGGAAGCTCCGTCCGATCTCGAGGGTAAAAGACATGATGCCATTGGCGTGGTGGATGTCGTGCGAACCTCCCGAGGTGGGGTAGAGCTCGATGCTCTGCATCAGCCGGAAATCGTTGCCCATGGCTTGATTCATCTTACGGCCCACATCTCTGTAGTCGGCCACGTTTTCCACCGGTTGGCGGGTGCCGCCCCAGGGGTAGAGGATCATCTCGCCATAGCCATGGTGATCCAGGATTCCTTTGATGTTCTTGCGTCCTAGCTCGAGGTTGAGCATGTGCTGGGTCTCGATCTCGGAGGCGCCTCGAGGCCCGCGATAGGTATCCGAGCGCGGATTGTCGCTGGTGGCTCGGCCATCATCGTCGGTGCGGCAAGGCTTGTCATGGGGAGGCCGATACAGATGTGCATGCTCGGGGATGCCATCATCATAATTGCGATTGAGGTCCACGCCGATGGGCTTGCGCCCCGAGATCGGTCCGCACCCGGTATCGGTCACCTCGCGGCGATTCTTGCGCCACCAGTTGTCGTCGGTGCGGCTGTACTCATAGCCATCGGGATTGACCAGGGGAACCACCCAGATCTCGGCGTTGTCGACCCGCCGCTTCATCTCCGGATCGCTGGCATAGCCTTCGAGGAGCTGGTGGGCCACGAACAGCGGTGCCTCCATGGACATCCACTCACGAGCGTGATGGCAGCCGGTCAGGACGACTCCCGTGCGCTGGGAGGTGTCCTCGCAGCGCACCCCCTTGCTGATCTTGAGGGCCCAGATCTCCCTGCCTTCAGGGGTCTGACCCAGGCTGACCTTCTGGGCCAAGTTGGGGTAGCGGGCTTCCAGGTCGGAAAGGTCGCGGCCCAGCTCGGCGTAAGTGTGATAGCCTGCTGCCTGGGGCAGGGGCTCCTTGCGCAGATGATGCTTGAAGTCGCGCACGACCTTGTCAACGTCGCACTTGGCTCCCTCATGAGGATGAGGGATGTCGTCGCGCTCGGTCAGGTAGTCAATGATCTCTTGATCGGAGAGAACCTGGTCCTGGTCCCTGTCGATCAGGCTGGCTTCCTCGCTGCGGTCGACATGCACGTCGAACGGCTTACCCTGGTCGATGCCTTTGTAGATTCCGAGTGGAGCTAGAGACATGGGGACCACCTTTCGCACAGGTTTCTTGACCTGGATCAACCCCCAGCCGAGTCTAGTCATCCGCAGGTGCGAAGAGGTGAACTGATTGTTAAACAAGGACCCGAACACGGCTCGGGCCGCTTTGTTGCGGATGTTAACTTTTTGTTTGCTTCTCTGGAATTTTCCTCAAGCCATTTTCCTCCAGCATTGAAGATGATTCAACAGGTTCCAGGCGCTTTTCCAGCGTTCGAGCGGGGATCTCAAGTTTGCGAACTTTTTACGTCCTTTATAGTGCAAAATATATCACTTAAAGTCTTTTTTTGTCAGTCAATCCTGGGCTTCAAAAGCAAACAGAACAAGGCCTCACGAAAATCCCACAAAAAAAATCCAGGCAGGACCAGGGATGGAAGAAGGAGATCCCATGGGAACAGAGAAAGCAGCAGCATCGCAAGAAATTGCAGAAAACTCAAGTGGAGGTCACGTCAATGGCGGTCAAGTCAAAGGCGAAGTCCAAGTCCAAGGTCATCGGAAAGTCCGATCTCATCGCGGCGATTGCCGACAAGACCAATCGTTCGAAGAAGGATGCGGCTGAGACCTTGAACGTGGTTCTCGATACCATCCAGGAGAACCTGAAGAAGGGCAAAGGCGTCCGCCTGATTCCTTTCGGCAGCTTCGAGATTCGTGAGCGCAAGGGCCGCACCGGCCGCAACCCGCGCACCGGCGAGAAGATCAACATCAAGGCCCGCAAGGTTCCGGCTTTCCGCCCGGGCAAGGCCCTGCGCGACGCCGTGAAGTAAACTTTTCGGTTCGACCGAGAGGGGCAGCTGCGGCTGCCCCTTTTTCTATGTCTCTTGCACGGGTTCGAGGGCCCGGCGGGGAGAGGATCTCGTCGCAAGGCGGGGAATGCAAACGTGTCATCCGTGACTCGGGATGACTCAGCGAGGTTGAGGATGCGAGCAGGATGGCTGCTCGTTTTTGTATTCAGTGGTCAGTGAGCTGTTGAAATATCCGTTGCCAGCTGTGCCGAGCGAGGCTCCTCCCCGGCTGCTGCAGCTTTGGCAAAGCCTCAGTGAGTCTCTCCAAAAGGGCGACCTGGAGAATGCCAGCGAGAGACTGGAAGAGGCTCTCGGGTTGCTGGTCAACTATTATGCGGGGGCAACGGCCGGTGCACTGATTCGGGCTGGGACTGCCGACGCGGAGTTGACCAACCTGGCTCGCAGCCAGCCTGGCCCCGAGCAGCGCCTCGACTTGCTCCGGCGAGCTTACCTGGTAGGGAGCAAGAAGGCTGAAGATCCCTTCCAGAAAGACCTGGCCGAAGTTTTCTTTGCTGTGAGCAAGTTGTCCACAGGGAAGACTGTGCCTCGTCGCCATACCCGTTGGCTGGGTCTTTCTGCCCCCCCGCTGTCGGGTGGAGAGGACCTCGAGGACCGGGTGGCCGTGCTGGCTTCCTGGTTGCGCGCCTCGGAGCGCTTCTTTGCCACGTGGAAGCCCCAGTACCAACCCAACGGAGCCAACACGGTCCATGTGACCCTGCAGAACCGCCAGCATCGGTTTGAATTGGTACCTCCCCTGATCTTCGGTGAACCAGGCGAGTCGTCCGAGACCGCCGTTGCCAGCACGGCTCCTCCCAAACCTGCTACCCCTGCGGCCAAACCACCCAGGGCGCCAGTTGCAGCGCCGCGCCCCCCCACGCGACCGGGTCCGCCTTCCCGTCCTGTGGCTCCAGCTCCGCCTCGGCCGCCCGGCCCGGTCAGACCCGCACCGGGCGCAGTCGAGTCTGCCGGGCCAGCGGCGGTTGAAGCCATCCCTGCGCCCGCTCCAGTCGAGCCGGCCGTCGCGGCAGGGACTCTGGCTTCCCCGGTGGCTGAGCCCGCTGCGGCCGGGCCTGTGGCTGTTCCCCCGGTGGCTGAGCCTGAGCCGGGGTCGGCTGTGGTCGAGCCTGCTCCTCAGGCGGTCGAGCCCGCGTCGGCTGGGGTCGAGCCTGCGCCTCAGGCGGTCGAGCCCGCGCCGGCTGTGGTCGAGCCTGCTCCTCCGGCGGTCGAGCTCGCGTCGGCTGGGGTCGAGCCTGCTCCTCAGGCGGTTGTGGTCGAGCCTGCTCCCCAGGTGGTCGAGGAGCCAACTCCGGCTCCGGTTCAGACTGAGATCCTGCCTGCCGAGCCCGTACTGGACCAGGTCGAGAGCGCATCGCCTGTTTCAGCCAGGCCCGCACCGCCGGCTTCTCCGCGACCGAGCTCTGCCGGTCCCCCGAAGAGTCCTCCTCTGGGGCGGCCTCAGCCTCCTGGTCCCCGGCCGGCTCCCCCGACCGGGGCCAGGCCCTCGCCCCCCCCTCCAAAACCAACCGGGACGGCGCCAACCGGCCCCCGGCCGGCCCCTCCCGTCAAGCCAGGCCCCCCCAAATCGCCAGCGGTGGTACAGCGGAGTGCGTCAGACGAGACTCCAGCTCGTCCCGCTCCTCCCACCCGGCCAGGCCCAAAGCCCTCCCCACCGGTGCCCAGGGCGGGTACGGTTCAACCTTCCGAGTCCTCCGCTGAAGTGGTCGACCAGGCCCTTCCAGAGGTCAAGGGGGCTCAGGAGAAGCCGCTCGACGCTCCGGTTCCCCCTCCTCTACCCGATGCCTCACCTTTCCCTATCTGGCCAGTCGGGTCCGGGTCCGAAGAGCGCCCGGCGGTTCAGCCTCCGGCCACAGCCTCTCCATTTCCGCAATGGCCGGCCCCGCCATCTCCTGCTACGTCCGCCTCGCCTTTCCCAAGCTGGCCGGTACCGCCTGAGACTTCGCCAGGAGTCGAGTCTGCCTCGCCGTTTCCTCAATGGCCAGCCGCACCCGAGGTGGGGGACCTGCTCTTGCCGGTGCTTCCCGTCTTGCCCCTGGGAGAGCAGGGCAGCGCGTTCCCTGATGAGCCTCCCGGGCTGACGCCTGTCGCTCTGCCCCCGCTGGCTCCACTGGCGCATCCCGAGCCAGCGGTTGAGCCGGTAGCGGTGGCTCCGCCGGAGCCTGCGGTTGAGCCGGTGGCTGTGGCTCCGCCCGAGCCCGAGCCTGCGGTTGAGCCGGTAGAGGCGGTGGCTCCGCCCGAGCCTGAGCCTGTGGTGGAGCCGGTAGAGGCGGTGGCTCCGCCCGAGCCAGAGCCTGCGGTTGAGCCCGTAGCGGTGGTTCCTCCCGAGCCTGAGCCTGTGGTGGAGCCCGTAGCGGTGGCTCCGCCCGAGCCTGAGCCTGCGGTTGAGCCGGTAGCGGTGGCTCCGCCCGAGCCTGAGCCTG
>BTUM01000107.1:0-23944 GCA_045863235.1 Candidatus Xenobia bacterium | reverse complement strand
TGGAGGCCAGCGGGCAGGCTTCGGTGGATAGTGACAAACTCACGATCAAAGCCGGCTTTGCCACCTGGAATCCGGCCAGTCGCCAGCTGCGCTTGATGCTCCTCCCCTTCCAGCCGACCAGCGAGCAAATGTCGTGGGTGGAGAAGTTTCCTGAAGCCGACTATCAGGTGGTGGAGTCCCCCCAACGCCCCTTCGTGCGGCTGGACATGACTCTGGCCGAGGGCGCCACGGGCGAATTTCGGGCCGACCAGGTCAGGTTCTGGGACCTGAGCCTGTGGCGACTCGGAGCAGCTCAGAAAGGCTCGCATTCGATTCAGCATCAAAAACTCAAAGGAAGCCTGAAACTAACTGGCGACTTTCGCGCAGGCAAACCCGTCCGCTTCGAGGCCCATGGAGAGCAATCAAGCGGGAATCTCATCAAGTGGAGCTTTCAGGGATACTGCCGCGTGCTGGTCGTGCCGGCGACGCCGAAATAGAGGCAATTCAAGCCCATTGACGAATTTTCCCTGGTGGCCCGTGCGACTCAACTTGAGTGAAATTCACCGGGTAGAATCCAGCTGCAAGGGGAAAATTCGCTGTACGAGACCCGTTCCGATCTGGTCAGCTCTTGGGAGCCCGAGGGGCGGCTTGAGAACGCTTTCGCCCGAAGCCTCGAGCAGCTTACCGAGTTCCAGGCCCAGATCGACGAGCTCTGCGATCAGCTCGTCGAGTCGCAAGCTCAGCTCGAGTCACTGCAGAGTCAGCTGTTCGAGCGTGAAGAGCGACTCGAGGTCTTACAGGGGGAGCTCTCCTCCCAGGCCATCGAGCTCTCGGAGCAGCGTGCCAGAGCCCTGGCTTTCGAGCACCAACTGGTCGACAGTCAAGAGCTTTCGTCTCGCCTGCTGCATCAACTGGCCCTCCTCCGGCCAGAGCCGGCCGAGCACCTGCTGGCGGCTCGACAGGAAGCTTACCAGGCCCTGCGACAGGCTCACACCGTCAAATTGCAGCGCAAGCTCCGCAAGCAAAGAGCGGAGCTGTCCCGTTACCGCACCGAGCTGAAGCTGCGCCAGAGCTTGCTGAGCCAAGCCAGGACCGAGCTCGAGCGTGCCCGCCAGGAGCGGGAAGAACTGGCCGGCAAGCTGGCCGAGGAGCGCGAGAAGCGCTCTGAAGGGAGTCTGACGGCCGAGTCCGAGCTGGCCGGTCTGCGCAAACGGGTGGCCGAGTTGGGCGAAAGCGTGGCCCGCAGGCGCCAGGCCATGGCCGCGGCCCGCCGGCATCTGGCCGAGGAGCAAGGGCGGCTGGCCGAAGCCCGGCGCGAGTCGCAACGTCAGGACGAAGTGCTGGCTGAGCGTGAGCGCGAGCTCCAGACCCTGCACGAGAGCCTGGAGCTCTCCGAGCGCCATCGCGAGGTGCTCGAGCACGAGCGACAAGAGCTTTTCCAGGCGCTGGAGCAAGCTGAGCGCCGCCAGAGCGAGCTGGAAGCCGAGCGAGAGCAATTGCTGACGGATCTGGAAAGGGCGCAGGGCCAGCAGGGCGAGCTCGAGACCGAGCGGCAGAGATTACGAGGCGACCTGGACGAGGCCGAGCGCCAGCAGGGCCAGCTCGAGGCCGAGCGGCAGAGACTGCGCAGCGACCTGGACGAGGCCGAGCGCCAGCAGGGCGAGCTCGAGGCCGAGCGTCAGAGATTGCGCAGCGACCTGGACGAGGCCGAGCGCCAGCGGGGAGAGCTCGAGGCCGAGCGGCAGAGACTGCGCAGCGACCTGGACGAGGCCGAGCGCCAGCGGGGAGAGCTCGAGACCGAGCGGCAGAGACTGCGCAGCGACCTGGAAGGGGCCGGGAGCCAGCAGGGAGAGCTCGAAGCCGAGCGGCAGAAGATGCGCAGCGTCCTGGATGCGGCCGAGCGCCAGCAGGGCGAGCTCTTGAGCAGCCTGGCCGAATCCGAGCGCAGGCGAAACGAGCTCCAGGAAGAGCGGGACGAGCTGTTGCGGAACCTGGAGGAGGCCGAGCGGCACCAGGGCGAGCTCGAAGACGAGCGAGGCGAGCTCCTGGCCGCCCTGGGCGAGGCCGAAGCGCAGTGGCAGAACAGGGTTCCGCAGCTCCAACCCGGGGTGGGGACCGAAACCCTGCAAGGTCAGCTGGTCGATATGACCGATGCTCTGCGGAAGGCCCGGGACCTGGAGGAGGAACGCCAGCGCCAGATCTCCGAGCTGGAGAGTGAACGAGCTCGCCTCAACCGCGAGCTCCTCAGTCTGGATGAGGTGCGTGGAAGCCTCGAGCGCGAACGCCTGGCGCTCGAGGCAGGCCAGTCGCTCGACCTCTCCGTGCTGGCCGGAGAGCGGGCAGCTCTCCAGACCGAGCGCGAGCATCTCGAGGCAGAGCTGGAAAATCTGACCAGAAGGCGAGAGCAGATGGAGAGCGAGCTCGACCTGCAACGCTCGCAACTGGCCCTCGAACAGGAGGTTCTGGAAAGCACGCGCGAGCGGCTGGCCAGCGAGCGAAGCGAGCTTGACCGCGAGCGCTCTCGGTTGGAGCACGAACTGGAAGAGCTTGAAAGCGAGCGCGCCCGATTGGCCAGCGAACGGAGCCAGCTCGAGCGAGAGCGCGTTGGGCTCAAAGAATCCAGCTCGGTGGATGCAGAGGCTCTGGAGCAAGAACGGAACCGGCTCCGGCAGGACCTGGCCGAAAGCACCGCCGGAGCCCGGGAGCGCGAGCGTCTCAAACACCAGTTGGAAAGACTCCAACAAGAGCACGAAGCCCTGCAGCGAGAGCTGCAGTCAGCCCGAGCATCGGCATCGGTCCCGCAGTTCGAGGCCTCCGCCCCGGTCACACCCATGACCCGCCTGCAGGCGAGTTGGGATGGTCAGTTCTTGCTTGCTCAACAGGGTCAGGACGGCTGGCTCGAGCACCAGGGACGACCCGTCTGGAAGCGCACCATTCCTGCGGACCACCGGCTCCTCTGGGTAGGCAACAACGGAGAGGCGATCTTTGCCCGCGAGCTGGGAGGCGTGGTGCGCATCCTTCCCCTGCCGGAAGAGGCCCCCCGGGAAGTCGAGTACCTGCGCACGGGCCAGGATCAATCTCACCTGGGGAAGCTGCGCGTCAACGTGGATGGCCGCACCATGTGCTGGGAGCGCATCGTCCCGGAGCAGCGGTTGAGCGACCGAATCTTTCGCCTGCTGGGTAAAAAATCGGTGGCCCAGGGCTCTTTGAGCCACTCCATCGGGTTGCTCGACCTGCACACCGGGGCCTCGCAGAGCTACGTTTCGGCCGTGCTCCCCCGGGTGCGAGAAGAGCGCTTCTGGTGGGAGATCTCTCCCCACTTCCTGCACCTGGTGGTGGGCCTGACCGAGCAAGCCGGCTTCCTGTTCCGGGTGATCAATATCACCGGGAGGGCTCTGGCGGGGGAGTTCCGGGTTCCGGTCCAGGACCTTTCACAGCTCTGGATCAACGACGAGGGAACCGTCATGGTGGATATCCAGGGCGATGGCTCGGCGCTCGACCTGTATCGACTCGACCGCAAGCTGCAGATCACTCCTCCGCCCCGCTCCACGGTTCTTCGACTCGGCCCCCACTGGGTGGCTTTTCAGACCGACCAGACCGAGCTGGTGGTGAAGAGCTTCCACAATGAGGAGTGTCTGCGCCGGGACCTCTCCAAGCTGAGCCGCCCGGGAGTGCAGCATCGTCTGCGGGTCACCGAGAGAGCCCAGCTCGACCTGATGACGCTCGAAAACGAGAGCCTCGCTTTCGAGCGCCACCAGTTGGAGCTGCCTAGCGAGTAGCAGTAAGAGCCATCAGCTCCTGGGGGAAGGGCCCCAGGTCGATGACCTCGGTGAAGCCCAGGCGATGGAGCAAGCTGGCCGCCATCGCTGAACGCGCACCACTGCGGCAGTGCACAGCCAGAGGACGATCGCCGGTCAGCTCGTCAGCTCGAAGCTCGAGCTGCCCCAACGGAATGTGGATGGCTCCCGGCACATGCCCCGACTCCCACTCGCGATCGTTGCGCACGTCCAGAATGCGAACCTCGCCAGGGCGAATGTCGCTTGGAGCCATGCGCTTGATCTGGCGAAGGCGCGGCATCTTCTCGACGGCCTCGGGCCGGAACACCCCAACCACCCGATCCAAACCGATGCTGGCCAGGTCTCTCAGGCTTCTCTCCGGCTGGTCGGTAATCAGGTAGAGGTCCTGGTCGTAAGGCAACAGCCACCCGGCCCAGGTCGTGAACGACTTGTTGAGAGGCAGATTCAGCGTGCCGGGGGCGAAGCCCGCGGCATAGGCCGGGGCAGGTCTCAAATCGATCACCATGGCCCCTTCGGCCAACAGCTCGCTCAGCGCCGAAGCGGGCATCAGGGCGGGGGCCGGACGCTCCGACAGGAGCGCCGGGCCCTGCTTGTTGAGGCGCTTCATCTGGGCGAAATAGCGAGGCGGATCAGGCTGACCCGAGAGAACGGCTTTGACGAACTCATCCTCGCTCTGAGGCTTCAAGGCCCAGTTCGTCAAGCGCTCGTAACCCAGGGTCGTCTGAGGAACTGCCCCCAGACCCTTGCCGCAGGCCGAGCCAGCCCCATGGGCGGGCCAGATCTGGAGATGGTCGGGCAGATCCTTCAGCTTCTGAAGCGAGCGATACAGGACGCGCGCGCCCGTTTCCATGGTGTTTTCAAACCCGGCGGCCCGCTCGAGCAGGTCGGGACGCCCCACGTCACCGACGAACAGGAAGTCGCCCGTGAACATCCCCATCGGCTTGTCGGTAGCAGGGGTATCCGTGAGCAGGAAAGAGATATGCTCGGGAGTGTGACCCGGGGTGGCCACCACCTGCAGCTTCACTTTGCCCACCCAGAACTCGAAGCCATCCTTGACCAGCTCGCCCGGGAAAGCATACTTCCAGTTGGCGTCTCCCTCGTCGGACAGGTAGAGGTGCGCCCCGGTGCGGGCTGCCAGCTCGCGAGCGCCCGAAGCGAAGTCGGCGTGAATGTGGGTTTCGGTCACCGCGGTCAGGTTCATCCCCTCGGCCGCCAGCTCCATCAAGTAGGGCTCGAGATTGCGCCCGGGGTCGATGACCACCGCCTCCCCGGTCGCCTGACAGCCGACCAGGTAGCTGTAGTGAGCCAGGTTCTCGTCAAAGAAGCGTTTGAACAGCATAAGGGGCTCCCTTCAGTGATTGTGCCACAAGATATAGGTTCCGACAAAGAGCAGGAAGACGGCAAAGGCCCGCTTGAGGTGTGCCTGATTAATCCGCGGGACGAGCTTTCCTCCCAGAAAGACCCCGGCCAGCACGGCCAGAGTAAAGCCGGCCAGGAACGGTGGATGCAAGGACGCCTGTCCGAAGTAGCCGACCAGCCCGGCAGCGCAGTTGAGAGCGATGATCAGCAGCGAGGTAGGCACCGCCCGGCGCATCGGCAAACCGGCCGAGAGCACCAGGGCAGGCACGATCAGGAAGCCCCCTCCCACGCCCACCACCCCGGTCAAGAGACCCACCGCCAGTGATGCCAGCGGCAGGGGCAGCGAGCCAGGGCGGATCGAACGATCAGCCACGACGGGAGAGGCATTGTGCGAGAGCATCAGGCCGGCCACCACCAGCATGGTCGCTGCGAACAAGCCCAGTTGAACGGTCTGGCTGAGGTGCTCAGCCAATCGAGCGCCGGCAAAGGTTCCCAGCATCCCGTAGAGAGCGAAGTGCCAGGCGGCCTGAAGGTCGAGCTCGGAGCGCCGAAACATGGCTCCCAGCAGGCTGCTTGCGCCGACGATCACCAGACTCGAGGCGATGGCGTCTCGGGGAGACAGACCCGCCCCGTAGACCAGGATGGGCACGGCCAGGATGGAGCCTCCCCCACCGAGCAGGCCCAGGGCCAGCCCTGACAGCACCGCCAGCAGGTGAATCAGGAGCAGCATGACTTCTGATTTCCGGTCAGGGCCGCCACGACGCGTGCGGGGTCGCAGGCGGGGCCGCGGTTGTAGGGCAGCCGGGTCAGGATCATGGCCATGCCGCAGAAGTTGGTCAGGCCGGCGTAGGTGAGGCCCAGGCCAATGCCCGCAGGAACCAGGGCGAACAGCGGGCTGACTTTCCAGGCCAGCAGACTGAAGAGGGTCACCAGCAAGCCGGCGATGATGCGCACCTGGCGCTCGAGACTGAGCCGAGGCCGCCCCCCCCGGTGAACGGCGTTGCCGGCCGCCGTCCAAGCATTCATGCCCCCTTCCAGCAGCTTGAGCTGACCAAGGCCAGCCTGACTCAACAGTTGCTCTGCCTGGCGAGCGCGACCTCCCGACTGGCAGATCAGCACCACCGGGTCGTTGACGCGGGCCAGCTCACGCTGGTGCTCGCCCAACTGGTCAAGAGGCAGGTTATAGGCCCCTTCGATATGAGCGCTCTCGAATTCTCCGGGAGTGCGCACGTCCAGCAATCGGACGCGAGGATTGTCTTTGATCAGCTCGATGAGCTCCGGGGATGTCATGAAGTTCCTCCTTACAATTCACAGTCGCGGACGCACTGAAGCAGCCTGAATAGCTGTGGCTGGGCGACGGAGTAGAAGACCTGACCCGCCTGTCGACGAGCTCGCAACAGCCCGAGAGCCCTCATCTTGTTCAAATGCTGGGATACGGTCGGTTGGGGCTCGTCGAGACGCTGGTGAAAGGCACCGGCTGGAAGCTCGCCGTGCTGCTCGAGCAACTCGATGATGCGCAGCCGGACGGCGTGACCCATCAAGCGGAGCATCTCGGCAGCGTAGTTGAGCTTGTCATCAGACAGGGGGGTTGCCGTCTTCATCTTGAAATCACTATATCACAATATTCATCTTTGTCAATATAATACCAAGAAGGAAGGAACCGTAACACTTTCGTCTCATCAGGGGCTTCATGGGCCCCATCACCCACGTTCTCTATCACGCTCACTGCGCCGACGGCTTTGGAGCGGCCTTCGCGGCCTGGACGGTGCTGGGTGAGCAAGCCAGGTACCTCCCGGTGCGACACGGCGAGCCTCCTCCCGAGCTCCCTGCCGAAGCCCATGTGGCTATCCTCGACTTCAGCTACGCCAGAGCCACCCTGCTCGAACTGCAGGAACGCTGTCAGAGTTTGCTGGTGCTCGACCATCACAAGTCGGCCCAGGCCGACCTGGCCGACCTCCCCTTTGCCCGATTCGATCTGGACAAGTCGGGGGCCCGACTGGCCTGGGAGTACTTCCAGCCGCTTCAGAAGCTGCCCGAGCTGTTGGCTTACGTGGAGGATCAGGACCTGTGGCGATTTGCCTTGCCCGATAGCCGCGCGGTCTCCGCCGCCTTGCACGGCTATCCGATGGACTTTGCCCTCTGGCAGCGGCTGTCCGTGGCCGAGCTGGCCAGCGAAGGACGGGCCATTCTCCGCTACAAGCAGAGCCTGATCGAGCGAGCCGTCAGCCGGACTCGCTGGACTCGGGTCGGAGAGCACGATATTCCTACCGTGAACTCGTGCCTCTTGCAGAGCGAGATCGGCGATGAGCTGTGCCGACTCTATCCCGAGGCACCCTTCGCCGGGGTCTACTATGCCAACCAGAAGGAGCAGCAAGCCTGGTCGCTTCGCTCGATCGGAGAGTTCGACGTGTCGGCCGTCGCTGCTCTCTACGGCGGCGGGGGACACCGCAATGCGGCCGGCTTCGCCCTTCCGCTCGACCGGGCCCTGTGATCGTTGCACGCCGCTCGAGATCAACGCGCGGCGCCGACACGGTTTTCCGGGTGCGCGCTCAACAGATTGTGTAGCAGGCTAATGCCCTACACAACGTCTTGTGGTGGCGGAGCTTCGACACCACAACCGGTTTTGCACCAGCCTGCTAGTTCTCGGGCCAGTCCCGGTCCTCCAGCGAGCCGGTTCGGCGGCGGTGCTCCTTGTAGGCCTGGGCCACATGGGCGGTCAGGTCGCGATAAAGATCGAACACGTCGCAAAGCTCAATGAGAAGCTCGATCAGTTTCTCCTCGGGAAGATCTTGAAAGGCATTCAAAAGCCGGGGATACTTGGCGGCAAACAAAGTGAGGAGGTCGTTGGAAAGCTCCAGCATCTCCTGGCGGAAACGTTCATCGGTCAGCAGGCTCATAATTGAGTCTGCTTCCGCTTCCACCCGGGGAAGATCCTTCGAACAGAAGGCTGGAATGCGCGGGAGTCGAATTACAGCCACGAATGCACCCCGCCAACCTCGACTCCAACTTCCAGAAAATCGCCATCGTGCTGATGGCTTTGACCCCCGAGGCGGCCGCCAAGCTGTTCAAAGAGCTCGGGGTCGAGCAGAGCCAGGCGGTCACCTCCCAGCTCAAGGAGCTGTCCTCGGCCGCCAGTCCCCAGGAACGGGCCCGGGTTCTGGCTGAGTTCCTCGACCATGCGGCCACTTCGGCCACCTCCGGCCGGACCTACGCGGCAGCTCTGGCCGCAGTGGACCAGTTGGCCCGAACTTCACCGGGCACGGTGGCTGCCGTCATGCAGCAACTGTGGCTCAGCGGCCTTCCGATCGATCGCGAGCGCCGTCGGGCCTCCCGAGCCCGGGTTTCCCCTGGCTGGCTTTTCCTGGGCCTGGGGCTGGCCGGCATGGCAGCCGGACTGGCCGGCATCCCGCTGGCGCTCACGGGCAAGAGCCCCCGCCGCGAACGCCGGGGTCGCAACCAGCCGGTCGCTGAAGAGCGCCGGGCCGAGCCCCAGCCGCCCGAGCCTCGGCCCCTGGCCGCCCTCCCCTCCCCGACCCCGCCGCTGGCCCAGGTGCCCCCGGTGCGTCTCGACCCGATCTGCGTCGAGATGGCTGAGGCGGGCTATGCCGTCGTGACCCCCCAGATCAAAGCTCGCTACGCGAATTTCAAAGCCCTGCTGGCTCGTCTCAAGGAGCTGGGGCTTGTCTCGCCCGAGATCCCGGTCCTCAAATGCTCTGACCTGGCTGAAGACGAGTACCGCGTCAAGATTCGTGGTCGCGAAGTGGCGCGCGGTCGACTGGAGCTTGCCGGTCGTCTGGCGCTGGGCTCCTCGACCTTGCTCGAGAGGCTCGACCCGGAGCGTAGCATCGACTACTCGCACGGGCTTCCGAGCTACTGGATCCACCCGCGGCGCGCTCGCCGGGCGGAAGATCTGGGGTGCCTGGTCCTCTGGCCGGCCGATGTGCTGGCCTGGCACCTGAACCGGTTGCTCAACGTGCACGGCCCCGCTCTGCTGGAAACGCAGGAGGTCTACAACCTGGTGAGTCGGGCCAAGCAGGTCGAATCCACCGGCATCAAGTCGGTCATACCCGAGATCATCCGCATGGACGAGCTGAAATCGTTCCTGCACAAGCTGTGGCGGGCCAAAGGCTCGATCGGCGAGATCGGCCACCTCCTCAAGCTGATCGGCGACACCGAGGAGCGTGACCCGGAAACCCTGACCCAACTGGCTCTCCAGGGCAACTCGGTGTATGCCGGTCCGGTGATCGCGACCGCCGACATTCCAGTGGCGGCCGCCCTGGCGGTGCTGCATCGGATCCACCACTGGGACATTAACAACGTCATGGAGCAACTGACTCCGGACGAGTCGGTGGAGCTGGCCAAGGGATTCGTGCGCGTTCGCTCGCTGGCGCCCGATCGCGTCAAGAGCCTGTGGGAACGGCTGCAAGGTCAGCGCCTCTACTGGAGCAACCAGCGTCGGTTCGTGCAATGGCTGCAGCAGTTCTTGCGCGAGGGCTCGCGCACCGAGCCGGCTCTGGGCCCCCGACGCCGTCTGGCCCTGCTGCTGAATCTATTGCCGATCGAGGTCGCCGAGTTGATTTCCCAGGCGGTGCTCAATCGTCTTCCGCCGGCCCGCAGCCGCCAGGTCATCGCTGAAGTAGGCAAGTTGACCGCATACCAACTGCTCGAAAAGCCCTCCGACCCCAACCACAACCAGATCCGTGAGCGCGTGGCCGGCGAGTTTCTGGCCAGCTTGAAGCAGGTCTTTCTGCGCGAGGAGCTGCAGATGCCCGGCGAGATCGCGCTGGCCGAAACCCAGCGCCTGGCTCACAGCTCTCCCTCCTCGGTGGCCAGTTTCCTGCGATACCGCTGGCTCAACGAGAAAGACCCGGTGACCCGTTTTCAGGAGGTGGCCCGGATCTATCCCCAGCGGACGGCCCAGCAGCTGCTCTCCCTCAACACCGAGTCGCCCTACCTCACGGGCCCCGAGAAGGCGGTCACCCTGATCCATTCCCTGGGCCCCGAAACCTCGCGCGAGGTCGAAAAATGGCTCTGCGCCCACGGCTCGTGTCTCCCCTGGGCGCTGGCGCGTTCGGGCTACCGACAGCTGGTGGCCCAGGAGTTCATTGCCGGCTTCTACTCCGAGGGAGGGGCCAGGGTAGAGCCCCGCTAAAGTGCAAGGCCTTTGGTCTTGCACTTTACAACGCGCCGAAACTGCGTTCCAGCGCGTTCGTCAGAGAATGTGCAAAACCAAAGTGCGAGCACATTAGAACCCCCTGTGGCGTCAAAGGAGCTACGCTCTCAAGACGAGCGGCGCAACGAGTAGATGCGACCGTTCGGGCCTTCTCCTTCTGGCACCAGCGCCTTCCAACCGGCCCGATCGAGCCGGCTGGAGAGCGATTCGAGCAGCCCTCCCACCCGGCGGGTCCCGATCACGCGCGAAAGCTCCGCCTCGCTCATGGTGCCGTGACGAGCCAGATTCTCGAGCACCAACCGTTCCTGCGCGTTCAGGCGCACGGGCAGCTCGAGGACTACCGGATCGCCCATGGCAGTGGTGGCCTCGACTCGCTCCATGTCGAGGGCACACAGCTGATCGGCGACGTGCGGCAGGAGCACGACCAGGCGGCCATCAGGGCTGAGCGCCAGGGCAGTGCGGTCTTCGCAGCTCAACATACGGTAAAGTCGGTCAAGCTGTTGCATCAGATAAGGTCGCGGCTGACGCAAGCGGGCCACCAGCTCGTCCACCGTCCACTGGCGCTCGGCCAGAAGGTCGAGCAACCCCGCCAGACTGCCCCGAAAGGGCGCGTCCTCGGGCAAGAACTGGGACTGAAATCGAGCCGAACTCCACAGGCGCAAAGCCCATGGATGCTGGGGCTTTTTCTCGCCACGGCGGGCCAGCCCGCGCACCGCCAGACGCGGAGCCGGGCGAACGATTGCCCGTCGTTGCAGCGAGCGAATCAGGCGTTCGAGCACAGCCCTGACTTCGCCGGGAAGCCAGTCCTGGCCAGTCCGCAGGCAATCGACGGCAGCTCCCTCAGCGGGCAGTTCGAGCACCACACAGGCTCCGGTCGGACCTCCCAGCGACTGCCCGTTCACCAGCAAGCGACCATCCTGATAGGCAAAGAGACCCTCGGGGACGCTCTGACCCGGACGCGGATCAAGTTGCACCAGGCGCGCCACGAACTCGCCCTGAGCCGTTGGGATGACCTTTCGCCCCAGGCGGTGGACGGCGGCAAAACGCCGCCCGCGCAGTGGGTCGTCGGCCACCACGCGGTGGCCACCCAGAATCAGCTCGAGCCGATCTTCCAGCAGACGATGCAAAACCTGACTCAAAAATTGCCCGATCTGACGAACGCGCTCGGAGAAGCGTCGAGGATCGCGCTGGCGACCCGAGATCTCCGGCCATCCAGCCAGGTCTTCACACAACACCAGATTGCCACGAGCCACCTCAAACCAGCGCTCTTGTAACCGCTGGCGTGATTCGGAAGCCAGCCCCTTGAGCTCCAGCCAGGGACCGCCCACCGGGTCAAGCTGCCAGCCCCAGTTGCGCGTGCTGGGCCCGGAGCGCGTCTGAACCAGAACCCGCCCGGTCCAGCTCAGGTCCTCGCCTCCCCACAGGGCCAGGGGCTCATTGCGGGGCAAAGCCGGTCCGTCGTCTTGCACCGTGAGGTAGCTGCGACTGCCCTTCCAGACGAAGCGCAGCCAAACCCGTCGAGCCCCGGCCAGACAACGCTGCCAGACCAGGTCGGCCAGGCACGGCTCGACCCCGGATTCGGGACGCTCGACAGGTAGACACCTCTTGACCATGTTGGAGAAGTTCTTTCAATCAGGCGGGGCGAAAGTCTTTGCGAACAAAATGAAAAAAATTCTGCAACCTCCTGGCCCGTGTGTTTGCAGCATGTCTCATCCCAACTGTAACGGAGCGGCAACAATCCCCACGGTTCGGATCACTAAGATGGCCGGGACACAGACAAAGGGGACAATCACGCCATGCAGGTTCATGCTGCCCATTTCACCACGCTGCCCAGCCGCGCGAACCGGCCAGAGGCTCAACAGACTCAGGCCCAGCCTGCCGAGAGCTTCTCGTGGAGCAAAGCCCTGGCGCTGCCGGCTTACACCTATGGACTGGCATCCGGCGCCCTGTCGGCCGCCACCGGCTTCGCCCAGCGCTTTCCGGCGGGCGGATTCACCATCAACCCGGGTCAGGGAATCGTGCTCAATCCCGAGTGGACCCGTCACCTGGCCGAGGGCACGCTGCTGAACGCCGCCCAGCCCATCCTGGCCGGTCTGACAACCGTGCTGCTGGGAACCCGCGGAGTGCTGGAGCTCAACGAAGGTCGTCACCTGGCCGGTGCCCTCGACCTGGCGGCGGCCGCCGCCTCGGCTGGCTCGCTGGTTTCACCCGGGATAGGTGGGGCCGCAACGCTAGCTCTTATGGCCGCGCGCAGTCTTGTCGAGCTTCATCCGTAAGCTCTTGAGAGCGCGCCGACGCCAGTAGTGCGAGCCGGCATAGATCCCCAACATGGCCCCCGGGATAGCCAGAAAATGCAGGGGAGCGGCGAATCCCGTCACGGCCATCAAGCCGAAGCCCAGGGCTCCCCCGGCCACAAAGCCCCCGAACCCGGCCGAGTTCAAGTTGGTAAAGCGGAGTTCAGGCTTCCAGCTCCTGAGATGCTCACAGGTGCGAGCAATCAGCTCGGGGGCCTCCTGCCGCAGAGCTGCCAGAAGGGTCTTCAGGGCCTCGTCGTCGCGGACCTGGAACTGACTCAGGTCGGTGCTCAAGCCCTCCCGCTCGGTGGAGATCACACAGCGAAGTCCCGAAACCCCGAGGTCGCAGAGCACGGGGTCGAGGGCGATCCCCGCCTCGATCGGAAGAACTCGCCCCATCTCCTCGGAGTCGGTCAAAAGATAAATGCGCTCGCAACGAAACCAGTTGGCCTCCATGCCATCCTGCTTTTCCTGGGTCGAGAGCAAGGGCACGGCCGGCCGCTCGGGCTCGAGAAAGACGGGAAAACTGCCCATGCTATCGGGCACCAGCAATCTCCCCTCCGGGCTGGCCAGAGCCACCGCCCCCAGTAGCCCGGGAATGCGCGCCTCTACCTCGCTGGTTTCGTTGTATGGCCAGATTTGCCACATACCCCGAGTCCACGACCAGGGTGAGTGGATGGGCACGGGGCAGGCAAAAGCCCGTCCGGCATGCAAGGTACGTTTGCCAAACAGGGTCCAGTGCTTGCGCTTGAAATCGAAGCGCGCCTGGCCTTCGTTATCGCCAGGGACGGACTCGGGCAAGACGCTCTCACCAGGTCTCAGACGCCAGTTGAGGCTGCCCCAGTGGATCCGGATCTCCTCGAACAGACTCCAGGCACCCACCAGTGCGCAGGTCAGGTAACGGATGCCCGGCACCTGAGACTGCCAGGCCTGTGCGATCCAATCGCGAGGCGAGACTTCGGGAGGGGAGCCTACCGGCCCACCCTCAACCGTGACCCAGGCAGTCTTCTGGCGCACCTTGACGGACTCGGCTCCGGCCGCCACCAGGGCCTGAATGCACTTGAGGTGATACATCTCCGGGTCGGGCAGCAACGAACGGCTGAGGCGGTCGAGCGCGCCCTCGTCGCAGGCCGTGAAGACTCCCTCGGAGTCGAGTCGCCCGGCTCTCTTGATCTCATCGAAAATGGACTGCAGCTCTTGCATTCTGGACGCAGTTCTCCACCTGCTGCAGACCTCTTTCAGCCTGGATCGATCCCCAGCTTCTGCAGGTGTCAACCCTCTCTGCGCAAGCGCAGGACCCCTAGATCGGCTCGCGAACCCCCCTTGCATGAAGAAACGTAGCTTGCTCGCCATCTTGTTCCTGGCCCTGCCCCTGCTGGCTCAAAACACGGTGCGGGTCGATTGCTCCGCCAACGCCCAGGGAGACGTGCGCAAACCGGTCGTCGTCGAGGTCACCGTGACCAACTCGGGCCCGGAGCCGATCCAGGGCCTGGCGGTGGTGCGCTTCAACCCCAAGGTCTCCAGCGCCGACCGCAAACAGGGTGGCATGCTCGACGTCCAGGAGCTGCGCCAGCCCGCGATGGTCGGTCCGGGTGAGAAAAAGACCCTCAACTTCAGCACTCCGTTCGAGTCCACCAGCTCGTTCAAAGGGCGCAAAGGGTCTTTCCGGGCTTCCAACATCTCCCCCACCGGTGAGGTTACGGTCGAGTTCTCCGGCCGCTTCGATGCTGCCCCGACAGGGCCGCCGCGCTAGCTCGCACTTTGGTCTTGTTGTTCCGGCGCGCTGTTACAGTGAAGCGCCCAGTTTCGATCAGAAACTGGGCGCGTCACGTTCAAGTGGTTTCTACCCTGATATCCTGACAGTATCAGTGCCCGCTACTGTACCAAAACGACTACTTCTTCTGCCTGACGAACACCCCGTAGTCGGTCTGAACCGAGAGCACCTCACCCTTCTCGTTGACCACGAAGGTGGCATCACCCGGGATCGAGATCTGGCCCGCCGGCTCCACCATCAGAAAGGTGGTCAGGCCCTCCAGGTAGAGAGGACCGCCGTAACGGGCCGGCCCGATCGCCCAGGCCAGGTGGGATCCGTTGCGGGTCACTTTGAGCGTGCCGTAGAGGGGGTTGTCGTACTCGCCCACGTAGCTCTCGAGAGGCAAAGGTGAGGGCCTGGTCACGGCAGGTGGACCGGGCGCCTCGACTGGCACGGCGGCCAGCATCTTGTCCACCTTGAGCTGTTGCTGCCAGATCAAGCTCTGCAAGTCCTGACGGGCCGAGCCGAGCTCGTTCTCGAGCACCCTGGCTCGAACCGCCTCGGGAAAGGCGGTGGTGCTCTGATTGCAGAGAATCACGAGCCCCAGCTTTTTCTCGGGCACCAGCGTCAGCAGGCTGCGCACGCCGGCGCGGGCTCCGCCTTTCTCGATGACCTGGTAACCATTGTAGTGGTAGATGCCCACGCCCATTCCGTAAGAGAATCCAGAATCGGCAAAGATAGGCGCCATGTCAGCGAAACCTGGCTCGGCCACCATGGCCGGGGTAAACAGATGCTGGACCGTATCTGCCGTCAGAAGGCGTACTCCGTCGAGCTCGCCCTGGTTGAGAAGCATAAGGGCGAAACGGCTCATGTCGCGAGCGGTCGAGGTCATCAGACCGGCAGGCCCGAGCACTGTCTGGGGGTCGAACTCCCGCAACGGTTTCTTGCCCATGTGAGGCGAGGCAATATCTGCCCCTGGCGGGATCGGACCCGTGAAGAAACCGGTTCGGGTCAGCTTGAGGGGAGCCAGGATCCTCTGCTGCACCAGGTCTTCCCAACTCACCCCGGCGGCCCGAGCGCAGGTCATTCCGGCCAGAAAGAAGCCCACGTTCGAGTAGGCGTCATGCTCACGAAAGCCGGCGCTCAGAGGGAGGAACTGGATGCGCCGGATGACCTCCTGGTGGGAGTATCCCAGCTTGTCGAACAGATCACCGGTAAAGGCGGGCAAACCGCTGCGATGGCTCAAAAAGTCGGTCACGGTGACGTGCAGAGTCGGATAATCCTGGTTCAACCTCACTTGCGGCATCACCTCGACCACCGGCTGGTCCCATCGGAGCTTGCCGTCCTGCACCACCACCCCGGCCAGGACGCCGGTGTAGGTCTTGGTCACGGAAGCCAGCGGGAAGATCGTGTCCGGACCGACCGGCTCGCTGGTTCCCAGACGGCGCAACCCGAAGCCCCGCAGCATCGTCACCTGACCGTTCTGAATCAGGGCCACCGAGCAACCCGGGACGTCGTATTGCCGCATGGTCTTCTCGATGAAAGGCTCGAGCGGTTGTTGAGCCGAGAGGGGCAAAATGAGCAGAAGGGCGAGAAAAAGGCTACGCATGGAGTGCCGGGTTCCGGCTGGGGGTGACGAATCCCTCTGCTCTGAGGCGCAGCACGTTGACTGATTTAGCCATGAGCGGGGGTGCGGTAACGCCAGGTGAAGCTTAACCGGGGAAAAGAATCGGCACCAGATCGGCCAGGCAGTGGATGCGATGGTCCGGCTCTTCCGGCGAGGTCCAGCAGCCGTAGCCGTATTCGGCAAACACGGCCACCGCTCCCCAGCGACGCCCCATCAGGCAGCCCTCCTCCAGGTCCTCGACGTGCACCACTCGTCGCGGAGAGCCGGGAAAGCGGGCCACCAGCTCCCCCAGAAAGCCCGGGTCGGGCTTCTTGAGAGCCGAGCGGCAGGGGGACTGGATGTCTGCGAAGGCCTGCCGTAAGCCCAGCGAGCGTAGAACCGACTCCTGCAAGGCCAAACCACCTGAGGTGCAGGCCGCCACGGGAATTCCGGCCCGCGTCAATAGGTCGAGCAGTTCGCTGGCGCCAGGCATGGGGCGGGCCAGGTCGACCAGGCACTCGAGATAGCGAGGCAGCACGGCCCGGTCGTAAACGCGACCCACGTCCCGGGACGGACACCCGAGTTGCACCAGCATCTCTCCCGCGGTCCGGCCAATCAGGCGCTCCACCTCTTCGGGACGGGGCCGCGGCAACCCCAGGCTTTCGATTCCGTAGCTGAAGGCCTCGACATTGGCTTCGCGCGAGTCGATCAGCACTCCATCCAGGTCGAAGACAACCAGCTCAGGCGAAGTCATCTTCCAACTCCAGGCGGGCCGTGTCGCCCAGGTCTTCGAGCTCGTCGGGCTCCTCGTCGTCCTCGTCGTCGAACTGGCGGACCCTACCCTCCACCGCCTCGAAGCGAATCCAGACCAGGACCTCCTCCAGCGATTCATCGGTGTATTCGTGGCTGCCCACCAGCTGATAACCCAGTGACTCGACCACCTCGGGATGGGCGGTGAAATTCTGCTCCAGACTCTTGCGCACCGTACCCTCGATGGGTGCGCCCGAACAGCCCGCCTCGTCCATGGCCCGCAGCAGGCAGCGCAAGAGGTTCACCAGCTGGGATCTGGCCGAGGGCAACATCGCCAGGTCGTCGACCAGCACGACGTCCTCGATTCGTCCCTCGATCAGGGTGTTGTCCAACCAGGCGAGCAGGTAGCCCACCAATCGCTTGTCATCGTCCTGAATACCCAGACAGAAGTTGCAGCCCTCCTCCTCGACCCCCTCGAGGTTCTCGGCGATCTCCTCCTCGCTGAGATGGTAGCTCTCAGGATAGAGGCGCCGGGCCAGGCTTTCGATCTCGGCAGCATGGGCTGGAGAAAGAGAAAGAATACGACTCATGGGACCTGCTCCGTGGCATAGACTGAGAAGCGCAGCCGGATACCGCCGGGCTCGATGGTCAAGATAGAATAGGCGTCGCGCCAGCGACCAAGAGCGGTCGCCTCGGGTCGGAACTCAGCCCCCGAGAGCAAGATCATTCCTTTGAGCAAGGAGTAGACGTCGTCCACCTTTTGATGACCTGCCGCCAGGACGCGCCCCTCGGTCCCCTCGATGAAGGTCTGATAGCTATTGAGTCGCGACAGGGGGGAGACCCTCCCTGTCATGGAGTCGAGCGTGGCCAGCATCAGGCGATAAGAGCCTCCGGTCGAGACCATGAGGTAGTTGCCATGGATGGCGTAAGCAACCTGATCGTCTGCCGTGTAGAAAACATCGACACCGGCGTGGGGCTCGAGACGGACCTTGGAGCCGAGTTTGTCGCGCAGCCGAACCATGATATCCTGGCGAGCCGGGCCGGGCCGCAGGCCGATGATGATGGTATAGGGCAGCGAGGCGAGATCGAGATCGACCTCCTTGGGACTTTCGGCCGGCTCTTCACGTTCCTCCGCCTCCGGCGGAGGTGGACCCTCGGGGATCCAACCGGGGGCAGGCGAGGGGGACGGGGAAGGCTGCTCCGCCTCTTCCACGCTGGTTTCCGGCTCCGACTCCTCAGGCAGGCTGGTGAGCTCGCGCCACTCGCGCATGATGGCCGCGAACAACACGTCCAACTGCTCATAGCAGATAGCGATCTCGCCAGTGCTGTTGGGCAAAAGGTCCTTTTCAAAGGAGAGGCCCAGCGAGGTCTCCGCGGCACCGAGCAATTCCCTGAAGATCCTCTCCGTGTCGGAGTTGACCGAGGCAGCTCGCTTGACCAGATCGTAGCTCTTCCCCAGGTCGATCACCGAGATGTAAGCGGTGGACCAGGGAGCCTGGCGGAGCAGAGTCAGCTCGGTGGGCCCGGGATCGCTCAAGAGCTGGCCCAATGGGTGCTCGGCCGGGGGCGCCAGACAGACGAAGAATTCCGAGACGACCTGGTCGGAGCGATAACTGGTCGTTCCCGCCACCGATTGCACCGACTCCAGAGCTTGTTGCAACACCGGATCGTCCATCTTCAGACCGGGCCAGTGGCCCAGGATACCGGCCACGTCCACAAAAAAGTAGTTGCGAAATCGCTCGGGCAAATGACTGAGCGCTTCCTGAAAGCGGGGATTGGAGGTCAAAGAAGGGGCCTGACCCTCCAGGCTCTGCAAACTCGGCTCGGCCAGACTGGAGTTGTCCGTGAACACCAGCCAGTGGGGGGACAGACGGGCGGCCACAGAAAGAGGGGGCGTGGCCACATCCCAACCGGAGTTACCTGCTTGCTCAACGGTGATGCCGGGAAAGTTTTCCAGCCGCGGCAGCAGGCGAGACAGCGCCAGGCGCGCCCGCTCGACATCATAGACTCGAAAACTCAGCACCAGGTTCAGGCGGGGAGTCTCGCCCATAGCCACGTCCAACTCCGGGGTCAACTCGTTCTCGCTGTTGATGCTCGGTCCGGGGGCGCCCTGGTAGGTCGTCTGGATGGACCAGGCTCCCTCGGCACCCGGCTCGATGCGATAGGTGACCCCCGAGGGCTCTTCGGGAAGGGCTGCGATGTATTCGGGAACCAGGCTCTCGAGATCGGGCGGGAGCTTGCTCTTCTCGAGCTGATACATCGCCACCCCGTTGTACAGTGTCTGCAGATTGAAGGCAATGGTGCGCTCGGCGCTCTCTGGCGTCTCACCGAAAAGATGGTGCAAGGGAGAGCGGTCATCGGTGCGCACGATCGCCAGCACCACTCGACCGTCCATCCAGTCGAGAAAATCGCCTTCCAGCTTGATCCCCAGAGCCTTCTCGGTTTGTGTCAGCCCGGCCCGCATCCAGGGCAGGGCCTTGAGGCGACGCAAGAAGCGCACGGCCGCGGTGGACGAATCGAACATACGCCCGCTGAAAACCAGCTCGCTATCGACAGGAGGATAGCCGTCCTGGGCTCCGGCCGGGAGGAGCAAAACCAGCAGGCAGAGCAACCAGAGAAGCCGACGCATAGAAAGGCGGGGTTTGGGGATGAAGCGAGGGAATCCTGCCAGGAACGTCAGTCGCTCCGGTACGATGAGAGCCGGCAACATTCCTTTCACAACGTACACAACTTGTTCACCAGGCCGGGCTGACGGAGGTTTCGCAGAGGACTACAATCAAGTCACCACTCGACGAGGAGCTCTCTCATGGACCCCTTCAGCGCCGCCGGAATTCCCAGTCTCGGCCAGGTATTCTCTCCCCTGGCCGGGGCCAACCTGGGCAGCTACCCGTTCGGGTTTTCTCCGGACAACTCGATGGCGGCCATGCGGGCTGGAGGACTCAACTCTCCCCAGGGAATGGCCGAGCAAATGCTGATGGGCCAGACCCAGATGAACAATACCCTCATTCAGATGCTGACCATGCTCTTGCAGCTCATGGGCGGCAAGAACGGTGCTCCGGGGATGGGAGGTGCTCCGGGGATGGGCGGCGCCGGCTCCGGCTGCCCCAACTGCGGCGGCGGATCGTCTCCGGGCGGGGGCGGGAGCAATGCGGTGGGCGGCTCGGGCAGCGGATCGGGAATGACCGCCGCTCCGGCCGATCCCAGCGCCCAGATCCCTAATTACGGGGCCAACCCATCCAAACAGCAACTCAACGAGATGATCGAGGCGGCGGCCAAGAAGTATGGAATCCCCCCGGACATCCTCAAAGCCATCTTCTACAAGGAGTCCAATTGGAACCCCAGTGCAGTGGGCGATGGAGGCAAGAGCTTCGGCATCGGCCAGGTCTACACCACTGCCCACCCGGACTACGATGTCAACCGCGGCAAACAGGACGTGTCCTACCAGATCGACTACAGCGCAAAACTCCTTTCCGGACTCTACAAGCAAACAGGCGATTGGCGCACCGCTGTTCGCCGTTACAACGGCTCTGGCCCGATGGCCGAGCGTTACGCCGACGACGTGATGAACAACCTGGTCCCCAGCAAACCCTGGGCCAAGTTTGGCGTCTGATCCCCTCCGGGCCCCGTCCGGACAGGAACTTGCCTTCAGAAAGGGAAGCTTAGCGTGTCGCTTTTATTCAGCCCGGAGGTAGAAACACTGACCGACCAGTTCGAATTGTCCAGCGATTACCTGCACCAGACCCTGGAAGACCAGACCGATTTCGAGTCCAGTCCGATCGATGCAGCCAACCCCGGGTTCGCGAGCCTGCTCCCTGCTCTCAAGCAGGTCCGCCAGGGACTCGTCGGACCAGAAGTCCTCGAGGGCTATTATGCCGGCCTGAGCCAACACCTCGAGGATGTCCGCTCCAAGATGGAGCAGATTCCGATTCCAGAAGGCTTCGAAGCCCAGGCCGAGCAGGCCTTCGCAGCCACCTACGTCATACTCGAGCAGATGCAGGGCACGCTCGATTGCCTGCATGAGTATCTGGCCAGCGGCGACGAGCAGTTGCTCGATGAAGCCATCACTGTCCTCTCCGGCGTCCACCAGCAGATGCGAGACGCTGTCAGCCAGCTGGGCTGATCCATCGAACATCGCCCACCGACTCTCGGCAAAATTGTTCACACAATTTTAACATCGGAAACATCCCGTTCACAAACGCTCCGGGCGCTTGCCCGGGGCGTTTGTTACACTGCTGACAGGGGTGAGACCACCCCGACCGGGTCGCCATGACCAGGGGCGGGCCCGGTAGCGGAAGAACCTATCAGGATGCGGTCCGAACAGGAGGAAGAGTTGTCCCATCGCCAGGAGACCAATACTTCGGGAGCCGGCCCGTGGCAGCGGGTTTCTCTGGCGTTCTCCCTGGATCAGTACCCGGGCCCCTGGTCGGACGAGCAGTTTGAGCAGGCCCAGCGTTTGGTGCGAGATGTGCACCGCAACGTCTGGGATGCCGCCTGCCAGGCGGTAGGCCGCCGGGCCCACGGAGAGGTGGCCGCGGCCCAGTTGCTGGGCGAGCTTCTGACCTCGCCCGTGATGGAGATGCGTCTGCGCGGACTGGTGGCGCTGGGCGCGCTGGCCCCCAATCGACCGGAAGAGGTTCTCTCCTTTCTCGAGCAGCGACTTGAGGAGGCCGCCTGGCATCCCGACCCGGTGTTGCTCGAGGGCATCCTGGCCCTGTTGCCTCAGGTCCCCGAGGGGCGGGGCATCGACCTGATGGCGGCGGCGCTCGAGGATGACCGCGATGCCGTGCGCGCCGCTGCGGCAGGCGCGCTGATCCACTTCCAGAGCTGGCCCTGGGCCAGTCTGGTGCGTCTGGTCACCGATCCATCGATCATTGTGCGAGCATCCCTGGTCCATGTGCTGGCCCGATTCGTTCCTCAGGACGAAGCCGTGCAAGCCCTGGCTTTGCTGGCTGCGGCTCCCGAGGCCCCCCTGCGCGAGCTGGTTGCCCGCGAATTGCCCCGCAACCGCCCCGAGGTGCAGTTCCTGCTCGGGAGCCTGGCGGCCGACTCCGAGCCTCGGGTGCGCGAGGCCGCTCTGACCGACAATCCGGCTGGCGAGCCTCTGCCTCGCCCGGAACCAGTCCTGGGCGAGCTCCTGCTCGAGCCGCACCCCGGACTGGTGGCAGCCACTGCCCTGGAAGCAAAACTTGATGCCAACCCCGACCAGGCGCTGGAAACCCTGCGACCGCTGCTTGCCAAGCCGGGAATGCTGGCGACCCTGGCGCTGCTGGGCGAGATGGCCCGCAACATCAGCAATCGGTTGCTCTGCCGGGCGCTGCACGCGCTGTTTTCGAGCCGTACGGAAGAGCCGGCCCGCCGACTGCTGCGCATGCTCGGCATTCTGACCGAAGAGACAGGCGATGGTCCGGGCGGGCAGCTCAAGCGGCTGGTCTGGCTGGCCATCCAGGCCTTTGATGCCGACTCGCTGGACAAGATCATCGTGTGGGGACGGCGGATCGAGCGCGGCGAAGCAGAAGGGCTCAACCCCAGTGCCTACCGCCTGCTGGCCCAACTCGGCCGGGTGGCCCGCAACCTGGACGAGGGTTTTGGAATGGTGGCCCTGGCCCAGGCAGGCTCCGACCTGCAGTCCCTTTCCACCGAGCTGGCCCATCTGACCGACCCCGAGCGTGAGATCCTCCAGATGGTGCTCGATCGGTGGCGAGAATTCTTCTCTGAGGGTATGCACGAGCTGCTGGTGGGGGCGACGACATGGTAGACAAAGTTTCCAGCAGCAAGAAGAGCACCACCAGCTCCAAGCCCAAGCCCAAGCCGCCGGCTCCCAAGCCGGCTTCCTCGAGCACGCCTTCCAAGAGCTCGTCCTCCGGCTCGAACTCCTCGTCGAGCTCGGGCGCGAGCCAGTCCAGCGCCTCCAAGTCGGCCACCCAGGCCCGCTCCACGACCTCCACCACCGACGCCCGGTCGACCACGGCGGTGCGCGAGAGCGAATCCAGCGCTCCCCCGCGACGTCTCAACGATAGCTTCGAGCAGAGCGCGGAGCTGCGCGAGGAGGACGCTTCCAAAAAGGCGCGGGGCCTGGACGCCTTCAGCCGGCGCCTCACCGAGAATTACGGCGAGCCGGGCAGCCTCACCAGCCAGAGCAAGCTCAAGGGCAGCGAGCTCGAGAAGGTCGAGAACTGGCAGGACGCGCTGACCACTCCCGACCGAAACTGGTATCAGAACTACCTCAACGGCATCGAGCCCCAGGACCGCGACCAGGCCCTGCGCGCCTTCACGAAGATCAACGACGGCGGAGTGAGCGACCCACAGGAGCGCTCACGGTTACGCCGCTCGGCTCTCGACGAGGCGATGCAGCTTGACGACAGCCAGGCCCGCCATCTACAGGGCATCGACCTGAGCGACAGGGGCGGCAACGGCTACGACGCGATGAGAAATCGCCTGTCGTTGGACACCTCAATTCTGGATAAACCCCGCAGCGAGCGCAACCAGGCCGTCTCCACCGAGATGGACAAGCTGCGCGCCGACCACGCCCAGGCGGCCAACAAGGAGGGTCGTCAGGGGCGCGAGTTGGCCCACGGGATGAATCTGGGAGCCGGCTACCGAGACGCCCTCTCCAAGCCCGAAGCCCACAAGGAGCTGCTCAACGACCTCTACCGGCAGCGCGGCTACCAGCCCGATGAGGCCAAGGAGCGGGCGGACGGCTCTCTGAAGAACCGGGAAGCCTTCCACAACAACTTCCGCGACGGCTATCTGAAGGCCAGTCCTGAGGATCAAGAGCGGATGAAGGCGCTCAATCCTCAGATGGCCGACCTGATGACCCGCCAGCAGCCCAAGAACGAGGACTACATGAAGAACCTCGATCTGGGCAAGGTGGAGAAGCAGCAAGGGCTCAAGCCCGGGCAACTCAACCGTTTCCAGGGATTCGAGGACGACCCCGGTAAGGCCGACAAGCTGCAGAACTGGCTCCACAAGCAGGCCGGCCTGGAGCCTCCGGGCACAGCCAACAAGGCTGAGGAGGTACGGCCGGGGCTGGTGGAGCCTCGTCAGGGGACCGACCGGGGAGCGCGACCGAGCCGTACCATCCGGCCGGCTGAGCAGGGAAACGGCCCCACTCCGGGAACGCAGGCCACCCAGCAGGGCGAGGGCACCACGCGGCCCGCTCCGGGAACGCAGGCCACCCAGCAGGGCGAAGGCACCACGCGGCCCACTCCGGGAACGCAGGCCACCCAGCAGGGC
>BTUM01000106.1:0-24124 GCA_045863235.1 Candidatus Xenobia bacterium | reverse complement strand
AGGTGTCGCGGTCGAGCTCGCCGCCCGCGGCGTAGGCCACGGTGCATTCCAGGCGACCCCGGAAGGACTCTCCCCCCTGGCAGGGTAACCCGCCCGGGTATGGGCAACACCTTCGGCAAGCTGTTCCGGGTCACCACCTTCGGCGAATCCCACGGGGGAGCGGTGGGAGCGGTGATCGACGGCTGCCCGCCGCGCCTTGCGATCGCCCGCGAGGAGATCCAGCTCGAGCTGGATCGGCGCCGCCCCGGCCAGAGCTCGGTCACCACCCCTCGCGACGAGACCGACCAGGTGCACATCCTCTCGGGCATCTTCGAAGGCAAGACGCTGGGAACGCCGATCGCGCTGCTGGTGCACAACCAGGACCAGCGTCCTGAGGCCTATGACCATCTCAAGGACGTGTATCGTCCGTCCCACGCCGATTTCACCTACGAGAAAAAATACGGAATCAGGGATCACCGGGGCGGAGGACGCTCCAGCGCCCGTGAGACGGTGGGCCGCGTCGCGGCCGGGGCGGTGGCCCGCAAGTTGCTCTCCCAGCTGCACCAGGTCGAGATCGTGGCCTGGGTGCGCCGCATCCACGACCTGGAGGCCATCCTCGACCCCGCCGCAGTCCAACGCGAGCAGGTCGAGGCGCAGATCGTGCGCTGCCCCGACCCGGAGGTGGCCGCCCGCATGGTGGAGCGGATCCATCAACTCAAGGAGCAGGGCGACTCGGTGGGAGGCGTGATCGAGGCCGTGGCCCGCAGGTTGCCCGTGGGCCTGGGCGAGCCGGTCTTCGACCGATTGGAGGCGGACCTGGCCAAGGCCATGCTCAGCTTGCCCGCCGTCAAAGGGTTCGAGGTGGGGTCGGGGTTCGCCGGAACCTACCTCACCGGCTCGCAGCACAACGATCCGTTCTATCTCCAGGACGGCAACGTGCGCACCCGCTCGAACCACTCGGGCGGCGTGCAGGGAGGCATCTCCAACGGCGAGGACCTGCACCTCAAGGTAGCCTTCAAGCCCACCGCTACGATCGCCCGGGCCCAGGAGACGGTGGACCGCCAGGGTCAGTCGACCGAGTTGGCTGCCAAGGGACGCCACGACCCCTGCGTTCTTCCCCGAGCCGTGCCTATCGTGGAGGCCATGATGGCCCTGGTGCTGGCCGACCACTTGCTGCGCTGGAGGGCTCAGTGCGGCTGATCCTCTTCTGGCTGCTTCTGCTGTTGCCGGTCACCGCCGAGCCGCTGGAGGTGCGCGTGCTGGTCTCCCACCCGGTGCCCCGCGAAGGTCCGGCCCACGAAGAGCTGCCCGCCGACCCGAAGTGGCGCGGGCGCCTGGAGGTCTTCCGCGAGAACGGCAAGGTCCAGGTGGTCAACATCCTTCCCCTGGAGGACTACCTCTGCGGGGTGGTGCCTCGAGAGCTCTCCTGCAACGAGCTCGAAGCCACCAAGGCCCAGGCCATCGTGGCCCGCACCTACGCGCTGTCGCACCTGCGCCCGGGCAAGCGGTGGGACTTCTCGGCCACGGACAGGAGCCAGGTCTACGGGGGCCAGTCGGCCGAGCAGGAGCTGGCCACCCGGGCCGTGCGCGAGACCGAGGGCGTCGTGGTCACCTATCAGGGCCAACTGGCCGAGCACGTGCTCTATCACTCCACCTGCGGGGGAGCCACTGCCGACAAAGAGCAGGTTTTCGCAGGGCTGCCGGTGGACTACCTCAAATCGGTCCCCTGCACTTACTGCCAGGCCTCCCCGCTTTATCGCTGGCGGCTCGAGGCCGCCGCTGACGCGCTCGGGCAGGAGCTGGAGCGCTCGCTGGGGAAACCGGTTCAACCCTTGACCGGGCTGGTCGTGGCCGAGCGCGACTCGAGTGGACGCGTCCGCCGGCTGCGCTTGAACGAGGCCGGTCTCGAGCTTCGCGGCGACGACATGCGCCGTCTTCTGTTCGGAACCAACGCCGAGGGCCAGCGCAAGAAGCTTTACAGCACGCGGTTCGAGGTAGAGGAGCAGCCGGGCGGCTTTGCCTTCGTCGGGCAGGGCTGGGGGCACGGGGTGGGGATGTGCCAATGGGGCGCACTGGGCCTGTCCCGGTCTGGGAAGGATTATGGGGAGATCTTGAATTTTTACTTTGCCGGCACCGCCACAGCTCATTACCAGGAGCTGAGGGTGGCGCGGGGAGGATAGAGTGCTCTATCAAAAGGGACAGGCCGTTTACAACGAGATCAACGACCAGCCGCGCCTGTGGCGTGAGACTCTGAATCGCCTGGCCAGCGGCCGGGAGGCTATCCAGGGCTGGCTGCGCGGCGAGAACTTCGGACAGGTCGTCTTCCTGGGCTCGGGATCGGCCTACAACGTGGCTCTCACGGCTGCCCGGATCACTCACCGGGTCTCGGGACTGAATGCAGTGCCCCTCTCCTCCAGCGAGATGCTCTACCTCAACCGTCCACCCTACGATCCTCGCATCAAGACCTTGCTGGTGCCGATGTCGCGTCAGGGAGAGACTTCGGAGACCCTGTGGGCGGTGGAGAAACTGCGCAAGATGAACCCCCCCTGCAAGGCCATGGCTCTTTCGGTCGTCAACGGAGCGCTCAGCAGCTTGTGCGATCAGACCTTCCGCCTCGACGGCTGCGAAGAGTTCGGGCCCGTCGCCACCAAGAGCGCCAGCTGCATGCTGCTGACCAGCATTGTGCTCGGCTGCTTCCTGGCCCAGGGCAAGGCCGACGCCCTGCTGCACGAGGTCAATCGGGTGCCCGAAATGCTCGATCCGAAGGCGGTGGCCGATCGAGTCCGCGGCATCGGCCAGCTCAAGCCTCAGCCCCAGCACGCCGTTTTCCTGGGCTCGGGCGCCTATCTCGGCCTGGCCGCCGAGGGGGCTCTCAAGATGCGCGAGATGGTGGGCATTCCCGGGGAGTACCAGCAACCGCTCGAGTACCGTCACGGCAGTCACTGCGGCCTGACCAACCTGAACTTCGTGGTGGCTCTGGTGAGTGACACCCTGCGCAACTTCGAGGAGGAGTGTTTGACCTTCATCTCCCAGTCGCGCGCCCCTCGCTTCGTGATCTGTGAGGAGGCCTCCCAGACCATGCGTCGCTCCGAGTTCGTGGTCGAGCTCAAGTCGGGCCTGAGTGAGCTCTCGCGCATGCTGGTGAGCCTTGTCTATCTGCAGCTGATGTGCTACTACCTCTCCATCGCCAAGGGAGTCAATCCCGACAAGCCGAAGTTGATGGAGCAGCCCCTGGTGCTCAAGGATAAACCGAGCTTCTGATGTTTGACCGTCTGGAATGGTGGCAGGTCATCGGTCTGCTGGCTCCGCTGGTGGCCGTCATGCAGTTCATACGCATCCGCGAGCTGGCGGCCGTGTCCACCGGCTTCGGCCAGCTCAGCGCGGCCCAGCGGGGCTGGGTACTGATCACCCTGCTGCCCCCCGGCACCACGTCGCGCCTGCTGCTGGCCCTGCCGGCCGAGGTCCGCTCGGGCTACATCGAGGCCGGCTCGACCATCAAGGGCAACGGGCGCAACCTGGTCAAGCCGGTGGTGCGCTTCGCCGTTTCGCGCCTGCCCGCCGAGCTCAAGAAGCAGGCGGGCTCGAACCTGGATGAAAACTTGAGCCGGCTGACCCGCTGGGCCGACGCCGAGCCGGAGGAGTTCCTTTCCTGGCTGCGCGAGCAGTGCCCCCCGCCGGCCATCCCGGCTGCCGCCCTGGCCTGATTTGCGCTACGCCGACGGGGCCCCGCAGGAGCATCGGCTCTACTTCGAGCTCGAGCGCCGACTCGAAGCCAATCGTCCCGTGGCCGTGGCCACCGTGGTGCGGGCCTGGGGCTCCACTCCCAGAGAGGTGGGGGCCAAGATGCTGGTCGACACCGACGGATCCATTGCGGGCACCATCGGGGGAGGCTGCGGCGAGGCCGAGGTCTGGCAGGAAGCCCAGGAGGTGCTGGCGGACGGCCGCACCCGCGAGGTGCACGTCGATCTGACCGAGGCCCTGGACACCGATGACGGCAAGGTGTGTGGAGGAAGGCTGGACGTGCTGGTCGATCTGTGGCGCCCCGAGCACGAGCATCTCTCCGGGCTGGTCCGCAGGCTGACCCGGGGCCTGGAGCAGGGTAGGACGGTGGCCGTGGTCACCCGCCTGGGTCCGAGCGGTCCTCCGGCCTGGAAGTCCCCGCGCCCAACGGACCCCAGGGCCGGCGAGCGCCTCCTCTTTTTGTCCAGTGGCGAGCTGCACGGCACGCTGGGAGCCCCCGAGCTGGACGCCGAGCTGCTCTCGCGCCTGCCCGGCCAGGGTCATCGGGTCGAGTCGGTGGGCGGGGTGGATGTCTTCGTCGAGTTGCTGGAGGCCCCGGCCGAGCTGATCATCGCCGGAGCGGGCCACATCGCCCGCCCGCTCACCCGCATGGCCACTTTGTGCGGCTACCAGGTGACCGTGGTGGACGACCGCGAGATTTTTGCGGACCCGCGCTGGTTCCCCGAGGCCGCCCGGGTGGTCTGTCGCCCCTTCGCCGAGGTTTTCGAGGGCCTCGAGGTGACCGCGCGCACCCACATCGTGCTGGTTACCCGGGGTCACAAGCACGATGAGGAGTGCCTTCGGGCCGTGCTGCACCGCCCCTGGGCCTACCTGGGGATGATCGGCAGCCGCCGGCGCACCGGCGCCGTGTTCGCCGATCTGGCCCGGGAGGGAGTTTCCGACGAGCTGCTCGGGCGCATCCACGCGCCCATCGGGCTGGACATCGGGGCCGAGACTCCCGAGGAGATCGCGGTGGCGATCCTGGCCGAGCTGATCAAGGTGCGCCGCGGGGGGAAGGCGGCCAGTCTGCGGCGACGACGCGACGACAGGAGCGGATGAATCTGCGCAGAGGCAGGACGCTCGCGACGCCCGAAGTATGATCCAGAGATGAAACCCCCCTCCAGTGCCATCACTCCCGAGGGGCTCTATCTCACCCGCCGCGAGCTTTTGCTGGCCTCCATGGCCACGGTGCTGGGATTGGGGGCGGCTTCGAGCCACGCCCACCAGCGCAGCCAGAAGCTGATCGGCCCTTATGTCGACGAGCTCGGCAGCCAGGCTACTCCGCTGCGTCGCATCCTGCGCTACAACAACTACTATGAGTTCGGCCAGGACAAGGAGAAGGTCTTCAAAAAGGTCAGCAAGCTGAAACTGCGCCCCTGGATCGTGCGCGTGGGCGGCCTGTGCCACAAGCCCCGCACCTTCACCCTGGACGAGTTGCTGGCTCAACCCACCGAAGAGCGCGTCTACCGCCACCGCTGCGTGGAGGGCTGGGCCATGGTCATCCCCTGGGAGGGCTTCCCTCTTCGTCGTCTGATCGAGCAGGTCGAGCCCATGGGCAGCGCCCGGTTCGTTCGTTTCCAGGCCCTGCAGCGACCCGAGCAGATGCCTGGCCAGCGCGGCCTGCTGGGCAAGTTGCCCTGGCCTTACACCGAGGGTCTGCGGCTGGACGAGGCCATGCATGACCTGACCTTGCTTGCCACCGGGCTCTATGGCCGCCCGCTGGCCGCCCAGAACGGCGCCCCCCTGCGCCTGGTTGTGCCCTGGAAGTACGGATACAAGGGTCTCAAAGCCATCGTGCGCATCGACCTGGTCGAGCATCCGCCCACCACCTTCTGGGTCAAGGCCAGCCCCAAGAACTACGGCTTCTACGCCAATGTGAATCCGGACGTCTCCACCCCTCGGTGGGCCCAGAAGAGCGAGCGGCGCGTGGGGGAGTACCGGCGCCGGGCGACCCTGCCCTTCAACGGCTACGCCGAGCAGGTTGCCGGTCTCTATGCGGGGATGGACCTCAAGCGTTGGTTCTAAGACCCATCGACCTGCTCTGCCTCGTTCCGCTGGCTTTGCTGGTGGGAAACTGGGCCCTGGGCAATCTTACCGATCCGGTCTACGACATCACCGCCCGTACGGGCCACGCGGCGCTCTTTTTCCTGTTCCTGGGGCTGGCTTGCACACCGGCCCTGACCTGGCTGCGCTGGCGTCGTTTCGCGGCTCAGCGTCGACGCTTCGGGCTGTATGCTTTTTTTTATGCCTGTCTGCACCTGCTCATCTTCCTGGTGGACTACAACTTCAAGCTGCGCTGGCTCGACCAGGTGCTGCCCGACCGACCCTACGCCCTGGTCGGGTTGGCGGTCTTCCTGATCCTGGTGCCTCTGGCGGTCACCTCCACCCGGGCCTGGATGCGCAAGCTGGGGAGGAACTGGAAGCGACTGCACCGGCTGACCTACCTGGCGGCCCTGCTGGCGGTGGTCCATGTGGCCTGGATCAGCAAAGCCGACCTGTTCGTGCCGGCAGCTTACTTGCTGGCCCTGGCGCTGTTGATGCTGGCCCGCTGGTCGGTCTTGCGACGCTTGAGGGCCCTGCGTCGGCTCCCATCCTTCAGGCCTGCGCCGGAAAGCCCGTCCTGACAGGCCTGGCTTCGTTCGGTTTGACAACCTGCGGAGCCAGGGATAGAATGTGTGTTCCGTCCCCTGGGACGGGAGGGAGGTCCTTGCGATGAAGATCATGCGAACTTTCGCAGCTCTGACGCTGAGCTGCATGTTGTGGACCGGCGCCGCCGCCCAGTCGCCCGAAGTGCCCGGCGAGGGGATCTCGGGCAGCCTGGTGCCTGCTGAAGAGCCGGCGGGCCTGTTCCGGCTCTCCACCGAAGAACTCGAGAATCTCGGCCTGATCCGCACCAAGGCCGCTCCGGCCAAGGAGGAAGTGGTCCAGGGTGACCTGCCCCCCATCATGGTCAAGGTCCAGGTGAGCCGCAAGGTGAAGGTGCCCGTCTACAGTCACCAGCGCCGTTCGCTGGCCAGCCGCGGCGCGGCCGCGCCCGCCCAGAACCGGGTGGTGGGCTACAAGGAAGTCTCCCGTAAAGCGGTGGAGACCGTGGATATCACTCCCATCATCCTGGCCAAAGCGCGCAAGTATGACCTCGACCCCAGGCTGATTCGCGCCGTCATCGAGGTGGAGTCGGCCTTCAAGCCCTACGCCGTCTCCAACGCCGGAGCCGGGGGATTGATGCAGCTGATGCCCGGCACGGCCTACCACCTGGGTTGCCGCGATCGGTTCGACCCCGAGCAGAACATCGAAGCTGGCGCCAAGTATCTGCGCCAGATGAAGGACCGCTTCGGGGACTGGACTCTGGCCATTGCAGCTTACAACGCGGGTCCCGGCAACGTGGAGCGGGCCGGCGGCGTGCCTCCCTTCGCCGAAACGCAGCGCTACGTGGTCAAGGTCAAGAAGGCCTGGGGGCGCTAAACCTACCTCCGCGCGCAGTAAGTCGGCCCTTGAGGCCGCTTCCCAGTCAGTTCCGGGCCTGGCTGAAGGCCCGCGTGCCCGAAGCGAGCCAGAGAGACGCGCTGGATACCCAGTCTTCGTCGGCCGGCCCGCGGGTGAGCTCTTCCCAGGTTTCCTGGCTGAGGTAAGCGCTCAGCATGTGGGCCACCTCGGCGTCCAGGCATTGCAGAGCCGCGCGAGCCTGGCAGATCGGATCCTGCGCGCCGGTGGGGCCATGCTGCCACCAGCGGAACAGCCAGCGAGCGGTGCGCACCGGGTCGGCGGCCGCCCAGTGGCGATAAGCATCCAGAGTGGGCGTCAACCAGGTGGTCAGCAAGGCTCGAGCCATGCCGGCCGGGTCGCGCAACACCGCGGCATGCAGCCAATCCTTGACGACAGGGCCGGGAAGCACTCCCAGGTGGGCTCGCTCGCCGCGATAGAAGGCGGCGAAACGGTTGAGGGTGGGCAGAAAAGACAGACTCTGCTGGCCTCGCAATTCGGCCACCTCAGCTCGAACCAGCTCGGCCGTCTCGGCCGGCAGGCGGGCAAAAACTTTGCGAGCCACCGGTCCATAGCCGGAGCCCAGCGCCAAAAGGGAGATGGCCAGCTCGCGCACCGGGCCGGCCACGCTTCCCGTCAGGAGGCGTCGCAGGTGGGCGGTGATGGCTACCGGGTCGGAGCTATCGGCGTTGAGCCCGGGAAAGCTCTCCAGAACTTGATCGCGATACAGCAGGCTCTGGCGCCCCATCCGGCTCATCTCCTGAGCCAGTCGGTGTACTTCCCGGGCCGGCAGGCGCGTCAGTACCTCGCGCAGCAGCCATGTGGGGCACTCGAGCAGGAAGACCGCCGCAGTTTGAGCGCCCGACAGGCGCAGGGGAACGGTCACTTCGGGCTCCGGCGCCGCCTCCGGGCGCACGAGCGGCCCGTTGCCCGCCCGTGAAAGGCGAGCGTAGTCCTCCAGTTGCTCGCGCAAGACTTTGCGGCGCAACTTCCCCTGCCTCCACAGCTGCCAGGGAAGCTGCCAGCGCCGCAGCCCGAGCGGCACGCTGGCCAGCACCGACAGCTGGGTGCCCGGCTCGAGCTCATCGGTCTTGAGAACCCGCAAGCCATCGAGATAGGGCCGCAAGAGTGCGCTCAGGATGGGTCTGAGGTAGGGCAGCACCAGCAGGGTTACAGGTCGTCCCTGCTCGCGCAGGCAGGCGAGAATCTTGCGCACGGGCGGGTCGAGCAGGCTGAGGCGACCCTGCCAGGCGCGACACCAGAGCCATTGCTGCAGATCGGGCTCCAGAGTCACGCATTCGAGCACACCTTGCTGGGCATACTCACTGGAGATCTGGCTGCGCAAGCGGCTGCGCAACCACTCGATACATTCGAGGGCCGTGCAGCGCAGGGGGGCGGCGCTGGCAACCCGATCGAGCAGGGGAGCCAGATCGCGGCAAACGATCGCCTCGCTCTCGAGGCTTGCCAGCGAGACCAACAGCACTTCGCGGCCCACCCGACGGGTGGCCCGCTGCACCAGGTTGGGGTTGCGGTTGGCCAGGCGAGCCACCTGGTGGAAAACCCGGCTCATATGAGCGCGCTCGTTGAGCACCTGGCGCAAGGTGCGCTCGACGTGGCGCAGCACCAGGTCGGCCGGCTCGGAGAGCAGGGCCCCCCGACTCTCGGCTGAGGCTCGCCGGCGGCGGTCGATCCAGGCCGCCGGCAGAGCTCGAATGGGGTCCAGGTCGGCAATGCCCTTCAGGCCGCGCAGGTCACCCACGGCCAGCAGGCGACCGGGGTAGGCGGTCCCGACCGCTCGCAGAGCTCCCCCGACCAGAATCCGGTAGGTATTCGGCTTCAGCCAGGTGGCCTCGACGGCTTCGGGAGGGGGAACCGGGGCCTGGCACTCGTGGGCCAGCCTCTCCGCCAGAGCCTCGAAGCGGCGTGCAAGGTCAGCGCCAAACGCGGCTAGCTGGGGACTCAGCTCCAGGCGCAGGGCGGGAATCGAGCTGAAGAGTTCTGGGCAAGTCGACTCGAGCATCAGTGGGAACTTTTCGGTAGCCTCATGCTATCAAAAAGAACTTGAGAGTTCCACACTTTTTTGCTCTCATCGAGAGAATCTGTAGAGCGCAGGATGATGAAAAGTCCTCTTCGAGGTTTGGCGATCCTTCCAGGGCGCCTTCTTTCCAAGCTGTCGGCGCAGATGACTGCACGCTTCACTTTGACCGGTCAGGCAGGGTCGAGGAAAGCGGCCCCGAAAATGGATCGCGGATACACCTCCGTTGGGAGATCTGTCTCCCCATCACACCCCTGCCAAAAGGAGGCTTGCGAGTGCAGATCACTGTCAAGGGCAAGAACTTCGACGTCACCGAAGCGCTCAAGAACTACGCATCCGAGCGGGTGGGCAAAGTTGCCCGCCACGACGCCTCGGTTCTCTCCGCCGATGTCACCATGACCACCGAGCGCAACTGGCATATCGTCGAAGTCACGATGCACGGCAAAGGGTTCGACATGCGTGGGGAAGAGCGCACGAAGGACATGTACAACTCGGTTGACCGGGTGCTCGAGAAGCTCGAGCGCCAGCTCAAGAAACAGAAGGGCAAAGCCATCGCGCGCCGCACCACCGATAGCCACGAGGGGAGCGGTGAAGCCGAGGCGCGTCCCAGCGAACGGCCCGGCAACAAGAATGGCCCTGCCTATGCGCCTCGCATCGAGCACACCTACCGTTTCCAGGCCGCCCCGATGACGATCGATGAGGCCATCAAAGAGCTCGAAGCCCACGGACACAATTTCTTCACCTTCCTCAACAGCTCGAACGCCCGGATCAACGTGATCTACAAGCGTGAGCGGGGCTATGGCCTGATCGACCCTCGCACCGAGGAAGAAAACGATTGACGACGATTCTCTGTAAGTTCTGCTCGGGGACCGGCCAACGGACCTGTGAGCGCTGCCAGGGTGCGACTGAGATTGTCTGCCCCCGCTGTGCCCGCGAGCAGAGCCCGGACTGCCCTGATTGTCGAGGGAAGAAAAAAATTCCCTGTGCCGACTGCCAGGGAAGTGGTCGTCGTTCCTGCGCGGCATGTTGCGGCTCCGGCCTGGTCGACATGCCCACATTTGCCTGATCGAGGTGGTTTGATGCGACGTGGTGGACTGATAGGAATCGCGGCGCTGGCGTTGCTCCTGACGACGCTGGCGCTCGGCTGGGGTTTGTTGAGCCGGTCGGGCCAGGCTAGCCCGGCTGTCGAGCAGACGCTGGCCCAACTCGATGGCCCTCAGCTCGACGTGCGCGTGAGTCCGGCCACCGATTCGATGGTGGTCAACCTCGACCCCGACAGCATGAACGACGAGAAGACCGGCACGTTCGTGTCCGAGCCGGCCGAGAAGCCGGCCGAGGCCGAGATGCCGCCCGAGCTGGCTCAAAAGCCCAAAGATCCGAAGAAGGACAAAGACCTCGAGCTGGAGCCTCGCGACTACTCCAAGTGGCTCAAGAACCCCGACTCGATGGGGTTTGATCCGGATGCTGAGTACTTCCGGAACATCTACTGGCAGATCCGCGAGAATTACGTCGAGAAAGTCAACGAGGATGCCCTCTTCAACGGCCTGAAGGCCGAGGTGGCCAACCTGCTCAAGCAGGCCAAGGTCTCGCCCGACGCCCTCAAGCGGCTGGACAAGTCCAAGAACGTTCTGGTCCAACTGGTCGACCTCTACGGCAACAAAGTGGATGAGCGCCTGCTCACCCTGGCCGCCATCTACGGCATGCTCGACGGGCTCAAGGATCCCTACTCGGTCCTGATGACCCCGGAGGAGTATCGCAAGCTGCAAGAGCAGATGCAGGCCGTCGGGTTCGGCGGCATCGGCATCTACATCGAGCTCGACCGCGACAACAAGAACCAGTTGACCGTCTTCGAGCCCATCGAGGGCACCCCCGCGGCCAAGGCTGGCCTGGAATCAGGTGACCAGATCCTCAAGATCGATGGCAAAGTCACCAAGAACATCACCCTCGACATGGCTCAGGCTGCCATCCGTGGCAAGCCGGGCACGAACGTGGTGCTGACCATCAAGCGCCGAGGAGCGGCTCCGAAGGACTTCACCGTGACCCGTCAGGAGATCCAGGTGGTCTCGGTGACCTCCAAGCTGCTCGACAACCAGATCGGCTACGTGCGCCTGCGCCAGTTCGGTCAGGATACGGCCGAAGAGCTCGAGCAGGGCGTGCAGAACGTCCTCTCCCAGGGCGCCAAGGGCATCGTGATCGACCTTCGCAACAACGGTGGGGGCTATATCGACGCGGCCGTGGGAGTGGTGGGCCAGTTCCTGCGCCGGGGAAGCCTGGTCGTCTACACCGTCAACCGCACCGGGAAGAGGCGCGACTATAATTCCAGCGTTTCGGGCGACGGCCCCCACGTGCCAGTGGTGGTTCTGATCAACGAGTACTCTGCCTCGGCCAGCGAGATCACTGCAGGCGCCCTGCGCGACCACAAGGTGGCCACCCTGGTGGGCACGCACTCCTTCGGCAAGGGCTCGGTGCAACAGCTCTACCCCTTCCCCGACGACTCCGCTCTCAAGTTGACCATCGCTCGCTTCTACTCCCCTTCGGGCAAGGTGATCGACAAGAAGGGCATCGAGCCCGACGTGAGCTTGAAGATGGAGCCCCGGTTCGTGGGCAAGGTCAAGCACGACACCCAGCTTCAGAAGGCGATCGAGCTCATCAACAAGCAGGCTGCGCGGGCCGAGGCTCCCTGAGACTTGCGTTCCTCAGGTGGCAGGCGCTATAGTTCAGCCTGAGATGTTGGCTACGCCCGAAACGACCATCCCCCGCCTGGGAACCTATTACCTGCAGACCTACGGCTGCCAGATGAATCAGTATGACTCCGAGCTTCTGGCCTGGATGCTCGAGGGCATGGGCCTGGCAGCCTCCGAGGACGCGGAGAGGGCCGATGTGGCCGTGTTCAACACCTGCTGCATCCGCGACAACGCCGACCAGAAAGTCTACGGGCGCATGGGCGACTTCAAGCGCTACAAAGCCCAGCACCCTCGTCAGGTGCTGGCCGTGGTGGGCTGCCTGGCTCAGAAGGACGGCGAGGATTTCCTCAACCGCTTCCCTCAGGTCGACCTGGTGCTGGGCACCCACAACGTGCGCGACCTGCCCGAGATGGTGCTCAAGGTTCAGTCGGGCGAGGGCCGTTTCGTGCGGGTGGAGAAGCAGGGCGACACCTTCGACCTTTTGGCCCGCCCCACCCGACGGTTCTCGGCCATGGTCACCATCTCGATGGGCTGCGACCAGTGGTGCACCTTCTGCATCGTGCCCTACGTGCGCGGTCGACTCAAGAGCCGACCCGTCCTGCAGGTGGTCAGCGAGGTGCGCCGCCTGGCCCGCGAGGGCCACCGCGAAGTGCTGCTGCTGGGCCAGAACGTCAACGACTACGGGCGCGACCTGGAGCCCAGGAGCGATTTCGCCGACCTGATCGATGGCCTGCGCGGCGCTCCCGGCCTGGACCGCCTCCGCTTCACCTCGCCCCATCCAGCCTACTTCACCCAGCGCGTCATCGAGGCCATGGCCGCCAATCCGGCCATGTGCGAGCACGTCCATCTGCCGCTCCAGGCTGGCGACGACCAGGTGCTCAAGCGCATGAAGCGCGGTTACACCGGAGCCGAGTTCCTGGAGCTTGCAGCGCGCATGCGGGCCGCCATCCCGGGGCTGGCTGTCAGCACCGATATCATCGTTGGATTTCCTGGCGAGACCGAAGAGCAGTTCCAGCGCACCCTCGACCTGGTGCGTCAGGCCCGTTTCGACAGCGCTTTCATGTTCGCTTATTCGCCCCGCCCGGGCACGCCCGGGGCACTCTTCAAGGATCAGGTCCCCGAAGACGAGCGCATGGATCGCCTGTATCGCCTGATCGAGCTGCAAAACTCCATCAGCATGGAGCTCAACGCCGCCCGGCTGGGCCGCGTGGCCGAGGTGCTGGTCGAAGGCCCGAGCAAGAAGGATAGCCGCCGCTTCACCGGTCGCACCCGCTGTGGCCGGCTGGTCCACTTCGAGGCCGAGGGCGACCTGACCGGCCTGATGGCCCGGGTGCGGCTCGACCAACACTTCACCTGGGGGTTCGTGGGAGAGCTGCAAGAGCACGAGACGCGTCCCGGAGACTGGTCCCGAGCAGCTGCATGAGGTGGGTTCGGCCCGGTCTACCCGAGCTGGCCAGCCGCCTCCTGGGAGAAGCCCTCGAGGCCTGCTGCCTGCGAGCTGGAGCCGCCCGGGGTTGGGTGCTGCTCCCTACGACCGGTCCCGATGACAGTCACGACCTGATCGCCTGTCTGGGCACCGCCGCTCCCACCCGGAGGCGGCTCAGCGGCGACCTGCCCGAGGCCGCCGGCGACCTGACCGCCGGCCAGCTCAACGGGCTGTGCCCCTTTCCCAACCCGCAGGCAGCTCACTATTTCCCGCTGGGGCGAGGAGCCATGCTGTTGGAAGCTCCCGGAGCCCCGCCTGCCCGGCTGATCGAGCAGGTCTCGCTCTGCTTGCAGCGCATCGAGGTCGAGCGCGAGGCCGAGGCCCTGCGTCTGCGGGTGCAGAAGCTGAGCGAGGAGCTTCAGGCCACCCAGCGTCGCGGCAACTCGCGCCTGCGCCCCACCCTGGAGACCACCAAGCGCCGCACCGAAGCGCTGGCCTCCTGGCACCAGTATGCCGCCAGCATGCTGGCCACCCCCCACCTGGCCAGCGCCCTCCCCAGCCTGGCCGAGCGCGCCGCCAGCGTGCTCGATCATCGTTTCTCGGCCATCCTCATTCAAGAGATGCGGCGCCTTCGCATTTATGGGGGGGAAGAGCTGACCCGCCGCATCGGTCCGGTGGTGCCCTCGCGCCAGCTCGGCTCCATCGGCAAACGGGTGCTGCGCGACGGCGAGTTCTTCATCTCCTCCAAGGATCTCGGCCGGCTCGACCGCAGCCGGCTCTTCACCCGCCTGGGGCTCAAGAGCCTGCTGGCCATCCCCCTGGAGCTGGACGGCAAGGTGCTGGGTATGCTGCTTCTGGGCGATCCCTCCACCCGCAGCTATGCCCCCGAGGAGCTCGACCTGGCTCGTCTGATGGCTCACCAGGTCTCCCTCATCCTCGAGAACGCCATGCTGGTCTCCACCGCTGACCTCGAGCGCGTGGTGGCGCGGGCTGTGCTCGATAGCATGGCCGACGGCGTTTACACGCTCGACTGGGAGAAGCGTATCACCAGCTTCAATCCGGCCGCCGAAGCCATTTCCGGCTGGACGGCCGAGCAGGCCGTGGGCCGTACCTGTGCCGAGGTGTTCCAGGCTCGCTACTGCGAGGCTCCCGGCATGGAGGCGGCCAACTGCCAGGAGAATTGCCCCCTGATGCGCCTCCTGGCAAATCAGCGCTTGATGGACAGCGGACTCACCGTGGAGGGCACCATCCGCAACCGGGCGGGCGAGAATCGCTATGTCAGCTCGACCTACTCGGTGGTGGTCGACCGGGGCGACCTGCTCGGGGCGGTGGTGATCTTCCGCGACATCACCGAGAAGAAGGCCATCGAGCAGATGAAGTCCGATTATGCGGCCGCCCTCTCGCACGACCTCAAAACCCCGCTGACAGCCATGAAGGGCTACGCAATCACCCTCTTGCGCCATGGCGAGAAGCTTGACGAGGCCACTCGCCACGAGGCCCTGGAGGTGATCAACTCCGAGATCGACCGGGTCACCCGCATGTTCGACAACCTGCTCCTCCAGGCTCGCTACGAGGCCGGGCAGCACACCGCCCACCTCGAGGCCGTGCCGCTCGAGCCGGCCGTGCGTCGGGTGGTGAGCCTGCACCAGGTGGGCTCGCGCAGGCACAACCTGAGCTACGAGATCGAGCCCGCCTTGCAGGTGCGGGCCGATCGGGATCAGCTCGACCAGGTGCTCAATAACCTGGTCTCCAACGCCATCAAGTACTCCCCCCAGGGGGGGCAGGTGCGCATCACCAGCGAGGTGGAGAGCTCCTACGTGCTGATCTGGGTGCAAGACGACGGCCCGGGAATTCCCAGGGACAAGCAGGGCTCTGTGTTCGAGCGCTTTCGCCGGCTGGAGGATCGGAAGAACTGGCGGGTTCAGGGGAGCGGCCTGGGCCTTTACATCACCAAGACCCTGGTGGACCAGATGGGCGGTCAGGTCGGTTTGGAGAGCGAAGAGGGCCGGGGCTGCCGTTTTTGGGTGCGTTTGCCTCGCATTCGAGAGGAACTGGCCTCCGGTCGCTGAAAAGACCGCCCGATGTTGAATAGAATTGTAGTTGCTGGTCTGATTCTGGCCACTCTGGCCCTGCCCGGCGCCGCCCAGATCGCCGAGTCGCTCCGCTCTCAGTACCACAAAGAGGAAGAACTGGGCATCCGGGTGGTCGAAGGCGCCAACGTGGGCGACGTACAGCGCTACGTGCACGACCCCGACATCCGGGTGATCGCCCTGCAGTCCATGGTGGAAGAGGTGCCCGAGGCCACCGCCGTGGCCCTGGTCGACTGGGTGCGTCAGGGCAAGACCCTCTGGCTCTACGACTCCCGCCTGGCCGAAAAGTACTTCGGGTTCAAGGATTACAAGTTGAGCAAAGAGCAGTTCCGAGGCAAGCCCGAGTCGGGCAAGCTGGGCGGGCGCGGATATGACGGCCTGGCCACGGTCGGCCTGGCCTTCGGCTCGCACCCGATGGTGACCGGGGTGGGGGAGGCGACGGTCTTTCTGCCGCTGCTCAAGGATCCGGAGGGCGAGCGCTACCCGGCCGTGGTGGTCGAGGCGGATACCGTCCCCCTCCTGCGTTTTGCCCACGACTCTCCGGCCCTGTGCGCGGTGCGCCACGAGGGGCGAGGCATGATCGTCTTCAAGCCGCTGATGTGGACCCTCGCCTATTCGGGCGAACGGCTGCAGTGCAACATCCTGGAGTTCTCGGCCGGCTACGAGGTGCCCGGGATGGGCGGTTATGACAAGGTGGGCAACCCGCCCGGGCCCAAGCACGACTTTGTGACCGGCAATCCGGCCACGCCCGTGGTGGGAACCGGGGGGCGGATCAAGGCCACCCCCATGCCGGTCGCCACCCCCACCCCGACCGTTGCCACGGTGGCTACGGCCGGGGTCGATCGCATCGCCGTCGGCAGCGAGACCGTGGAAGGCGTCGTGCTGACGCCCGAGTTTCGTTTCGAGACCGGGGGCAACAGCCTGACCCTCAAGAAGGAAGAGATCAAGCGCCTCGACATCGGGGGCACGCTCGACCTCGACCTGCTGACCACGGCCAAAGGCGATACCTACAAAGGACTGCTCATGACCCGCAAGATCGACATCCAGAACAAAGACGGCACGCGCACGCTCGAGAAGGCCGAGATCAACAGCATCGAGTTCGCCACGCCATGACGCCCATTCCGATGCCCGGTGAGACGGCCGCCGAGCCGGCCGTCTTCACCGATCTCACCCCTCGCCAGGTGGTGGAGGAGCTCGACCGCTACATCATCGGCCAGCGCTCGGCCAAGCGGGCCGTGGCCGTGGCCCTGCGCAACCGCTATCGTCGCGAGCGCTTGCCGGACAACCTGCGCGACGAGGTGATCCCCAAGAACATCCTGATGATCGGGCCCACCGGCGTGGGCAAGACCGAGATCGCTCGCCGCCTGGCGCGACTGGCCAATGCGCCCTTCGTCAAGGTGGAGGCCACCAAGTTCACCGAGGTGGGCTACGTGGGCCGCGACGTGGACTCCATGATCCGGGACCTGGCCGAAGTGGCCGTGCGCATGGTGGAGAAGGAGCGGGTGGAGTCGGTCAAGGAGCGAGCCGACGAGCTTGCCGTCGAGCGCCTGGTGGCGCTGATCAAGCCGAGCAAGTCCAGCGCCCCTGCCATGGTCAACCCGTTCCAGGCCCTGTTCGGGGCCGGGATGCGTCCTCAGCCCGCCCCCGAGCCCGAGCCGCCCTCCGACGATCTCGACCAGGAGCGCGAGGAGATGCGCGCTCGATTGCTGCGGGGCGAGCTCGACGAGCAGTACGTCGAGATCGAGGTGGAGGAGAGCGTGGGCTCTGAGGTCCAGGTCTTCTCCAATCTCGGGCTCGAGGAGATGGGGATCAACTTTCAGGACGTGCTGGGCGGCCTTCTGCCCAAGCGCAAGAAGGCTCGCAACGTCAAGGTGAAGGATGCCCGCAAGCTGCTTTCCATGGAGGAGGCCCGCCGCCTGATCGATCTCGACGAGGTCAAGCGCGAGGCGGTGGCGCGGGTGGAGCGTCGCGGGATCGTGTTCATCGACGAGGTGGACAAGATCGCCGGCCGCGAGAAGTCCGGCAGCGGCCCCGACGTCTCTCGCGAGGGGGTGCAGCGCGACATCCTGCCCATCATCGAGGGCTCCACGGTGGTCACCAAGCACGGGCCGGTCAAGACCGACCACATCCTGTTCATCGCCGCCGGGGCCTTTCACATGAGCAAGCCCTCCGACCTCATCCCCGAGCTGCAGGGCCGATTCCCTATCCGGGTCGAGCTCGAGAGCCTGAGCGGCGCCGACTTCCGGCGCATCCTGACCGAGCCCGAGAACTCCCTCACCCGCCAGTACCGAGCCCTTCTCGCCACCGAGGGGGTGGAGCTGACCTTCAGCGAGGACGGCCTGGACGAGCTGGCCAAAATTGCCCAGCAGGTCAACGAGCAGGCCGAGAACATCGGCGCCCGGCGCCTGCACACCATCCTGGAGCGCGTGCTGGAGGACGTCAGCTTCGACGCCCCCGACCGCACCGACCGTGCCCTGGTGGTGGACGCTGAGTACGTGCGCTCGCAACTGGCCGAGGTGCTCAAGGACCAGGACCTGTCCCGGTTCATCCTGTAAACCTGATGGCCCTGGGGATTAGCCCGCCAAACCGCACAGAATCTTACTTCTCATTCGTCGGGGATCTCGGGAATCACGATCTCCTCGGGCGGGACGATCACGACCTGACCGTCGCGCCAGGTCGCGATGGGAACACCCAGAGCCTTGTGCTTGATCAGCGCGTCGCGAGAGCCGAGTGCAATGGCTCGCGTGATGCGGTCGAGATGGTGATCGAAGATCGCCTGAATATCCTTGGGCTCTACCGGCTCCATGCTCTCAGAATACCTCCCCACGAGCTCTCGTCAAGAACACACTGCACAGCCAACCGCGAGCCGTGCGCCAGGGGCCTGGGCGCGTCGCCCGCGTTGTCATAAAAGCACCAGCGACCGGCGATCGGCTGATAGAGCTCGAAGAAGTGCCGCAGCCCGGCCCTGAATCGTCGCCGAACGACCCCCTCGGGGATGTCGTGGCCGCCCAACTTCACTCTCTGGGCGACCCTGGCCACGGCCATCTCCTCGGATGGGAGTGAGAGAAACAGCAGCGAAAACTCGTATCCGCTGCTGATGAGCCGCTTCAGCCATGGCGCGTAGGCACGCCCGCTCAGCGTCGTTTCGACCGAGAAGCTCACTCGTCTTGAGGCCAGAGCGCGGGTTCGCGCAAGCAGAACCCGACCTGCCTCGAGCGCAGCGCTCTCAGGGTTGAATGCCGAGATGCCCGAAGCGATCACGTCTGCATTGACGTATTCCACGACTTCGAACTCGTGGCGCAGCAGCCGAGGCGCCGAGGTCGTCTTGCCGGCGCCGTTCGGGCCCGCAAGAAACACAATGGTGGGCACGCCAGGCGGGCTTCGCCATGCCCTCGGCCCGACCTTCGCGACCCGGTCGATGGACTCGGGTGTTCTTGAAGCGGGCCTGCTGGCCGGGTCGCTGATACCCGCTACCGGCTCCAGGGGGTTGTGCCCTCTCAGCCGAAGGTACCCCGTCCACCATGCAAGGAGGTCAGCATGCTCGAGCAAGATCTGGATCGCCGCACCCACGACCCGGAGGCGCAATTCGCCGACATCAAGCCCCCTCTTTCCGACGAGTATGCGGTGGTGGAGGCCAACCGCTGCCTCTACTGCTATGAGGCCCCCTGCATGCAGGCCTGTCCCACCCACATCGACGTGCCCGAGTTCATCCGTCGCATCGGTACCCGCAACGTGGCCGGGGCGGCGCGCACCATCCTGGAAGCCAACGCGCTGGGCGCGAGCTGCGCCCGGGTGTGTCCCACCGAGGTGCTGTGCGAGGGGATGTGCGTGATGCACCAGATGGGGATGCCTGCCATCGACATCGGTCGCCTGCAGCGCTACGCCACCGACCACGTCATGAAGCACGACATCCAGGTGTTAGGCCCGCCCGCCCCCCCCAACGGGCGCTCGGTGGCGGTGGTGGGAGCCGGCCCCGCGGGCTTGGCCGCGGCCACCGAACTGGGCCTGCTGGGTTATCAGGTGGTGGTTTTCGACGACAAACCCGAGCCCGGGGGTCTGAACCGCTACGGCATCGCTCCTTACAAGATGACCAATCAGGAAGCCAGAGACGAGGTGGAGTACCTGCGCAAGACGGCGGGCTTCACGCTGAAAGCGGGCGTGCGCGTCGGTCGGGACGTGACCCTGGAGGAGCTGGAGAAGGAGTTCGCAGCCATCTTCCTGGGTGTGGGTCTGGGGAGCTCCAGAAAGCTCCAGATCCCCGGCGAGGATCTTCCCGGGGTGGTGGGCGCGACCGAGTGGATCGAGGAGCTGCGCAGCAAGCCCTACCACGAGATGAAGGTAGGACGCCGGGTGGTGGTGGTGGGGGCGGGCAACACCGCCATCGACGCGGCCACCGAGGCCTCCCGGCTGGGGGCCGAGCAGGTGACCATCGTCTACCGGCGCGGCCGCGAGGAGATGCCCGCCTACGAGTTCGAGTATGAGCTGGCCCTCAAGGACCGGGTGGACTTCGCCTGGTTCACCCACCCCGTGGCCGTGCTCGGCGGCGACAAAGTCACCGGCCTTCGCTGCCAGAAGATGCAGCCGGGCGAGCCGGATGCCAGCGGGCGGCCCCGCCCGGTGCCGGTCCCCGGCTCGGAGTTCGAGATGCCGGCCGACCTGGTCATCAAGGCGACCGGGCAGGAGAGCCAGGAGAGCCTGCTCTCGCAGGTCAAGGGATTGGTGCTCAAGTCGGGCAAAGTGGTGGTGAGTGAGAGCTACCAGACCGGTAACCCCCGCTACTTCGCCGGGGGCGACTGCCTCAACGGAGGCAAGGAAGTGGTCAATGCCGTGGCCCACGGGCGCGATGCCGCCCGCTCGATCCACGCCTATCTCAATGGGAAGGGGGCCTGAGATCATGGCCGATCTGTCCATCAACATGGCCGGCATTCGCTCGCCCAATCCGTTCTGGCTGGCCTCGGGGCCGCCCACCAACACCGGCTACCAGGCCGACCGCGCCTTTGAGGCCGGCTGGGGCGGGGTGGTCTGGAAGACCATCGGCGATCCCATCGTGAACGTGAACTCGCGTTACGGCGCCCTGGGATACAAGGGTCAGCGGGTCATGGGGCTCAACAACATCGAGCTGATCACCGACCGTCCGATCGAGGTCAACCTCAAGGAGATTCGTGAGGTCAAGAAGCGCTGGCCGGACCGGGCCGTGGTGGCCTCGCTGATGGTCGAGTCGAGCCGCGAGAAGTGGCACGACATCGTCAAGCGCGTGAACGACACGGGGGCCGATGGCATCGAGCTCAACTTCGGCTGTCCCCACGGCATGTCCGAGCGCGGCATGGGCTCGGCGGTGGGCCAGGTGCCCGAGTACACCTGCCAGATCACCGAGTGGGTCAAGGAAGCGGCCCGGATCCCCGTGCTGGTCAAGTTGACCCCCAACGTGGCCGACGTGGTTTACCCGGGACTGGCCGCCCAGCGGGGCGGAGCCGACGGGGTGGCGCTGATCAACACCATCAACTCGGTGACTGGCGTCAACCTCGACAGCCTGGTGCCCAACCCCAACGTGCACGGCCACTCGGCTCACGGAGGCTACTGCGGCCCCGCTGTCAAGCCGATCGCACTGAACATGGTGGGCAGCCTGGCGCACCACCCCGAGTTCAAGCTCCCCATCTCCGGCATCGGGGGCATCGAGAGCTGGTCGGACGCGGCCGAGTTCATCGCCATGGGCTCGACCAGCGTGCAGGTCTGCACCGCGGCCATGAAGTACGGCTTTCGCATGGTAGGGGATCTGATCGATGGCCTCAGCCGCTGGATGGACTCCAAGGGTTTCAAGACCATCGCCGACTTCCGAGGTCTGGCCTCCAACCGCATGCGCGACTGGGGCGAGCTCGACCTCAACTACCGCATCGTGGCCCACATCGAGCCCGACCGCTGTATCGGCTGTCAACTCTGCTACATCGCCTGCGAGGACGCCGCCCACCAGAGCATCCGCCTGGTGGAGGGCTCGCGCGTGCCCCGCATCGACGAGGCCACCTGCGTGGGCTGCAACCTGTGCAGCCTGGTCTGCCCGGTGCCCCACTGCATCAGCATGCAGACCCGTAACGGCCAACCGGTGAAGTCGTTCAAGGAGTACGTGGCCGCCGGCGAGACCCCGCGTGGAAACTATCCCCTGCACGAGGGCGACGAGGCTTACATGTAGCGGATGGAGCCGCTGGGCGTCATCTTCTTCGGGTGTCTGGTGCTCGGGGTGGGGACGGGAGTCTTCCTGATGCTCCGCTCGGCCGCCAGCCAGGCACTGGCCCCCACTCTCAAGCTCGACCCGGAGACACCCCGGGTTGGCCAGCCTTTCAAGGTCTTCGTGCGGGTGGAGCCCCGCCAGGAGGTCGCGCTGGACGCTATCGAGCTGGTGCTCGAGTGCCGTCGCCGCGAGTTCCAGGGGGCTCACGGACTGGACGAGCAGACCGAGTGGTTCCTCGACAATCGCAACAGCTGGGGCAAGCGAAGTCGCGTGGAGTACGACACGGTGGTCAAGAACAGCTGGCTCATCCCGGTTGGCCGGACCCTCCAGGCCGGCCAGCCGGAGATGTTCTCCGAGGAGCTTCAGGTCAGCCCCGACGGGTTGGCCACCGACCGGGAGGGCAACCTGACCATTCGCTGGGTCTTGACGGTGCGCTTTCAGATCCCCCGCTTCCCGGATGCGGTCATCGGACGGGAGGTCGTGGTCAAGGGACGCTATTGACCTCTTGACGAAAGGGTAACAAACCCGTAGAATCTGACACTGGTCCGCCTTGCAAAGGGCGGACTGTATATCTCACAGCGGCCACCTCCCGTCCAGGTGCCTTCGGGCCAAGCGGGACTCCCCAGCGGGGAGAGGTCGCGAGGGTATCAGACAACCTGGAAACGTAAGGAGAATCTCATGGCTTTGATCAGCATGAAGCAGCTCCTGGAGGCCGGCGTACACTTCGGCCACCAGACCCGCCGCTGGAACCCCAAGATGTCGCGCTACATCTTCACCGAGCGAAACGGCATCTACATCATCGACCTGCAGAAGACCGTCATCAAGATGAAGGAGGCCTACAACTTCGTCAAGGCCGTGGCGCGTGGCTGCTTCGACTATGAAGAGTTCCGCATGACCGAGACGCCCGTAGGCGAGCCCCGCCCCATCCTGTTCGTGGGCACCAAGAAGCAGGCCATGGACACCGTCAAGGAAGACGCCCAGCGCTGCGGCGAGTATTTCGTGACCCAGCGCTGGCTGGGTGGCATGCTCACCAACTACAAGACCATCCAGAAGCGCGTACAGCGCTTGAAGAACCTCGAGGAGATGAAGACCGTCGGCGTGTTCGACCGCCTTCCCAAGAAAGAGGTCAAGATGCTCGAGGACGAGCGTCGCAAGCTGGAAAAGTTCCTGGGCGGCATCAAGGACATGCCCGCTCTGCCCGGAGCCATCTACGTGGTCGACCCGCGCAAAGAGCACATCGCCGTGACCGAAGCCCGCAAGCTGGGCATCCCGGTGGTGGCCATCGTGGATACCAATTGCGACCCGGACGAGATCGACTATCCCATTCCCGGCAACGACGACGCCATCCGCGCCGTGCGCCTGATCACCGGCAAGATCGCCGACGCCATCATCGAGGCCAAGGCCGAGATCGAGGCCGAGCTGGGCGCCGCCTCGCTGCAGACTCCGGTCGAGGGCGAGATCGTTGCCGACGGCTCGGCTGTGCCCCCGGTCAGCGAGACCGTGGAGACCGAGCTGGTCACCTACACCACCGAGGAAGGCGAGACCGAAGAGGTTCGCCTGGGCGTCTGGCGCGCCGAAGACTGATACTGGGAGCTGAAGGAGATAGACCATGGCTAGTACTGCAGAGAACGTTAAGGAGCTGCGCGCCCGCACCGGCGCCGGCATCATGGACTGCCGCGAGGCGCTCGACAAGAACGAGGGCAATCTCGACCAGGCGGCCGACTGGCTGCGCCAGAAAGGCATCGCCAAGGCCGAGAAGAAGGCCACCCGCGCCACTTCCGAGGGTCAGGTGGCCAGCTACATCCACCCCGGTGGCAAGCTGGGCGTGCTGATCGAGGTCAACTGTGAGACCGACTTCGTGGCCAAGACCGAAGACTTCCAGAAGCTTTGCGTCGAGCTGGCCATGCAGGTGGCCGCCATGTCGCCCCTGTACGTCAAGCGCGAGGACGTTCCCCAGGACCTCATCGCCAAGGAGCAGGCCGGCTACCGCCAGGCCGTCCTGGAAGAGGGCAAGCCCGAGCACATGGCGGACAAGATCGCGGCCGGCAAGGTGGAGAAATACTTCGAGCAGCAGTGCCTGCTCGAGCAGCCTTACATGCGCGACCAGTCCAAGAAGGTCATGGACCTGGTCAAGGAAACCATCGCCAAGACCGGCGAGAACATCCAGGTCAAGCGCTTCGCCCGCTTCGTACTGGGCGAATAGAGCGTTCCGACCTCGACAAGAAGAGCCCGAAAGGGCTCTTTTTGTTTGAGTGGAGGGCTCAACACCGGGATCGCGCCTCATGAGGCGCATTTGCCCTGCCTCACCGAGCCCCTGCCCTGAGGCACCGGGATCGCGCCTCATGAGGCGCACTTGCCCTGCCTCACCGATCCCCCTGCCCTGAGGCACCGGGATCGCGCCTCATGAGGCGCACTTGCCCTGCCTCA
>BTUM01000105.1:0-24525 GCA_045863235.1 Candidatus Xenobia bacterium | reverse complement strand
CCGGGCGGGTTCTCCCAGTTGGTGCCCTGGCCGCCTCGCGGGCCGGGTCGATTGCCGTCGCGATCAAAGCGCGGACGGTCTTCGTTTCCGCATTGTCCGGGGCGGTCCGGGCTCGTGCTCGGTCCGCCGGCCTGTCCGGGCGGGTTCTCCCAGTTCGTGCCCTGGTCGCCGCGCGGGCCGGGTCGATTGCCGTCGCGGTCAAAGCGCGGACCCTGGCCCTGGTTGCCTTCGTTACCAAACCGCCCCGGGCGGTCGGGACTCGTGCCCGGTCCGCCGGCCTGTCCGGGCGGGTTCTCCCAGTTGGTGCCCTGGCCGCCGCGCGGGCCGGGTCGATTGCCGTCGCGGTCACAATTCGGAGAGTTGCCGCCGCTCTGGCCCATGCGTTCGCGGCGAGCCTGGCGGGCAGACTGGCGCTCGCCCTGGTCGAGCGTGCCATCCTGGTTGGCGTCGAACCGCTCCAGAATTTTGCCCTGGTTACGCTCGCGGCGGGCCTGGCGAGCGGTCTGGCGCTCACCCTGATCGAGTCGGCCGTCCTGGTTAGCATCAAAACGCTCCAGAATCTGGCCCCGCGGGCCTCCACCCTGCTGGCACTCCTGGCTCGGCTCCTGGGCGCCGGCGGTCAGGGTCAAAGCGGCCACCAGGCCGATCAGCATCGCATTCCATCCACGGTTCATCGGGGTTGGGCTCCTTTCTGTCTCTCTGCCCCTATCGACCGGCCCGTGGACGTTCTGTTACATGTCCCCAAGAACTTGCTCAACATCCCCAGAATGTTACGATTTATTCATAACCTGTTTACCCGCCCCCCCTAGTTCGGGTCGATTTCAGGGGGATATGCGATCTGGAGGAACGCTGCATGCTGCTGAAGACCCCCACGGCCGGAGCCCCCGCCCCCGAGCAAGCCCCCCAACCTCTTGAGAAGCGGCCCCTGGGTGAGAACCCGGAGGTTCGCAACCGGGCTGTGCAAACCGTCACCAGGGCTGCTGAGGATCAGGGCCTGTCTCGGGTCGCCAGTCCGGAGAATCCGGGTTTCGATGCCACCAGCATTTCGGCCGAGCTGTTGAGCGAGATGGACACCAAGAACGTTGCCAAGAACGGCGACATCGACTCGCTGGTGCAAGCCTTGCAGGGCCTGGTGCAGCCGCGGGTGGATCAGCACCTGCAGCAGGGCCAGCAGGCCCAGCCCCAGGACCCGGCCGGTGGAGGCGGGGTGAACGCGGTGCAGGAGAGCCAGCAGCCCAAGAAGCAGCAGAAGGCTTACTGGAACCCGTCCACCGAGCCCGGCATGCTGCACGGCGGCCGGGACGTCATCGGGCGGGTGGACATCAAGGAAGAAACCGTCCAGCCCAACCAGCAGGCGGCCCAGGGCCAGGCTGGCCAGAATGCCACCAAGAAGCCCAACGTTCCTCGACAGGTGGCTCCCGCCGGACAGGCGGGCGGAGCCAAGTCGAGCGGTGGAGGTACGGGCGCCCCGGGCGGCGGCGCGGTGGGCAGCGCGCCCCCGGCCGCAGCGGCCAGACCGACTCAGGCCACCCAGCCTGCTCAGCAGGCGAAAACCACCAACCCGAGCAAGCCGGGCGAGGACGACAAGGAGACCGACAAGGTCGAGCTCTCGCCCGAGACCCAGCAGGCCGCCCAGCAGCTCCAGGGACAGCCGGGAGTGCAGCAGCCCGAGCAGCTCCAAAATGCCGCCAAGAGTGGCGAGGGGCAGGCCGGGGCCACCGGCAGCTACGACGTGCAGACCCGGGCCACCGGCTCGACCCAGAGCGTGGATGTGCAGTCGGCCGGTCAGATCGGGCCGGGCTCGTATTTCCGCAGCTTCCGCAAGCTGGACGACTCGCCCCTCCTGGCCAGCCCAACGCTCCACAAGCGCAAGGGTGGCGAGGTGGCCAACAACCTGGAAGAGCAGCAGAACGCCCAGAAAGGTCAGCAGCCCCAGCAGGTGGATCCCACCACCCAGACGGCCGACCCGCAGCTGCTCGCGAAACTGCGCAACCCGCGCGCCGACCAGACCTGACGATGGCGAGGCTTCGCGAGCCTCGATAGCCTCCCACGACGGGCTCGCGCGTCTTGCGCAGTCTCGATGGAGAAGCTCCAGCCTCCGGCTCGCGCGTCTCGACGGGAAGCCCCCAGCGCGTTCTGCGATGTCTCGATGGTCGCAGGGCGATGTCTCAGAAGCTCACCATAGCCTGGAAACTACCGGGTGGCTGGTAGGGCAGGGGGCGGGTGGTGAAGTTGCCTCGGGCCACCTCGTCGATCACCTGCAAGTGGTCCGCATCCGGAACATAGTGCACGCTGGCCCTCAGGTTCTGCTGCACCTGATGGAAGACGGGTCGGGTGTAGTCGATCAGCTCGTCACGCTGGCCGTAGAAAATGCGGGTTTTGATGTTTCCCGGCAGAGTGGTGCGCTCGAGGTCGGCCTGGAAGTCAGAGCTCGAGCCCATGTCGTAGCCCGGCAGGGTGCCCGGGAAGAGCCGGGCCAGGGGCCGCGGGACGAGTTGGGCGGTGTTGGCCAGGGCGAAACCGCCCAGCGGGGGGGTCAGCATGTTCAACTGCACCGCGCCCGCCCGGACGCCCATCTCAGAGAGGGCCTTCAGGCTGATGCGAGCCCCCATGCAGTGAGCATCGATACGCAGCGGCCGGGTGGGATGAGCCAGGCGCCAGGCGGCCAGCTCGCCGGCCAGATCGCGGGCCGTCTCACGCAGCGTGCACTGGCGGTCTTCGTAGACGAAGGCCATGGTGTTGTAGCCCTGGGCGGCGGCCTGGTTGGTGAGAGCCTGCAGGTTGTCGGGGGCACCGTTCATGCCGTGCACGGTCACGTGGGTGGGCCGGTCGGCCTGCTGACGGGACAGAGGGACCAATCGCCCGCACTGATCGCCTCCCGGTAGTTCGGCAGCCAGGTTCTGGCGGGTGATGGGCTCGCCGGCCTGGCGGGCTAGGACCGGGCCGCCCGGGAGAGTGGCACAGGCTCCCAGGCTGGCGCACAGGGCCACCAGCATCGCGATGCGAGGAAGCCGCGCCGGGGCTTGCGGTGCCGGGGCCGATACCTGAATCACCTCATCGCTCGGGGACGTACGATAGTCCTGCGGGTCAGTGTGGGCGGAACTGGAGTGGGGGCTTGCCTTCCAGCTTGCGCCGGACAGGGGCGCGAGGGCCATGGTGGTCGAGAGCATGGCCTGATTGTAGGGTCCTCCCCTCAAAGGAGGATGAAAGCTCAGCGCGGCTCGATGGTGGCCACGAAGTCCGGCAGGGCGGAGAACTTCACCACGATGGCCTGACCCTGGCGGGTAATGTCGACCCTGTCGCCATCGGTGGCGGTCAGGCTGAGCGAGGCCTGATCAGCCGGAAGCGGCGCCGTGAGGGTGGGGAGATAGCCCTTCAGGTCGACGCGCTCCTCGCCCTCCTGCGAGCTGACCTGGTAGACCAAAGGGGATTGGGTCAGAGCGCGGGCGATCAAGAGCCCCCCCTGGTCGGTAAAGTCCAGCCCGGTGGGTGTGCGCTCGACCAGCACCACGCCTGTCTCCATGCCCCGCTCCAGGGTAATGCGGTACTGGGTCTGAGGGCCCGGCGGCATGACGGAGGTGAGGATGAGAATGAAGAGCGTGGTGAGGATCTCGTGCAAAGGCATGGCCGGGCTCTTCGGGAGCCGGTGCAAAGACCCTACGCGCTCGGGGAAAACCACCTGGGGGCCGCACTCTTTATCCTCGGATTACGGGCTCTCCGAACCCGCACGAAACCGAAAGGTGGGTGGACCCGCGGGTTACTGACAGAGTCAGCAGAGTCGCGTGGCGAAGAATCGCCAAGCCAGAAACGATGAGACTTTGCCCACCCAGGAATCCAACAACATCTTCGTCGGGCTCGACGTGCACAAGAAGACAACCGCGATTGGCATGTTTGGGCTCGTTCCAGGTGTCCATGCATCAGGGGACACAAGCCGAGGAGGGCAGACTATCACAGGAAAAGGTTCTGCCGACACGTACCGCTTCCGCGGTGTCCCTGCCGCTCCGATTCCCCAATGAATCGTCGACCACACCCTACAATGACATCCAGAATAATTCTCAGGTAACCTTGTGCAGCTCACACTTCGACGGTGCAAGAGCGAAGCGGAAAGCTCGTCGCCTGCCATAAGGCGCTGAAGGGGCGTTACGTAGGACCCAGATTGGATGTCCCGGATCACCAGGGGCGGCATCTTGCCAAGAGTCGGCCCGCCGTGGGAGACCGGCCCCTCTGACGGTTCGGGCCGCCTACGCCCACTCTCCGTCAACCCTTCGGCCGCTTCGCGGCCCTGCAGGCAACCTGGTCGAGGACCAGGGGCGGGCATGGGCACCGGAGCTCTCAGGAGGACCATTTCAGATCTCCTGGAGAGGTTAGCCAGTGCTTCCCTGTGGCGAATCTTCCGCCGGGTCAGGTTGCCTTCCACCCTCATGTCAAGCTCCTCGATGAAATTCACCGACTCAGCCCCCCCTTCAGATAAGGCGCCACTGCTCACTCCGCCCGGAACTCAATAGGGCCGAGGATCGGGCTCGAGTCCGGAGGGCTCCGTGCCGGAGTTTTCCGGGTCCTTTCAGCCGTTTGAGTGAAGATGGAGCCATGCTCGTCTCCAGTGCCTATCGATGGCCGACCACGGCGACTCTGAAGCCTGGCACGCAACTCGCGAACGGCGTCGAGATCCTGCCGATGTCGTCCGACTCGCCGGGTGTGAGCGCCCGGCTTCCGGCCGGGCCGCTCCTGCCCGTCGACCTGCTCGTCGAGATGCCGCTGATGGGCGAGCCTTCGGTGCGGCCGGCCACCCACCCGGATCGGAGCTTCAAGGTGGCCACCGGGCTCGACGGCCGCTGGCACGTGGAGCTCGATCCGATCGATCCGGAGCTGGTCATCGACCCGCGCACATTCGATTATGGCATGGCGTCCCGCCTCGAGCACAAGGACGGGCTGGACTACCGCCGCTGGCAGGAGACCTTCCACGCCGACGGCTCGCGAACCGTGGTCCGCGACGAGTATCGGCGAGGTGTTGAGGGGCGAGCGGCGCTGGAGCTGCGCGTGGACGCCGGGGGGGCGGTGTCGGCCGAGGCCGTCCTCGAGCGCGCCGGTCACGAGACGGAGCGCTATCCGCGCGACATCCAGGCCCAGACCCAGACCGACTACTACCTGGCCACCGGGAGCCTGCCGGCCCACCTGAGGACGAACGGGTGGCGCGGCCTGAAGACGTGGTGGGATAGCCGGTCGCGCATGGTCGAGATCGTGAGCCCACCTTCCCAACAGGAGTTTCGAAAGCCCTTTCGCTGGCTGGGGCGGTCGCTCGAGCATCCCGAGTTGCTCAGCGCCTGGACCACACTCGCCGCCACCGAGCAGAAGGCGGGTCGGACGGCCATGGAGGAGCGTGAGTCGATGGTGCTCGTCGGCGGCGTGCCGCTGCGCAAGCGGCTCTGACAAGTTACGCCAGAACCGGATCAGCTCCTGGGCCTGGCCCCAGACACCGCGCACCAGCTCGATGCACGGCCGAACAGTCGAACTTCTCCCCGATCCGGGGTATCCAGTCTGTGAGGAAACGCTCGCTCGACCTGCCCATCCTGCTCGTCGTCACGGCCATTCTCGTATTTGGCGAGAGTCGTCCCTCGCCCGCCCGCTATGATCCGGATGGGGCAGGTCTGCGAATCGAGGGAATCTTGCCGTCGGAGCACTGGAAAGACTCTGCCTATCGACGCCTGCTACCCGACAACATGGGGCACTCGCGAGCCGATGACGGAACCTCATCCGTCAAGGGACGAGTGCTGACACAGGGAACGGTCGTCTTGTTGAAGGTGGGGGATAGGTTGACGCGCGCACAACAGGTCTTCCCCGGAGGCAAGTTTGGGCACGATGGCCATGGTAACCCGTACTACAGCATCGGGCTACCACCACTCAGCCATCAAGAAGAGTATGCTAGCGCATTGACTGCTGAAGGTGACCGCCAGGGAAGGATCCGGTCGATCTGGCTCTACCGGATCCCCAACCACCCAAGCCCGAACGGGTGAGGGTTCCACAACTGCAGGGGGTGATCCACGGACCCAGAAATCGAACACCTGCTCGAAATTTATACCGGCGGTATCGGACAAATGTTCGACGCCGGTGTCCTCAGCGGACGGTGATGGTCACCGGGCTGCTGCGCAGCCGGGCTCCACCGGCTCCGAGGGCTTCGGCCTCCAGTCGGTGGGTGCCCGGTGAGAGCTGCCAGCGCTGGCTGAAGGGGCCGGTCACCTCATCGAGGCGCTTTCCGTCCACGATGAAGGTCAGGCTGCGGCAGCCCTCGGGCACCACGGCCCGCAGCCGGAGGCTCTGATACTCGCCGCGCAACAGTGGGTCGAGGCGAAAGAAGTCGCCGTCCTCGGGGAAGACGATGCGCACCTTGCCTTCCAGTTGCGGGGCTGGAGGCGGTCGGGGCAGGCCGCGGTCCTCCATCCAGGGCTGGAACTCGGGCCGATAGACCTCGTAGCCGGGCTGGCGGTGCACGCTGCAATCCTCGGACGGCTCGGTGCCCGGGGCGAAGAGTTCCTCCATGCGGTGGGGGCAGCTCGGGCCGGGACGCTCGCCCGAGGCTGTGCAGACGATCTGGCGGGTGACCCCGGGGGGCTCGGGGAAAGCCGCGAAGGCTTCGGCCGGACCGCGCCGATGCAGGGCCAGCATGACGTCCGCAAAGAGCGGGCCGGCGCCGGTGATGCCGGACACGTCCACCATGGGGTCGGCGTCGAAGTTGCCCACCCAGACCGCCACGACGTAGCCTTTCGTGTAGCCCACCGTCCAGTTGTCGCGGTAGGCCTTGGAGGTGCCCGTCTTGGCGGCGCAGGGGAAGGGCAAGTTGAGCACCGAGTCGGCTCCGAAGGCGTTCACGCGAGCGTTCTTGTCGGACAGGATGCTGGTGATCAGGTAGGCGGTCACGGGGTCGAACACGCGCCGGTCAGCCGGGACGGGCTGGTCGAGCAAGGTGAGCGAGGGGGCGAACAGCCCGCCCCGGGCCAGACAGCGATAGGCCTGGGCCAGTTCGAGCAAGGTCACCTCGCCGTCACCCAGGGTCAGGCCCAGCCCGTAGTGATCGGGAGCCTCGGTCAGCTCCACGAAGCCCAGCTCGCGCAGGCGCAAGAGCAGGGCATCCACCCCTACCTCGTGCAGTACCCGCACGGCGCTGACGTTGTAGGAGCAGGCCAGGGCCTCGCGCAGCCGCACCGGGCCGTGGAACTTGCGGTCGTAATTGTCGGGCAGGTAGCGGTCCTCCAGCGAGCCCGTCTCGATGTCGCTGACCAGGCTGGCCGGACTGAAACCCCGCTCCAGGGCCAGGGCGTAGGTGAAGGGCTTGAGAGAGGAGCCGGGCTGGCGCAGGGCCAGAGCGGCGTTCACCTGGCCCTGAGCGTAGTCCACCGAGCCAGCCATGGCCAGCACCTCGCCCGTCTCCACCGAGAGCACCAGCACCGCGCCGTTGGTTACCTGCTGGGGCTGGAGGCGGGCCAGGTGGGCTCGCAGCATGAGCTCCACCTCTTCTTGCAGGGGCCAGTCCAGTGTGGTGCGCGTCACCGGCCCCGGCGGCAAGCCTTCCGAGGTCACGAAGTCGCAGAAGTGGGAAGCCCGGAAGGCGCCTTCGGGAAAGGCTGGTTCGATGGGCTCCTCCAGGGCCAGCCTGAGCTCCTCGGGGGTGAGCTCCATGCGGTGCAGCAGGTCCTTCTGCAGAGGCAGGATCTCCTCGAGGTTGACGTAGGGGTTGTAATGGCCGGGAGCGCGCGGCAGCACGGCCAGGAAGGCCGCCTGGGCGGGCGAGAGGGCCAGCGCGGGGCGTTCGAAGTAAAGCTGGGCGGCGGCTTCGGCCCCCAGCGCCTGGTTGCCGTAGGGCACCCGGTTGAGGTAGAGCTCGAGAATCTGGGCCTTGCTGAGGTTGGCCTCCAGGCGCAGGGCGTAGAAGGCCTCTCGCAGCTTCGAGCGCCAACCGCGCGGGCCGATGTCGACCAGGTTGCGCACCAGCTGTTGGGTCAGGGTGGATCCACCCGAGACCAGTTCGCCGCTCTGAACATCCAGCCACACGGCCCGCAGCACGGCCAGGGGATCCACCCCGGGATGGTAGTAGAACCGCCGGTCCTCGCTGACCAGGGTGGCCCGGATCAGGTAGGGCGAGACCTGATCCAGGCTGATGGCATGGCTGGAGATGTGCTCGGGGCCGAGCACCTCACGCAGGGGCAGGCCGTGGCGATCGGTCAGCTGCACCGAGCCGGCCGGGGCCGGATGGCGGATGGCCTCGGGCACGGGCCAGAGAAAGAACACCACAGCGGCCAGGGCCACCAGGCCCAGGGCCCAACGCGCCCGGCGGCCGAGCCGGAGGCGTTTCAGCGGACCTCGACCGCCTGGCGGGCCGTGGTGCCGAACACCTCGGGCTCGTACATCTCCTCGCACTTGGTGGCCGGCTGGTCATACTTGCCGGGATAACCCGCCCGCACCAGGTACTCGAAGGTGTGCTCGCCGGGGTTGAGCTGCTGGGCAAAGAGCAGCACGCGGTCGTCATGCACCTCGAAGTGGTCGAACGTGCCGCCCCACCGGCGGTCGTTCGAGCCCAGCTCGAGAACCCGGCGCATGCTGTCGGACTCGGTCTCGAAGGTGGTCTGCACAACCTCCAACCCGCCCGGCAGAGGATCGTCGAGCACCACGAACCGGCGCTCTTGCGGGGTGATCACCGAGACGGTGACCTTATAGATCTTACCGGCTTTAAGCACCGGATCCACGGTGTTGGTTTCGACGTTGACTACCTGCTTGAGTACCATGAAGCCCTCGTCGCGCGCCGGCACGTCCTCGGCCGGGGCGTACTGCAGGCGCAGGGTGTAGTAGAGGCGGCCCTCACCGCTCCTGGTCAGGTCGACATTCACCTTGCCCACCGGCAGGTCGGTCATGGGAATCTTGACGTTGGCCACCTGCGGAGCGGTGCCCGAGAAGCTCCTCTCCAGCACCGACTTTGCGTCGATCTTGGCCATGGCCTTGAAGTTGGGCGAGCCCTTCTCGAACTTTTCGCGATACAGGTCGAGCGCCGTCAGCACGGCCAGGTCTTCCTGGGTGTTGCCCCAGTGTCCGTTCTTCTGCACGCTCATCAAATACTTGACCACCTTGGGCGCGAAGTCGGGCGGGCTCTCCTCCTCGAGCAGCACGTTCAGGATCTGGGCCGTCAGGCGCAGGTTGGAGCCGTAGACCCAGCCCAGCGACTCCTGGTCTTTCTCCTGGAAGTAAGCCGAGTCGGCCTCCATGCGCACGCGCGAGGTCAGCTCGTTGCGCAACGTGGCCACCTTCTCCTTGCCCACGCCCATGCGACGCGAGGCCTGCAGCAGGTAGACGCGAGCTTCCAGGGGGGCGTCCTTGCGGTCGGCGTAGAGCACGTCGAAGGCGCCCCGGTCCTTGACTCCCAGGCGAGCGAGCACGCTGACAGCATACGAGCGCACCACGAACTCCTCGGCCTTGGAATAGGGGTAGTCGAACTTCTGGGCGTTGGGAACCTTCTTGACGTAGCCGCGCAGGTCGGTCAGAAGGCGCTTGTCGACCTCGTAGCCGTCGTCCTTGGCCCGATTGAGCATGTCGAGCGCATAGACCGAGAGATAATCGTTGACCCAGTCGCTCTCGGGCCAGAGCCACATGCCCCCACTGGGGGCCTGGAAGCCGCGCAGCTCGTCCAGACTGGCCTGCACCAGGGTGCGAGCCTTCTTGCGATCGCCCTCGGCGTAGGCCTTGAGGAGATCGGGGAACAGGAAGTTAGGCGCCAGGCGCGTCAGCCGCTGCTCGAGGCACCCGTAAGGGTACTTGCTGATGTACTCCAGCGCCCCGCTCAGCCCGGACAGGATAGAGGGCGAGAGAGTGATGGTCAGGCCGCCCACTCCGGGCGCCGGCCTGGAGGTCAATCCCAGCGGAATCTTGACCTGGCCCTGGTCGGTATCGCCCGAGTCGGCGACCGTCTCGGTGGCCACGGGCAAAAGTACCGGCAAGGGCAGGGCCAGACCGTCCTGGTGGATGTCCATCTTCGCCTGGAAGGTCAGCCTGGCATCGGCCGGCCGCTTGGCCAGGAAGTCGAACATGACTTCCTTCTCCTCGCCCGCCGGCACGCTGACGGTGGCTTTGCCCTCGCCCGCCAGATCGACGCCCTCGGCCTGCACCGAGACCTCGACGCTGCCCGAGGTCTTGGTGTTGTTGTGCACCAGCACCCCGGCCTGGAAGCGGTCCTCGATGCGCACGAAGCGCGGGATCGAAGGCAGCATCTGGAGGGGCTTGTTGACCCGCAGCTCGCAGTCGGAGGCTCCGAAGTCGGATGCCTTGGTGAGAGCGGTGGCCATGACCCGGAAGGACGTCAGGCTGTCGGGCAGCTCGAAGGTGACCGTGGCCTTGCCCTGAGAGTCGGTGAGCACGCGGGGGTTCCAGTAAGGCGTGGCCCCGAAATCCTCGCGGGTCTCGCCGGGAACGCCGGCCCCGCCGCCGCCTTCGGGATCTCCCTTGACTCCGTAGCTGCGAAGACCGATCACGTCGCGTCGCATCTCGGCCGTGACCACGCGCAAAGAGCGCGGGCCATAGAACGGGGCAAAGAAGTCAGGGGTCTGGTAGTCGATCAGGTTGAGCACACCCCGATCGACCACGGCCACGTCTACCTCGGCCTGGACCGGGCGTCCCTGGGAGTCCTTGACCTCGAGGTTGATGGTGACGGTCTGGCGGGGCTGATACTCCTCTCGGTCGGTCTTGACGCTGACCGAGAGGTGCTTCTCGCCGGTGTCGACCGGGAGGTTGACGTAGCCGATCCGGAAGGACGGCTTGCCCAGGTCCTCGCCCTGCTCGTCGAAGCCCTTGTCGGTGAGGCGGCCCTCCACCAGCACCACCGAGATGAAGGCGTTGGGGAGATCCTCAGACTTGAGGGGCACCTCGATGGTGGGGGTGCTGCCCTTCAGCTCGACCACGAACCGGCGCATGATGAGCTCGCGCTCGACGGTGACCAGGGCCTGGCAGTCCTCATAGGGGGACTTGACCAGGATGCGGGCCGTTTCGCCGGGCTTGTAGCTCTTCTTGTCGGCCACCAGCTCGACCTGATCGTTCTCGCCCCGGGCCCAGGCCACGTAGTCCGATCCGCTGGCGTAGAAGGTGGTCTGGGTCTCGATTTTGCGGCCCTTGCTGTCCTCGCCCCAGGCCTTCACGACGTAGAAGCCGGACTTGTCGGGGTTGAGGTTGGCCAGCACGGCCGAATCCTGGCTGGTAACCACGATGGGCTCTCCCACCTTCTGATCCTCAGTGGTGACCACCCAGCGATACGACCCCCCGGTCTCAGCCCGGCGCACCGAATGCCACTGGCGCCGGAAGAGCTCCAGGTTGACCTTCTGACCGCCCAGGTTCTTGCCCTCCGAGGTGACCGTCACCACATCGATGCCGGCCGGAGCCCCAGAGCTCAAGAACGAGCTCTTGGGCCGCAGGCCGATCAGCCAGTTGCCCGGATGCACCAGCACGGTGGCCCGTCCGCTGATTTGCTGGCGGGAGGCCGAGGTAACCGTGCCCTCCACGGTGACGGCGGCCGTTCCGCGGTACTTGAGGGCCAGGTCGGCCTCGAGCTTCTTCTGGCCCTGGTCGTCGAGCTTGCCGCTGCCCTTGAGCAGGGTCTTGGCCTCTTCGGGCTGCTCGTCATCCGAGTCGAGCCAGCTGAGAGGACCGAAGTCCCAACCGTCCCAACCCTCGGGCTGGAAGCTGTGGGGCTCGGCTCGCACCGTCCACTCCACGGCGTCGCCCTTCATCAGGCCGCCGAAGAGGTAGCGACCGAGCAATTCGGCCTGCAGCTTGTCGCCAAAGGCGTAAACAGGCTCCTTGACGTTTACCTTGACTTCAAACTGAGCCGGACGGAAGGCCTCCACCCGGAACGAGTCGACGAACAGGGGCGAGGCATCGCCGTTCTTGAGGCTCTTGCGGGCCTCCCCCGGAAGATAGTAGTAGATGCTGTAGTAACCGGTGGGCGAGTTCCTGGCCAGCTTCAGAGTGTGGTCGAAGGAGCCGAAGCTGCCCAGGTCGACAACGCCCAGCTTCACCAGCTGATCGCGCGAGTCCATCAGCTTGAAGTCGAGCTGCTTCAGCTCGGGAATCTGGTAACTGCCGTTGACCAGTTCGCGCAGAGCGCCCTTCATGTAAACCTCTTCGCCGGCCCGATAGAGACCTCGCTCGCTGAAGGCCATGCCGCGTCGTTCGGGCACTTCGGGCGAGTAGTCGTAGGCCAGATCGAAGCTCCAGGGGTCGATCTGCCAGTTCCAACGGCTGCCGATGAAGGCCACCTGGTTGCCCGAGCGGCCGTAGATGTAGAGGGTGGGCTGGCTCCAGCGGTCCTCCTGCTTGAGCCCGAAGGTGTGCCAACCTTTGAAGCTGGCGGTCCCATCGGCTCCGGTGGTGGCGCTTCCCAGCACATTGCCCTTCTCGTCGCGGATCTCGAGGGCGGTGCCCGGCAACGGTTTGCCGGTGTCCAGCGCGGTGGCCCAAACCACGGTGTTCTCGGGCGAGAATTTGGCGGTCAGGCCCAGGTTGGTCACCTGGACGAGCAGGTTGCGGTCGTACTTGCCGTTCTCGAGGGTGATGAAGAGCCAGCCCGAGCCGTTCTTGCCCAGGACGTCGGCCACCTTGAAGTAGCGATCCTGGAGCACGTTGGGCTTATCGTTGGGGGTGAGCTTGCGGGTGAGCTTGTAGCCACCGGGGGGCTTGTAGTCGCTGAGGCTGCCGACTGCCCTGATCAGCTGGTCGGGCGGAAGAACGGCCACCCTCAGCTCGGCCTGCTTGACGTTCATCATGCCGATGGGAATTCGGGGGTCGGGGGTGCCGGTCTCGAGCACGGCGGTGCCCTCAGGCATACGCACGCCGCTCGGATAGTCGCCGGTCTTGAAGGTGAGCTCTGTGGCCTTGCCCAGGGTGTTGCCGAACTGGTCCTTGAGGCCTTCGCCGATGCGCACCTTGTAGCTGGTTCGGGGGGCCATGCGAAGATAGAAGTAGAGGTCTTCCGAAGCATAATCGCGGTCCTCGAGATAGCTCTCGGGGATCTTGACCGCCGGCTCGATGGTGAGGTTCCTGGCCAACTCGGCATAGCTGACCGGGTTGGAGAAGTTGAAGCTGAGCGACTCGTAGGGCGAAACCGTTTTGCCCGCCTCGCGCAGCTGGGTGAACTCGAAGCGGTTGACGGTGGAGAAGGTGAAGGCCTGCTCGTCGGCCGAGCCGAGCTCGCCGCTTGCGGCCATCAGGTCCTTCTTGAGGACCAGGCGATAGGCCTTGCCGGTGTCCATGGGCTGCTTGGGAACAGCCGCCACCAGGCGGTTGAAACGCTCTTTGGTGGCCTCATCGGGCTCGGGGCCGAAGAAGCGCTCGAGCTCCTTGGCATCGGGCTCGCGAACGTCGAGCTCGATGCTCTTGACAGCGTTGTCCTTGAGGGCGCTCACCAGACCGAGCTGACCGGTCAGCTTGGCCGCGTTCATCGGCTGGTTGAACTCGAGCAGGAACACCTGGTTGAGCGGCACCCACCTGGCTTCATCGGCGGGCTCGGACTTGACCATTCGCGGTCGGGGCGTCTCGAACTCGAAGACATAGTCTTTCTCGAGCTTGGGGCCCTGGGCCGAGGGGGTGCCGGCCGGCACCGTGGCCTTGAACCTGGTCGCCAGCGGTAGCGGCTTGTCGGGCGTGAAGACCAGCGTGGCCGTACCCTTCCAGCGGAACTTCCCGTTGACCGCGGGGGTCAGCGTCAAAGGTCCGATGGCCCGCTCGGTGGGAAGGGGCTGAAGCGCCGTCATGGGCTGGTTGAAGCCCACCAGGATGGCAGCCGCGTCATCGGGGCTCTCCACCTCGCCGATCGGAGAGGCGAAGGTCACCTCCAGCGGGCGGGGCTTGCCCTCGGGCCATTTGGTGGCCGCGCTCCCGGGCCCGCCCTGGGGCACGGGCCCGCAGGCTGTCAGGAACATCAAAATGAGGTAGAGCGCGCTCAGGCGGCGTTGCATGCTGGTGGACGACCTCGAAACTTTCTGGTGTTGTGTGGTGGACACCGTTCCACGAGCAGGGTCGGATTCCCGCGAAAATTCTTTCCGGGTTTTCAGGCCGCGTGTCGAGTACGCATCAGGACCCCACCGATGGCCAGACCGCCTGGAAGCAAGCCAATACTGGCGGTGTGCGGGTCGACGATGCCGGCCCTGAGCCTGGTCAGCACGTCGGGGGTCCAATTCTGGTAGGATTCCTCGCGGGCAACTCGGGTTTCAAACAGGCTCATCTTTCTGGACTCGCCGTGGACGTTCAGGAAGGTTCCTTCCTCGAACCCGTGGGTCTCGATCAGGGCCACCGGGACCTCGAAGAACGGGTCTTTCCGGGGCCTGGCCCGATCGCAGGCCTGCACCAGGTCGCCCACGCTCGGAAACGAGGAGGTCGCAATCAGAGCGGGGATCGAGCCGTTGCCCGCGGCGGCCACCGCCAGCAGGTTGGCGGGATAGTTGAATGCCTGCCCGGCCGGGTTGACCAGGCGGGCCTGACCGCCAGTGATCGAGACCGCCTGAATCTGAGCTCCTCGCGCGAACAGGTTCCCGGCATCGGGAATGAAGATATCCCGATCGGTGGGCGCCGAGCCTGGCCCCACCCAGGTCCCGGGGGAGACCCTGTCCCCGAAGAAGCCGATCGGCATTCGAGTTTGCGCGAGCATGTCCCCAGTTTACGACCTGTCTTGCAAAAAAGGCTGAAAGGTCAGGCGGCCGGGGGCTCGAGCCGGTCGAGTCGCTCCTCGATGCGGTCGAGGCGCAGGGTGACCTCCTCGGCTTCGGCGCGGGCGGCCTGCTCGAGCAGCTCGAGTCGTCTCTGGTTGTGCTGCTGGTGCCTCTCCAAACCCGCCTGGACGCGCTCCAGGCCAGACGTCACCGCGTCGCGAGTAGTGGCCAGGGCCACCATGACCAGCCGGAAGTCCTCGGTCTGTTGCTCGCGAACCTCTTGCAGGGCGCTCTCGTAATGGCTCCAACGACTCATGGCTGCTCCTTCGAAAGTGAGTATAGCATGAGTTTAGCGTGTGACTTACGGGACTTCAGTGATGTTTGGTACCGATCGCTCAGTTGCGCGGCGTGATCTGGCTGGCCAATCTCACCGACTCGAGCCGATCGGTGCCGTAACGCTTCCGCTCGGCCACGACCTGGTACTGCACTGACAGGCCCAGGCGCTCAAAGCTGCAGCTCCGGACGTTGCGAGCGATCACTCGGCCGTCGACAGAGTAGGCATTGAGAGGCTTGGCCCCCGTCCCGTCATTGTAGCTCTCGATCGGCCCGGGGACAGTCGCCTCGGGTGCCCCGCCGACCAGCGCAAGCTTGCGCCACTGCAGGGTCCTCAATCCTGCAAGAACCTCAGGCGGCCGGGTGCTCGAGCCGGTCGAGCCGCTCCTCGATGCGGTCAAGACGCGAGTTTACCGCGGAAGACTCCGAGCGGGCCGCCCGCTCGATCAGCTCCAGGCGCATCTCGTTGTGCTTCTGGTGACGGACCAGACCTGCCTCCACCTGCTCGAGGCTCTCCTGAGTGCGAGCCAGGGCATCGCGCGTGGTGGCCATGGCGACCATGACCAGCAGAAAGTCTTCTCGTTGCTGCTCGCGAAGTTCTTCCAGAGCCTCCTCATAGTGGCTCCAGCTCATGACTTTGACCTCCCTGCTCGTCATAGCTCCATCCTACCTGGCCTTATCCCGAGCCCTCAGTGACATTTGGCACCGTCGACGGGATCATAGCACAAAGCTCAACCAGCGAGCTCCCAGCGGGTGCCCTCGGGGGTGTCGTGCACCTGGATGCCGGCCCGGGCGAGCTCGGCGCGGATGGCGTCGGCCTCGCGCCACTCCTGACGCGAGCGGGCCTGGCGGCGCAAGGTCAGCATGGCTTCCACCACCGGCTCGAGCAGCTCGCCGGCGGTGCGGGCGGCCTGGCCGAGCTGCACCAGGGTTGAGCGCAGGGCGGCCCGGGCGCGCTTGAGGCTGGCCGCGTCGGTATCGTGGGACCACTCGGCCAGCAAGCTCTCCAGCTCCAGGGCGGAGGCCACGGCCTGCTGGCTGTCGCGCTGCTCCAGAGCGGCGCGGATGGCCTGCTCGAGGCGATCCACCTCCTGCACCAGGGGCTGGGCCCGGGGGGGTTCAGCGGCCAGAGCCGGTGGAGCCGGGCCATCGCAAAGCTCGCCCAGCCGGAAGGGACGTCCGGCCGGGAAGGTGGTGGTCACACCCCGCTGGCGCACCACCACGGCCCCCTTGCCGGTGACCTGGCCGGTCAGAGTGTCCAGGTCGAGCACCAGGGCGGTGTGCTCGTCCAGGCCGAGCAGGAACTGGTCCTCGGGCAGCTCGGCCTCCATCAGCTGCAGGCGGCGCTCGCCCAGCATGCAGTAGCGCGTGTCGTGGTCCTCCCCCACCTGGATGTTCCAGTGGGGCACCACCACGGCCGGGAAACCCAGCGGGGTGAGCAGGTCCAGGCCGGGAAGCCAGTGGGGCTCCGCCCCGCACTTGTAGATCTCGTACACCGGCACCGCCCGCGAGCCCAGCGTGCAGGCGGCAGCGCTGGCGAAGACCAGGGCTCCAGGGCGGGAGAGCTTCTCGGCCAGAATGGCGGCCATCTCGGTCTGCTGCCATTGGCGCAGGGCGTAACTGGGGCTACCGGGACCCGAGAAGAGGAAGGAGGCGTCGCGGGCCAGGGTCAGGGCGGTCTCCCGATCGAGGGGTGAGGCCTCGCCGTGCCAGCGGGCCACCTCGAGCCGCGTCTCGCAACTGCGCTCGAAATACAGGACGGCCCGGGCGGAAATTTTCTCGGCATTCTCCTGAAAGCCATAAGGCGTATCCAGCAGCACGGCCGGGCCGCCCACGCGGGCGAGCACCTCGCGGTGGGTGGAGGTCATCGTGGGGGTGGTCTCGCCCGACCCCATCAGCACGAGCAGACGGGCCATGAGCGTCAGTTACGCGAGGGCGCCTTGACTTCGAGCTCGGTCAGGGCCACCTCGCGGGCGCGCGTCTCGGCGCGCTGGGCCACCTTCGTGAGCAGGGCACCGCGAGCCACCACCGGCTCGCCCGCAAGTCGCGGCGGGACGGACAGGAACTCCACCCGGGGCGCCGGCACGGGCACGATGGCCAGCAGGCGCAAGGCGGCCACCCGGGCCACCACGGCCAGGCCGAAGACGACGGCGTAGCCGGTCCAGCTCGAGCCCAGAGCCCAGAGCAACAGGCTGCCCACGGCCGAGCCGCTCAGCATGGCCAGGGTGTGGGCCACCGAGAAGCGCGTCAGCACGCTGGGTCGCTCGGTGGCGGGGATGGCTTCCATGTAGGTCATCATGACGGCCAGATCGTAGCAGGCCATCAGCACTCCGGTGAAGGCCTGCAGGGCCAGCATGGCGGGCAGGCTGGGAGCGCAAACCAGCCACAGGAGGGGCACGGGAATGAGACCAAGACCGCTCCAGTAGAACATTCTGCGGGGCCCGGCCCGGCGCACCAGGCCACCCAGGCGAGGCAGGGCCAGGATGCGCGCCAGCACCAGCGTGGAGAGCACCAGCATGTAGTCAAAGTAGCCCAGCTTCTGGCAGCCGAGCAGGAAGGGGCTGACGAAGGGAGCGGCCATCTGCAGGGACGCCTGCGCCCCCAGCAAGTAGAAGAGGGTGCGCCCCTGAGGGCTCTTGCGCACCACCTCGAAGGCCTGCCTGAAGCCCAGCACGCGGTGTCCTTCGGGCAGCCGGGCGTCGGTCTGGCGCGACAGGAAGAAGGCGGAGGCGAGGCGGGCCAGGGCGGCCACCCCGAAGAGCAGGGTGAAGGCCTGCAGGGCCTGGCCGGACTGGGCCCCCCGGCTGAGCAGCCAGCCGGCGGCCAGCATGCTGGTGAACTGCACCAGGTTGCACAGGGCGGTGCGGCGAGCAAAGTACCTGGGCCGCACGGAGCGGGGCACCAGGCGCTCGACCCAGGTGTTGAAGGCCGGTCCGCAGGCCCAGCCGGCCGCCCAGTAGAGGCTGACGGCCAGGAAGATCAGGGGCAGCGAAGCGGCCGAGTTGATCAGCAAGATCAGGAAGAGGGCCTGCAGGGCCACTGCACCCACCATCCAGCTGCGCAGCGAGCCCACCCGCTGCAAGAGCGGGGGGAACAGGTTCTGCAGCAGGCTGCCCAAAAAGAGCGGCAGGGTGGCGATCAGGCCGGCGCTCACCTGCGAATGGCCCAGGGCCAGCACGAAAGCGGGAAAATAGGCTTCGCCTGCCCCGGCCATGATGCAAAAAGCCGAGCCTTCCAGGGTCATGTAGCGGAGATCGCGACGCACATCCCTCTGGGCCATTGCGGGCGATTTTAACAGAGTTACAGAATCGTTACAAGGTTTTTCCCGAGCGACTTTGGAGCAGGGCCTGAAGCCAGCGCCGGGCGGCGCGGGGCCAGGTGAAGTAGCTTTGCAGGGCCCGGTCGGGGGGAGGCGCCTGCAGGGCCAGCTGCAGGTTACGGCCCAGGTCTTTCAGCGCTGTCACCCGAACCGCCCCGGTGCGACGGCCCAGGGCACCCCAGTAGCCGCGGTCGGAGACCAGCACTCGGCAGCCCGAGGCCAGCGCCTCCAGGACCGACAGGCCAAAGGTCTCGTAGTCGGCGATGGCCAGCACGAGGTCCATGGCCGCGTAGAAGTCGGGCATGCTCTGGTGGGGCAAGCCCTGGGGCCAGCGCGGGCCGGGCACCTCGATCAGGGTCAGGCCCAACTCACGGGTTACCTGGCGGGCCAGGGCGGCGTTCTTGGCCGGATCGTCCCGGGCCACCAGGCCGATCAGCGTCTCATCGTCGGGCAGACCGAGGGCCTGGCGGGCCTGGCTCTGGTTGCGGGGGTAAAAGATGGGCTCGAGTCCGGGACGGATGATCCGGGCCCTGGTGAGCTCGGGCAGGCTGGCCTGGCTGACAGCCCGGTCCAGCGCCGAGGAGAAGACCACACTGGCGGCCCGGGCGGCGATGCGTCGCTCGGCTTCCCGCCGCACGGGGTTGCGCCGGGGGTCGAGGGAGTGGAACATCACTACGGGTTTCAGCCCGGGGACCAGCTCTTCAGCCGCCAGAGCCGACATCCAGTAGTGGGCCGAAACGGCCTCGAAGGTCAGGCCCAAGATACGCTCTCGGGCCTGGCGCACGAACTCGGGCAGGGACTGGAAGGCCTGCTCGCGGGTCCAGGGCTCGCTCTTGCAAGGGATGCGCAGAATGCGCGCCCTGCCCAACCCGAGCTCTTCGGAACGGTCGCCGGCGGTCAGCACCAGCGTATCGGCCTCCAGAGCCGGAAGCAAGCCACGCAGGTAGACGTTCATGCCGCCGGCAAGACCGGTGCCGGTCTCTTCCAGGGGGCAGGTGTGGTAGCTCAGGCAGAGGTGCTTCACAGGAGATCGAGTCGCCAGACGGAGCGGTCTTGCCCTCCCAGGTCATACTTGTAGCGCTCGGTGCCGCGCAGCAGGTCGTATTCCTCGTAACGAGAGGCGATGGCGTCCTGCAGGCACATGCCCAGCAGCACCACCCCGGGCGCCAGCTCGCGGTGCTCGGGATCGAAGCCCGAGTTGTAGAGGTGCAGCACCCGTCCTTCGGCCACCTGGAGCATGGCCGCCAGGGTCTGGCCTCGCCCCTCGAGCAGGGCCAGGCGCAGTCTGCCTTCCTCGGCCCAGCCACCCAGTAGAGCGCGGAAAAAGCCCTCCATGCGCTGATCCATGAAGCGTTCCTTTTCGGGATGGCTCAGGCGGTGCAGGCGCAGGAAGTCGTCGATGCGGCCGGCGCTCTGGTCGAGCACGAAACGCAGCGGTCCGCCCAGCCGTTCGGCCCGGCGCATCTTGCGGCGCAGCTCGTGGCGTTGCTTCTTGGTCAGCCCCCCAAGGTAGTCCTCAAAGCTTGGCGGCAGAGCCAGCACCGGGTTGGAGTCGGTCCGGGTGGCGACGGCCTGCTCGCCGAGCCGGCGAAAGAGGCACGCATCCGGGGCCAGGTTGGGAAAGCGCACCGGCTTTTCGCGCGGCTCTTGCAGGAAGGCGCCAACGGCAGCCTCTTCGTAAGCCGGCTCGACCAGCATGTCCAGCCGATCGGCCACGTCCTGGCCGCCCAGCAACTCCTCGTAAAGCCCCGCGTCATAGAGGAAAAGCAAGGCGCGCACGGCCCCGTCGGCGCTGTAGCGTCCGATCCGCAAGGGGCGGTCAGGCGCGAAGGCGGCTCTCCAGGGGAAGAGAAAGCTGGGAGCCAGGAACGGCGTGGGCCGAGGGCTGGCCCTGAGAAGCCGCGCCCAGTCGCTCTGATCTACCGATTCGAGTCGATCGCCCCAGGTCCACACCAGCCCCCCCTTCGGTCTGGCGACACCACCGCCTACCTCAGGGCAAAATTTCCAGCCGGGTGGCCCCGGGAGGGCGATCAGGGTGGCCGCGCCCAGGGCGCCCGTGGTCGGGTCGATGGGGCGGAACTCCACGCCGTTGCTCAAGGCCGATCCCGTGGGATAGAGCAGGAATCGGCCCGCGGGATCGATGGCCAGATCGTTGACATTGTAGCCGCCACCGACGTTGACCGAGGAGACAAAGGTCATCACCCCGCCCGCGGTCACGCTGAACACGTCGATGTCGGTGGAGGCAGGGCCAAAATCGGTCACCACATAGAGGAACTGGCCGTTGGGGGTGAGCGCCATGGCGTTGGCGCCGCCCACGGTCGAGTAGACATCGGTGTCCAGCGTGGCCCCGATCGCGCCGGTTCCCGCGGTAGCCACGGTTTCAACGTCCAGGTTGCTGGCGATGATGAGGAAGGTGCCATTGGGATGCTGCACCATGTTCACCACGGCGCTGGGGCCGAAGGCGCCCGGAACGGCTCCGGTCGGAGCGCCGGCGCCATCCAGCGCGTAGCTGAACTGCGTCAGGGTGGCCGGCGGAGCCAGAAGAAGCGACTTGATCGTGGTCTGGGTCGTCCCGAAAGTGACCCCGACCGGGTTGAACGTGGTCAATCCGTCGAAAACGAAGCGCTTGAGGCCGGGCGTGCCACCGGCATCGTCGTAGACGTAGAGCCGGCCATTGTGACCGGCCATGGGCATGATGGCGCCGCCAGCGAACCCGAAGATGCTCGTGAGACTGCTCAGCCCGGCCCCGGCGCTGACAGAAACCGGCTGGACCTGGGTTCCGGCCTGGTCCACGAAGACCAGGTTGCCGACCACGTCGGAGTAAATATCCCTCGGGGCAGGACCCACGACGGGCAGGGTCTGGACCGGGGTGGCCACCCCGGTGGTGGTGTTCAGAAGCACGGAATTGAGGTTGGTGCCGTCGAGGACCAGCACCCGGGCGACGGGGGAACTGACCGTGACGGTGACCGGGGCGCTGGTGACGCCCAGGTCACCGTCACATCCGAGGTGCCAGCGGTCAGGGCCGTGGCCTGGCCGGTCGCGTTGACGGTGAGCACGGCAGGCCGGGTGCTGGCATAGGTGGCCAGGTTGGTCAGATCCTGGGTGGAGCCATCGGAGAAAATCCCGGTGGCGGTGAACTGCAGGCGTTCACGGTGGGGGCCGGGGCGAAGGTCAGGTTGATGGTGGTCAGAGCGATCACCAGCACGTTGAGGGGAGCGCTGGTCACTCCCTGGAAATCGGCCGTGACCGCGGCGTTGCCAGCGCTGAGCGCGGTGGCCTGACCGGCCGCGTTGACCGAGAGCACGGCCGGCGCCGAGCTGACGTAGCTGGCCACGGGGGTCACGTCCTGGGTGGTGCCGTCGGAGAAGGTGGCCGTGGCCGTGAACTGCAGGCTCGGGTCACCGACGAGCACGGTGGGGCCACGGTGGACCCCACCGCTCTTGCCACCGGAGTCGCTCCGGGCACCGTCCAGATCCTGGCCACCTCGACGCTCGACTCCAGCCATTCGGCCCAGGCCACCCTGGTGGTGCTTCCGCCCAACGTGACCGTCACCGCCGTCAGCCTGACGTTTGCCCCCGCTCCCGGGCGGGATTGGAGCTGGTCCAGCTCACCGGGGAGCTCGAGCCGTCGGCCAGCCGGGCCAGGGCCGAAAGCTTTGAGTCTGCCCGACGATCACGCTGGCGCTGGTGGGGTTGACCACGACCGAGCCGGTCTGTGAGCCGGTCTGGAGCACGACTGTGCGCACCAGCACCGTACCGGAGTTGATGGGGGCCTCGAAGGAGCCTGGGCCACCACGTGGCCGTCGGCGTCGCGACCGAAGACGTACACCTCCCAGAGGCCCGGGGTCACGTCGAGTAGTACAATGGCCTTGGAGTCGGACGGACCCACTTCCGCTGCGCCCTGAGTCACGAGCCGGCGCCCGCTGAGAGTGCCGGGGTCGAGGGTGTTGGGGGCCGCCACTTCGCCACAACCTGGGTGATCTGGCCGCCGCTGGCCTGAATCAGCTCACGGGACAGGCCGACTTCGAGTCGCAGGCTGACGTTTCGTGGTCCCGGGGGGGGGCCGGAATGGTGCCGGCCTCTCCCGAGGCCGACACGCCGCCCGAGCAGCCGGTCAGCAAGGCCAGCATCAGGATCCAGCAGATGGTCGTTCGGCGCATGGTCAAGCCCCCCGGTTGAGTTTTGCTCAGTTTGCGACGGCGGGCAAGGTTGCACCGGAAACGATCGAAGGAAGGCGGGCGGCGAGGCAGAAACTCCGGGGGCAAATCGGGGAAGGGAGCCGCATCTTTTCTTGGTCACCTGGAACGATCGCCTGTCGGGTGCGGGTCTCGTCGAGCTAGAGCGGTTGGTGGAGCGCTGCCAGCAGGCCGACCGGTCGCGCTGCCTTTCCGAAGAGCTGCTGCTGCGCCTGCGTAAGGGCACGGGCGACACCTGGGCCAGCTGGGTTCCCGGGGCCGAGGGCTGGTCGGGATACGCCCAACTGCACCTGACCGGCCAGGGGGCCTGGGGCGAGCTGCTGGTGGACCCGTCAGCCCGGCGCCAGGGCCTGGGCCGGCACCTCCTGGACGCTTGCGTGCAGGGCGCCCGCGAGCGCGGGGCCAGCCACCTGGACGTGTGGTGCTTCGGAGACCACGAGGGTGGGGCCCGCCTGAGTCGCTCGCTGGGCTTTGCCCCCCTGCGCCGCCTGCTCTTTCTGGTGCGAGCGCTGGACTCTCTACCCCCTCTGCAGCCCGGTCCGATCCGCCTGGATCCCTTCGATGGCTCTCGGGACGTGTCTGCCTGGATGGCCCTGCACCGCTCGGTACAGCCCGATCCGACGAGGGCCTGGAGTGAGGAGGACCTGCAGCTACGCCTGGCCGAGCCCTGGTTCGACCCCTCGCTGCTGCGCCTGGCCCGGCTCGACGAGCAAGCCATCGGCTATCTGTGGCTCAAGCATCACGCCCTGCAGACCGAGGGCGAGCTGTTCCGAATGGCCGTGGCCCCCGCGATGCAAGGGCGCGGCCTGGGTCGTTACCTGGTTACCTGGGCCTTGCACGAGCTGGCCTGGCGCCGGGCCCTGACCGCCTCGGTGTTCGTCAGCTCGAGCAACGAGGCCGCCTGCCGCCTCTACCAGAGCCTGGGCTTTCGCACCCACGCCAGCGACTGCTGCTACCGCCGCGAGCTGGCCGCGGATCTGTAGGGGGACACGCTCATTCGCACGACCCTGGCTACCGCCGAAAGCGCGGCCGTTCGGCTGGTGCGGCGAGCCGGAGCGCTGATCCGACGAGGCCAGCGCGAGTATGCTTCCAAGGGAGCCGAAGGCCTGGTCACGGCCACCGACCGGCGGGCTGAAGAACTGTTGCGCCGAGAGCTTCCGACCTGCTCGTTCTGGGGCGAGGAAGGGGGGCGCTGGGGCCAGGATGAGTGGTGCTGGGTGGTGGACCCGCTGGACGGCACCACCAACTTCGTGCACCGATTTCCCCAGGTGGCCGTGTCGGTGGCTCTGGCCAGGGGTGACAAAGTGGTGCTGGGTGTTGTCTACGATGTCTTCCGCCGCGAGCTGTTTCGGGCCCGCGCTGGCGAGGGTGCGTTCCTGAACGAGTTGCCCATCACGGTCAGCGAGGTGGAGTCTGTTTCCGAGGCGCTGCTGGCCACGGGCTTTGGTGGCTCCTCGGCTGATGAGGAGTATGACCGCTTCCGCCGGCTGGACGCGCTCTGTCACGGAGTGCGCCGCAATGGATGCTGCTCACTGGACCTCTGCTGGGTGGCCTGCGGACGATTAGAGGGTTACTGGGAGTGGGACCTGCAGCCCTGGGACGTGGCCGCGGGAGGACTGATCGTGCAAGAGGCGGGGGGGCTCTTCACGCGCCTGGACGGAGCTCCGGCCAGGTTGACAAGGGGTGGCTTCATGGCCAGCAACGGACGCCTGCACGAGGCGCTGAAGCCTGGCTGAGGCTTTCCCCGGCGAAGCTCAACCGGTCGTCGACCTGGGCGCGCCGTTTTGAGCGGCCCGGAAGCAATCGAACCCATGCTTGAAATGGATGCCGGCGGGACAGCGTGGCCGGCTTCTGGAGCCCGGGGCAATCGAGCCGGAAGCCCGACATTGACACCGGCGCCGGGGCGTGGGACGAGCGACGTTCTGGGTGGTCGGGACCCGGGGACGGTCGAGCCGATGCCCGAGATTGTCACCGCCGGTCGGGGCGCGGGACAGCCAACGTTCGGA
>BTUM01000104.1:0-25250 GCA_045863235.1 Candidatus Xenobia bacterium | reverse complement strand
GAATTCAGCGACGACAGGAGCGGTCGGAAGGAATTCAGCGACGACAGGAGCGGTCGGAAGGAATTCAGCGACGACAGGAGCGGTCCACGATTGGAGGAGCGCTTCTACTGGGTGCACAGCCTTCTCGACCTGCGCGGGATGACCAGCGAGGAGCTGTTTCGGCGGGTGGGGGCCAAGACGCGCAACATGGTGCGCCAGGCCGAGCGGGCCGGACTCGAGTTCGAGCTGTGCCCGGCCGGCCAGGGGCTGGAGCGCTGGTATGCGATCTACCTGCGCAGCCAGAGCCACCTGGGGCTGCCTCCCCTCCCCCGCGGTTTCTTCGCCCGCATGCTCTCGCGAGAGCCGGTACGGGTAGCCCTGGTGCTGCACCAGGGGCAAGCGGTGGCGGCCACGATCGTCTTTTTATTCCGGCGCACGGCGATGTACGCCTACTCGGCCTCGCTGCCCGGCTTGCGAGGGCTGCGGCCCAACGACTTCATGCTGCACCGCCTGTGCCTCTTCTTGCTCGAGCAGGGGGTGGAGGAGCTGGATCTGGGCAGCGACGCTCCCTCGCAGGAGAGCCTGCTCTTCTTCAAGCGCAAGTGGCTGGCGCGTCAGGAGCCGATCCCGACCTACACGCTGGGGCGAGCGGAGACGGGCGCGGCGGATAGCTCGCACCCGCGCTACCGGCTGGCCCGAGAGGTGTTCCGGCGGCTACCCCTGCGCGTGCTGGAATGGACGTCGGTGCTGGCCAGGTTCTTCGGCTGATGCGGGTGGCGCGCTATCGGCCCCTGCTGGGGTGGCCCCGGGCCGAGCCGGCCCGATTGGCCGGACCGGCCTGTCGCCAGCTGTTCGGGCGCGGACGCGAGGCGCTGGCGGCCTGGTTTGCCGGTCTTGGGCGGGGCGAGGTGCTGGTGAGCGCCCAGATCTGCCCGGCGGTGCCGTTCCTGCTGCGCCGGATGGGCTTTACCCCGGTCTACCTGGACCTGGACCCGGTCTTCCCCTGTCCCTCGGGCGAAGCCTTCGCGCGAGCGGTCACCGAGCGCACGGTGGCGGTGCTGGCTTCTCCGATGTACGGGCTGGCTCGGGAGTGGAAGAGCTGGCAGGGTCCTCCCCTGGTGCTGGACCTGGCCCAGGGGCTGGGGGCCTGGCCGGAGCTCTGTGAGCAGGCCGAGGCGGTGGTTTACAGCTTCGGCCTGGGCAAAGGGGCGGATACGGGCGGGGGGCTTTTGTGCAGCCGCCAGAAGGTATCGGTTGCAGGAACCAGCCTGGCGCCGTTTCTGGGGACAGTGGCGCAGGGGGTGGCCCTGCGGGGGCTGCTGGCCAGCGGGCTCTACCGCTTCTTCGTGCAGCGCGGGGTGGCGCTGGAAAAAGAAGACCGGCCGGTGCATCCGCGGCGGGGTCCGGCCTGGCTGGAAGGCTTCTGCCTGGCGCGAGTGGCGGTCTACCTCGAGCAGGCCGAGCTGGCCCGGCGGCGCTACCGGGAGCTACCGGGGGCACTGGCCGAGTATGCCGAATGCCTGCCGCTGCGAGCCATCTTGCGCCTCCCGCAGCGCGACCGGGTGCTGGCCCGGCTGCGCGAGCGGGGGATCGACGCCGAGCCGGCCGGGGAGCCGTTGCCGGGCGAGTATGATCCCGGGGCCGGAGGGCCGTTTCCTCAGGCGGAGCGCTTTCTGGCCGAGGGGCTGCGGCTGCCCTTCCTGGGGCGGCTGAGCCCGGCCGAGTTCGAGCACGTGAAGAGGAGCCTGCCATGATCTACCTCAGAGAGTTCACCCGGGTGGCCCGCACGGCGCTCTCGATGTGGAACCGCGAGCCCTCCGCGCCCGCTTTCGGCAGCTTCGACCGCTCGTGGTGGGGCTGGAAGAAGAAGGACATGCCCGACGCCACCCTGCAGTATGGGGCCCGGCTGGTGGTGGAGCACTGCCGCATGGTGGGCCGGGTGGAGGCTCTGCCGGACTGGCTGGACGGGTTCGTGCGCTTTTGCGAGCGCTACCAGCTGCGCGACGGCAGCTTCGACCAGGTGTATCCCTACGAGCGCTCGCCCGGGGTGATCTACGACTTTCTGGCCGTGATGCTGTTCGTGGCCCGCTGCCCGGAGCTTGGGGAGAGGTCTGGCCTGGAGGGGGTCATCGACCGGGCCCTGGCCTTCGCGCTACGCCACGACGAGCACCACGGGGAGATCGCCAACCACCTGGCCGAGTACGCCTTCGAGCTCTTGTTGGCGGCGCGCGAGCTCTCGCACGAAGGGGCGCGGCGCAAGGGGATGGAGTATCTCGAGCGCACGCTCAAGCTCTATGTGCCCTCGGAAGGGTGGTTCCGGGAGTACGATGGACCCGACCCGGGCTACCAGACGCGCACATTGCGCTATCTGATCAAGTGCGCCGAGCTGCTTTCAGACGCGGCCCTGTGGCAGGTGGTGGAGCAGGCGGCCCGGTTCGTGGGCCAGGCCCTCCTGCCGGACGGGTCGCTCCACCCGATGCTGGGGGTGCGCTCGACGGCTTTGCTCTACCCGGCGGCCTTCGAGAAACTGGCCTCGCGCAGCTCGGAGCTCTCGAACCTGGCCGCCCGAGTGCGGCGGGGGTGGCAGGATGAGCGGGTTCCCCTCCCCTCGCAGCTCGATTTCGAGAACGCCGTGCGCCTGGCCGACGATGCGCTGGAGGCCTACCGCTCGGCCGGGGAATTGCCCGAAGCGGTCGAGCCGACGGGGCGGGTGCATCTACCGGAGGCGGGGCTGGTGGTGTGGCGCGAGCCGGAGCGGACGGTGCACGTAGCCACCAGGCTGGGGGGAGCGGTGGTGGTGTGCCGCAAGAAGGAACGCTGGGAGATCGCCTGCGAGGAAGCGGGCTACCTGCTGGAAGGGCCCCGGGGAAGCTACCTGAGCCGCATGCCGGGGTCGGGAGAGCTGACCCGGCTGGAGCAGGACCGACTCGAGGTGAGCGCGGGCTTTTTTGCCTCCCTGCACGATGAGCTGGATCCCTGGCGGTTCGTGGTGTTGCGCATCTTGAACCTGACGGTGCTGCGCTCGGCCTTCGTCGGAGAGCTGTTCAAGAAGATCGTGGTGCGCCGCCTGATGACGGGCCGTAAGCGATTGGGCGTTCGGCTGGTGCGGGAGGTTGCCCTGAAGCAAGACTCCGTGGTAATCTCGGACGAATTGAAAGAAGATCGGCCCCGCCGGCCGGCCGGAGAGCGCCTGTGGCGCTGTCGCAGGCTGGTGGGAATCCATATGGCCAGCTCGCGCTACTTCCAAGCGGCCGAGCTGGAAGGCGGCCCCTGGCGACGGGAGGTCGAGTGGACGGGGCCGGTCTGCAAGGTAGAAATCGATGTTGGCTGAACTGCACAAAGCCCTGACGGTGTCGCAGCACCCGGGGATGGACAAGCACCTGAACCTGCCCCGGCTGATGTGGCAGGGGCTGCCCTTCCTGACCTCCCAGAAGGGCTACGCGCGTCCGCCGCTGACGCTCTACTGGAGCGTGAACAGCGTCTGCAACCTGCACTGCAAGATGTGCGACGTGGGCACGCCCAACCCGGACTCCAACTTCTTCAAGAACCTGCGCATCAACGGACAGCGCACCGACATCGACATCGGGCGGTTCAAGGCGGTGATCGACGAGGTGGCAGCCTCCAAGCCGATGATCTCGATCACCTCCACCGAGCCGCTGCTCTACAAGCCGCTGGGGGACGCCATCCGCCACTGCCGCGAGCGCAACCTGGACATCGCCATCACCACGGGAGCCTACACCCTGGCCAGGCGGGCCGAGGAGCTGGTGGAGGCCGGGCTGACCCGGCTCAACGTGAGCATCGACGGGCCACCCGCCCTGCACAACGAGATCCGCGGCCGCAAGGACAGCTTCGAGCGCTCGGCCGAGGGGATCCGCCTGGTCAAGGAGGAGGCCCGCAAGCGCAACAGCTCCATCGAGGTGCTGATCAACTTCACCATCACCAACTCCAACTACGACCAGCTGGTGGCCTTCATGGACTGCCTGGGCGACCTGCCGGTGGACCGGGTGAACTTCTCCTACATGAACTACGTGACCCGCGACATGGCCGGGGTGCACAACGCCATCTGGGGCGATCGCTACAAGGCCACGGTCAACTGCCTCAACGAGGAGACCAGCCCGGACCGGGTCAAGGTGGACGTGCTCTGTGCCCAGCTCGCCGAGCTGAAGGCGCGCGGGGACAAGCGCGTGGCCGTGCTGCCCGAGCTGAGCCGAGAGGAGCTGGAGATTTTCCACTACCAGCCGCAGCGCTTCTTGAGCAGCCAGCGCTGCATGGTGAGCTGGTTCATCGGCCAGATCATCGCCAACGGGGACGTGATCCCCTATACCCGCTGCTACTACATCCCCTTCGGGAACATCAACGAGCAGCCGTTCATGGAGATCTGGAACGGGGAGAAGATGCGGGCCTGGCGCCAGGACCTGCGAAAGCACAAGCGGTTCCCGGCCTGCACACGGTGCGATCAGTGCTTTTGAACTCGCAGTGCTGCATCGTGGGCGGAGGGCCGGCCGGGGTGGTGCTGGCCTACCTCCTGGTGCGCCAGGGAGTGCGGGTCACGCTGCTGGAGGCGGCGGCCGACTTTGACCGCGAGTTCCGAGGCGACACGCTCACGCCCTCGGTGATGGAGATGCTGGCCGAGCTGGGCCTGGCCGACCGCCTGCTCGAGCTCCCCCACTCGCGCATCGCCAAGATCGTGGTCCAGACCGAGGAGGGGCCGCTCAAGGTTACCGACTACAGCTTCCTGCGCTCGCGCTTCAACTACATCACGGTGATCTCGCAGGCGCGGTTTCTGAGCTTCATGGTGGACCAGATGCGCTCGGCGCCCAACTTCGAGCTGGTGATGGGCGCCAACGTGCGCGAGCTGATCGAGGAAGGCGGAGCCGTGCGGGGGGTGGTCTACCAGCACGAGGGGCAGCGCCGCGAGCACCGCTCCTCGCTGGTGGTGGGGGCGGACGGACGCTTCTCGCGCCTGCGCCACCTGTCGGGACTGAAGCTGGTCAAGACCTCGCCTCCCATGGACGTGCTCTGGTTCAGCCTCCCTCGCCTGGAGAGCGAGCCTGCCGACCTGAACCTGTCGGTGCGCATCGGGCGCGGCTACTACACCGCGCTCACCGACCGGTTCACGCACTGGCAGGTCTCGCTGGTGATCCCCAAAGGCAGCTCGAAGGAGTTCAAAGCGCGCGGGGATGAGAACCTGCGCCAGGCGGTGGCTCAGGCCGTGCCCGCCTTCGCCGACCGGGTTTCGGGGCTGGACTGGTCGCAGGTGTTCGTGCTCTCGGTGCAGTCGAGCCGGTTGACGCGCTGGTACAAGCCGGGGCTTCTCTTGATCGGGGACGCGGCCCACACCATGTCGAGTGTAGGCGGGGTGGGCATCAACTGCGCCATCCAGGATGCGGCGGTGGTCTCCAACGTGCTCGGAAAGCGTTTGCGCCAGGGGCCGGTCGAGGTGGGAGCCCTGCGCGAGGTGCAGTGGCGGCGCGAGATCCCCATCCGGCTGCTGCAGTTCCTGCAGAAGGTAGCCCAGAAGCAGGTCATCGAGCGGGCCCTGGACCCCAACAAGCCCTTTCAGATGCCGCTTTCGCTGCGCATCCCCTGGATCAACCGCCTGGCGGTCTGGGTGGCGGCCTACGGCGTCTGGCCGGTCAAGGTGGATCAGAGCGGGTTCTTGCCGCCGTTGCGGGCGATCCAGTCGAGCACCCTGCGGTAGTCGTCCCCCCAGCCATAGTCGGCGCTGAAGGTCTGCTGGTGCCAGATCAGCGAGGCCTCGCCGCCCACCCGCACCACCTCTTGCAGCCAGCGCTCCCAGTCGAGGGCGCTCTGGTAGTCGTGGAGTTGCGAGTCCATCAAGATCATGGGCACGAGGCGGTGGGCTTTGCCGGGCAGACAGTAGCTGAGCGCGGCGCCGGTGCGAAAGCCGGGGCGGTCGTTGAATCCCAGCGTCATGTCGAGCTCCAGGCCGGCCTCCTGCTGGGCCGGCCAGGTGTCCTGCCAGCTGAAACGGAGCCAGTGCTGGCGGCAGGCGGTGATGGGGCGGCCGGCGGCCTGCTCGAGGTGGGTCCGCTCGGTGCGCATCTTGCCGCTGTCTTGCCAGGATCCGAAGGACTGGTGCAGGCCCACCTGCCAGCCGCCCTGCACGAGCTCGGCCAGCTTGGCCTTCAGGCGGGGCTCCTGGACGTCGTAGTCGGGGTCGAAGAGCTGGAGTTTCAGGCTGCGCAGCGGGCCGCCCCGACCGCCGTAGAAGAAGAAGGTGCTGCGCAGGTCGTGGCGCTCCTCGAGCTGCTGGATCTCCTCGAAGCACCAGTAGGTGGGGGTGGAGAAGAAGAAGCGCAGGGCCTTCCAGAATCTCTTGTTGTAAAGGTGGAAGGCGGTCTGCTTGCACCGGATGGCCAGGGTCTTGCGCACGGCGTCGACATCGTGGGTGAGGTGGAAGCGGGCCTGAGGGAGAGGCCCGGGGTCTCCACCGGCCCAGCCACGCAGGAAGAGGGCGATGCGATTGGCCCAGGCTGCCTCCCACATGCGCTTATCGAACCCCTTGAGCGACCATGAGTAGGAGTGGATGGGGCCGTGGCTCCGCTCGCGGACGCGCTCGGCGGCGCCGGTGAGATACCAGGCCAGCACGTTCCACCAGGCCACCTCGCGCCAGTCGGCCCGGGCGGCCTGCTCGGGCACCAGGATCGTGCCGTTGGGCAGCTCGACCTCGGCCAGACGGGGTCGCCAGGCCTCCCAGTCGGGGACCTCGGGAATGGGCAGGGCGGCCACCAGCTCGGGCCGCTCGCTCCAGTAGCGGGCCAGGGCCTGGAGGCAGTAGGTCTTCATGGGGTGCGCCTCTTCTAGCACAGTGATGCAAAAGTCCTCGAAGATCAACAGATTGTCTGGCATTGTGCTGCGACTTTCGCGGGGCCGGTCTTGCGTCAGCTCTGGGGGTGGCACAGTTTGGGTCAGCTCCGCGAGTGGCACACGCGTCAGTCCTGGGCGTGGCACAGCTTGGGTCAGCTCCGCGGGGGGCACATGTGTCACTTCTGGGGGTGGCACAGTTTGTGTCAGCTCCGCGGGGGGCACAGTTTGGTCAGCTCCGCGGGCGACAAGGTCCGGGCCCTAGGTCTGCCCGAACCCGTGCCGAAGCGGGGGGGATGCACTCGACGACCCGGTGCGCCGTCATCGGGGCCGGCATTGCCGGCCTGACCTGCGCCTACGAGCTCAAGCGGGGTGGGCTGTCAGTGGACGTCTACGAGCGGGAATCGACGATCGGCGGGCGCATGGGGACGCGCTGCAAGCAGCACCTGGCCTTCGACGTGGGGGCCAATTTTCTGGTGCGCGCTTACACCAGCCTCCTGCAGCTCGCGGACGAGTTGGGCGTGGCCGTGCGCTGCGCCAGCCCGGTCCAACAGGTCGTCTACCGCGATGGGCGGTTCCACCGGATGAACATGAGCTCGGTGAGGGACGTGCTCCGCTTGCAGGGAGTGCGCTTCTGGAGCCGCCTGGAGCTGATGGCCTACGTCCTTCGCCTGCGGTTGAAGCACCCGCGGGCGCTGAACTTCTTCGACCTCTCCAGCACTCCCGAGGAGCTCAATCACGAGGACGCTTACAGTTATGCCCGGCGGGAGATCAGCCAGGAGTTCGCCGACTACATCGTGGACGCGTTCCACTCGTGCATGATGTTCTCACGCTCCACCGAGGCGAGCGCCGCGGCCTTCGTGGCGCTCCTGAGCATGATGATCGACCGGGACTTTGATTTCAGCATCCTGCACACCGTGGGAGATATGCAGGCCATCCCCGACGCCATCGCCCGCCAGGTTCCGGTCAACACGGGATGCGCGGTGACGGGACTGGAGCCGGACGCCGGGGGGTGGAAGGTCCACACGGCGGGCTCGAGCCAGCTTTACCAGCACGTGATCCTGGCCACCACGGCCGGGGCCGCCCACAGCTTGCTCTCCCGCGGGCCGGCGGCGGCCCGGGCGCTGACCTGCGCCACCCGTTACGCGGCCACCATCAACGTCTCGTTCCGCGTGCCGCGCAATGCTCTGGGGCGGGTCCACTGCTTCTACATTCCCTACGTCGAGAACCAGGTCGTCTCGGAGTTCACCAACGAGTCGCTCAAGGGCGAGACGACCACCCACGAGGGGTGGTCTTTGATCAATGTCGGATTGCACGAGTCGGCCGCCCGGGAGCTGGGCGACAGCTCGGACGGGAAGGTGTTCGAGCTGGTCCGGAAGGAGCTTGTCTTGCTCGAGCCAGGCCTGCACCTGGCCGAGCCCTATGACATCCAGCGCTGGCCGGAGGCGATCCCCAAGTATGACTGCGCTCAGGTCGCGCGGGTGCGCTCGTTTGAGGAGGCGGGCCAGGGTGAGAGGGGGCTTTATCTGTGCGGGGACTACCTCAACGCACCCTGGATCGAGGGGGCAAGCCGCAGCGGGCGCAAGGTGGCCGGGAGCATTCTCCAGTCGGGGCAAAGCTCGGACACGGGCGAGCGGAACCGGGGAATCCGGCCAGATGCTTGACCCGCTGACTCGGCTCGCGCGCGCTCGACGAAGCCTGGACGGGCTGTCGGTGGGGGATGCGCTGGGCGCCCTGGCCCGACTGGACGGCCGGCAGCTTCCCCCGGGCACGTGGCCCTACACGGACGATACGGCGATGGCCTGCTCGGTGGTTGAGGCCCTGCAGCAGCGGGGAACTCTGGACCCGGACGACCTCTTCCAACGATTTGCCCAGCGCTACCAGGCTGAGCCCAATCGGGGCTACGGCCCGGGGATGATTCTGCTGTTTTACCAGGTTCGGAAAGGCATGGCCTGGGAAACGGCCGTCCGCGACCTGTTCGGGTTCGGCGAGGGCTCGTTCGGAAACGGGGCAGCCATGAGGGTCGCCCCGGTCGGGGCCTACTTCGCCGAGGACTACGAAGAGGTGGTGGCCCAGGCCCGGGCTTCGGCCCGGACAACCCACGCCCATCCCGAGGGCATCGCCGGCGCGGTGGCGGTTGCGGTGGCCGCGGCAGCCGCCGTCCGAGGTGAGGCGGACCTCTTCGGACCGGTGCTCGAGCACACGCCCCCCGGGCTGACCCGGGACGGTCTGGAGCGGGCGCGCAAGCTCCACGCCTCGCCGGAGGAGGCGGCTCGAGAGCTGGGCTCGGGCCAGCAGGTCACCTCCCAGGATACGGTGCCCTTCTGTCTGTGGTGCGCCTCGCGCTATAAAGACAGCTACGTCGAGTGCTTCTGGTCGACCCTGGCCGGTCAGGGCGATCGGGACACGACCTGCGCCATCACCGGGAGCATCGTGGCCCTGTCGGCCGACGACCTGCCGGACGAATGGCTGGCCCGACGCGAGCCGCTGCCCTGACTCCTCCCAGGGGTCCACAGAGAAGGTGGAGAAAAACCCCGTGCGATGCCGGAGCCCAATTTTCCCGAGCCCTCCGAAGGCCAGCCGCCGGCAGCACCTCAGGAGCATCGACTCCAGCTCCGACACTCGGCCATGGACGATGCCTCGGAAGCCCTCCGTCGCTTGTGCCTCGATCCCGTTTACATCGCGAACCGCGAGTGGGGGGTGCCGCGCTGGGGGCACCCCGAGGGCACCCTGGGGGCCCACATCGAGGAGCTGGAAGCCAATCTCAAGCGGGCCCGGCCCTGGCTGCTCGAGGGAGATGAAGCACGCCTGCGCCTGATCGTCCACGCCCACGACATCTGCAAGCCAGAAGCCCGCAAAGGCGTGAGCTCGGAGGACCCCCTCCATCACGGCCGCCTGGCCCGCCAGCTGCTGGCCAGATACAGCACCGACAGCCAGGCACTGGCCATCGTGGAGCATCATGACGACGGCTACTACCTGTTCTTTCAAGACGATCCGAGCCCCGGGATCGAACGCCTGCTGGCAGCCGTGGAGGAGGTGGAGCTGTTCTTGCTCTTCACCTTCATCGACGGCTGCCTGGCCGGCAAGTTGCCGCAACCCGTGCAGTGGTTTGCCGAGCAGTTGGCCCGGCACCGCCCCCTCGGTCAGCGCGTGATGGAGTGCTTCTCGTTTCTCAGTCAGTCACGACAGGAGGGGGTCGGCTAACCCCGCCTCCAGGGTCTCGGGTTGCCGAGCACCCTCGGTGTGCCTCTCGGGGGGGGTCGGCTAGAAGTCCGGCCGCAAACCCCCATGTGGTGTCGGAGGGAACCTCCGCCACCACAAGATGTTGTAGGCGGCCGGACTTCTAGCACAATATGTTGGGCGTCGCGCAGCCGGAAAACTGTGTCAAGGGGGTTTCCGGCTGCGCTCCTAGCCCTGGCTCCTCAGGTGCCGGAGCAGGGTCTCGGTGTCGGGGGTCTGGCGTGGATCGAAGAAGCGGTCCCCGGTCAGCTGCATGTAGAGCTGCATGCCGGTCCCCACGGTGCCGTTCACGCCCGGATAGCCGCTGGCGGCGTTGCACCAGAAGAAGTTCCTCCAGGGGGTCTTGGAGCGCAATCGGCCGGGCCCGAGGTTGGCGGGAGTCAGGTGCTGGCCGTAGGCGTGCCCGCGCGGCGCCCGGCAATAATCCTCGTTGGTGGTGGGCGAGCCGGCCACGTGCAGCACGATGTGCTTGCGCAGATCGCTCACGTGGTGCTGCTCCACCAGGTCGATCAGCCGGTTCTGGACCTCGTTCTTCTTGCGCACGTAGGCCTTATAGTCGCTGTCGTGGAGCTGGCGAAAGAAGTCGTAGCTGGCCCCGGTGGCCAGCTCGAGGATCTGGGTGTCGGGGGGGCAGGTGCCCCCCTCGGGGGTGTGCAGGGTGGGGGTGGCCATGAAGAGCCAGGGCTTGCTCCAGTCCTGGTTCATGGCCTCATCCCAGGTCTGGTTCAGATCCCACTGCTCCAGGTGCCAGGTGTTGTGGCGCCCGAAGCCATAGTCGCGCAGGTCCAGGCCGCGCAGGCCCAGGTAGACGGTCAGAGCGGTCCAGGAGTAGTCGTACTCGAGCGGTTTTCGCCAGGAACCGGGGAACTTCTCGCGGCCGATGAGGGCGGACATCTTCTGCGGGTCGGCGTTGCATACGATGGTGGGGGCTCGAAAGACCTTGCCGTCAGAGGTCACGACGCCCTCCATGCGGTCGCCCCGGACCTCAAACCCGGTGACCTCGGTCTCGTAGTAGACGTGACAGCCCTCATGGGAGGTGATGAGCTCCATCAGGCGGTCGATGAGATACTTGAAGTGGCGCCGGGGGTAGTAGGCGCCCCGGTTGTAGCCGGAAAACAGGCCGTTGTAGGCCAGCACCGACAGATCGCGAGGCGGGCACATGTAGTCGCCCGAGTTGGCGCTCAGCACGGCCCGGGCCTCCCGGCTCAGACCGCACTCGTCGAAGACCTGCTGCAGGGTCTTGCGATGGTAGCGGATCAGCGTCCGAAAGCGCCACCCCAGAGTGGGAACGTGCCACCAGCGGATGGTGTCGGGCAGTTGGGCCACCTCGACGCTCAGGCGGTCGAGGATGCGGGTGAACCGACGCACGCTCTCGCCCTGGCCCGGGTAGGCGGCTTCGATGTTGGCGGCCAACCGGTCATAGCCACAGGGGATGGCCACGCGCTTTCGGTCGGGTAAGATGACGTGATCGTAGCCGTCCGGGTCGAGCTTCTCAAAGAGGATGTCCTGGCTGAGCCCGAGCTTCTCGAGCAGCCGGGTCACTTTCTCGCCGGGTCCGCAGCCCCAGATGTAGTGAATCTGGGCGCAGAAATGGAAGTCGCCCATGCGAAACGAGTGGACGTAGCCGCCTGGAAGGTCGTGAGCCTCGAGCATGCACACCCGCCACCCGGCTTTGGCGAGCAGGGCAGCGACGCTGATGGCGGCCATGCCCGTGCCCACGATCACGACGTCATACTTTGGATTGGATTGATACAGGCTGTCCTGGCGCTGATGCGCCTCGGGGGTGAGCGCTCCGGTGCTCTTTGCCTTCATGCGAGTTTCCTACGAGGCGTGAGGGACCGTTCCTGGGAGACTGCGCTGGAGGGAACGAGTGCGACCTTCGTGTCGTCAGGAGGAAAGAGACGTCCGGGTCGAACGACCCATCAAATTCGCTGAGGAGCCCCCATGATTCGAGTCAGTGTCCTCGCTATCGTCATTTTGAGCATCGCGGCCGCCCTGCTGTCGGCCTGCTCGGGGGGTGGGGCGAGCGGGCCGATGGGCCAGGCCAACGTCCCGCCGGGCGAGTCGACCAGTGTGCAGGTGCGCCACGACTTCAGCCAGATGCGCGCGGTGGACGCGGCCACCCTGTATGACTTTGCCGGTCTTGATGAGAACGAGGTGCAGGTCTACGGCACCGTGACCCACGCGGCCGCTGCCTCTCATCTCCTCGTGAATGTTCCGGTCTCGGTCAAGCAGCTTCGAATCAGCTATCGCGACAGCCAGGGCAACCTCCACGCCCGGGCCAAGGTCCCCGTGAGCCTGGTTGCCGGCCAGACCCTCGAGGTCACGGCCCTGGCGGGTAATCCCACGCTGGAAGTCCGACTGGTCAATGACAGCGACATCCCGGACACTGAGGTGTACGTGATCTTGACCGGCACCCAGGTGGTGCTCTCGGGCAACTCGGGCATGGCCACCCGGCAGATTGGCTCGGGCCAGACGGTCCCGGCCGTCAACCTGAAAACGGTCGACCCGAGCCCCTCCATGACGTGGCATTCCCCTTACAAGAACCGCGACTTGCCCGTCTACACCTTTGAGGTTGCCCACGTGGATGGCGGCCGGCTGTGGGTTTCCTACGGCACTCCCATCGTCTATACGAGCGATGCCGACCCCACCGCCGAGGTGCCCTTTCGCCTCGACAAGATGGAGTTCGCCTATCGTCCCGGCTCGGGAACAGGGGGCGGAGCCGACCTGACCTCGCTCGACTACTACGGCATCCCCCTGGAGCTGCGGGCGCTGCAGAACGGGAGCGTCCAGGACATGCGCACGTTCTACGCTTCCTCCAAGACCATCCTCAAGCAGCTCAACAGTCTGAGCCCCGACATGCCGAGCACCTTCCTCTCCCCCTCCTCGACCCCCTCGGGCTCCCCGAGCCCTTCTCCGGTGCCGGTCGCCGCTCCCGGCTGGAATCCCCAGACCCAGCCGATGACCACCTTCCTGAGAGCGCTCGGACCGCAAACCGTCGCCGGCGCCCCGGGGGCCACCTCGGCCGCTCCCTACACCAGTTTCAGCGGCTACATGACCCAGATCCAGAAGAGCGGCAAGCCCATCGCTCTGAGCGGCAGCGGCGGAGTGGGCTACGGAACCCCGAATACGACCTACGACTACGCGGCCGCCATCTCTCCGGACGGAGCGGGCGGTTACACGGTCTTCATGTACCCGACTCAGCCGATGGACAACGCTCCCAGCGGCCTGGCCCCCCAGAGCACCAACCCCACGCCGCTGCCGGCCAATCTTCCGATCTACCTGGCGCTCCCGGCCAACCAGCTCGACTTCAACATCTACAGCGCGGCCGCGACCTCATGGGCCGTGCCGGCCCCGATGAGCCTGCAGCCGGCTACCAAGAACAGCATCTATGCCACCATCGTGGGAGACTTCGTCAGCGCGCTCCAGTTCGGGTATGTGAACTCGCGTGTGGCACCCAACGACTCCAGCGTGTGGTATGCGAATTTTCCCGTGCTGCTGCCCTTCTCGCTTTGCCGCCCGACGCCTGACGACGGTCAGTACAACCCCTATGCCGCCATCTTCTACAACCTGTCTGACGCCTATGGCTTTCCCTTCAGCGATCGGAGCGGCCGCATCAGCCCCCTGCTCGACATCTCCCAGTCCGACGCCATGCAGGTGGTCGTGATGAACGACAATCGATTCGACGCTCCCACCGGGGTCACCATCAGCGACGTTCAGAGCACCCAGCTCTCGGTGAGCTGGAATGCAGCCGTCGACGGCGACGGGGGTCCGGCCGGGGCCTACAAGGTGATCTGCTCGGACGGCTTCAATCCGCCGATTACCACGATGAGCACGACGACTTCGGCGGTCGTCACCGGCCTCAATCCGGGAACCGTCTACCAGGTTCGAGTGGAGTCCTGGATCTCGGAGAGCCTGGAGATTCGCTCGGCCCCCAGCATCCCCGTTCAAGCCCTGACTCAAGGCACCGCCCCCACGGCCGGCAGCTCGCCTTCGTTCTTTGGAGCTTTGCTCACAACCCCATCACCGAGCCCATCGGGCCAGACTTTCACGCTGGGCTCGAGCCCGCTGCCCGGTTCCTCTCCCCTGCACCTGGCCGGCGGAGTGGGGCTGAATCAGTCGCTGCTCACCGTCACCGGCTATGACCCGAACACCAACAGCCAGAACGCGACGCTCGACCAGGCGAATGTGTTCACCCAGCTCCAATCGGCTCCGTCGGGCTTCACCCTGGTCAATTCGGCCGTCTCGGACGGCTCGGTTGCCACTGCCACCCCGCAGGCACCAACTACCCAGGTCTATACGCCCGGCGTGGGCGGCGCCGGCAACCTGACCATGGGCCTGAGCTTTCAGCCCAATCCGCCCAAGGTGCCCGGCTCGGTCCTCATCCCCCCGGCGAGCCCGGTCCCCTCGCCCTTTCCGACGCCCATCCCGTTCCCGTCCCCGAGCGTGACGCCCACCCCCCCGGGCAACCTGATCGGCGCGCCCACGGTGACGGGCTTCAGCCCTCCGTTCGGCGGCGCCGGCACCAACCTGACGGTCTCAGGAACGTACTTTCTCCAGGGTTGCACGCTCCTGGTCGGGGGCGTTGCGGTGGAGGGCTTTGAGCCCTCGGCCGACGGGACGACCATCCAGGTCAGTCTGCCTCCGAATGTCGAATCCGGGCTGATCACGGTGGTCACTCCACTCGGGCGCGGCAGCTCGAGCCAGAGCTTCATCTTCGATGGCAAGCCTGCCGTGCACGCTCCCTCGCCCGCCCTGGGACCACCGGGCACACAGGTGACGATCCCCGGGCTGGGCTTTCTGACGGCAACCCAGGTGGCCTTCAACGGGGTTCCGCTGACTCTGGCGCCGTCCCCAGCCCCTTCTCCGCTGACGGAGGGGACCTTCAGCATCCAGGACGATCGCACCATCCTGGCCTCGGTGCCCCCGAACGCGAACGCGACGGGTCCCGTCTCGGTCACCAACCCGACCGGAACAGGCACCTCCCGGGCGATTTTCACGGTGAACCCGCCGACCTTCAACTTCGCCCCCACCTCGGGGCTCGTGGGCACTCCCATCACCCTGACGGCCACCAGCGGCAACTTCCTGGGCGCAACCAGCGTTCTGTTCGCAGGAGCCCCACAGCCAACCATCACCAGCAACGACGGCCAGCAGCTGGTTGTCAACGTTCCAGCCGGAGCGGTGGCCGGCAAGCTGACGGTGGTCTACCCCAAAATCAACGCGGTCTCCACCCAGAACTTCACGCCTACCTTGCCGACTTTCGGCTTCGCTCCGAGCCAGGGCCCGATCGGGACCCAGGTCACCCTCACGGCCACGGGCGCGAACACCTTCGATGGAGCCACCCAGGTCCTGATCGGGAACGGGCCGGTCAACGTGGCTCCACCGCCGGGCGCGCAGACCCTGCAGGTCAACGTGCCGGCCACTGCCACCACCGGGCCGGTCACGGTTTCGTTCCCAGCCGGCCAGGACGTGTCCACCCAGGACTTCACCCTGACTCCTCCCGCCTTCATCGCAAGTCCGAGCACCTCACCCTACTTCGAGACGATCACCTTGACCGCGACCGTGGGGAACCTGCTCGGGGTCACTCAGATCAATCTGGGCGCCTCCAACATCACCAAGTTCAGCCGGTCGACCAACGGCTCAACCATCACTTTCCAGCTTCCATTCGGAGCAGGAACCGGCAACCTCAACGTGAGCACGGGCGGTGTCACCGTCAACTCGAGCAACAACCCGTTCAGGGTGGTCGGGCCGACCGTCACCTCGTTCAGTCCGACCTCCGGCGCGCCGGGCACCCCGATCACGATCCAGGGCACCGGTTTTCTGGCGGCGACTCTGACCGGTTCCCCGGGCCCGGTTTCGAATCCGGGTTTCTTCGGGGAAATCCTCTTCGGCGGACAGGTGTCGAAGCTGAGTTATACCGTAGTGAGCGACGAAGAAATCACCACCACGGTTCCCCCCAATGCCCAGACCGGCCCCATCGAGGTGAAGAATCTGAGCGGGGGAACAGCCTCCACCCTGATCTTCAAGGTCGAGTGAGCCGCTGGCGGACTTTCAGGCGGACGCCGCCCACCACGACCTTGTGCTCATCCACCGCGACCGGAGCCGGGGGCTCCTGAGCCTGGCCGCCCAGGACCGAGCGCGCCAGGGCGAGCCGGTCGGCTTGCTCGACCGACTTGCCGGCGGCCCGGAAAGCCGCCCACTCGCGGGCGGCCTCGAGAGTGGCCGGATGCTCCCTGAGCCTGTCGGACAGCCTCGTCCAGGCTTGCCAGCGCTCTTCGTGGTTCCCCGAGGCCACGAAGATGTAGGCCTGGACGCTTCCCTCCTCCAAACTGAGGACCTCGTCCACCCACCCTGCCTGGCCCTGCAAGGACTCCTCCCAGGCGTCCAGGACCCGCGGGTCGGCCGAGCAAGAGTCCTGCATGATGCGCCCTCGCAGGGCGTGGTTGTCGCCACAATGAGCCAGGAGAGCGATCGCGCTGGCCGACCGTTCGTCCGCGTGGTTGCGCAGGGGCTCGACCAGAGCGCCCGCCTGCTTGCCTGCGATGGCCTGATCGTAGCGCTGCAAGAGGTCGAAGTGAAGCTCGGGACGGACCGCCGCGAGCGCGAGCGCGAGACAGGCATCGACCTGCAGGTCGAGGTCGAGGTCCTCGAGCGAGGTGGCGTCCCGGGCCGCCGTCAGGAAGCCCTCGGAGAGACGCTTCACCTGCGCGTCGAGCTGGCCCGAGGCCAGGACGCGCGCGACGAAGGGCTCCTCGACCGGATCCACGACGCTCTGTCTCCGGCGGAAGGCGTCGCAACGCAGGTGCTCGCGGGCCGCCTCCAGCACCTCGTCCAGGGTGCTGGCGGGGGCGGTCACAATCTCGCGCATCGCCTGCTGGCGGGATTGCCGGAAGGTGTCCACCGTCTCGATGAAAACGTAGGATGAATGGTCGCGATAGAGCTCCTTCTCGTTCACCCGGCGGAAGCGCTCAAGCCGGGACTCTGACAACTGGATCGACCCGAGCAAGGCGTAGGCGAGCTGATCGGGACGCTCCATCTGCTCCACCGCGACCCCGGCTCTCTCCACGCGATCGAGCAGCATGCCGACAACCTGGTCATCGGTGAGGATGGTGTCGTAGAGCCGGGCCAGGCCGTGACTCTGAGGGCGGTAGAGATGGTAGACCTCCAGCTTGGAGTCGTGCAGCAGCCGCTCGAGGAAAGCCTCGCGGAAGGGCCGGGGCCGGCCGTCGAGTCCGGGCAGCTCCACCTGATCGAGGGCCCCCAGCTTGAAGAGAGCGACCGCGGCTCCGACGAACCCCGCGTGGGAGTGGAGGACCTGGTATGAGAGGGGAAGGTAGCCCAGGCTGGCCAGCCACTCGCGTTCGACGGGACCGCACTTCCAGCCCCGGTCGATGCAGGCGTGCACCACCTTCCAATGGTCTTCGCCGAGGACCCTGCCGCTGGTGATTTCTCGCAGCATCTGCGCCATGACCAGAGGAGCGCCCTCGGGAGTCATCCGCTCGGCCAGGATCTGGCTCGACTCGCGCTCGCAGTTGATGTGACGGGTCACCAGGGGGAGCAACTGGTAGCCCAGAAGCTCGGGGGTCACAAGCTCGGGAAAGCGCTCCACGAGACCTCGGTAGAGGGCGGAGATGTGGTCCCAGCTGGAGGAGTTCCAGCCCAGGTCGTGGGCCTCTTCCAGGCGCTCGGTGGTGCGCGCCAGCCGCGAGCGATGCGCCTTGAAGTGCTCGGCGGCAGCGGCGGTTCCCCGGGAAAGAATGCCGCCCATCACGCGCATGGCTGCGCGGTCGGTCTGGTCCGCCAGAGCGGCGGCGACCTCGGCCGCGAGCGTTGGGTGCTCGGCCGCCAGGGCGTCGAAGCTGGCGACGTAGTCGCGCTCTCGGAGCAAGCTGTCCATCCTGCGAGCGGCCTCGGGAGAAGGCCGGGGAGGGGGCGGAAGAGGTCTGAGACGCACGGTGCCGTGCCGGTCGACCAGCGGGGCACGCTCGCGCACGGTCCGAGCCAGATCGTCTTCTTGCCCGTCAAGCACGCGGAAGTCGCCCCGTCGCAGCCAGGCCCGGAGCACGCTCAGGGCAAGGTCGGCCAGAGGGTGCTCGGACTGGGCGTAGAGCTGATGGGTGGCAAAGAGCAGCTCTCGCACCATCGCCGGGCTGGCCCTCTCGGTCCGGGTCGCGTCCAGGATGGCCCTCAGGTCGTCCTGAGAAGGCTGCTTTCCGCGCCCGAGTTGCCGGCACCGCTCCTCCCCGGCCTGGCGAACGCCGCGCTTGAGCTGGTCGTCCAACACCCTGTCGGGCCACTGAAAGAAGCGACGAAGAGCCAGGGAAGCCACCCGCGAGAGGACCGGATCCTGGCCCGCGGCGGACCACTCGGCGATTCGCCGGGCGGCCTGCTGGTAGGCCTCGCCCCCGAGCTCGCCCCGCTCGATCTGCCGCTCGAGGCGGAGGATCTCGGGGAGCGCCTGGCGGGCCCGGTCGGGAGGCGGCTGGGGCCGCGGCTCGAGGCTGCGGCCGGGGGCAAACTGGTCGCGGGGGAGGGCGGGAGCTTCCTCGGACGCCGGCAGGGGGCGAAAGGGTAAGCCATTGGGAGCAATGGTCGGAATGATCTGCATGGAGGCAGCATGGCCCGGAGAGCTGGCGCGGATCTCAAATCGTGTGAACGGGTCGAACTCGATCTCAGGATCAAGGGAAGGTATCAGTGCCCGCCGATCGCCGTGCTTTGGAGAGTGCCGTGGCGAAGAGGCGGCAAAGCCGCCTGCGCGTGGACGCGGCCGCCTGTCGGCAGGCGTCGGCGCACTCGGGCAGGACCAGGCGGCCGATTCGCCCCAGAGCCCAGGCCGCGGCTTGCACAACCGCCGAGGTGCCGGCGTGGCGCAGGATATCCACCAGGGCGGAGGTGTCGCGCTCCTCCAACTGGGCTGCCCAGAAGAAGGCGGGCAGCAGGCGTCTGGACTGGCGCAAACGACGAACCGGGTCTGGCCCCGTCCCGGGAGAGGTCATCAGGCGGGCCAGGGGACAGGCCGCGATCAGGTCCGTTTGCTCGGTCCGGCAAAGCGCCCAGGCCGCCTCGGGCGTGGGTCGGGCCGAGCGCACCAGAGCCTCAGCTCCCGGGCGACCCAGCGCCGAGAGCGCGCGCACCGCAAATCGACTCACGGATGCGCGAGGCCAGGCCAGCATGCGCTCCCAGTAGCTGACGCTCCGGCCGCCATACTCCATGCGGCAAGAGTTCTTGGCCTTCCGAAAGAACCCCGCCAGGCCTCGAGTCGCTCTCGCCGACCCGATTCGCTTCATGGTGGCCAGGTTTCGCAAAGGGACGAGCCCTGGGAACCTTCATCCGTGATCGGGACAGCCGGGTTTGTTGGCTGTGCCGCGGTATCGGCGCCGGGGCGCGCGGCCAAGCGTTCGGGCTGAAGCCCACGAAGCACGCGATCACTTGTTGGCCGGAGCTGCCGAGAGCTGGCTTCAATCGGGGGCCGGAGGGCGAGACCGCCTTCTTCGGCGAATAGAATCAAGGTGCTGGAACTTGAGCCCGAGCAACGAATCGTGTTTCCCTCGTGCAGTTGGGATACTTACGAGAGGATTCTGGCCGATCATGGGGACCAGAGCGCCCCTCGCTTGACTTACGACAGTGGAGTCTTGGAGATCATGAGCCCTTCGCCCGAGCACGAGAACGCCGCTGAACGAATCAAGGAGATCGTTCTGAGTGCCTGCGTCTATTTCGGTATTGGAGTTCGCTTGCTGGGCTCGGCCACGCAAAAGCGCGTCGAATTGCAGAAGGGAGCCGAGCCGGACTCGTCCTACTCGTTTCAAGGCCTTAACGAGCCTGACCTGGTCGTGGAGGTCGAAGTTACCCGATCCGCCCTCGACAAACTGTCGATTTTCGGGGCTTTGGGAATTCGGGAGGTCTGGCGCTACGACCTGAGGCAGCTGGCAATTTTCTTGCTGCAGGGCGGCACCTATGTGAGGTCTGACCGAAGCTCCTTTCTCCCACTGAAAGCGTCAGAGGTGGCCAGCCGGCTGTCGTTGCCGGGCGATGATGCCGACTGGACCCGAAACGTGCGGGAGTGGCTGGAGGGGCTGGCCGCCGGGGGGTCTTGACCGTTTGAAGCTTGGGACGGCCCGCCGTCAACCTCCTACGCCCGCAGGGCGTCGGCCAGCCGGTTGAGGGCGGACTCTAGAGCATCCCGGAGACATTGCCCCTGGTGACCAGCAGGCGCTAGCCCTGCTGCTCCTGGGTCATCCCTTCCTCGGGGCCGGCCAGCAGGTCGAACTGCGCGTTGGAAGGTCCAGCGGCGCCGGGCGATCGGCCAGGCGAAGGGCTGGCTTTCTGATAGCAGCGCACGACCTGGAGCCACAGGTCATGAACCTTGCGAGGCAGCTCGGGACTCCCTGGATCGTCAACCCGCAACTAGAGTCTAGAAGTCCGGCCGCAAACCCCCTGTGGTGGCGGAGCTCTGCTTCGACACCACAGCCGGTTCTGCATCAGCAGGATAGCGCGTTAGTGTCCCCAAATCCACGTAAGCCTGGTCGTTCATCACCAGGAACGGGCGTTGCTCGAAGGTCAGCCCGCCCTTGCCGTCGTGCTTGACGATCTCGAGCTTGCCCATGCCGTAGCCCATCGGGCCGCGGGAGTAGTAGTGGGCTTGCAGGCGGTATGGGGCGGCTGAGGGCACTCCTGGAATGGCGAAGCACTCGGGGCCATAGCCGGTGGTGACGTCGGCGAAGAGCTCGCCGCCGGAGGGCAGATTCAGGTTGCTGTACCAGGCGTGGCCGCCTTTCGCGTCCTGGATGTGGAAGTCTACGTCGTTGGCGTCGGTCTCCCAGGTCAGCACGCAGCGCGTGGAGGGCTTCTCGGCCAGCCTGGCGCCGGACTTCTTCAGGCGCTCCAGCACGTCGGCTTTCACCTTCGGGTCGTGGGCGATCCAGGCGGCGCCCAGGATTCCCAGGTCTTCCTTCAGGATGCGGTCGTAGGCGGCGAAACGGCCGCCCGGGTAGCTCCGGGCCAGACCGGCCTCCACGGCCTCGAAGGCGCCCCTGGAATCCTTCTGGCGCAGGCGCGCGTAGGCGAGCAGGCGGTGGCTCGAGGGGTGGTCGGGGCGCTGGGCGGCGGCCTTCTCGTAGGTGTCGAGCGCCAGGGCGTCGGCCTTCAGGCGGTCCAGGCGGTTGCCGGCGTAGCGGCGCAGGTCGGCGCGGCCCGGGTAGAGGTCGATCAGGGAGCCGTAGACGCGCGCGGCCTCGTCCTTGCGACCCAGGGCCTCCAGGGCCTCGCCCAGGGCCATCAGGGCCACGACGTCGCCAGGCTCGGCGGACTGCCAGGCGATGGCGTCCTGCAGGGCCTTCTCCTTCTCGCCCCTGGCGATCAGCTGCATGATCTTTTCCATCTTGCCGGTGTAGGGCGGGGCGCTGTTCTTGGAGTCCCAGGGCTCCTCCCGCGACAGCTCGTTGCTCACGCTCCGTGGCTGCGGGCGGGGTGCGGCCGCAGGGAGGCGCGCGGGTGAGTCCGTGCTCGAGACGGAGTTGTCTGCGTGGAGGTACTCACCGGCGACGTAGATTCCGGAATCACCGTCGCCTATGTCCCAGTTCAACGCGACCGAACTCGATTCGTTCGCCGCCGTGCTCCCCGGCCGCGCGACCGCCGGGCGCCCCGGAAGCGCCGGCGAGGCCGTGAGGTCGACATTGCCGTCGCCCAGGCGATTGTCCGTCTCGAAGCCCTGGCCGTCGTCCCGGAGCGCCATCTCTTGCTTCTTCTCCTTCACGGCCACCCGGTCGGGCACAACCACCTCGCCGCGGTTCCTCAGTTCGAGCCCCTCGTCGCCCACCGTGAGCACGTCGGCCAGCGCCTTGCGGTCGATCTTGAAGCGCACGTAGTCCGCCTCCGTCTCCAGCACCAGCAGGCCCGTCAGGTCGCACACCACGCGACGAGAGCACGATAGCTGCACGATGTCGTTCCGCAAGCTTTCCCGCGACTTGTCATCGGCAGCCTCCCCCAGCCGCTTCACCAGCCGCGCAATCTGCGCAGCCGCCAGCGAGCGCTCCAAAAGCGGCGCCGGGGCCTGCGCCAGGGCCACCTCGGTCGAGCGCGACCCCACCCGCACGCGCACGGAATGTGCGGGGTCCTTGAGCTCGCAATAGACCAGTCGCTCGTCGCCTGGCTGCACGTTGTCGAGCTTCTCCGGCCAGCGCCAGAGGGCGCCCTCCACCTCGACCGGAACCTCCGACTCCACGGCCTGGCTGAGCCGGCGGGCGACCTCCTCGAGGGGCTGGTCGCCGTCCAGCACCACGCCGCCAAGAGTCGCCAACCCGGAGGCCTCGCGGATGCCCCCGACCAGCACCGCGTCCACGCGCTCGAAGCCCGGTGCTGTCAGCTTCTCCAGGCCGGCGGTCGAGATACCGTCCGTCATCACCACCAGGCGCGGATAGCCCTGCGAGTTCTCCCCCGCCCACTTCAGCGCGCTGGCCAGATCGGTCGCTCCCAGCGGGCGACGGGCGCGCAGCGGCGCGGGGGAGAAGTCGCGCAGGGGGCCGGTGTAGACCGACTGGAGTTCTTGATCGAAGCAGACGACCTGCACCGGCATCGTGTCCCCGTAGCGCTTCCCGAGGTCCGCCAGCAGCTTGCCCAGCAGCTCGATCTGCTTCTCGTAGCCCGCCGCTCGGGAAGCGCTGGTGTCGAACAGCACCATCAGGCCCGTCATCGCGATCGGGGCGGGGGGCACCTCGGGGCGCACCTTCACCAGGGCCAGCTTTCCGTAGGTCAGCCCGTCCGGAGAAGTCCCCTGCTCCACCACGTAGTCGCCCGCGGGGGCTTCGTTGTCGCGGCCCAGCGTCAGCTTGTCGGGCTTGGCGACGCCCACGTGGGCCGTCACGTTCAGCCGGTCCATACGCGGGAGGCCGGCCAGCGGCAGCACGTAGGGCTGATTCCCGAGCAGCTCCTGCGAGTAGGACACGATGATCTCTTTCTGCCCGTGCGCCGGGATCGGGAAGATGCGCGCCTGGAACTCGTTGCCCGCCTGCTTCTCGAGCAGCGCCGGGTCCTGACGCCGGTGGAGGAAATCCTCGTAGGCCTGGCGGGCCGCCTGCAGCTCCACCACCTCCGCCTCCTGCCAGCCCTTCTCGAGCCGCATCGCCAGACGGCTGACGGCCGCGCCCGGCGGGAGCGTCACGTTGAAGCGCCCCTCGAGCACGCGGTTCTCGGGATTGACGAACGTCATGTGCAGCTCCGTGAAGGCCAGTGGTCCCTGGATGACCGTGCGCGCCTCCAGCGCCCTCAGCTTCAGGCCCGTGCCGTCCGAGGCCGTCAGGCTGAGGGGCGCCACCTCGCGCGCGACCGGCCGGAGCACGGCGCGGGGAGCGGTCTCCTGGACGGCACGGTTCCTCTCCGAAGGGGGCGTGACGGTGGGCTGCTGGCAGCCGAGGGCGCAAAGCATGAGCAGAAGGCAGGCGCGTTTCATCTTCCCCCTGTCGCAAAGCGCGCCAGGTTTTCCTCAAGCCGCCCGAAGAAGGCTCGGAAGGTGATCAACCCGAGACGTCGGGTCCGCAGGCCCGGAATGGACGCTAACGAACCAGACCTCGCAGCCGTCCGGATGGCCACCCGCACCGTTTGAAATCCCTGGAAGGGGTTCATCGAAGTCCCGGTCGAGGTGCATGTTCCTTTCAGCCCGCTCGGGTATGCTGGGAGGGACATGATCATTTCAACTCCAGGAGCGCGGTTCTCAGGGACGCCTCCCCAGGCTTCCGTTTCCTTCGACGAGGCCCGCAACACGCTTTTCGCTCGGGCCGAGGCCGTCGCGCCCGACCGGGTCTGGAGTGCCGAGAAGCCGGACGTCGACCATTTCAGGCAGTGCTCGACCAACGGCGCCATGGTGCTGTACCGGCCCGACAAGATGATCCGGTTCAACATGGCCACCGGCAAGAAGGAGTGGGAGAAGGACCTCCCGCCCGGCCCCCGGCCCAGCAACGTCTTCCCAGGCGAGCGGATCACCGTGGTTCAGTTCGACGACGGGCGCGTGGCCGGACTGGACGGCCAGGGCAAGCTCGAGTGGGGTTTCAAGATGCCCAACCAGGGCCACCACCTGTCGTACGGCTCGTCCAAAATCACGCTCTTGTCCTCGGAATCGTGGACGAACAAGAAGCACTATCACATCGCCATCTCGCCTGAAACCGGGGAGATCCTGTGGCGTCAACCGGGAGCCGTGTTCGACAACCCGATCGAGGTGGCCCCGGGAACGCACATCCTCAAGGCCAGCGGCAGGCTGATCTGCGTGGACGACACCACCGGCCAGGTCTCCGACAGCATCGAGTTCAAGAGCTACGGCCGCTCTCTGCGCGCCAACGCGCGGGCCGAGGCCACCTACGTGGACGACAAGTCGGTGCACGGGGTGACCGTGAAGGACGGTAAGTTCGAGCCGCGCTGGACCCGGACGTTCGACAAGAAGCTGGGTGAGACGATGCTCGCGGCGGACGAGTCGGTGCTCTATCTCAGCACCGAGAACTCCATCCAGGGACTGGATCCGGCTACCGGGGCAACGCGCTGGGAGCAGCCCATCGAGGGCGAGCGCAACCAGTACGGGATGCACCTGACCGAGCGGGGCGACCTGATCGTGCCGAACTTCGGGCGACTGGTGTGCCTGACCCCCGAGGGCCAGCTCCGGTGGGCGGTGGCCAGTGACAGCCACTCGATCCGCTCCACTCCGAGAGGTCTCCTGAGCCTGAAGGATAACCGCCTCGAGCGTCTCCACCCCGACACGGGCGAGGTGATGTACTGGGCCGAGCTTCCGAAGGGGGCCAGCCCGCCCTGGCTCGACCCGAGCGGCCGCGTCATGGTCACCATGAAGGACTCGATCGACCTCTACCAGCTGCCCGATCCGGACAAGCTGCCCCCGCCTCGAACCCAGGTGGTGGCCGAGCGCTCGGACTCGGTGGTCGTGGGCGGCATCCGGGTCAGGAAGAAAGCCTGACGCCCGTTCGGCTCTGGGCCAAGCTGCTCGAAGAAGGGGCGGCCGTCTCGATGTCGGAAGGGACCTGCACCGGGTTCTTACCGGAGCGGAGAAAGCGACCGAGGCGGTAAAGTCGACCTCCTGGCTGGGAATCTCGGGGTAAGGTCCGGTGGACCCCGTTGTGAGCGTGCGCGCACCGCCCTCGAGGCCCGTGCTCGAAAAAACTTCCAGGCAAACGCCAGTTCGCCCCGTCTCGGTCCGTCGCTCCGTGGTA
>BTUM01000103.1:0-25299 GCA_045863235.1 Candidatus Xenobia bacterium | reverse complement strand
GCGGGAACAAACTGCTGTTCGGTCATGGCCGCCCGGGTATCCCAGACGCCAGGGGTTTCCAGGTTTCGTCCATCGCTCTCGCACACCTGTTCGTCCCCGGCGGGGACAAACTGCTGTTCTGGCACAGGGGTTGTTCAGCTCCGCTCAGTTCTGGCCTACCTCCCTTCTGGTCTCGACCACCCTTTGTCGCTTGGGCTCCATCCTCCTAGAGAAAAGGATCCCGCCGGTCCGTGTTGGAGTTTTCATTTCGGGGGGAGGTCCCGCACCAGATGTCCAGCCTGTTCAAGCCCAGCAAGAAACAGTTCGTCAAGCAGCTCACCAAGGAACTCGACCAAGCCGGGGTTGAGACCTTGTACGAGCCCGAGGAGTTCAGGCTGAAGCTCGGAGCTGAGCTCTCCGGGACCATCAACCTTCACAATTTCTACGCGAACTTCTGCCAGGCCAGGGGACATAAACGCGGGCAAGTTCTGGCCGGTATGGTGCAGACAGTCACCAGGGCTGTTTCGGGAGTGCCGGTTGCGTGGGAAGAGGCCAAATCGCTGCTGATTCCCCGGCTCTTCTCAAGAGGATATGTCGAACAGGGCCGGGTGGAGGGCAACCCCGTGCCGCACAAGCTCCTGACTGAGAACGTGGCAATCGTCCTGGGCCTGGACTACCCGGATTCCATTTGGGGCGTGAGTGACGCGGACCTGAAGCACTGGGGTATGGAGCTCGATCAGGTTCTGAAGGTCGCCCGAGATAACCTCTGGGCCAGATCAAACGAGACCCTGGTCGAATGGGAGCCTGGGGTTTTCCGGGGCAACTGGGGCGATAACAATGATGCCGCGCGAATTCTGCTGCAGCCGCTGCTCCTCAAGCTCGAGCTCAAGGGGGATCCGGTCGCTTGGGCGCCTGATCGGGGGGCTTTGTTCGTGACCGGGGTGGAAGACCAGGCTGGGATCTCCAAAGTGGCCGAGTTCGTTCTCAAGTCCGAGTTCCAGAGGCCCGTCACCGTGGCTCCGTTGCGGCTGGTCGGGGAGAACTGGCAGCGTTTTGAAGTCGCGCAAGACCACGTTCTATCGGGAGTTCTCCGCCGATTGGCCTTCGAGGATCGATGCCGGGACTACGCCGAGCAAAAGGAGTATCTCGACGAATGGCTTGAGCGCCAGGGCAAGGACGTCTTCGTTGCCAACTGCATGTCGGTAACCAACTCGAAGACCGGCGAGTTCTTCACGGCGGCTGTCTGGGGTGAGGGCGTGGATGCTCTTCTCCCGGAGACGGACCGGCTGTTCATCATGGACGAGTCGCGCCCGCAGAACGAGAGGGTTGCCGGGGATTTGAACTGGGCTGAGGCTCGGGCCAAGCTGGGGGATAGGCTGGTGGCGACCGACTACTGGCCGGTGCGATGGAAGATGGGGCAGTGGGAGTGACGAGGCCTTGCTGTGGGAGGGAGTTACCCTTCAGGTAGGAACCAACTCGCGGTCAATCGGGGACTGGACCATCTCGCAGAGATCAGGACCCTGTGAGGGAGCTGACGGATGAGAATACAACACGCACTCGGCAGTCGGCGGTACACAAGCGAGCGGTCGTGCACTCCTTCGAACATAGCTCAGCTTGAACCCTGTTCCTCGGACTTCGGCCTGTTCGATGAGTGGGCAGTCTCAATTCAGACGGGGGAGGGCTTGTGAAATTCTTCTCAAGCCCTCCTCAGCTAGGACGATCCTACCTGAAGGATGGGTGATTCCGGCTATTCATCGAACGTCAGCCAGCTTGAATGACTCCGAACCTCCGCCCGCTTCGGCATGAAATCCTTTTCAAACGAGTTTCGCCCGTCCTCACGGCAATCCCGCATAAAGTCAGGGATCTCGAACACTTGTTGGCTTGTGCGTTCCCGACCCCGATGCTAGTATCCGGGTGTAAGACCTCGTTGCGAACGGAGGAACCAGAACCCGAATCAGACATTTGCATCATCCGTAGCCGGTTGCCCGGCGCGCTTCCCAAGCGCCGGCAGCGATTGGCAAAGCCGCCTGCCCCGCCTCGTGCGGAATTCAGGCGAGCGGAACACCGGACTCGTCCGGTGTTGGAACACTCGAGCTTGACGGTTGCCCCGACTTGTCGCGGCAACCGCCCTCTCGGACCTTCTCGAACCAGCCTGCTTCGGCAGTGCCCCGAGAAACAGCTGGCTCCGGCCAGCGCTGAACGTCAGGCCCCTCGTGGGTCGCTCTCCGCGCAGCGCTCCTGCGCGAACCCGTTGGCGACGGTCGACGGTGACGCAGCCCGAGAGCCCGCTCTTCGGAGCGGTTCAACTCAAGAAAGCCAGACGCGCTCAACTTCGGTTGCAGCAGCGTAGCCGCCTCCACATCCGGTTTCTTCGGAAACCCCTTCGAGCTTCGGCTCGAGGCCACCCGCGGCTCCAGGCCGCGACGTGCGGGATGGACCGGACCTCCTCGGAGGTCGCCCGGGAATCAACTCGGGCCCCCACCGCCCTCGGGCAGTGGTACCACGGTCAGCGTTCTGGTCTCTGATGGCCAGATGCGGCGGCTCGACTCTCCGCGGGCCTCCCTTAGCGGGGATGCCCCTGTCGAGCCCCTAGGAGTCGGTCTTCGCCCTCTTCGGAGCGGCGATGCTCCCCCGGGAGTCTGTGGCAGTGTCCCACGGCAGCTTCTTCGGAAGCCGCACAGTTCCGCTCATAAGTCCTGACACGGCAAGCGCGCAGCCAAGCAGTCTACGATTTCAGAGGTCTCACGGCTCAAAGAAATCGGCACCGGATTGGTACACAGCCGCGGAGTTGTCCAACTTCTCAGCTTGCTGAAAGACTACGAAGCAGATGTCGAGCGTTTTCAGGCGAAAGCCTCGCGCGGGTTTTTGGAAGAGTTCACACCACGAGGTCTTACTCTTTTTTGAAGGGTCCGGCTCCACGCCGGGCCCTTCTCCTTTGAAGCCGGCTATCATCGCTTCCTCGGGCAACTCGCCGAACTGCCCCGCCTCGCTGGACAAGCTGGCCGAGAGAGTGCGCGTCCAGGTGTTGGAGTTGGCCCTGAGCGACCTGCAGAGCTTCCCCTCGCCAGCGGTCCAATCGATCCTGCAGGGCATCGAGACCCGCCTGGCCGCCACCGGGGAGCCGGGTGAACGAGTGGCCATCCTGCGCGAGGGGTTGAGGACTCTGCTGGAGTTGCGCGACGACCCTCACTTCAACGCTCTGCTCGAGAATCAGCGGTCGGTCTGTACCCGAGTCCAGGATCAAGGCCCGGTGCTGCGCATCGGTTCGACCTTCCTGCGCAAGCGTCAATCGACTTAGCGCACAAGCAGTTGCCGACCCAGGTCGGCCAGGCGCGTCAACCCTTCCCCAGCCTTGCGCTCAAAGCGGAGGGCGAAGCTCTGCGCTAGCTGGCGCGCGCTCTGGCGACCATCGGCCCGGTCGAGCAAAAACGCGTTCTCGGGCGAGAGGTAGAAGTCTCCCAGCCGACAGGCTGGATCTCGAAAGACGAAGCCTTCTCCGTTGCGGGCATCCAGCATCACCCGCTGGCAGCCGGGTGTCCAGGTCGGTTTCCAGCCGGGGTCAGGGAGCCGGGAGAAGCGCTCCTGAGCGTCCAACCAGTCCTCCACCCAGGACGAGAGCGAGCCGGAGGGCAGGTTCAGGTGGCACTCGGTGCGCCAGCCCGGGAGCCCGGGCTCGAGGCGGCGCACGTAAAAGAGGCCGAGCTCGACCCCTTCGATGCCGTTCGCCTCGTAGCTGTCCAGCCAGGTCTCGAATTCCCGGCGATAGGCCGCTGCGCCCTCCTCCACACCCAGTCGGGTGGCGAACTGGCCCGGGGTGTCGATATGGCCGGCGATCATCTCGTCCCGGTCCAGTGGGGCCATCATCAGGTAGGCCAGGCCCCAGCCGTCTGCCCCTCCCAGCCAGCTCTCGACCCGATCGAGCAGGTGGCTGCCCCGGATGACCGGGTGCTGGCTCACCAGGGCCAGGGTCCCGCCGACCTCCAATCGCTCGGGCAGCCCTCGCACGATGGCCTCGGTAATCGCCTCCCCGGTCTCCCCGCCAGGCCGGAAGAAGGCCAGATCGCTGCGCGGGGTAGGAACGAAGGGCGGGTTGGCGGTGATAAGGCCGAAACGCCCCTCGGGAAGGGGCTCGTAGAGGCTGCCCTGAGCGAAGTTGCAGACCGCCCCCTGGCCGTTCATCAGGGCGTTGATGCGACTGATGTGCAGCGCCCGAGGATTGATGTCCACCCCCCAGGCCTCGGAGGCGTGAGACGCCGCCAATACGGCGTGGACCCCCGATCCGGTGCAAAGGTCCAGCGAGCGACCCACCGGTTTTCGGGGGGCGCAGCGGGCCAGACCCAGGCTGTCCGAGCCCAGCCAGTAGACCTGAAACTGGGGATCGCCCACGGGAGCGAAGAGATCGGTGAAGAGGTAGCGCCCCAGGCAGGGGAAGAGGAGGGCGCGAGCCTTGAGGCCGTCCGGGCTATCCTGCACCAGGTCCAACCGCTCCAGCACCGCCAGAGCCTGGGCCCCCATCAGGCCTTCCAGCAGAGCCCGGGGACGGGTCTGGCCCAGGAACCAGAAGCTGCCCAGGTGGGCCAGGGGGGTATCTTGCTGGGCCCGAGCCAGAGTGCGGGCGCTGATCCCATCGCGCAGAACGTAGAGATCGCACAGCTCGAACAGATCGGCCAGCTCACGCTCGTGGTACCCGGCCGCGCTCAGGCGAGCGGGCAGGCTGCGCAGGTGGGCCTGCTGGCGCTGGCTGAGCTTCATTCGACCAGCACCTTTCGGCCCAACTCGGCCAGGCTCGCGGCCGCCTGCGACCGCGCCAGCCCGTATTCCTCGACGCAGGCCTCGACCAGCTCCTCGGCTGACCTGTTGCCGTCGCTTCGGTTGAGCAGGAAGGCGCTGGCCGGGTCGAGCACGGCGCTCTGGAAGCCCCGGGTGAAGTCGGCATAGCCCAGGCCGCTGCGCGAGTCCAGGAAGAGACGCTCGGTGTAGCTCCAGCGGGGTCGCCAGCTCGCCAACGGAGGCGCCTGACTGAAGCGCTCCTGGGCGTCGAGCCAGGCGGCCACCAGGTCGGAGATCGGCTTCTGGGGAGGGGTGATCGTCAGGGATGTGCGCCAGCCCGGGCGAGAGCTCTCCAGCCGGCGGATGAAGAGCAGGCTCTCGGCCGCTCCCTGAAAACCGGCCTGCAGGCCGGCCAGATCGAAACCCAGGTCGCTGAGAGGGGTCTTGAGGCTCAGGGCTCGCCAGGAATGCTCCAGCTGGCCCAACCCCCAGCCGCTCTGCCCCCCTAGCCAGCGCTCGGCCCGGTCGAGCAGAGGCTGGTCGGGGATCAGTTGGCGGACCGCCAGAGCCAGCGTGCCGCCTACCTCGAGGCGCTGAGCCAGCTCGCTTACCAGGGGCGAGTCCTCGGACAGGAAGGGCAACCGGGCGGTGATCAGGTGGAAGGTGCCCGGGATCTCTTCCTCCATGGCTACGAACCGGCAGGATCCTTCCCGATCGTTGAGCAGCGCGTTGAGCTGGCTGAGGGGGGTGATCCGCCGTCCCCACGACTTGCGGTGGTGACCGGCGTTCAGCACGGTCTGCACGCCGCAACCGGGGTTCAGGTCGACCGCCTCCTCCCCGGGCGTTCGGGGAGCTGCCAGGGCCAGGGCATACTCGGGCGCTGACAACCACGGGGTGTTGCCTGGACTCAGGACGGGGTCGGCCAGGTAGTAGCCGCCCAGCAGCGGATAGAGGCTGGCCCGGGGGCGCAGCATGCCATTCTCCTCGTGCAGCAGGCCCTGCTCTCCCAGCGTCTCGAGGGCCTCGGACCCCATCAGGTCGACCATCTCCGAGCGCCGGGCGGGCTCGAGCAAGAGCCAGAAGGCGATCAAGCGGGCAGCCGGCGAGCCCTCCCTCTGGCAGCGACGCACCAGGGCCGGGAGAAGCTCGGGCGTGATGTCCAGGATGCCCCGGTTCAGGATGGGGCGCAGGGCCGGCGCTTCGTAGCCGGCCGCCTGCAAGCGCGAGGTCAGGCCGGCCAGCGAGCGGCGGAGAGTGGTCACAAGGGTGCTTTCGAACCGCGCCCTCGACCGACCTCCAGGAAACCGGGTCCACGCCAATGTGCCAGCTCCACGCAAGGCTTTTGCAAAGATCGCCGCCCTAAGATGTCCTCAGAGAAACTCGAGGAGGTCGGCGATGGATCAGAGCACGATTCTCAACACCCTGCTGAGCCTGGTGCAAATTTCCCGCGAAGCCAGCTTCGCCCCCCAGATGCTCAACCAGGTCATCGGTCAACTGATGGAGTGGCTGGAGGACCGTTACGAAGAGTTTGGCTCCCTCGAAGGCCACGACGGCGGGGTCAAAGTGCTCAACTGCATCGAGTTATTCCATCTGAGCCTGCAGCATCTGTCCGATTTTCAGAGTTCGCCTTCTCCGAGCAAGCTGGAAATGTGCCTGGCGCTGGCTTACCAGGCCGAGGATGAGCTCTCCGAGGTGACCGATTCCCAGGTCCTGAGCGACCTCTGGGCCGCATAGGAAGGATGGAGGAAATCATGGCCAACACGATCACGCTCCCCCGCGCACCGCTCAGCTCGCCCGTGCCTCTTCGAGCCCCCGTGGCATCGGCCCAGATCCGGGAAAGCCATGCCAGCCCGGATCCCCGGGCCAGCCAGGCCCGAGCAGCCGCCGAGCTGCTACACTCCGGGCCTCAGGCAGGTGAGAACCCGCAGGGCGAAGCCCTGTGGGCCAGCATGAAACTGGCCATGGCCCGCCAGAATGCCCAGGACGAAGCCCGCTTCAACGGCCCGGGCGAGACCCGAAGGCCCAACGGGGATGTGTCCACGGTCGAGCAGGGCAGCCTTCTGCGCCACACCGTCAAGAGCCCGGACGGAAGCAGCCGCGTAGCTGAAGTGGGCCCTCAGAGCACCCGTCTGACCGAAACAGCCCCCGACGGGACTTCGACCGTCACCTTCGCTGATGACCGGGGCTTCGTCACGGTGGAGCATCGCGACGCCTCCGGCGAAACCCTCAGCACGGACGTCTATAGCTACGGGCCGGACGGCCTGGAATACCAGCATGTGGACGGCCCCTGGGAGCCTCCCGCGGAGAACCGCAACATCGGGCCGCCTGGCATGAGCCAGACCGGTCCGGCCTGAGGCGCTCCAGCGCCCGCTCGGTTGCTGAGTGCGGCCGGTTTGCCCGTGCGGGGTCAGCCAACAGCCCGGGTCGACCACGGATCCTAGCCGCTGGCTCAAGCCCCGGACCTGGCAGGCGGCTCAGCTTCCCCTGAACTCGTGCTGCTGGGCTTTCCAGCCGGGCGGCTCGGGGAGCTGTTGCTGCTGGGCCATCTGCTGCGCCAGGCCCGGCTCGAACCGACCATTGGCCTTCATCAGCTGGAGCTGAAGAAACCCCGAGCTGCTCAAACGATCGGGCTCATCCAGCCGACGTTGCTCGTTCTCCAGCTCGGCCCCGGCCAGGAACATGGCGACCGGGACGTACCCGGTCTGTACTTTTCCCGTTACGGAGCCCTGAATCGAGCGCGACAATTCCTGGAACGCGGGAGGGGCGTCCTGGATGAAATCCACCACTTGGGCGGCGAGTTGCGTCGGCGGGGCATCCTTGAGACCGCTCATCAGGCCGTAAACAATCACTCCCGACAGAGGAGTGGTCAGAATCGCTCCCGCAGCCAGAGCGGTCTGCTCCTCACTGATCGGACGAGCGGTCCCAAAACGCTGAGCGACCTCTTTCTGGACGGCGTGGCCCAGTCTGCGAAGGTCATACTTGAGCGACTCCACGGCCTCGGTCCCGGTCCAGGCTCGGGTCGTATCCACCGAGTCGCTGGCCAGGGTCCGGGCGATCTCCTTGCCGTTGTCGGCGCGGATTCCGCGCACGAATTCTTGAGAACGAACCTGTCCCAGATTGCCGGCATCCATGCCCGGAAGATTCCCCGTGACTCTTCCCGAGCCCTTTTAGCGCTTTGCGGCCACCGGCTTGCGTCCCCGCCCGTTGGCGCTCTTCCCGTTGACGGGCATGGGCAGCATCGGCCGCAGGAACGCCCCCGTATGCGAATCGGGACAGGCGGCCACCTCCTCGGGCGTGCCCGCCACCACCACCTGGCCGCCCCGGTCGCCCCCTTCGGGTCCCAGGTCCACCAGCCAGTCGGCCGACTTGATCACGTCCAGGTTGTGCTCGATGACCACCACGCTGTTGCCGCTGTCCACCAGCCGGTGGAGCACCTCGAGCAGGTGGGCCACGTCGTGGAAGTGCAGGCCCGTGGTGGGCTCGTCTAAGATGTAGACGGTCTTGCCGGTGGCCTTCTTGCTCAGCTCGGTGGCCAGCTTGACGCGCTGGGCCTCGCCCCCCGAGAGCGTGGTAGCCGGCTGGCCCAGGCGGATGTAGCCCAGTCCCACGTCCACGATGGTCTGCAGGCGCCGTGCGATCTTGGGGATGTTCTGGAAGTGCTCGCACACTTCTTCCACCGTCATCTCCAGCACCTCGGCGATGTTCTTGCCCTTGTAGTGCACCTCCAGGGTCTCGCGGTCGTAGCGCTTGCCCTTGCACACCTCGCACGGCACGTAGACATCGGGCAGAAAGTGCATCTCGATCTTGAGGATGCCCTGCCCCTGACAGGCCTCGCAGCGCCCCCCCCGCACGTTGAACGAAAAGCGTCCCGGCGAGTAGGCCCGCATGCGGGCCTCGGAGGTGGCGGCGAAGACCTGGCGGATCTGGTCGAACACCCCCGTGTAGGTGGCCGGGTTGGAGCGCGGCGTGCGCCCGATGGGGCTCTGGTCGATGATGATCACCTTGTCCACCTGGTCCACGCCGTCGAGTCGGTCGTGCTCGCCCGGCTTCTCGCTGCCCGAGCGCAGCGCCAGGGCCAGGGCCCGGTAGAAGATCTCGTTGACCAGGGTGGACTTACCCGAGCCCGACACGCCGGTGACGCAGGTGAAGAGGCTCAGCGGGATCTTTACGGTCAGGTTCTGCAGGTTGTTCTGGCGCGCCCCCACCACCGTCAGCCAGCGCCCGTCGGCCTTGCGGCGGCGGGGGGGGATGGGGATCGAGCGCCGACCCGACAAGAACATGCCGGTGATGGACTCCTCGGCCACGGCCACCTCGTCGGGGGTGCCCTGGGCCACCACCCGCCCTCCGTGCACCCCCGCCCCGGGACCGATGTCGAGCACGTGGTCGGCCGCCCGGATGGTGTCCTCGTCGTGCTCCACCACGATCAGCGTGTTGCCCAGGTCGCGCAGGCGCAGCAGGGTCTCGAGCAGGCGCTGGTTGTCGCGCTGATGCAGGCCGATGCTGGGCTCGTCCAGGATGTAGAGCACGCCCACCAGTCCCGAGCCGATCTGGGTGGCCAGCCGGATGCGCTGGGCTTCCCCCCCTGAGAGGGTGCTCGCGGCCCGGTCCAGAGTCAGGTAGTCGAGCCCGACGTTGTCCAGGAAGCTCAACCGGGCCCGCACTTCTTTGACGATGCGCTCGGCGATGAACTCGTCGCGCTCACTGAGCTTCAGTCCCGTGATCCAGGCCAGCGCCTTGCGTACCGACAGGCGGGCGAAGTGGGCGATGCTCTCGCCGCCCACCTTGACCGCCAGCGCCTCGGGCTTCAGGCGCGCCCCCTGGCACTTGGAGCAAGCCCGGGGGGTCATGTACTTCTCGATCTCCCAGCGGAAGTATTCCGAGTCGGTGCTCTTGTAGAGCCGCTGCAGCACAGGGATGGCGCCCTCGAAGTGAACTTTGCGCTGGGAGACCCCGTTCAAGACGATGTCCTGGTGTTCCGGCTTGAGCTTGCTCCAGGGCTTGTCGAGGTCGATGCCCAGGGCCTCGATCACCCGCGTGAGCCGGCGCCAGAAGGCCGACTCGCGGGGCTGGTGGCGCATGGCTCGCACCGGCTTGCCCCATGGGGCCAAGGCCCCTTCGGCCAGCGAGAGCGAGGGATCGGGGATCATCAGCCCCGGGTCGATCTCGGGCAGAAAGCCCAGCCCGGTGCACTCGGGGCAGGCTCCGTGGGGGGAGTTGAAGCTGAACAGGCGAGGAGCCAGCTCGTCGTAGCTCACGTTGCAGTCCGAACAGGCCAGGTGGCGCGAGAAGAGGTGCTCTTCTCCGGTCTCGGTGGAGTTCTCGGCGCTGGGCGCGTCGATGACCAGGGCCAGCCCGCCCGACAGGTTGAGCGTGGTCTCCAGCGACTCGGCCACGCGCGAGCGCACGCCCGGCTTGAGCTGCAGGCGATCGACCACCACCTCGATGTGGTGCATGACGTAGCGCTCGAGGGTGGGCTCCTCCTCGTCGATGCGGTAGATGGTGCCGTCCACCCGTACCCGCGTGAAGCCCTTGTCGCGCACCTCGCGAAACAGCTTGGTATACTCGCCCTTGCGCCCGCGCACCAGGGGGGCCAGGATCATCAGCCGCTTGCCCTCGGGCATCTCCAGCACGTGATCCACCATCTGCTCCACCGTCTGCGAGCGAATCGGCTTGCCGCACTGGGGGCAGTGGGGCTGTCCGATGCGGGCGTAGAGCAGGCGCAGGTAGTCGTAGATCTCGGTGACCGTGGCCACGGTCGAGCGCGGGTTGCGCGAGGTGCCCTTCTGGTCGATGGAGATGGCCGGCGAAAGCCCATCGATCGAGTCGACGTCGGGCTTCTCCATCAGCCCCAGGAACTGACGGGCGTAGGCCGACAGCGACTCGACATAGCGCCGCTGCCCCTCGGCGTAGATGGTGTCGAAGGCAAGCGAGGACTTGCCCGACCCGGAGAGGCCGGTGACGACGATCAGGCGGTCGCGGGGAAGCTCGACGTCGAGGTTTTTCAGGTTATGCTCGCGGGCTCCGCGAACGATGATCTTTTCCATGGCGCTTCAGGGCTGGATTGCTTTACACTCGGGAGGCGCGGCTCCTGCTGGAACGCCTGTTCGAACGGCCCTGAGCAAAGAGACTGCAGGCTCTTGTCACGACGATGAACCGTCTGCTGAACCCGGTCATGGCGGGAACTTCGTTCACGATCCGCCCCAACGGTTCCAGAAGGTCAACTGCCGCGCGGGGATGCGTCCGGCCCGCCGAAAGTCCCCACCTTTCGCGTAGGCCACCGGAATCAGCGCCGCCTGGCTGATGTGGTCGGGAATCGCGAGCGCCCTGGCGACCTCATCGGCGTATACCAGATGGACGGTCGTCCAGGTCGAGCCCAGGCCCCGCGCGTGCAGAGCCACCATGAATGACCAGGCGGCCGGAGCGATCGTGCCCCAGTCGGCAGCTGCCTCGGCCAGGGGTGCTCGGTCCAACTCGCCCTCGATACAAAACAGCACGAGCACCGGAACCTGGTGCATCCTTTCGGCCAGGTAGACGGCCGATTCGGTGATGCGATGGGCCTGCAAGGCTCTCGGATCATTCTCCGGGAATGGCTTCAAACGCGGAATGACCTCGGTCGCGTAGTACTGAAAGCCCTTTCGGTAGGCTTGAGCCACGGCTTGTCGGGGCTCAGGCTCAGTCAACACGATAAAGGTCCAGGGCTGACGATTGGAAGCGGTGGGAGCCTGCACCGCGATTTCCAGGCATTCCTCGACCAGCTCGCGCGGCACCGGACGGCTGAGATCGAGCCGTTTTCTGACGGACCGGGTGGTGGTGAGAGCTTCATCGACCGTCATGACCGGAAAATTTCTACACTCCCGCGCGCTGACCTGTGTTGAACGGGGCCGCGCCAATGCCTGAGGCGTCCAACGTGCGGCGCCTCGGCTTTTGATCGTGGCGCGCAGAGGTTGTCACGGGCCCGTTCAAATCCCGCCGGGCGCCGACGGATCCAGGCTGGCGGGCATCGGAGCACGCCGAGTCGATTTGCGAGCTGTCAGAGGTAGCCCGAAACGTCGCCCTTGCCTTGTCGGATCAGGCTGGGCGCATCCCCGGTGAAGTCGATGATGGTGGAGGCCTCGCTCTCGAGCAAGCCCGCCTCGAGCATCAAGTCAAGCTGGGGGAACTGCTCCTGGATCGACTCCGGGTCGCTGACGACCTCCTCCACCGAGTCGGAGGCCGAGGTGTTCACCAGCGGATGACCCAACTCGCGCACCAGCTCGAGGCAGATCTCGTTGTCGGGTACGCGGATGCCCACCGTGCGCTGGTTGCTCATCATGACCTTGGGCACCAGGCGGGTGGCCTGCAAGATGAAGGTATAGGGCCCCGGCAAAAGGCGTCGCATCATCTTGTAGGCGGCGTTGGAGAGCTGGGCATATTCGCTGATCTGAGACAGGTCGGAGCAGATGAACGAGAGGGGCTTTCTGCGTGGCATGCGCTTGATCTGGTAGATCTTGTCGATAGCCCGCTTGTTGAGGAGGTCGCAGCCCATTCCGTAGACGGTGTCGGTGGGATAAACGATCACGCCTCCGCCACGCAGCACTTCCACGGCGCGCCGGATGTACTTTCCCTTCATATGATCGCAGCTCAAGATGAGCATGTCCCGTCCTCCTCCTCCGTCGCCATGCAACGAAGTTCAAGGCGGGAAGCGTTCCTGTTTCCCCCTCTGATTCCTCCCCCGTTTGTTAACAGAATCGTCACATTCCGAGCCGCCCGGAAGGGCTAACATAAGCGAGCCACTCTGGGGGAGAGGCTACTTTCTGGAGGTGCTCTTGCAGGTTCGTCCGGATCGGGTTCCCGACCAAGCGAAACAGTCACCGGTTCGGCGTTCGTGCCTGACTTCCGTGCCCCCGTCCTGGGCCAACTGGGAGGGGGAGCCGCGCGTCGGCTCGTGGGGCGACAGCATGCCCGAGGACCTCTTCTACGAGCCCGAGGACATGACCGTGGACAACCGTGTCCCGGTCATCATCTCCATGCCCAAAGGCCGGGAGAAAGAGCTCACGGCCATGTGCGTGGATTGCCTGGGCCTCAAGAAGACGGGCGAGGTTCCCCTGGTCAACGGCTCCATCTTCGAAGTGGCCCCCGACCAGCTCCACACCCTGCGCGACCAGCTGCCGGCCGACGCCCGCGTGGCCATCAACGCCCGCATCCACTACGATAACCCCCTCAAAGTGCTGCCCATGATCGGCCCCGAGGAGAACACCCGCGGCCAGTACTCGCCCACTCTGCCCGGCATCGAGAAGGTATGGGAGAAGGGCTTCACCGGCAAGGGTCAGACCATCGCCATCATCGACTCGGGTATCTATCCCCACGCCGACCTCAAGGACCGCGTCAAAGGTTGGGTGGACCTGTCCACCGAGAAGAAGAAGAACATGATCGACCCCTTCGGTCACGGCACCCACGTGGCCGGCCTGGCCGCCGGCAGCGGAGCCAAATCGGCTGGCAAGTACAAGGGGATCGCTCCCGAGGCCGACCTGGTGGGCGTGCGCATCACCACCGTGGTGGAGGCCATCCGCGCTCTGCAGTGGGTGATCGAGAACAAGGAGAAATACAACATCAAGGTGGTCAACATGTCGCTGGGCGACTACGCCACCAAGAGCTATAAGGACGACCCCTGGGCCCAGGCCACCCAGAAGGCCATCGAGGCCGGGCTGGTGGTGGTTGTGGCGGCCGGTAACGAAGGCCCCCAGCCCAGCACCATCTCCACCCCCGGCACCAACCCCGAGGCGATCACGGTGGGTGCCTACGACGACAAGGGCACACCCAACAACCGCGCCGACGATACCGTCGCCAGCTTCTCCAGCCGCGGTCCCACCGCCGTCGACCGGCTGAGCAAGCCTGACGTGCTCGCTCCTGGCGTGCGCGTCTTCGGTCCGCTTTCGCCCAACTCCAAGCTCGACGTGCCCGACCTGCCCCACGAGGGCAAGGACTACCTGGCCATGTCGGGCACCTCCCAGGCCACCCCCATGGCCAGTGGCCTGGCGGCCCTGATGCTGCAGGCCAACCCCAACCTGACCCACAAGGACATCAAGGAGATCCTGATCGCTTCGGCTGACCGCAACCTGCAAGACGATGCCAACACTCAGGGCGCGGGGCTACTCAACGCCGAGAAAGCGGTGGAGCTGGCCCTGGCCAGGAAAGAGCAGCCTCTGGCGGCTTGAACTGCGGCCCATGGCGGCGTTCGCCAGGGCGCTTCCGACGAGGCTCGCGGGAGGGGAAACCCCGGCAGACGAATAACCGTCCTCGATGGCTCTGCGCTTCTTCAATACTCTGACCCGTGCCCTGGAAGAGTTCCGGCCCATCGAGCCGGGCAAGGTCAAGCTCTATACCTGCGGGCCCACGGTCTACAATTTCGCCCACATCGGCAATTTCCGCACCTACGTCTTCGAGGACGTGCTGCGCCGCACGCTCAAGTACTTCGGTTACGAGGTCACCCAGGTGATGAACCTGACCGACGTCGAGGACAAGATCATCCGCCGCAGCCGGGAGGAGAAGATCCCCTTCCGCGAGCTTACCGAGCGCTACATCAAAGCTTTCTTCGAAGACCTGGACACGCTCAACGTCGAGCGGGCCGAGCATTATCCCCGGGCCACCGAGTCGGTGGACAAGATGGCCGAAATCATTCGTAAACTGCTGGCCGACGGAGTGGCCTACCGCTCCGAGGACGGGTCCATCTACTACAACATCGCCCGTTTTCCGAGCTACGGCAAGCTGGCTCACATCGAGGTGGGCGAGCTCAAGTGCGGGGCGCGCGTCAGCCAGGACGAGTACGAGAAGGAGAGCGCCTGCGACTTCGCGCTCTGGAAGGCTTACGATGCCGAGGACGGGGAGGTCTACTGGGATCAGTACCCGGACCTGGGTAAGGGCCGCCCCGGCTGGCACATCGAGTGCTCGGCCATGGCCATCATGCTGCTCGGCGAGCACTTTGACATGCACACCGGCGGGGTGGACAACATCTTTCCCCACCACCAGAACGAGATCGCCCAGTCGGAGGCCTTCACAGGCAAGACCTTCGTGAACTACTGGCTACACTCGGCGCACCTTCAGGTTGAAGCTTGCAAGATGTCCAAGTCGGCCGGCAACTTCTTCACGCTGCGCGACCTCACCGAGCAGGGGCACGAGCCGATGGCCATCCGCTACCTGCTGCTCTCGGCTCACTACAAGTCCTCTTTGAACTTTACGTTCAAAGCTCTGGAGGCGGCTCGTTCCAGCCTCGACAGCATCGCCAACTTCATCCGCCGCCTGAAGGACCAGCAGGGCGCTCAGCGCAACGAGATGGCGGCGGTGGGAGAGGCCCGCGAGCGATTCGAGAAGGCGCTGGCCGACGATCTGAATACTCCCGAGGCGCTGGCGGCCGTGTTCCACCTGGTGCGCGAGGGCAACCAGGCCATCGACAAGGGCGACGTGGGCAGCCTGGGAGCGGGCCTGGCCCTGGATCTGCTGCGCAAGATGGATACCGTGCTGGGACTGCACCTGGATCGCTTTGCCCAGGATGACGAGCTGACTGCCGAGCAGCAGAAGCTGGTGGACGAGCGCCAGGCAGCCCGCAAGGCGCGCGATTTCGCGCTGGCCGATGCCAAGCGCAACGAGCTGCTCGAGGTTCACGGGATCGTCTTGGAGGATACTCCCCAGGGATTGCGCTGGAAGAAAGGCGCCCGGATTTGAGCCCGTCACGTCGCGGTCCGACCCCAGGCGGTGGCCGCAGAGTGGGGGATCGTCCCGGTTCCGGCAAGCCGGGTCAGGAGCGGCGGTCGGGTCAGGGCGACGAGCGCCCGGCCCGCAAGGGGTCCGGCAAGCCGGGTCAGGAGCGGCGGTCGGGTCAGGGCGACGAGCGCCCGGCCCGCAAGGGTTCCGGCAAGCCGGGTCAGGAGCGGCGGTCGGGCCAGGGCGAGGAGCGCCCGGCCCGCAAGGGTTCCGGCACGCCGGGCCAGGAGCGGCGGTCGGGTCAGGGCGACGAGCGCCCGGGCCGTAAGGGTTCCGGCACTCCGGGCCAGAGGCGCTCGGGTCCAAGCGGTGGTCGTGAGGGAGGCGGGGCCGGCAGCGAGCGCTCACCCCGAGAGGGGGCGGGTCGCGATTCGGGCGGAGGTTGGCGCGAGGGAGGCCGCCCGGATCGCGGTCAGAGGGCAGACCAGCACGAGCACATCCGTCGAGAGGGCCGCGAGGGATCCGATCAGGGAGGGAAAGCCGGCCGTGGTCGGAGTGAGGAACGCCCGACCCGAGATCGCCACCAGGGAGCCGAGTCGGGGGAGAGCGCGGGTCGTGGTCGTCGCTCGACCCGTGGCGAGGAGGGCCATCGCGATCTCGAGCGCCGGGAAGTTCGCCAGGACGAGCACCGCCGCTGGCGTGAGGACGAGAACGACGCGCTGATCTACGGCCGCCGTCCGGTGCTGGAGGCACTTCGGGCCGGGCGTCCCTTCAACCGGCTCTACGTGCTCGACAATGCGGTCGGGGGCGCGGCTGAGATCTTCCGCATGGCGCGTGACCTGGAGATCCCCGTGGTGCACTCGGATCGAACCCGGCTCGAGCGCCTGGCCCGCGGGGGCAATCACCAGGGGGTCGTGGCCCAGCTCGCGACGCGCGAGTTCGTAAGTCTGCAAGAGCTTTTCGAATCTCTGGCGAGCAGCTCTCGTCCGCCCCTGCTGCTGGCTCTGGACGGAGTCCAGGATCCCCACAACCTGGGCGCGCTGATCCGCACCGCTGAGGCGGCCGGTTGCCAGGGCATCCTGCTCTCCACGCGCGGCTCGTGCGGACTCACTGCGGCTGTCTCGCGGGCCTCCGCCGGCGCCGACCAGTTTCTACCGGTGGCCCGCTGCGAAAAGCTCGAGCGCGTCCTGCAAGATTGTGCTCGCTCGGGCTATCAGGTGGTGGGAGCCGATCCCCGCGGCCCCTCGCTCTTCGACCGGGCAAATCTGACCGGACCTACCGTGCTGGTGCTGGGCGCCGAAGGCGAGGGGATGCGACCCGCCGTAGCCGCCGCCTGCACGCACCGGCTTTCGCTTCCCATGCTGGGAAAGGTCGAGTCGCTCAACGTGTCCGTCAGCGGAGCCCTGTTCCTGTATGAGGTTGTGCGCCAGCGATCCTTGAATTAAATTCAACACTCCTGCAAGAGGCAGAACGGCGTAGCGATGGGATTTGGCTTGTAGAGCCCGGTCATGGAAGCCGGGAGTGAATGTTTACTTTCCCTAACCTGTGTGCTATGATGAGCAGGCAATCGCGTCCGGGGCTCGAATCATGGTGGCCCCTCCAGCGCAGAAGCCCGGGTCGAGCGTCGGCAAACTCGATCCGGACGCGGAAAGGGAAGTGTTGTCACAGGCGGGTGCTCGAACAGGGGAGGGAAAGTGTTCCCTTGACGAGGTCGTAGCACCTGCCTATAATGTGGCCTATACTTTTCCCCGCGACTAGTGCCAATTGGAGGGCGAAGGTTTGTTGAAGCTCCAGCAAAGCACGTACATGGCAAACCTCCAGAACGAGCCCGACGAAGAGATCGTCAAGCTCGCGAAAAATGGAGACGAGTTTGCCACGGAATATCTCATCAGTAAGTACAAGAACTTCGTTCGGGTGAAAGCGAAGTCCTACTTCCTGGTGGGGGCAGATCGGGAAGATATCATTCAGGAAGGGATGATCGGCCTTTACAAGTCGATTCGCGACTATCGGGCCGACAAGCTGTCCTCGTTCCGTGCTTTCGCTGAGCTGTGCATCACCCGCCAGATCATCACGGCCATCAAGACGGCCACCCGCCAGAAGCACATCCCCCTGAACTCGTATATCTCGCTGAACAAGCCGATCTACGACGAAGACTCCGACCGCACCATGCTCGACATTCTGTCGGGCACCAAGGTGACCGATCCCGAAGAGGTGTTCATCAGCCACGAGCTGTCCGACGATCTGCGCGAGAAGATCCAGCAGAACCTCAGCGAGCTCGAGTCCCAGGTGCTGCACTCTTACCTGGAAGGCAAGTCCTACCAGGAGATGGCCAAGGAGCTGAACCGCCACGTCAAATCGATCGACAACGCGCTCCAGCGCGTGAAACGCAAGATCGAGAAGACATTGGGCGAGAAGCGCATGTAAGTCGACCGCACCGCTGGTCGGAAGCGTCGACGACGCACTTTCGGGTGCGTCGTCTCCGTTTCGGGAACGCCCTGATAGCTCAGTTGGTAGAGCTCCCGCCTTGTAAGCGGAAGGTCGCCGGTTCGAGTCCGGCTCGGGGCCCCAAAACTTTCTTGCTTCGTGAGCCCTGGCGACGAAGATCGCAGTTGACAATCCCCGGGGGGCGCCGCTATATTGAGGCGCGCGTCCCTCAACAAACGGGTAGGTGGCCGAGTGGACAATGGCAGCAGGCTGTAAACCTGCCGCGCTACGCGCTACGGGAGTTCGAATCTCTCCCTGCCCACCAAGAAACCTCGCAGCGATGTGAGGTTTCTTTCTTTTTGGAGCTCCGTCCGAAAGGACCTCGCGACTTCCGCAAGGCCCCGGAGCAGGCTCGGTGCGGGAGCAACGCGCCCGCATGAGGCCACGTTGGACCCGCACGCCCGAAAGGATCGAACGTACGTTCCGAATTTATACCGGCGGTATCGTACAAACGTTCGATGCTCAGGTCCGGGGACGGCGCTGAAGGCGGGGCCGCGAGCGAGGGGCCCCCCGGCTACCCAATGAACTCCGTTCGGGTTCTGGCCCAGCGAAAGGATCCCGCGATTTTCGCACGGCATTCGAGGCTGGCTCGGTGCGGGAGCAACCCGCACGCCCGAAAGAATCGAACGCACGTTCCGAATTTAGACCGGTGGTATCGTACAAATGTTCGATACTAGGGCTCCGGGGGCGGCGTGAAGGCGATCCAGGTGTGCTCCGCCGTCGAGTGCCCTCAGTGCCGGGGAACGAAGTGCTCCAGCAACTGCTCGCGCTGTTTGGCGGTGAGCTTCTCGGCCGCGTTCAGGGCGGCCGACAGGCGCCGGAAGGAGTCTTCGGTCATCGTGCCCGAGGAACGCTTGTCCTTGAGCTGGTCGCGCAGGTGGTTGAACACGTTGACCGGGCCCACCTTGCCGTCGATGAAAGCCTGGCGGTTCTGCACCGTGAACCAGAGCACGCCCGAGGTCCCGTCCAGTTGGGAAGCGATCTCGCGCTTCTGCTCGCCGGTCAGGTTCTCGTAGGCCTGCACGGCCGCCGCCGGGATGACGGTGGCGGGGGCGGCCTGGCACTGGTCGATGGGCAGCGCCGCGCAGGCCAGCAGGGCCAGCCCGGCCATCAGCCCGGTGACCGACTTACGGGCGGTGGTGAGTCCCTGGTGGATGACCCCCTCCATGCCAGGCTTGCGGAAGGCACTCGCTCCCTGGTAACGCGGCGGGAGCATCGGCACGGGGGCGACCCCCTGGAAGCGGAGAGAGACCTGGTTTGTCCCCGACGAATTGGAGAACTCCACGCTATCAGTCGGTCCTGACAGGTCCGAGCACTCGCCCGCGGGCCGGCTCACCGCCGCTAGCGGGCGGGTTGAGAAGTGAGTATTGATCAGCATGTCCGGCGCTCCTTGGTCCTGGTTTTCCCCATGAAACCATGACCTGGTCCTTGGAAACGTCCATCGAGCGTTGAATGCGGGGTCTTCAGGTAAACGAATCATGAACCGTCCCGACCGCAAACCGTTCACCTGGCGTTCACTCCTCCGAGGGATCCGAGATCTCCACCTGATGTTCGCTTGACGCACCCACTCCATTCTGGCCTCATGCAGCACCGTGACCTGATCCTCAAACTCCGAGAAGTCTTCCCCCAGCCCGTCAGCGACCGACTCCACGACAGCTACTTCGTGCACACCGTGATGCGGGCGCTGGACGCCGTGGACGCGCTCAAGAGCGAGCGGCCCATCTTCGGCCAGCGTCGTCCGCTGGACTATGCCCGAGCCACCGCCTCGCGATTGGCCGAGGATTGCCGCCCGCTCGAAGAGGTCGTGGCCGAGCTGGTAGGGTGCCTGGAGGGCGCTGCGCTGTGGGGACACCCGGGAGCTCAGCCCAATGTGGTGCCTCCTCCCACCATCGCCTCGCTGATCGGCTTTCTGCTGGCCGGGCTGGCCAACCAGAACATGAGCTGGGACGAGTACAGCCATGGCCTGGCGGTGGCCGAGGTGGAGGCGACCACGCTGACCTGCGACCTGGTGGGCTATGATCCCGATCGGGCCGGGGGCGTGTTCACCTTCGGAGGGACCGGCTGCAGCCTCTACGCAACCCGGGTCGGGCTGGAGAAGGCCGTGCCGGGCTCCATGCAACAAGGCTTGGGCGACTCGCAGGCCGTCCTGCTGGCCAGCGACGCCAGTCACTACTGCCGCTACAGCATCGCCTCCTGGCTGGGCCTGGGCGCTCGCTCGGTGGTCACCGTGCCCACCACGGTCGACAACGAGATCGACCTGATCGAGCTGGAGGCCCGCGCCCGCGAGGCCCTCCAGGCGGGCAGGCCGATCGCCGCCTTCCTGGTCACGATGGGCTCTACCGATGCGCATGGCATCGATGATCTGGAGGCGGTGGTGGCCCTGCGCGACCGGCTGGTCATCGAGTTCGAGCTCAGCTACCGCCCTCACGTGCATGCCGACGCCGTCATCGGCTGGGCCTGGGCGGCCTTCGACCGCTACGACTTCGAGGTCAACGCGCTGGCCTTCCGGCCCCGTACGCTGCGGGCCCTGGCGGCATCGCACCGGCGCCTGCGCCACCTGCCCCTGGCCGACTCGATCGGGGTCGACTTTCACAAGACCGGCTTCACCCCTTACATCTCCAGCCTGGTGCTGTTCCGCCAGCGAGAGGACCTGGGCCTTTTGGCGCGCGATCCGGAGAGCATGCCCTATCTCTATCACCACGGCCACTATCGGCCCGGGATGTACACGCTGGAGACTTCGCGGGGAGCCACCGGGGTGCTGGCCGCGCTGGCCAACCTCAAGCTCTTCGGGCGGCGGGGCCTGCAGGCGCTGGTGGGTCACCAGGTGGAGATGGCCCAGCTCTTGCGCGAGCACCTCGAGTCCCATCCGCAGATCACCGTCCTCAATCGTGCCAACGTGGGGCCGGTCACGCTCTTTCGGGTCTATCCCCCCGACGTGGACACCTTCCAGGTGCCCGGCCAGGAACTGACCGACCCCGCCTTCCGCGAGCGCTTGCTCCGCCACAACCAGTACAACCGCGAGCTGTTTGAGATCCTCCACGCCGAGGCCATGCAGGGGCGAGGCGTGCTGCTGAGCCTGACCGAGAGCTACCGCTCGACCCGCTACGGTCTGCCGGTGGTGGCCATCAAGTCCTACATCCTCTCGCCCTTCGTCGAGGAGGCGTGGGTGGAGGAAGTGGTTCGGCGGGTGGTCCAGGCCCAGCGCGAGCTCGGCTCAGCGGTTCCGGTGCTGGCGGGCTGACACTTCGGAGCCCGGACCGACCTCCAGCCCGCACCGCAGCCCTGCGCAGAATCCGCCGTGCTGCCGGAAATTGAACCGGCGCCGCGATGCAATGACTGGCTGACGCACAGGAATGAACTGACCCCCCCTGTCCCGAACCGCCCGCCCATGCGTCTCTTGCTCGTCTTGCTTCTGCTGCTCCCGGCCCTGGCCGACCTCAAGTCGGAGGCGTTGGCCGCCTCCCAGGCCTTCGAGCAGGCCGGCCTGAAGGCCACCCGCATCAGCGAGGTCTATCCCTTCGTCACCAGGGCCTCGGTGGTCTACCTGCGGGGGTTGACCTCGGACAAGCAGACAAAATGGCTCAAGATGCTGCAGACCGTGACCCGAATGGAGCGCGAGCGAGGGATACTCCCCCTGGTGGACGCCCAGATCAGCGGCAACAAAGCCACGCTCATCTTCAGTGAGAAGCAGTCCAAGGAGGTGCTGACCAAGGAGGTCAAGCTGCTGCTCGAGGACCAGGTCTGGAAAGTGGACGTGACCAGCTACACAATCTGACTGAAAAAAAAGGGCCCGACCTTCGCGGTCGGGCCCTTTTGAGGCAGGAGCGTTAGCCTTCCTGGCCGGGCACCTGGTTGGCGATCATCACGATGGCGGCGTCGGTGCCACCGATGGCGTAGCCCAGGCCGAACACGCTGGCCATGTAGGCCTGCGCCTGCAGCTTGTTGGCTCCCACCAGGCGCTCGGACTCATCCACGGCCTGGCTGCCGAACTCCTTGCCCTGGGCCGAGGCGGCCTGCAGCGCGTCGGCGCCGACTTCCTTCATCTTCTCCACGGCTTCGGCCAGCTTCTGCTGCAGCTCTTCGAAGAAGCGGTCGATGGCCTTGCCGATGTCCTCGCCGATGCCGTCAGGATTGGACTGGCTGCGGGGGGCGGCCACCTGGCTGGCGGCGTCAGCGTGCATCAGCACGGCGCCGTCCAGGGCGCCGGCCAGCATGCCGGCGGCCAGGGCGTTGAGGGCCAGCAGGCGGCAATCTTCGGCCGTCTGGGGAACCTCGGCCAGGCCCGTCAGGTCGGCCTTGAAGGTGGTCTTCACTTCGCTCGAGATCTGCTTGAGCTGCTCGCGGGCGGCGGGATCCTGCTGCATGGCTTCCTTGGAGGCGATCAGCAGGGCGTCCACGGCCTGGTAGACCTCTTCCGCCGTGGGCGGCTGGGGCGCCGGCGGCGTAGGCGGAGCCGGGGGCTGCTCGTTGAGGTAGATGCGAGGATTGATGGAAAGGCTGGTCATGTCTATGAGAACTCCTTCGATATGCAGTTGTTTTGCGTGCTGAGCACAGGGCACAGTGTATGCTTCCTGGGTCGGGAAAGGTGAACTCCCAATGAACAGGGTGTGAACTTCGCGACTAGGGGGAGCTAGTGCCCGGCGGGGGAGGGATGAGCGGGCTGATCTGGGTGTCGAGCACCGACACGCGTCCGCCCAACTCGCTCTCCACCCGCACCTCGATCCGTCCCAGGGCAGCGGGCGTGAAGCGCAGCAGGCGGATGTTGCGGGCCACCACCCGGTCGTCGGCGCGGGGCGTGTAGCCGGCCAGCGGGGAAGGGGCCGGATCGGGCGTGAGGGCCAGGTTCTGCCAGCGAACCTCGCGTCGGGCGGCATCGTGGTAGAGCACCACGTACTTCTGGAAGAGCAAGTCCCCGTCCTGATACTGCAGGTCGCCATCGGGGCGCTGGTGGGAGGCGAAGGTGATGGCTCCGGCCGGCAGGGTGACCGTGGGAGGGAGGCTGGCGCGGTACTCCTCGCGCAGTCGGGTGACAACCAGCAGTGCGTTCTGCTGCACCTGCGAGCGCAAGTCCCCCCGCAGCCAGGCCCGCAGGGTGGGCACCAGCACCCCCACGACCAGGGCCAGGAGCAGCAGGAAGAGACCACCCACCACCAACACTTCCAGCAGGCTCAAGCCTTCAGGGCGGCGGCGCATGAAGCTCCATTCGCGCGGCCAGACGTTGCGGCTCACCACGACGAGGCCTGAGCTCGACCACCACGTCACGCAGGCGGTCGTCCACCTGGTAGATCTCCCGCACCACCTGGTACTGTGTGGTTCCCAGGGTCACCTGGGTGTTCAGGTCCACCCCCAGCGCGGTCGAGGCCCGTGCCTCCTCGATCAGCTTCCAGCCGTAAGCCGAGGCTTCCTGAATCTCCTCGGCCTTCTTCATGGCCAGGGTGCCGCTGGGGATCAGGTTGAGCACGAAGGGCAGCACCAGGGCCAGCAGCCCGAAGGCAACCACCAGCTCGAGCAAGGAGAGGCCTTTCTTCACAGCAGCTTGCGCAAGAGCATGGGCTCGTACTTCCCGAAGGCGTTGATGCTCTTGAGGTAGGCCGGCTTGTAGGTGAGCACGGTGGCGAACAGGTTCAGCCCGCTGACGGCAAAGGGGGGATAGTTGGGATCGGGCGGGGGCGGCGGCCCGCCGGGCGTCGCGGGGGGCTGGTAGAGCGAGAAGAAGGCCCGGCGGGCTCCGGTGACCAGGCCTCCCTGGATGGTCAGAGCCCCTCCATCGCCCGGGTAGAACACTGCGCCGTCGCGGATCATGATCAGCCCGCGGTAGTTGCCTTTGGCCTTCACCACGGCCGACTGGGCGTAGATGACCATGCCGCGGTTGACCGCGTCCAGGGCCCCGTCGTCGAGCAGCAGGTTGCCCTCCACGATCAAAGTGGCGTTGGACCCCTCCAGGCTGGGTGCGATGGTGGTGCCGCCGCTGGTCTCGAACTGGCACAGGTCCAGGTTTCCCACCACATGCAGGGTGCTGTTGATGAGCTTGATGCTGGCTCCGGTCGCCTCGACACCGCTGGCGCCGAGATAGCGGTTTCCCAGTGCGCCGGTCAGTTGAAAGTCGGTGCCAAAAATGACTTCGGGGGGGCCGGCGGGTGTCGGGGGCATGGGGGTGGGCAGGGATTCGGGACGGTCCACCAGCCAGATGTCTCGCTCGAGAAGGTAGTACTTGCCGAACGATCCAACCGGCAGCTCCTTGAGGGTGTTGGGAGGCACGATGGAGACCAGGTCGTCGCCGCCCGCGCCGGGCACTGTCATGATGGTGTCCAGGATGCTGCGCTGCGTCCCCGGGGGATCGCCGGGCAGGGGGGGCAGGTAGCCGTTGACGTTGTAACGGTCGGCTCGCGGGCTGGGAATGGCCGTGTTGCCAGGATTGGCGTGGACGATCGGGGCCATTCCCCCGCTCCACTGGCCGGCCACGAAGTTGGCCTGGCCTTCGTAGCGGTTCCCCTGAGTCAGGTTCCACGGGCCCGGCAGAGACATCGAGCCGACTGCCACGACTCCCGCCTTGGGGGCGCTGTTGTAGTTCTTGATGCGCTGGTAAAGCTCGAGATCGATGGGAATTCCGACCGTGGTCAGAGGCATCGGGTCGGGCAGCGGGGGCTCGTCGTGTTTGGGATAGACCAGGAGGTCGCCGGTGACGAGCGAGGAGCGTCCGCTTCCGGCGGCTCCGCCCAGAAACCCGATGGGGCTGTGAGAGGCCAGCACGAAAGGCCAGCGACGCCGCAGCATGGCTTCGTAGTAGGTCGTCTTGCGCCCGGTGGAGATCTTCATCACCAGGCTGACCCCGAAGGCGGGCACGCTGCGGCGGGTGGTTCCGCGGTCGCTCCAGCCCTGGGCCGGAAGCTCGTTCTGGGAGTTGTCCACCGAGTGGAAGGGCCGGGTCAGGTCGAAGGTGACCTCGGCGGTGCCGCCCAGGCGCGTGCCCCCATCGGGAAAGATGTTGCCCCCGGGATAGCGGCCGGCCAGCGGAGGAGGGGAGGAGGGATCGAGCCCCGACCCGACCGGGTCGGCCTCGCAGTCGGCGATGAACTGGGCGATGGCCGACCGGGCCAGCAGCTCAGCCTGCACCGCTTCGCGAAACGAGCGTGAGAAGTTCAGGTTGGTGATAGACAGCGCCGCCACCGTCACGCACACGAACAGCAGCAGCACTACCAGCCCGAGGACCGTCGCCAGGGCCGCGCCCCTCCTTTGCATACCTAGCAGTATACCAGCCTGTTGAAGAGAGTTCCGGTGAGGCAGCAAAGGTGCGCCTCATGAGGCGCGTTCGAGGTGCCTCAGGCTGTGCTCGGTCCGGTGAGGCAGCAAAGGTGCGCCTCATGAGGCGCGTTCGAGGTGCCTCAGGCT
>BTUM01000102.1:0-25764 GCA_045863235.1 Candidatus Xenobia bacterium | reverse complement strand
GACCAGGGCCAGCCCTCCACCGGCAATCACCGCGCCACGCTCAGGGTCTGGGTGCAGGAGAAGACGCTCACCAACCCCAACGGTAGTCACCCTGTGGTGCTGGCCGAAGAGACCATCGAATACTTCGTCCCCGGCACTAAAACCCTGGAGCTGGATTACCTCTTCAGCGAGCCCCCCTCTCTGGAGAGCGGGCAGGTGGGGCCCGTAACCCTCATCCCTTACGCCATCATCCAGGGCTTCCCGACTCCGCCCGAGGTGAGCTGGAGCATCACAATCGAGGTGCCCGGCCTGGGCGACCAGATTTTCCAGGGAGCCAACAACCAGGACTTCTTCGAGGCCTCCTGGGAGGCAGCCGGAGCCGATGGCGGAGCCCTTCCTGACGGGGTCTACACCGTGCAAGTGCGGGCAGAGATCGCCTCGGATGGGCTGGTCGCAGCCAGGAGCTTTCCCTACTCCATCGGGGCCGAGAGGAGTGTTCTGGTCACCGCCCTGAGCGCCGAACCTAACCCGGTGACCTTTGAAGACCAACAGCCTGGTCTGGAAGGGGTCGATCTGACGGCTCAGGTCACCCCGGTTGGTTTCACTGAGCCATTCCAGGCCGACTGGGAGCTGACGGTCAAAGCTCAAGATGAAACTCTGATAAGAACCATCAATGGCACACTATGGGTGGATGCTGGAACGGGAAATCCACAACCATCGACCCCCCTGGAGCTCTTTTGGGACGGACGAGACACTGCCAACGAGCTGGCTGCGGAGGGAGAATACCAACTCACCCTTCTTGTGAACTCTGTCGGCTCTGCAGCAGGTACTGCGCAAACAGCCCTCACGGTCAACGAGAAAATCCTCCTGGTCCTCCAAGATGAGGAAACAGGCGAGTTGCTTGCGACTTCCGAGAACCTGGACTTTGACCCACCTCACCCCTTTGTCGGACCTCTCGCACAAGAGCCCCCGACCGTTCTTATCGACGCCGAGTGGCTCGGCAGGCGAAACAACAGCTTCGTTTTTATCGCACCCAACGAGTCGAAGAAGCTGCGAGTGTTCGCTCGGACGCGCAAGAAGCAAGCGATATCCATCCGGGCGCGACTGAGCAAGTCTGCCCCTCAAGGAATCAACCTCGCGCTCGGTCCCCTCATGACCATTGACTTCGGTGGTTCAGGCTACAAAGGGATCTTCACGCTGGGCCAGACCACCAGCGACAGCACGGATACCCTGGGTCTCAGACGCGGGTTGGAGAGAACCTTCTCGATCTTCGATCCGAACAGCAACTCTGAGTATAACGGCCAGATTCATGCAGGTTACGAGAACTGGCAGGATTCGGAGAAGTTCATCGCCCTCCTTAAATCGCTGGGGTGGGAGCAGTATGGGAAGGCCAGCTGGCATGACGTCAATGAGGTTGACATGGAGGAAGTCGACCCGGAGCTTCAGTACAAGAAGACCGTCGTTCCGAATCGAGATGCCCTTCGAGCTGCCGGCTACGAGGATGTGGTCGTCGAGGTCTACTTGGGGACAAACCTCAAGAGCAAACTCTGGGCCAGAGTCAAAAACGAAGCCAGGTGCTTCTATGTCTCGGCCCACGGGACTCACGACGGCGGAAAGTTGGACGGAAACCCTCCAGGATCCGTCAGTGGATACTGGGGAGAAAACCTGAAAATCCTCATTGTCGCTGGCTGTTCCGTCCTGGATATCGGAAATTTGAACAGCGATAACACAGGTCACCAATTCGGCACGACAGGCCATGGAATCGCCTGGAAGAATGTTCTGGGTAACGAGACCGTGGCGCTGGGATATAACGCTTCTGCGCCGCTGGCATTAATCCCTGACAGCGTCAAAATGGATACGAGGATCATCAGGAGATTCGTTGGGCTCGGCGGAATCTCCGAGGACCCGGATACCGCTGCCATCGCCTGGCTGGAGGCGAACCTGGCTGAAGGCGGCGATTCGCTCCTGGCCCAACAAACGGAGCAGCATATGCCTGTGCCATTACCGATGACTATTACTACTTCATCAGGCATACGTACGAAGGGGAAGACGATGGCTCGCCACTCAGTCATCGAAGCCTCTGGAAGGTCCACCGCTCCCAATGGAGCAGGCTCAATGGCTCTAAGTCCTTTGAGTCGCTGGACCCAATTCCCACCGAGAGAGTGCGGATACCCTCCCACTATGACATCAATGCGAGGTGACCTGTGATCAGAAGAATCAGGCATGGTGCCGCGCTGTCCTTCTTGACGTTGGCTCTTACGTTGCTCTTGATTCTATCGGGTCACCGTGAGGTCACTGGCCAGGGCTCGACCGACCCAAACCAGATATTCGAGAAGGTTGGCAGCTATATAGAATTTCATTACTGGCCCGAAGCTCTGGCCGAACTGTCCCGGATTGCGCAAGAGCATGCGAATACGGAGATCGAGGCCATGGCAAGGCAAAGGCTAGCCATCGGTATTCAGCGTTATTACAGCGAGCGTACGATCGGCCAGAGAAGCGACCCGAAAGTGCCGTTTCCCTTGGACGAGGCGACTCGAAACGAGGTGCTGGCGCAGTATCAAAGGATCAGGGAGGGATTCCCGGGAACCGCCTATGCCGTGCGTGCTGAGATGGGGATTATCGCGCATACCAGTGCCCGTGGACTCGAGAGGGATAATCTCGAGCGCTCTTACCTGCTGAGCGTGACCGGGGTCGATTGCCTGGATGTACTGAACGGGAAGCGGAAGAGAATCGTGTCGATTCCCGCAGGAGGTTACTATGACGAGCTTTCCGCAACCTTCTACGGGGTGTGCGAGTCCCTGTACTTCGAGCAACGCGAATCCTTTCCAAACGGAAGGCGCAATCTTGTCCGTTTCATGCGGGAGAACTTTCCCTTAAATAGCCTTTCATCCATCCAAGATCTAAGGATGTCCTTACTTGCTGACCCGCCCTTGCTCGACAATCTTCCAGACATCACACCGACCGTGCGCATCATGTCTCCCAGGCCGCACAAAGCCCGGGGACCGCGACCGCGCTTCCGGATCGAGACCGTGGTCGGCGACTATCGCTACCGCCAGGTGGACCTTGATCGCATTCGGCTCTCGGTGAATGGGTTCGATCTTGTTCCTTACCTCAAGGTCGGCTGTCGGATCAATCCCAATCCCAGGCTGGGCAAGCCGTTTGAAAGACTTCGCCTGGAGGCTCGCTTCCCGCACGCGTTAGCCCCTGGCCACTATCAAGCTCATCTCGTTGTGCCCACCATAGGAAACGAGGACGCGTTTCCCGGTACCGCCGAGCTGACATGGTCGTTCAGTGTGAGAGGCAACTTCGACCAGGACGACGAGCAGGAGGGGTGGTGCGACGAGAATCCGGACGACGAGCCGTAATCCTGGCCGGCTAACTTCGTCGCATTGACCGTGCCACGTAACGTGCGGTGAGAAACTTGTTTCGAACCGCTTCCAAAGTGTTGTGGCACGGGCGATGCGACGAAGTTCAACCTGTTGAGAATTCATTGCACAGTTTATGCGAGGGAGGATAAGACACAGCCTGACCTCACCGGGGCCCCCGGGCTGCAGATCAGGACGCCAAGCGGCGGCACTTTGCTGCGATGACCTCCCGATCCGTGGAACAAGGCTCAAATCCGCATGGTTCCGGCCGCCAAGCGTTCCCTGGGATAGCCGGAGAAAAAATCTTTTCCCACCCCCTTTCCTTTAAAGTTCTTTTCAGCCCCCCCTGGTAAAGTGCGGGTGAGCAGTAAAACCGGAACATCACCGGAGCAGTTTGAGGAGGACGAGTACAATGGGTTTCATCAAGGACGCCGTAGGTGGAGCGATCGACTGGCTGAACACGCGCACGAAGAAGGCCCGTGACAAAGACATCGAGTCCCGCGCCGAGAAGGCCGTGGCTCAGGAGCAGAAGGAAGCCGTGACCATCAGCACCGCGGCCGCCAAGGAAGCCGGCGCCATCGGCCGGATGGAGTTCGACCTGGGCGAAGCCAAGAAGAACCAGGCCAAGTGGGACGGCCGCGCCAAGATTGCCGCCGGCAACAAGGACATGGACGCTCTCAAGGAGGCCGTCGGCCAGAAGCAGATTTACGACAAGCAGGTTGCCGAGTTGACGGCCGCCATCGAAGCCAGCAAGGGTCACCTCAATGAGGCCAAGGACCTGGCCCGCGACCAGCAGAACGAAGCCCAGGCCGCCCGCGCCAAGGCCGACATGCTCGTGGCCCGCAACCAGGTTGCCAACGCCAAGGAAGACGTGGCCAAGGCCGCGGCCGGCATCGGCAACGGCGAGAGCCTCACCAAGCTCGAGCGCGACGTCATCGGCCGCGAGCAGGAAGCCACCACCATCGGCGAGCTGAGCGGCGTCAACCAGGAAGCCAAGTGGGCCAAGCAGGAGCGCGATGCCGCCGCCCAGGCCGAGATGGACAAGTACCTCGCGGCCGCCGGCAACGGCGCCCCGCCCGCCAGCACCCCCACCGCCAGCATCGGCGGCTGGAACATCAGCAACTAGTCACCGTCTTTCAACCGACCTCAACTGCGCGAGCCGGTCCGTCAGGGCCGGCTCGTCGCGCTTGTCGGCAGGGCTAAGACCAGGGCGCGGGAAACTCAAAGTCTCTGACCAGACGTATCCTGCTCTTGTTGATCTTCTGCCTGGCCCTGCCCTGGTGGGCCGGGGCGGCCGAGCCGGACACCATCCGGGTCGGCCTTCTGCACTCCAGCACCGGCTCCATGGCCCTGAGCGAGAAGCCGCTGATCGATGCCGCCCGGCTGGCCATCGAGGAGGTCAATGCGGCCGGCGGGGTGCTGGGCAAGAAGCTGGTGGCCATCGAGGCGGACGGAGCTTCCGACCCACAGGTCTTCGCCCGCGAGGCCGAGCGCCTGATCACCAGGGAGAAGGTCGTCACGATCTTTGGCTGCTGGACCTCGGCCAGCCGCAAAGCCGTCCTGCCCGTGCTCGAGCGGCACAGCCACCTGCTCTGGTATCCCGTGCAGTATGAGGGCTTTGAGAGCTCGCCCCACGTCATCTACACCGGCGCCGCCCCCAACCAGCAGATCCTGCCGGCCGTGGAGTGGTGCCTGCGCCATCGGGGCAAGCGCATGTTCTTGGTGGGCTCGGACTACATCTTCCCGCGCACCGCCAACGAGATCATCCGCCAGCGGCTCAAGAAGCTGGGCGGGCAGACGGTGGGAGAGGTCTATCGCCCTCTGGGCGACCGCGACTGGAAGCAGGTCGTGGACCAGATCGTGGCCGCTCGACCCGATGTGGTGCTCAACACCATCAACGGCGACAGCAACCTGGCTTTCTTTCGCGAGCTCAAGTCGCGCGCTCTGGCGCCGGGTAAGCCCACGGTGATGTCCTTCAGCCTGGCCGAGGTCGAGCTGCAGAGCATGGGCGAGGCTCTGCCGGTGGGGCACCTGTGCGCCTGGAACTATTTCCAGAGCCTGACCTATCGCTCCAATCGCCGTTTCGTGGAGACCTATCGCCGGCATTTCGGGGCCAACCGGGTGACCGATGATCCGGTGGAGGCGGCTTACTTCGGGGTGCACCTTTACGCCCTGGCGGTGCGCAAAGCCGGCAGCACCGTCATCGAGCGGGTCCGCAAAGCGGCCGGTGGCCTGATCTTCGAGGCCCCCTCCGGCCTGGTGCGCATCGATCCTGAGAATCAGCACACCTGGAAGGTGGCCCGCATCGGGCAGATCCTGCCCGATGGTCAGTTCCAGATCCTGTGGACCTCCGAGCAGCCCATTCGCCCCGAGCCTTATCCAGACCTCAACCGGGGCGGCTTTCTCGAGTGAAGTTTCACCGCCAGCTCCTGTTCCTGGTACTGGGGGCGGCCGTGCTGCCGGTGCTGGTCATGGGGGCACTCTTGTTCTGGCAGCTGCGCGAGCGCCAGAAGGCTGAGTACGGGTTGCAGCTTACCATGCTGGCCGAGCAGAGCGCCGACCAGGTCGAGGACTGGCTGGCCGAGAGGCGGGCCGTGGTCGAGTCGATCGGCCAGTCTTCGGGCGTGCGCGAGGGCCTGGCCAGCCTGGGCGACTTTCCTCCTGAGAGCGAGCAATACTACCTGGCCATGTTCCGGCTGCACCGCCAGATGCAGACCCTGCAGGAGTCTTTCCCCTGGATCGCCGACCTGAGCCTGGCGGGAGCCGATGGCACCATCGCCTACTCGACTCGTCTGGAGCGCATCGGTCAGAAGCTCCCCGCGGGTGACGAGCTGAGTCTGAACTCGCAGGTGCTGGGCGAGGTGGGCCAGCTCGGCGAGGTGCAGGTGGAGGTGGACCGCTCCGGGCTGGAGACGCTGCTCTTGACCGAGAACCGCACCCCGGGTCTGGATTCCAACCGGATGCGAGTCTTTCTGGTGGATGGCCAGAACCGGGCCCTGACGACGGCCGATGGTCTGTACCGGCCGGGTCAGACCCTTACGGCCCCGTCCGGAGGTTTCGGCCTCGATCTGGGGGGCTACCCCAACACGGGGGGAATCCCCTCGGTAGGCGCCTGGCACTCGGTCGACCAGCCCGGCTGGCGGGTCATCGCTGAGACGGATCGGACCGCCCTGATGGCCCCGCTCGACAACCTGATCGGCTTCTGCTTGCTGATGGTGCTGGTGGTCGGCACGGTGTCGGGGGTCACGGCTGTGTTCTGGGCTCGGCGCCTGACCAGACCGCTCGAGTCGCTGGCCGAGCAAGCGCACCGCCTGGCCAGCGGCGACCGGGTGGTGCACTGCGACACGTCCCGACCCGACGAGATCGGCGACCTGGCCCGGGCCTTCGAGGCCATGGCGCGAGCCATTCAAGAGAATCTGGACCAGCTCAAGGTGGCTCGCGACCAGGCGCTGGCCGCCAATGAGGCCAAGAGCGCTTTCCTGGCTAACATGAGCCACGAGCTGCGCACCCCGATGAACGCCATCATCGGCTACAGCGAGATGCTGATCGAGATGGCCGAGGAGGACGGCCCGGCCGACTTCATCCCCGACCTGCAGCGCATTCGCACGGCCGGCAAGCACCTCCTGGCCCTCATCGCCGACGTGCTCGACCTGAGCAAGATCGAGGCCGGCAAGATGACCCTCTACGCCGAGCTCTTTGCGGTCCGGGACGTGGTGGAGGACGTGGCCAGCACCATCCCGCCCCTGGTGGAGAAGAACAAGAATCGTTTCCAGCTGGAGGCCTCAGGCAATCTGGGCAGCATGCGGGCCGACCGGACCAAGGTGCGCCAGATTCTCTACAACTTGCTGTCCAACGCCTGCAAGTTCACCGAGAACGGTCTGGTGGAGCTGGCCGTGCGGCGCACCACCTGGCGCCACCAGGAGTCGCTCGAGTTCGCGGTGCGCGACACCGGGATCGGCATGACTGCCGAGCAGATGAGCAAGGTGTTCGAGGAGTTCACCCAGGCCGACAACTCGACGACCCGCCACTATGGAGGGACCGGGCTGGGGCTGACGCTGGGCCGGCGCTTTGCCGAGATGATGGGGGGAGCGCTGGAGGTCGAGAGCCAGCCCGGCCAGGGCAGCACCTTCCGCCTCTTTTTGCCCAGCGGCCTGGAGGCCCCCCGGGCCGAGCCTTTGCCCGACGGGGCCGAGGTGCTCTGCATCGACGACGACCCCTCGGCCCTTCGCTACCTCGAGCACCTGCTCGCGCGCGGGGGGTATCGACCGGTGCTGGCCGCCAGCGGCCCCGAGGGGTTGAAGTTGGCCCGGGAAGGCAAGCCTGCGCTGGTGACGCTGGACATCTCCATGCCCGGCATGGACGGTTGGGAGGTGCTGCGCCAGCTCAAGGAGGATCCGGCTACGGCCGGCATTCCGGTGGTCATGGTGACGGTGCTCGACCATCCCGAGCGGGCCCGTGAGCAGGGTGCCAGCGAGTACCTGAGCAAACCGGTCGACCGCGAGCGTTTGCTGGCCGCCCTGGCCCGCCACTGTCCCGAGGACCACCCGGCCGTAGCCCTGGAAGACGACCCGGGTACCCACGAGCTGCTGCGCGAGCATCACTGTGAAGGGGCGGTGGCCTTGTTGGAGAGCTTGCCGGCGGCCGGCAGCGTGACCCAGATCTGGAGGCGCAGCGGCGAGGAGGTGGCCGAGGTCTTGCTGCCCCGTCAGGAGTCGTCTTGACTTTGAAGTCGGAATTCTTATCATGAAAGTATGAAAGCAGTCGTTTCGGAAAGAGGCCAGGTGACGATCCCGAAAAAGCTTCGCGATCGACTTGGCATCGCGCCCGGTGAAGTGTTGGACTTCTTCGAGGAGAACGGCCGTCTGATCGCAACCAAGAGGCCGGCCACCGATCCGGTGGATCGGGTCTACGGCATTCTCCGATTGGGTCAGCCGACCGACGAGCTCATGAGGGATTTGCGAGGCCCGGTGGATGCTGTCGACTGGTGATTACCGCGGTCGATACCAATGTGCTGCTAGACGTCCTGGGAGCTGACCCGACCTTCGGACAGGTCTCGCGCCGGTGGTTGATTCAAGCCCGCAGCCAGGGAAGTCTGGTCGCCTGTGAAGCTGTCTGGTCCGAGGTTGTGGGATTTTTCCCCGATTCCAATCAGGCGCTCGCCGCCCTGGAAGCGATCGGATTGCAGTATCAGGCCCTCGAGCGCGAGGCGGCCCTGAGGGCAGGAGCGGCCTGGAAGGCGTATCGCTCCCGGGGAGGTTCTCGTCAGCGTGTGCTGGCAGACTTTCTGATCGGTGCCCACGCCCAGATTCAGAGCGATCGGCTCTTGACCCGTGACTCAGGATACTTTCGCACCTATTTCCCTGAGCTGAAGCTCTTCGGGTGACCGTCAGGCGAAGCGGCTGACCTGGTTGTACCAGTGCTTGCTACCCGAGTCGTAGATCACGTCCACGTCGGGTGAGGCCAGGAAGTTGTCGGCGGTCACGAACTCGTAGCCCAGCCGAGAGCTGGTCTCCACTTTGATCTCGGGAGCGTACTTGCGCAGGCCCTTGAGCGCGAACTCCCCGCAATACTGGAGGTCGTCGGTCTTGAGGTCGAAGCCCGGGTCGAAGCGCACGGTCTTGCGGTCCTCGCGCAGGCCATCCACCACGCGCCAGGCGCTGGCGGTATTCTCGTAGCGCGGGCGGACGATGGCCATGTTGGTGCAGCGCAGCCAGAAGTCGAGAGGCTTCTCCTTCCAGTCGTTCTGCATCACGTCGATCAGGGTGCCTGTATCCGAGACCACGCCCAGGTGGGTGTAGTCGCCCGAGGCTCCTCCCAGACGCTGGTAGGTGGTGGCTCCGGCAAACAGGTTCTCGTCCTGCACCATCAGGATGTCGCCCGGTTGGGCGTTCTTGAGCGCCTCCACGGCCTCGGGGTTGTGGCGAAGCTGCGGGTTACTGGTGTGGGTGCGGCTACGCAGATGGCTCGGGAGCTCGCTCAGGGAGAAGTTGCGGGTGACCTGCTGGAGTTTCTCGGAGGGCTTCCAGCCGGCTGTCTCGGCCAGCTTGCCCACTCCGGCTCCCAGGGTCCCGCCGGCCATGGCTCCGGCGAAGCGGCCGGCGCCGGTGCGATACTCCAGGAAGGCGCCTCCGGCCAGGCCCAGCACTGCCGCCACTCCCACGCCCCAGCCGCCCAGGCCCAGCGAAGAAGCCACCGTGCCCGCCGCGGCCGAGGCTCCGGCCACCAGGGCGGCCCGGCCCACCCGGGCCCCATACATGGCGCCCACGGCTCCGCCGGCTTTAAAGCCGATATTGACCCGGTCGCCGGATTCGGACCCGGTCTCGCTCGGACGAGCTGCCGGGCGCCGGGATGCGGCCTGAAGGGGCATTGCCTGGACCATCTGGACGTTCATCGCTTTCTCAGTATGCTGCAAGCTGCTGAAACAGGGCTGAAACCGGGCCGTGGGGAACCTTCCGGCATGAAAGATCTACCGTCGCGCAAAGAGGTCAAGAAATCCGGCACCAAGGACTGGCTCGACCAGGCGGTGCGCGAGCAGGAGCGGCGCAACGCCGGCCTGGCTGACATCTGGGGGGATACCCCCGACGAGCTGGCTCGCAAGAAACAGGACCTGGCGGGGTTGCTCGACCCGAGCAACCTGCCTCCCGAGCCCGAAGCCGAGAAGGCGCCCGACCTGTTCGCCGCCGAACGGGACGCTCAGGCGAAAGCAAAGCGAGGCCTGGCCAGCATGTTCGACGATGAGCAGGACGCGGTGGCCGAGGAGAAGCGCCGCCTGCAGTCGATGTTCGGCAGCCCGTCCTCCGGTTCGCCCAAGAAGAAACGCTGAGCTCTTGCAGCTCAAGAGCCTCTTTTTGACCTGCCGGGACGTGACGGCCACCCTGGCGTTCTACCGCGACGAGCTGGGCCTGGAGGTCCTGAGCGAGCGACGGTTGCGGCTCGGCCCTGAGGTCGAGCTGCACCTGCACCCTTTCCTCTCGGCCGGAGATCGGCAGCGTTACGGGTTGGGCGAGCCCGGCGACGGCCCGCGCGACGGGGTCGTGCTCAGCCTGCGGGTGAGCGATCTCGATCCCTATCTGGGCCTTCCCCGACGTCGCTGCGGCCCGCTGGAAGCGCCCTGGGGGGATCGGCTCTTGATCGTGGAGGATCCGGAAGGCAATCTGGTGGAGTTGGCTCAGCCCTGTCGAGCATGATCGTTCGCGATGGAGTGGTGGTGGAAGCTGCCCCCGGATTCGAGGTGGGGCAGCCCGTGCTGGTCGTTTCTCAGGCCCCCTGCCTGGCCTGCGATGAATGCCTCGGCGGGCGCGAGAGCCTTTGTCTCGAGCCCGAGCGAGCGGAGGGGGAGAGGGTTCCGGCCGCCTGTGCTCGGGTCAAGCCGCAGAGCCTGCCCCCCGAGAAAGTGGGCTGGCTGGAGCCCCTGGCCCGGGCTCTGCACGGATTCTCGCTGGCCACCGGTGAGAGCCTGGCGGTGCAGGGCGAGGACCTGTTGGCCCGGCTGTGCCGCGAGTGGGGGAGGCCCCCGCTGGTCAGCCAGGATGCCGAGCTGGTGGCCGTCTGCGACGGCGACCTGGAGGCGGCCCAGTGGAAGGTGGCGCGCGGGGGCACCATCCTGCTCTTCGAGGCCGGACCCGAGCCGGTGCAACTGGACACCACTCGACTTCATTATGAGCAGATCACCATTCAGGCGGTGCGGGGCTACCGCCGGCAGGATATTGAGGACGCCCTGGAGTTGCTCGATGAACTCTCCGCCTTCAAGGGCAGCGCGGATCGGTCGGGGACTGTCAGGATGGGAGAATGCCTGTGAGCAAGACGATGCGCGCCGCGGTGGCGCTCGACTATGACAACGTGCAACTGCAGGAGCTGCCCGTGCCCGACTGCGGCCCTCAGGAAGCCCTGGTGCAGATCAAGGCCTGCGGCATCTGCTCGGGCGACGTCACCCCCTGGTACATCCGCAAGAAGTGTCCCACCGTGGTGGGCCACGAGCCGGCCGGGGTGATCGTGGAGGTGGGCGCGCAGGTCACCCGCTTCAAGCCGGGCGACCGGGTCTTCGTGCACCACCACGCTCCTTGCTTTGGTTGTCGTCACTGCCTGCGCGGCTTCTACACGATGTGTCCCACCTGGCGCGGCACCAACCTCGACCCGGGAGGGCTGGCCGAGTTCGTACGCGTGCCCCGCGAGAATCTGGAAGGGGATACCCTGCACCTGCCCTCCTACCTGACCTTCGAGGACGGCACGCTGATCGAGCCGGTGGCTTGTGTGGTCAAGGCTTTCCGCCGGGCCGGCTTTCAGCCCGGCCAGCGTCTGGCCGTGCTGGGGCTGGGATTCATCGGTCAGGTGATGGTGCGCCTGGCCCGCCATTACGGGGCCGAGCTGGTGCTGGCCAGCGACCCGGTGGCCTGGCGGCGCGAGAAGGGGCTCGAATCAGGGGCCGACTTCGTGTCCGAGCCCGAGCACTTTGCCGAGCTGGTTCGCGAGCAGACAGAGGGGGGAGCGGACGTGGTCATGGTGGGCCCCTCCAGCTCCGCCGCCATCCTGGCCGGCATCGAGTGCGCCGGCCGGGGCTCCACCGTGCTCCTCTTCATGGGCCCGGAGCCGGGCGTGAAGCTCGAGGTCGAGCCGCATCATCTCTTCTTCAACGAGATCAGCCTGGTCTCGAGCTACTCTTGCGGCCCCGACGACACGCGCGACACGCTCTATTTGATCCGTGAGGGTGTGCTGGCCTCCGACGACCTGGTCACCCACCGCTTCCCCCTCGACGAGACCTTGCAGGCCTGCCGCCTGACGGCCCGAGCGGGCGAGTCGCTCAAGGTGCTGGTTACGATTTGACCTGATCGATTGACCAGGTTGAACTGAGGACATTCCCCGGTCGACCCGGGCGACACGCCGCCTGGACTGAGCTCACTTTCAGAAAAATTTCAGCCCCCGCATGCATACTCCGCGCGCGATGATCCAGCCGCTTGCCTCCTCCTCGATGGCCTACGCGCCTCCCCCTGGCAGCCGCCCCGCAACCGTTCCCGAAGCGCCCCCCGACCAGGTCCGCCTGTCAGCTGCTCCCGGGCCGGCTGAGGAAGCCCCGTCCGAGAAGCGCGGCTGGGGGCGCACCGCGGCCTTCGTGGGCCTGGGCCTGGCGGCCCTGACCCTGGCCGGCTGCGGTCCCTCGGTGCCCCCCATCAGCGACACGATCACCACCAACCTTCCCCCCGCCGGCATCAGCGTGGACGCCAACCACACCGGTGACTTCGGCGTGGAGGTGCTGCCCCAGGGCACCGCTCGCATCGATCTCCATCGCGAGACCCGTACCGAGACCGATTCCGACGGCGACTCCCACACCGAGAACGTGGAGTATTCGCCGGTGGGCGTGTACCTGGGCAGCGGGGTCTTCCTGGACCTGCACGGCAACCTGTCCCTGATCCCCGAGCGGGCTTTCGAGGAGACCAGCCGCGGAGCCGCGGCCAGCCACGTCGACATCGACGGGCCAGGCATCTTCAACCGCATCGATGTGCGTCGGGACGGCGGCGGGGTCACCGTCGACCCTTCCGGCCCGGGCAGCTATCGCATCACCCACGAGGGCAATCGCGTCCGCGTGGACGGGCCGCTCTGGGCCGACTGGAACATCTCCCGTGAGGGCGATACCACCCGCGTGGACCTGCCTTTGTGGGGGAACTTCCAGGTGACCCGCACCGAGAACGGCGCCCGGGTTCGCGGGCCGGTCTTCCTCGACTATGTCATCACCCGCCAGGGAGACCAGCTCAACGTGGACGGCCCGCTCTTCAACGACTACACCGTCACCCGCCAGGGCGACTCGATACAGGTGCGCGGCCCGGCCTTTCACCGCATCGACGTCAGCCAGCACGGCACCACCACGCGTCAGGAGGGTCACGCCTACAGCTACAACGTGACCCGCGACGGCAACCAGGTGAAGGTGGACGGCCCGGGCTGGGACGACTGGAATTTCCGCGTCACCCGTTAGAGTCGTACGAAACGGTCTGGGAGAGGGTGGAGGAAGCCCGGGCGCAGAGCAGGTAGTAGCCTCCATGACCCTGGCACCCTGGCTCCTCGAGCAGCTTCAGCTTCAAAACAACCCCGGCGTGATGGAGGAGAGCTACGTGCGCGAGCGGCTCAACCGTCACCTGCCCGCCGAGCCGCACGCCTACGTGCTGGCCCTGGTCGCCTCGGCGGTCACGGCCGATGCGAGCTATGTCAAGATTACCAACGACTCCAACGACTTCGTGCTGCTGCGCGACGGCCGCACCCCCACTCCCGAGGAGCTCGAGGGCCTGTTCGGGCACATGCTCCACTCGGGCGCCCTCCCCGAGCGCGCTTACCTGGTCGACCTGGCCGTGGGTCTGAACGCGGCCATGGCCATGAACCCGAAGTCGGTCACCGTGGAGACCTGGGGCTCCTGGGGGGGAAGCCGCTACCAGCTGCTGGGCACCGGTCACAAGCTGGAGGCGCTCAAGACCGGCTTCACCGACCCTCGGGCCACCTTTCGGGTGCAGGTGCGCGAGCCGCGTCGCCTGACCAAGCTGATGAAGATGGTCACGGGCTTTCCTCCCGAGGGAGACCTGATCGCCCGCATGTGCGCTCAGGCCACCCCCAAGATCACGGTCAACGGCCAGTCCATCAACCGCAAGGTCGACCTGGGGAGGTGCCTGGTCACCAGCCGCTGGACCCGCCCCGGCATCGTCATGCCGGGCGAGAGCGTGGTGGGCGATCCCCTCGAGAAGTCGCGCTCTTCGCCGGCCAACTTTGCCAGCTCGCTGGGGCTGGGGCGACCCGGCGATGAGACCCGGCTGCACTTCCTGGTGGACGGGATCGCCTTCCCTGACCCCGACCCGGACCTGCCCTTCGTCGAGCTGCGCGGGCTGGTGCACTGCCCGGGGCTCAAGCGGCACCTGAACCTGAGCGGGGTGCTCGAGGACGAGGAGTGGCAGCAGCTCATGGGACACCTGCGCGAGCAGGTGGTGGAGATGGCCGAGGCAGCCGCGGGAGCCTTCGATGCCATGGACTCGGAGGCCCAGCTGGCGGCCGCCTCTATCCTGGAGCAGCTGGCCGACGTGGCCTGCGAGAGGGGCGGCACCGAGACCGCTCAGGCCTTGCTCCACAAAGTGTTGGCCACCCGCGAGCACGCCATGCGGGTGGACGACCCGCGCCTCACGGCCACCTTCATGAAGCTGGCCCAACTCTGCGAGGACCGGGGCGATCAGGAGCAAGCCCTGCGCCTGTATCGGCGCGTTCTGCCCCACCTGGACAACCAGGCTCAGCACCACCTCGAGCGCCGCAATCCCAAGGAAGCCCTGGAGGTGTTGGAGCGGGCCGTGGCGGTGCACGAGAAGATCGACCCCGAGGACGTGGAGCTGGGCCAGCGGGTGCTGGAGCTGGCTCAGCACTATCGCCAGGATCAGCTCGGTCGGGCCGAGACCCTGTATCATCGAGCTCTGAGCTTGCTCGAGCGGGGTCTGGGACCGGATCACGAGCGGGTGGGAGCAGCTTTGCTCTCTTTGGCCGACCTGTACCGCGTGCAGCGCGATTTCCGAGGGGCGGTGGGATACTCCAGGCGGGCCCTGGAGATCGCCGAGAAGCACCACGGGCAGGACGGAAAGTATCTTTATCCCTATCTGCACCAGATGGCGGAGCTGCTCAAGGGAATGGGGGAGTACGGCGAGTCGCTGGGCTACTCCGAGCGGGCCCTCATGGCCAAGCACGGGAGGCTCTGAGGGTCAGACCGGAAGCCGCACGCACACGCTGGCCCCGCCCAGGTCGGAGCGGCCGATGCTCAACTTTCCGTCGTGCTGCTTGACGATGCGGTCGCAGATGGACAGGCCCAGCCCGGTGCCCTTGCCCATCGGTCGGGTGGTGAAGAACGGCTCGGTGGCTCGCTCGGCAGCCTGGGCAGTGAAGCCCGGACCGCTGTCGGCCACCTCCAGGACCACCTGCTCGCCTTCGCGGCGGGTGCTCACCCGCAGCTTCCGCCGCGAGGGCTCCACCTCGGCCAGTGCGTCGGTCGCGTTCTGGATCAGGTGGAAGACGACCTGGCTTAGCTCCTGGCCACTGCCGCGCAGGGCCGGGAGATCACCCTGCAGGCGAAGCTCGACGGGGCAGCCTTCGGGAGCGTTTTCCAGCATCCGGCTGACCACTTCGTTCAGATGCACCTCGCTCAGCTCGCCCGGCGGCGAGCGGCGGGCATAGCTGAGCAGGCTGTTCACCATCCCGGCGGCTCGATCCAGGGGCGGGCCGGCCGAGGCCAGGTGCTTGCGGACCAGCTCCGGGTCCTCGGCCAGCGAGCTGGCCAGGTCGATGGCCAGCCGGGCCGCGCCCAGCGGGTTGTTCAGCTCGTGGGCCACGCCCGCGGCCACCTGGCCCACCGCGGCCAGCTTGGAGGCCTCGGTCACCTGGCGCTGCAGCCCCAGGTTGGCCAGGGCGGCGCTGGCCTGGTAAGCCAGCAGCGTCACCAGGTCTTGATGCTCGGGATCGAACTGCTCGTTGCGCTTGCCCAGCATCACCAGCACCAGAGAAGGCGGGATGGGCACGGCCAGCAGGCTGCTCATCCCGTAGAGCGGGTTGTCCAGGCGGGTGAGGCGGAGCGCCTCGCCGTCCTGGCTGACGGTCCGACAGAAGTCCTCGAGCTGGGCGGGCAGCCCCTGGCCGGGCGCCTGCCCGGAGCGCAGGCTGACCTGGGGGCGCCCCTGCTCGAGCAGCACCTTGACGGCCCCCTCGGTGGACACCAGCAGCAGGATGTCGGGCGCGATCAGCTCGGTCAGAGTGCCGCGGAGCTGATCATAGAGCTGGGCAGGATCGACCGCCGCCGCGATCTGGCGGGCCCCCTCCAGCACCCGGCGCAGGCGCTCCACCCAGCGCTGCAGGGCTTCCCGGTCGCGCGACACGGAGGCCAGGGCGGTGGAGCGCTGCTGCACCTCAAGCTCCAGCTGCGAGGCCCGGGCCGACTCGATGGCCAGGGCGATGTGGCTCGAAAGGGCGGTCAGGATGTGGGTGTCCTCCTCGGTGAACACCCCTCGGGCCAGCCGGTTGTCCAGGTAGACCACCCCCACGCAGCGCCCGCGGATCATCAGAGGCGAGCAGATGATGCTGCGCAGGTCGTGGGCCACCACGCTCTCAGCTCCCAGGGCAGCGCCTTGCTCGGTGCCGGCCACCACCACCGGCTCATGGCTGAAGTAGACGGTCTCGATCACGGTGCGGCTGTAGCCGCTGGGAGCAGCCAGCGTCTCGCCGGTGCGGTCGCGCCCGGTCACGAAGGCCAGCCCCTTGTCGTCGGCCACGAAAAGGTAGGAGCGCTCGGCCGCCAGCAGCCGGATCAGCTCATCGAGCACGCTCTGAGCCTGCTCGTTGAGGCTGAGCACGCGGCTTGCTCCCTGGCTGAGGCTGAGCAGCGCCTCCAGCTGGCGCTCGAGCCGTGAAACCTCGCTGGTGGCCACCCGGGTTCGCTCGGAGCTGACCGAGGCCGAGGCCGAGCCGGAGGGCGTGGAGGCCGAGCGCCCCATGGAGAACTCTCGGGCCACGGCCCGCGCCCGCAGGGGCCAGCCCAGCTCCACCGCCAGGCGGTAGGCTCGTCCCGCCTCGCGGGCGGCTCCGTCGCTCTTGCCCAGGGCAGCCAGCACCCGCGCTCGCCAGCGTCCGGCCTGGTAGCTGACCCAGGGCAGGTCGTGCAGGTCAGCCATGTCCTGCGCCCGGGCCAGGTCCGCCAGGGCGGCTGGATGGCGGCCGGCCAGGAAGTTCCGCCCACCCAGGGCCACCTGCAAATGGGCCTCCAGCACCACCCGGTTGGCGGTGCGGCGGAGCAGCTTGAGGGCCTGATCCACCCGGGGCAGGTCGTCCGGCTGCTGCAGGCAGCGCTCCAGCCAGCAGTAGGCCCACAGCACATAGAAGTGGCGCCGGTGGAGCGGGGCCAGGGCGGGGTTGAGACCCAGGCCCAGAAAGGAGGCCCCGGTCTGCTCCATGGCCGCGCCCAGGTCGCCCGTCTCCAGGTGAAGCGACAGCTGGTGAGCGTAAAAGTTGGCCCGCAGGGAGCGGTCCAGGTGATCTTGCGAGCACTTGCCCTGCAGGCGTTCGACCTGCTCCATGGCCTCGCCGGGACGGCCCAGGATGGCCTGGCAGCTGATGGCGTAGCAGGCCAGGATGTCCAGATCGCGAGCCACCCCGGCCGGGCTCGAGGTCACCCGGCAGCGCTCCATGCCGCGCTGCACCCAGGTCCAGGCGCGCTCCATGTAGCCCCGCATCATGAGCACCCAGGCCAGGTCGGCCACCCCGATCAGGTAGACCCAGGGCTCGGTGAGGTGGCCTTTCTGCAGGAGGGTGCGGTCCAGCCCGTCGTCCACCGCGCCGCACTGGCCGGCGATGTGCAGGGCCACGTGGCGCATCACCTGCAGGTGGCTGTGGCTGACCGGGTCGCCCAGCTTGTCGCTCAGGGCCTCGATCTGGCGAGCTCGACGCTCGACCAGCTCGCTCTTTCGCAGCATGCCGAAAAAGACCATCATGTTGGCGTAGCTGGTGATCAGCTGGGGGGAGGGGCCCAGGCCGTGGCCGGTCAGGCAGGCGCGGGCTCCCATCTCGAGCATCTTGGGATAGTGCATCTCGAAGTACTCGCCCTCGGAGTAGCTCTGGTAGAGCTCGGCCAGCGTCTCCTGGCGCCGGCGCGCCTCGCCCTGCAGGCGCTTCTTGCCCAGCCCGGTCCAGTCGGCCAGCAGCCAGAGCGTGAAGTAGCTGCCGGCCGCCAGCACGTTCCAGAGGGGATGATCGAGCACCGGCTGGCTCATGGCCGCCAGCGCCTGCTGACAGCCGGCCCGCGCCTGGGCCCGGTCGAGCTTGGACAATCGCAGCTTGGACAGGCGGTGCAGGCACTGGGCCCGGGCCAGGGCGGGAGGTCTGGCTTCCAGGATCTGCTCGATCAGGGCGATGGCTTCCTCGACCCGGTTGGTGCGCTCGCAGGCCAGGCTGAGGGGCTCCATCCAGTCCGAGCGGCCTCGCTCGGCGGCCTGGCGGGCCTGAGTGAGGAACTGGTAAGCGTCCTCGAAGGCGAAGTCGCGCAGGGCCATGCTGCCGGCCGTGAGGTTGGTCTCGTAGACCCGGGTGCTGCGGCCCTCGCCCAGGGCGTAGTGGCGAGCCACGGCGTAACTCAGTTCGGGGCGGGTGGTCATCAGAGGCTCCAGGCCCACGGCCAGCTTGCGATGCAACTGACGGGAGCGCTCGGGGTCGAGCTCGCTGAGGAAGGCTTCCCGGATGCGGTCGTGCACGAAGAGGTAGGTGGAGGGCCCGGAGCGCTCGATCACGTTGGCCCGCACGGCGGGCTCCAGGTTCAGGGCGGAGCCTTCCACGGCCGCCAGATCGTCGAGCGAAAAACGCGTGCCGTAGACTGCGGCCGTGGTGAGCCAGCTGCGAAGGCTCTCGTCCAGCGCGCTGATCCGCTGTAACACCAGCTCCAGAATGTCGTCGGAGAGCTTGAGCCCCTGCAGGGCCCGGTGCTCCAGGCGCCAGCCTTCCAGCGAGGGGAGCACCGCTCCCGAGACCAGCATGGCCCGCACGTACTCTTGCACGGTGAAGGGGTTGCCCTGGCTGCGCTCGGTGATCAGCTCGACCAGCTCGGGGTTGATGGGGCGCGAGCCGAGCAGGGCGTAGACCATCAGCTCCACCTCGGCCCGGGTGAGGGGGTTGAGCACCAGCCGGGTGGTGGGCACGGCCGTGTCCAGGTAGAGGTCGAGCCCGGGACCGGGGCGGGCGGTGGCCAGCAGCATCAGGGGGGCCTCGCTCAGCCGCAGCCGCAGGCGGCGCAGCACGGCGTGACCGGCTTCATCGAGCTGGTGCGCGTCGTCGAGCAGCAGCACGGCCGACCCGTGGATGCGGGCCAGCTCGAGGAAGAATCGCGCCGCGCACTCGAAGACCTGATCGCCGGTGCCCTCCTCGGGCTGCGCTCCGAAGAAGCTGGCCGCCGAGGGGCCCAGGCGGGCCAGAAAGCCGGCCCGCTCGGTGGCGAACTTGCGCAGCTCGCTTTCGATGGGCTGGCGCTGCACGGGCGGCAGGGTGCCCAGGCGGGCGAAGAAGCTGTCCACCCAGGCCCGGATGGAGGCGAAGGGAACCTGGCCCTGCATGCAGCGCGCCTCCAGCACCAGGGGGCGCTGGCTCTGGGCGCGCCGCAGGAACTCCTGGGAGAGCAGGCTCTTGCCGCTGCCACCCTGGCCTTCGATCAGAGCCGAGACGCCCCGTCCGCGCAGGGTCTGCTCCAGTCCCCCGCTCAGCTCTTCGAGCTCGGCCTCGCGGCCCACCATGGCCTGGGCCTGGTGGCGCAGCTCCTGGCCCGTCTCGCCCAGCCGCACGGGCTGCCCCTCGGTCAGGCGCTGGTTCAGCTTGGTCAGGGCCCGCAGGTCGGCCAGCAGGCTCTGGCCCGTCTGGTAGCGATCGCGTGGGTCTTTGGCCAGCAGCTTCTCGATGATCTGGGCCAGGGCCGGGCTGATCTTGGGATTGTAGTCGCGCACCAGGGGGATGGGGGCCGAGGCGTGCAGTCGGAGCAGCTCGGAGGTGCTCTCGGCCTGGTAGGGCGGGCGTCCGGTGGCGCAGTGGAACAGGACCGCCCCCAGCGCGTAGAGGTCGGTGCGCTGGTCGAGGGGGGCGTCGAGCATGCCGGTCTGCTCGGGAGCCGAGTACTGGTAGGTGCCCACGGCCGAGTCGGTGGGCTGGCTCTGCACGAAGGTGGCGAAGCCGAAGTCGATCAGCCGGGCCGTCCCGGCTCGGGAGACGACCACGTTGGCGGGCTTGACGTCGCGGTGGATCAGCCCGTGGCGGTGAACCTGGTCGAGGCCCCCGGCCAGCATCTTGGCCACCTCGACCAGCTCGCCTTCCTCCAGCGGACCAGCCTCGAGCTCGGCCTGCAGCGTGTAGCCGGGGACGAACTCGCGCACCAGGTAGGGGCGGCCGGCGGCTTCCCCCACTTCGATGATCTCCGGCAGCCCGGGATGGCGGATGCAGGCCAGAGTGGCGTAGAACAGGAGGGAGCGATCCTGGGGGTCGTTCTGGACCTTGACCGCGTAGGTCACATCCCCGCGCTTGCCCCGGTAGACCACCCCGCGCGCTCCGCGCCCGAGCTCGCCGTCGATTCGATAGCCCGGAATCTCGGGGACCTTCACGCTGTGCAGCGTTCGTCCTCACGCGGGCGGATTCCCGGGAGACCGCCGCTATCACTCTGCGCCCAACAGATTGTGTAGCAGGCTGATGCTTCCACAACCGGTTTTGCATCATCCTGCTTGACATCCCCGACCAGGTGGACTAGGGTTAGTTTATGCGGCAGGTCAACATACACGAGGCGAAGACGCGACTTTCCGAGCTGATTGCCGCAGTCGAGCAGGGCGAGGAAATTGTCATCGCCCGCAGCGGCGCGCCAGTTGCCCGGTTGGTGCCGCTCGAACCTCCTCCACCCCGGGTTCCAGGCGCTGACAGAGGGCTGTTCGTGGTGAGCGACGCATTCTTTGAGCCCCTGCCGGACGAGTTGTTGGCTGCTTTCTGGTGCGAGCCCTCGTAGACACCCACATTCTGCTGTGGTGGGGCCTTGACGATCCTCGCCTGACTCCAGGCATTCGAGACTTCGTCGCGAATGCGTCCAATCAACTTTTCTGGAGCGCAGCCAGCTCCTGGGAGGTGGCCATCAAGTATGCTCAAGGTCGACTCCCCCTCCCAGAGCCTCCCGAGCGATTTATCCTGACGCGTCTTGCCCGCTACAGGATACAGTCGCTGCCGATCCTGGATACACATGCGTTCAGCGCCGGCCAACTGCCCGGCCACCATCGGGACCCCTTCGACCGCTTGCTCGTGGCCCAGGGCCTGGTGGAAGGCCTCGCCATCGTCACCTCGGATCCCGTGCTCGGTTTGTACGGGGTCCGAATCATCGACTGACCCCTGTCCACCGGCCGCCGAGCCCCGGCCCGACTCGTTTAGCGGAACAAACCGGTCAATCGATTCCAGGTATCACTGGCCGTGGTGGTGACCGCATCATAGGCCTGGTTGCCGTAGTAGGCGGCGCCCTCGTAGGCCTGGTTGCCATAGTGCTTGGCGCCTTCCCAGCCCTGCTGGCCGTAGTGGGTGGCTCCTTCGTAGGCCTGGTTGCTGTAGTACTTGGCTCCCTCCCAGCCTGACTGGGCGGCGTTGCTGACCCCCTGCACGGCCTGGGTGCCCAGGCTCTTGGCCCCATCCCAGCCCTGCTGGGCGTAGTAAGCGGCCCCGTCGTAAGCCTTGCCGGCCAGGTTCAGGCCCGCGTCCAGGGTATCCGATGCGGTGTGCAGCGCCCTGCCGCCGATGCCGTCGTAGAGGTCCCGGCCGGGAGTGAGCTGCTGTCCAGACAGGAACTTGGAGACCTCACCGATGACCGAGGGACTGGCCGTGATGCCCAGGTTGTAGCCGGGGGTCTCGATGTGGGTGCTGCCCCAGGCCGTCTTGTTGATGGCCCCGGGAACGGTGGCTGAGTCGTGCGAGACCACGCCGTCGCCGCCCAGGGGAGTGGAGCCCTGGATGGCCAGGGCACCGCCCGGAAGCCGGGAGAGTTGATCCTGGAAGCGCTGGTTCAGCCGCTGCAGGAAGTTGCTGCCCTTGCCCAGCTCGGGCAGAGCGGCGCGGTCCTTGTTGGTGCGCTCGGTGGCGAAGAGGTTGTCGGTGGCCAGCTGGCCAGGCAGGGTCTGGGCCAGGTCGGCCACGCCCGAGCCCTTATTGGGGGTGCCCAGCATGGTCAGGCTGCGCACCTTGTCGCCCTGGCCGCTGTCGAGCAGGTTGCGCGAGTCGACCCCGCCCTTGCTGTGGCTCACCAGGTCGACCATGCCGCCGCCGCGCAGCTGGCTGACGACCTGCACGGCCTTGGCCAGCTCGGCCTTGTTGACGTCGCTGTTGGCGGCGTTGCCCGAGAACTGCATGTTGAAGATGTTGCCCTGGTGGTTGAGGCCCAACCTCTTGGCCAGCTCGCCCGGGTCCTTGATGGCCTTGATCTCGTCCATGGACAGCTTGGACAGGTCGCTGCCCTTGATGGTTCCGCCCATCTGGTTGACCCCGGTGGAGGTCCAGTAGTCGGTCATGGTCTTGAAGGAGCTCTCGTCGGCGAACAGGCCGTGCACGGTCAACACGTTGTCGAGCTTGGGCGGGTCACCCAGCTGTTGCTGCAGCTGCTTGACGGTCTCGCTGGGAGGGGTGCCGGCCTCCTGGCCCTTCTTGACCCCGTCCTCGACCTGGTTCTGGATCCGCACCGCCTCTTCGCGGCGCGTCTCGCCCGGGGCCTGGCCGCTCTGGGTGCCAGCCGCGTTCTGAGTGCCGTCGGTGCCGTTGCTCTGAGTGCCATTGGTCTGTGTGCCATTGCCATTGGTGCCGGTAGGGTTCTGGGCCGCGCCATTCTGGTTGCCGGAATCCTGGGCACGCGGGTCCTGGGCCCCGGGGGAGGCCACCGACCGATTGGGCGCGGCCGTATCCTGGCCGCTGCCCGGAGCGCTGACCGAGCTCACTGAGCCGTTGCTCTGCGGCGAGCCCACGGCCTGGGCGCCATAATTGGCGTTCAGCCCGGCCACGAGAGCGCTGGTTCCGGCTTCCTCGCCCGCCCGGGTCTTCCGGGCGGCCTGCTCTTCGCGCAGCTCAGCGCTCGCCTTGAAGCTGTCGACCTGGCTGCCCGACTTGACCTCGCTGGTGCGCGCTTTGGCGCTGGCGGCGGTGGTGCTCTCGTTGCGCTGGGTGGAACGGGCTTTGGACGGGTTGGACGTCCGACTGGTCCCTCGGCTGGCGCTTGCGCCTGAGCTGCTCCGCTTGGAGCTGCTCTGAGTGCTCCTCTTGGCCGTGGTCGCGGCCGGCCGAGACGACCGCGAGACCGAGCTGCTGCTGCTTCTTTGAACTGCCATCTTGAGTCTCAGGATAGGTCCCCTGGAGGAGGCGATGGTTGCAGCCATGTTTCCGACTTGTAACAAGCGTAAACTCCAGGTAAACAATTCTCGGCAACTTTCGCATGCCCAAAGGGCCTCCATCAGGGCTAAGAACGTTGCTATAACAAAGAAATTGCCCCTTCGGACCCGGTTACATAATGGTCACAAGTGATACTTCTCGGACACAACTCATGAACAAATAATGATTAAAAACGCCTAAAAAGAACCAGGAGCCTGTTTCTTTTGAGCGATGGCCGAGCTTCGCCGGGTTGCTGTATCGGGAGGCTTGTATCCTAACAAGATGGTCCACCCGCCCGGTCCCATAGACCGTTCCTTGGGGGCAAACACGAATTGTAGTCGTTCAGGTCCAACAAGAGGTGGTTCAATTTAGTAAGAAAGTATTGACCAGGCCGGCATCCGAGAATGAGAGGCTTCGTCGTTGGCCCCGACGCGAGTGAGCGCGAATCTCGCGGACTCGTCACGATCAGTCGTCGCGCTCCCACTCTTTGTCATCATCCCACTCGTCGCACTCGTCTTCAGGGTTGTCCTGGTTCTGGCCGACGCGAAAGGTCCAGGTCAAGGTAGTCTGCCCCGGCCCGGAGTTTTTCGCCTGATAGCCGCTGACTTGCACGACGAGGTGTGCCTGGTGCAGACCCGGCGACAGTCTCATCGGGGGACGGGCCTCGAAACGCAGCTTCTCCGTGGGATGACCGTCCCGCAAACGATGGGGGACTTTGGTCCGGACGCTCAGATATGGCGTCATGTCTTGCCCATCCAGCGTCAACTGGATCCTGGACAGGTCGACCTGGATGAAGCGGATGTCGCCCACGCTGGTTTCGAACCGGATGCGAGGTCGCGGTCCGGTCACCTTGCCATCCCGGGGTGAGCGCAGCTTGACCGTGGGATTCGCGAACAGTGTGCCCATCCCGGTCCGCCAGGTGCCATAGTGCAGGAAGGAAAGGTCATACCGCAGATTGGCCGCAATGTTATTCTCGTTCCCGTCCACGTCGACGAAAGCCTGGCGGCGAAAGAGGTCCACCTTCAGGCCGTCGGCATAGCGCTCAAGCTGACAGGAGAGAGCGGCTCGAGCCTCCGCGTAAACCTCGTCCAGGCCGTACTGCAGCTCCAGCGGTAGCAACCGGGCCTCGCGCGCCAGGCGACTGCGGTCGCCCCCCAGGACCTGCATAATTGTCGGAGCGGCGTAAGAGCTCAGCAGCCGATCGCACTCGACCAGGTAGCCCTCCATGTTCTGACGGCGAAACCGCATGTTCAGCAGGTTCAACTTTGCACAAATCTCAAAGCGTGAGTTCGGGTATGCGGCAATCAGCGAGCGGTAGATGGACTCGGCGCGAGGGCGGTCGAACTGAGCACACCAGTAAGCGGCGCTGCTCATGGATACCGCCCCGAGAGTCGTGTCCGGGTGAGCCTCAGCCAGGGCGAGGAGGGCTTCCACCCCTTCGGAGAACTTCTTTTTCCTGGTCACCAGCTCTTCGGCCTGCCGGAACTCGGCTGTCATTTGGAAAGGCTCATAGAGGCGAGGGGGCTGGCCGGTACACTCGGCCGCCTGCCAGAGCCAGAAGAGCAGGGTTAAACCCGAGATCAGGATCGCTTTACGCATGGCTTCCTCCGAAATATCAGCGACGATAGGAGCGGTCGACAGATCATGGTACCGGAATGGCGAAAGGCATCGGCCCGTTGCCGAAAGTCAGGTCGGTGGGGTCCGTGTTCCACTGGGTGCTGGGCACTCGGTACACCTGTGTGACCGAGAGCGGGTCAACCCGTCTTTCTCCTGTAGTCGGATTCACTACTCGTGTGAACGGAATGTAGTAGTAGTTGCTGTTTCCGCTTTCATCGTTCTTCTCGATCGCACAGGCATAGAGAAGGCTGTCATCTTCGCCTGCCTGCCAGGCCCTGAGGTTGGCCCAGACCCAGGCCGCCGGCTCGCTTTTTCCCCCTCGAGCCACCAGCTCCGTGCGATAGGCACCCATGGCCGGCTGGTCCGCGAGAAACTGAACCGGGCCGGAGTAGCCGAGAAGGTTGGCGTGCTGGGCGAGGGCGTGCCAGAAGAGCCCCCCGAATTGACGGTTGTCGACCGGGTCGCTGGGACCGTGGTCCGGGTGCAGGTTGTTGTAGTCGTGCAGGTCCAGCGCGTCGCAGCTGGTCAGGTAGAGAGTCCGCACTCCCGCGAACGCGTCCAGAGACAGGCCTCCCTGTTCTGGCGGCACGGATGGCTCCAGGAGGTCGCCACGTAGCGGCACGCTGTCCTGACCGAGATCGATCGTGCCGTCGTGGCTTCCGTGCTGGTCGATGAGCAGAACATCCGCAGGGTGCCGCAGCTTGACGGTGGCCACCAGGGGAGTGACGAGGCCCTGGTTCGTGGGTGGCTGCTCAATGTCACCCGCCTCCAATCGCACAGAAACGGCCTCAAATCCGAGACTGAGAACATTGTCGCTGGAGTTGACCGCAGAAGTCGCGGGGATGCTCGGAGGGTTCCTGAGATCGGTTACCGGAAGGCGGAATTTCTCGTCGAACACTCC
>BTUM01000101.1:0-26073 GCA_045863235.1 Candidatus Xenobia bacterium | reverse complement strand
GCGAGGTAGCGTTACCCCTCGTCCCCCAAGTTACACCACCTCGTGAGACACAGACAACCGTGTTTGCATGCGGTAATGGCGATTTGATCCGGCGATCATCCCCATCCCTCCCCGACCGAATGATGGTTCTGGAAGCCTAACAGACGGGTATCAACTGGCAATCAACAAACGCTTCGGATGGGCTGTTCGAGGGCTTGCCTGGTCCTGAGTACCTGTTCCCGCTCCGGGAAAGGAGGCCGTCAGGAAGGGGGCCGAAGGCCCAAACGTTGGTAGTAGGCCTCAGGAATCCTCGCAGGATCCTTGAATATCCTCCAGCCGCATGGCCTGGAGGCGTCAGGATCGAACTCGGTGGCCCACACCAGGTGGCCCCGGCGGCGCACGGCCTCCAGCTCGTTGACGGCACAGTGAGCACAGTATGCCGGCACCTCACCGGCCCGGCCCCAGGTCAAGGGCGAGCTATGAGGCAGATTGGCGAACACCGCTTGGTCCCCAAGCCTGCGGCGCATGGCTCCTCCGCTGCCGCAAGGGTCGAAGCTTAGCAGGATGCTCTCGCCCTGATCGGCAATGGTGACCTTGCCCGTTCCATCGGGTCCCGAGAAGTGCATGCGCATGTGCTCGGCCAGCATCACCGCGATCTCCTCTGCCGTCATTCCCTCGCTCTGCTGCCAACTGGCTTCGTAGAAGCTGCTCTGAGTAAGCACCTCGCGCAAACCCTGCTCGACCAGGGGCTGGGGAAGCTGGCTCATGAGCGCCCAGGAGTGGCGGAACAGGAGGTCGTGGACCAGGCGGTGCAGTCGGAAGAGACGCTCGCACTCGTGGTGAGAGTTGTCCCATTCCCCGTTTCTGGCACCCTCGACGACCTGCGCGTAGCCCTGGCCGAGCCAGGGAAAGCGCTCTTCCAGCCGGGTCATCGGTCCGGACACCGATTCCGGTTGCGGCGTGAGAATATGCAGGATGGATTGACCCACCTCGCGCTCGGGCTCGGAAAGGCTGGCCTCGAAGGTCTGGTTTCCGGGGGCGACGGCCTCTGGCGGCGCAAACGCCAACCAGCGTAGAACCCACTCGTAAGCGATCTTGAGCATGACCGCTTGGCCCACGAAGACGTGGGGAAGATATTCGAGGGCGCGCTCCAGGTTCTGCTCGCGCAGGGCGGCCTGGCAGCGGTCGAGGTCAGAGACCTCGAGCTCACTCCAGCGGCCCAGGCGCATTGGTCGGCCCAGCTCTTCAACCAGAGCGACCCGATCATCTCCCTCGTAGAACTTCATAGCCAGGCCTTCTTTGAGGCGGCGGCAGAGCCCTGCGCACCCCGCCGGGCCTGCTTGCTGAAACAGCTCGGAGCAACACTGCAGGGGATTCTGCCCAGACCGAGGTCGAGAGAACGGCATGACACAGGAACTCCAGAGCACCGTACCATCTCGACATCAGGCACCTTAAGCGGTTCAAAGCTTAAGCTCGTTAGCGTTACATCGCTCTGTCATAAAGGCCTCGCTCGAGGTCGACCGGTTGCAGCAAGCCTTGCTCAGCTCCCGCAACCAGCTCCCCCCCTCTTTCGAGCGGCCAGCTGAGACTGTGGTCGAGCAGCTCGCGGGAGGGCTCCAGGGGGGCGGCGGCGGCATCCTCCACGGGGCGGGCTTCTTGGATGTGGCAGGAGTGCGCACCCGCACCAGGTCTTGACAGGTCCTGAGCTTAGGCCCTCGGGGCGATGATAAGAGAGACGCTATTCTCCGGCCATCCACCAGTGGCTACCGGTGATCTGCCCATCGCGGTACCAAAAGCACAGGAAGTCGTGCCCGCCTCGCCAGGAGTAGATGAGCATCCGCTGGGTGCCCTCCCCGCATTCCCCTCCGGCCAGAGCCCACAGATTCGAGCCCGGGGCAGCGGTCTTGTCCGGCGGTCCCATCAGCTCCTCCACCTCCACCGCCCGGTGGCGGCCGTCCCCCAGTAACGCTCCCAGCCGCCCCATCACCCGGTGCTTGCGCCCGTTCCACGAGTCCACCGCCTCGACCCACTGGTCCCCGCCCGAGAACCAGCCTCGCACCTCACGCAACTGGCGATATTCGCGGGCCAGAGTCACCAGGTCCTCGGCCCGCGCGCTCACCACCAGCAAGAGCGCTATCAGGCCCAGCGATAGAGTGCGCATGCGGTATCCTTAGGCCCTCGGTCCCCGATCCCTGGCTGCTCTGGGTGAGCGCACGACGTCAGGCGACCACCCGCAAAAAAAAGTTTACCTTCCGCCAGCCGATTTGACGCTGAGACGACGAAGCTCGGACGCGCCCTGTGGTGCAATAGGGGGGCGATGCTGATTCAATCCACGCGGCCCCCCTTCGTCCTGGCCAGCGCCAGCCGCCAGGTGACCGACATCGTTCACGGCAAGGCCACCGTCTATGCCGCGGACGAGCAGGGAGAGGTGTTCGTTCAGGAGGGGGGCAATGGTCGCGCCTCGGGCAGCGGTACCCTCTTGCTGAAGAACATGTTCTTCCCGGTGGACATGCACCGGTCGGTCAGCCGAGACTACCTGCCCACGCGCGCCTGGGATTGCGCCCGCGACCTGGTCCACGCCGTGGGCGGCTTCGTGGTCGGCGCCGCCGTGTTCGCCGCCCTCGGGCTCGACCCGCTCTGGGGCGGAGCCGGGATGCAGACCTACAACATGATCCGCGACCGGATGTGCCAGGCCGTCGGCTTCGTGACCTCCTTCCACGTGGACAAGGCCATGAAGAATCCGCGGGCCTGGATCCTGGGGGGCGAGGTCATCGCCAACGTCGGCACCCTGGTGCAGGCCTGCGCGGCCCTGCCCGCGGTAACCTCGCAGGTCCCCGGCGGCATCCTGGCCGTGACCCTGTCCGCCTTTGCCATCAGCACCATCGCCGGAGTCATGAGCGGGGCGGCCTCGGCCAGCATCAATCCCCGCCAGGCGGTGGGCGACAACCTGGGCGAACTGCAGGTCAAGAACGGCAACCAGGGCACGGTCGTCTCGCTGGTGGGGGGGCTGGCCGGGCTCGAGCTCGCCCGCCACCTGAGCGGAGGCGCCAGCGCGCTGATGGTGGCGGGTGTGGTGGGGATTCTAGGAGTGGTAACCATGGCCCAGTTCGTCAAGCACCTCGATTACCACCCGGTCAACGAGCAGGGCCTGCGCCGCGTGGTCGACCACCTCGACCGCGAGGGCCAGGTGGTGGGACCCGCCCGAGACCGCTTTCTGCCGATGATGGCTTCGCTCAGGTGCCGCGACCGGATCGTTCTGGGACGCTCGGGCCGGCCTCTGCTCGAGAACCCCCAGCGCTGGGAGCAGCTTCGCCATCTCTACAAAGGCCGGCAGTATCTGCTCGATCTGCGCGAGGGCGAGCCCTACGTCTTGCTGCGAGAGGGCTGCGAGCCCCAGGACCGGATGCAGGCCACCCTCCAGATCATCCGCCTGGAGGGTCTGCGGGCCAGCCACGCCTTTGCCAGGCTGCAGCTCGAGCAGGGCACCGCCGCAGCCGAGCGCTGGCTGGTGAAGGAGAGTCTGAGCCAGACCCCGGCCGATGTTCAGCCTCTGCTCGCCGACATGAAGAAAGCCGGCTGGAGCACCGACCTGATCCGCCTCTCCGACACCGGAATCCGGGCGCGCTGGGAGGATCCGGCCCCCGGCGAAGAGCCGCCCCCGGAGTCTCGGCTCGAGCCAGACCGTGCGGGGAAAGCGCCCTCTTCATCAGGGAACTGGCTCCGGGCTGCCGTTCTGGGCCTGAACCTGGCGGCCGCCCCCAGCCTGCCGTCGCCGCGAGTGAGTCTTGTTGGGCCCCGGGCGGTGTTTCAGAGACCTTTGGGCGGGTCGGAATAGTCTATCCCTGTGCATGTCCAGGTCTTGCAGGCACGCCTCGAGCAGTCGCGCCAGAATCTCTCCCGGATGGAGGCCTCGCCCTCCAAGACGGCCGCCATGCAAAGGCTGGCTCAGGATGAGCTGGTGCTGGGATCGGGACGGGGCGAGAGCGTTGAGGAAATGGAGCGACTGGCCGGGCGGGCCGTCTTGATCGAGCGCACGGCCGCTGGCGCGGGCCTGATGGCGGGACTGGGGCTGGGTGGCGCGCTGGCCTGGCAGCTGGCAGCTCAGGGCGCAGGTCCCCTGGGTATCCTGGGTGGCCTCTCGGCCGGCCTTCTGCCCGGTCTGGTGCTCGCTCACCTGGCCCACGACGGGGCTCAGAGCTGGACCGCCCGGCACGTTCAGACCCCCGGCCTGGGAGCGGTCATCGAGCGCTGGAAGGATCCCACGCCCCCCAGCCTGCCGGCGGCCACGCCATCCGGACGAGACAACGAGCTGACCGGCCTGCTCGATGAGATCCGCACTCAGGTGGTGGCCCTGCCGGAAGGCCCCGAGAAGGCCGCCGCGCTGGCATCGCTGGAGATCGACCGGAGCCTGGCCGGTCAGGCTCGTGGAGAGACCCTGGAAGAGATGCAGGCAGGCTGTCTGCGAGCCAGGCGCTGGGCCGTGAACGGGGGGCGCATCGGGCTGGGGCTTGGTCTGGCCCTGACTGGAGCCCTGGCTGGCGCGATGCTGACCGATCCCACGGTGGGGCTGGGGCTGGCTCTGGTGGGCACGGCCAGCGGCGGATTCCTGTCCACCATCGTGCTGCGCTCGGTCGGCCACAGCCTCGGCCGCGACCTGGGGGGGCGCTTCGCGAAGGTCGGCATGGAGGACCTGGTCGAGCGCTGGACCCCACTGTTGCACGATCGTCGCGAGCAGGCCCGCTCCATCCGCGAGGAGGCCAGCCGCCTGAGCGCCGGCGGTCCATCGGCGGCGGTGCAGGTGGAGGACGGGGGATTGCGCGTGGGTGGCGTGTTTATCCGCTCGCGTGAGCGCCAGGGACCCTGACACCTTGGTGGAACGCAGTTCCGTTCGCCGCAGCGCTCTTGCTCCTGGAGCAGCTTCGCGTCTATCGCGGCGCTGAGCAGGGCGGACCGACCGTCTGGCTCGAATTGCGCCGGGCTATGGGATACCTGCTCGATTTTGTGCGCAACCATCTGCAGTCCAAGGGCGTCGAGGTCCAGGCCCACCCCGAGAAGCCCACCCTCCGTTTCACCTGCTCGGGAGTGGTCGACTGGGCCTGCTTCGTCAGCGAGCGTAACGCTCGCGAGCTGCTCTGCTACGGAGTCCTGCCCGCCAACATCCCCCAGGAGCATCGCCCGGCTGTGGCCGAGTTCATTACCCGGGCCAATTACGGCATGGCGGTGGGCAACTTCGAGCTCGATTACTCCGATGGCGAGGTGCGCTACAAGACCTACGTGGCCCTGGACGAGGGACCGATGACCGATGGGTTGCTCGGCCCCCTGCTGGCCACCAATCACGCCATGATGAGGAAGTACACGCCTGGCTTCATTCGCGTCATCGATGGGATCGCTCCGGCCCGGGCTGTGGCCGAGGTGGAAAGCCAGAATCCCACCGCTGGTTTCTTTCTAGACGGTTTTGAGCGGGCCCGGCTCGAGCTCGACGACGTGCACGGCCTCCACGGCGGCCGCCGCCTGATCGTGCACGGTGACGGCCGGGCCGAGGTGGAGACGATACCGGCCGGGCGCCACGGTCAGGGTAAGGTGAACGCCAGCGCCCTCTTCGAGCTGGTGGTTCAAAACGATCTGCTGGGCTTCGTGAATCCGCCCCGGAGGCCGATCGTGCCCGACGAGGCCTGCCCCCAGATCAAGCTGGTCAACGCTGGCGGGGAGGAGCGCGTGCGAGGGGTGTGGTCCAACGACGACGTTCCCCCCTTCCGACGGGTCTATCAGGCTCTGCTCGAGCTCGAGAAGCAGCTGCTGCCTTAAGGCACCCGCCTGGTCGCTTTGAGGGAGAGGGCCAGTCCGATCAGGATCAGGCCATCGCCCAGAAACAGCAGCTTCCAGTGGATGTGGCTCTGGCGAAACGACACCGGGTCCGACTCCAGGTCCTCCGTCAGGCGCCCCGGACCGGCGTTCGAGAGCTGCGGGGGAGACCAGAAGATCGAGTGGAGCTCGATGCGCTCGGCGGTGAAGCCGGTGGGCTTGCTCTCGTCGGGGACAGGCTCGAGCAGCTCGACGCGCCAGGGCGGATAAAGACTCCAGGCGCACAGCGCGGCCAGGAAGAAAAGCAAGACTGCCAGGCGAGCGGTCATGTCGGAAGGTTCGCCATCAACTTCCTTTCAGGCCTGCGCGGTAAATCTGTAGACGATGATTCTTCCCGTCTCCTGGTCACCGCCGCTCGCGGCCCGCCCCAAGAGGGCTGGCGCTGCCTCCGATCCGCCGGGCGACTCCGAGCCGCTGGCCCGGGTGGCCCTGGAAAGGGTGTGTCAGACGGTGCAGGCGGCCGGCAAGGTCCCAATCGCCGTCCTTCCCGGCCTGGTTGCCGGAGCCGTCAACGGGGCCAGCGGCGGACTGAAGGAGAAAGAGCTGGCTCGGGTGCTCGAAGTGGCCACGGGTGTTCAGCTGGCGGTTCTGGCCGCTCTGACCCGTGGTCGGGGCAAGAAGAAGTCTCGTGTTCAGCCGCTGGCCGGCTCGGCGCTCAAGATCGGCAAGCAGCTCCTGGCGCCTGCCGGGGATCACTCCAGGGTGGCTCGCGAGCTGGCCTCCCACAAGCCGGAAGGCAACCTCGTCGAGCGGGCCGTGAAGGGCGCGGGTCAGGGCGTGAGGACGGCGGTGGCGGAGGGCATCTCTACGGCCTGCACCGAGGGTCGTGGGGACGCTGCCGGTCTCTGGGAGGGCACCCGGATGGTGCCGGTCATCTTGCAGGAGGGGGACGACCCCCAGAGCTGGTGGGCCCGCCTGGCTGGCGGTGCGACCGCTGTCTTGCTCTTTCCGGGGGCGGTTGCGGACGGGCTGGCCATCGCTCTGGACCAGGAGCAACTGGCCTCTCCCCTGCTGGTGGGAGCGGGCTCGGTGGCCGCAGTGGTCATCGTGGGCGCGACCACGCTGGGAGCGCCCGTGGCCCTGGTCGGGGGAGGGTTGGCCCTGGCGGCTTCCCTGAAAGGAGCCCGATCCACCCACGAGCTGGTCGAGGAAAGCATCCAGAAGCTGGAGAGCTCGGCTCCTGACCTGGGAGACTCGGTGGCCAACGAACGGCGCGACTTCATGGGCGCGCTGGTGGTGAGCGGGGCAGCCGGCGCGCGGGGCGGTTACCTGTCCTGGGCCTGACCGTCCTGGCGCAGGTAGGGGAGCAGCTCTCCCGTCTGGATCAGGCTGCGGGCGTAGATCAGCCGTTGGACCGCTCCCACGGCTGACAGGCTGGCCACCGTCCACAGGGCCAGCTGGGCGCACTCGCGCCAGCCCAGGGCCAGGAGCAAGAGCGAGAGCAGCACCAGCACGACCCGATCGGAGCGGTCGCCCCAGCCGGGCCACTCGCGGTTGTCCGAGACGATCACCAGGCCAGTGCGGGCCTTCACGTAGCTGACCACGGTCGAGCAGCCCAGCGCCGAGGCGGCGGCCAGCGGAAAAACGCTGGCCAGGCCGGCCAGCAGAGCGGCTTCCACCACGCGGTCCACCACCGACTCGAGCAGGTTGCCATAGGGGGTCACCCGGCCCTGGAGCTTGGCCACCGGGCCATCCACGAAGTCGACCAGCACCGAGGGCAGGGCCAGCGCGAAGGCCCAGCCCGGCTGGCCCTGGAGGATCAGCCCGGCCGCTCCCAGGGATAGAGGAACGGCCAGTAGAGTGAGCAGGTTGGGGGGGATGCCGGTAGCGGCGATGGGGCGAGCCAGCCCCATTTTGACCGGCATAACCGTCTGGCGCAGCTGGTTGAGCATGCCCCTTTCAGCGGCGCTTCCAGACTGCCGACCAGGAGCGCTTCTGGTTGAAGATCTTCACGCTGTCCGAGTCGGGGCGGTAGAGGCCCAGCACGCGCTCGTCCCGGGCATCGTAATAGAACTCGCTGTCAGAGGTCCAGTGGGCGGTGTACTCGGTGGGCGGGCCGCTCTGGTTGTAGACCTGGACCAGAAAGGTCTCCGGCTGGCCTGAGTAGGCCAGGGTGACCTCCTTTCCGCTCGATGAGACCCAATAGCCGACGACCCGGTCGCTGCGAGGTTGTCCAGTCTGAGCCAGCACCGCAACTTGAAGCATGATGACCAGAAGAAGACGCTTGAGCATTGGCCAGCTTTCGTCACGGAGGAGCAGTCAGCCTGCGCTGGATGTGACTCATCACCAGGTAGTCCAGGTCGGCCAGCAGGCGCACTCCTTCAGACCGGGTAAGCCACGAGCGGAACTCGAGCACCTCGTCCTGCAGGTCCGTCCACAGGGCATTCCAGCTCTCATCCCGCACCACCGCCAGTTGAGAGAGGTCGGTCTGGAGGTGGTCGGCCGAGACCACGGCCAGGGCCCCCGGGTAGCCCAGGTCGCCTTCCACCGGATCGAGCAGAACGCCGTGCTGACAGGGGTAGACACGGCCCGGCAAGTCGCCCTGGTCGGCCGGCAGCCAGAGATGGGCCCAGCAGAGCGGGACGGCCTGCTCGGCGGGTGGGCGATAGAACGGTCGGGGAGGGGTCAGGACCCGGCTCGGGATGTTGCGCGAGCCAGGCCCCAGATGAGAATGAACCGCTGGCAGGAGCAGGCCCAGACAGGCCATTCGGTCGACGTCGTAGTGCGCTTCCTGGCCCACGTATCCGCTGTTCATGCCCACTACGTAACACTGGTCGAGCTGGATGTGCTCGGGGTGGTAGATACCTCGTAGCAGCACGGGCTCGGCTTCGGGGAGCTTCCAGCTGTAGACCAGCGGAGATTGGAGATAACTCCCGGTGACGATCTCGCGGTCGTTCACGGCCACGCTCCCAGCCTTCTGGAGCAGGGGAGGGAGGGCCGACACTCGTCCCGAGGGGCGGAGGATCAGCCGGTGTCCCACCAGGTGGTCCTTGCGGATGGGTTGGTAGAAGGCCGTCGTGAGAATTCCGAGGGGACGCTTCTGCCAGCTGTCCAGGCGGGGCTCGCTGCCGTCCACCTGCCGGCCGTCGAGCCGGACCGGCACCGGGCAGAAGGCCGCCAATCGGCTCACCATGGCGTGCTCGGCCGTGCGCCGGGCCAGTGCCGGCAGCAGGCGTCGCCACCAGCTGCCGGCTGAGCGCCGCAGTTTCAGGCAGAGCTGGTTGCCTGTCTGGAGCGAGCTCCAGGACGTTTCTCCACGCTCCAGCCGCAGGGTGCAGTTGGCCACCGACAGGGTGGCCCATTCCGGCTCGAGCGCGGCCAGCGCAGTCCAGGCCCAGGCCAGGTGCCGCAGAGCGGGAGAGCCAAACTCCTGGAAGGGCCCTTCCAGCACGCGGGGGACGTCCTCGGGCAAGTCGCCCTGGGCCGGGAGCGTTGCGCTACAGCGCACCTCTGCGGCGCCGATGCGGATGTCGATGTCCAGAGCCTGCAGGGCCACCGCCGCCTGGATCGTTTTCAGCAGGTAAAGGCCGGGCAGGTCGAGCTGGCGCTCGGCCAGCTTGCGCATGGCCTGCTCCAGGTCCACCGTGAAGGCGCCCCGGCCTTCCAGTCGACCTTCCCGGCGCAGCCCACCGAGAATCTCGTCCAATCAGTACTCCAACAGCCTCGAACTGCCCGGCTTCGTAGTCAAAAACCAAGAGCGCAGCCGGAAAACCGTGTGTCCAGGGGGCGGCTGCGATCCCACCCCGCAACAAGCTCTCATCGAGAATTCGTCGCGAGCGCACTTCTGTCGGTCCGACGCGACTCACCTGCGGGCAGAAGATGGCGGAGATTGAGGGTCGCTACGGCACCTTCGAGGAGCGGATTTCAGAACAACTCGGCCTGCTCCTGCACCGGGGTCAGGCAGTCCGGCCCCTCGTGGGCCGGAGAGTTGACCGCGGGGGACACGGCAAAGCTCTCCATCCCCTCGGCCGGATAGGGTCGCAGCAGGTCCTGGAGAACCTCAGGGCTGGTGCTGTGGTCGAGCCAGAGGGCGCGGGCCTCTCGGGGCAAGATCACCGGCATCCGGTCGTGCAGCCGGCTGACCAGGGCGTTGGCGTCCGTCGTGATCACGCTGCAACTGCGCACGCTCTCACCCTCGGCTGGCCGCCAGCTGGCCCAAAGGCCGGCGAAGGCGAAGGGGCGGCGGTCCTTCAAGCCGATGAAGTAGGGCTGCTTGCGCCGCGCGGCGGTCGTCTTCCACTCGTAGAAGCCGTCCGCCAGAATCAGGCAGCGCTTGCCTTCAAAGGACTTGCGAAAGGCAGGCTTGGAGGCCACGCTGTCGCTGCGGGCATTGATCAGCTTGGCACCGATCTTGAGGTCTTTGGCCCAGAAAGGCACCAGCCCCCAGCGAAAGAGCTGGACCTTGCCGCTCTCGTGGTCGGAGATGACCGCGGCCCCCTGGGTGGGAGCCAGGTTGTAGCGCGGCACGAAGTGCTCGTCCACCTCCTGAACCCCGAACTCCTCGATGAGCTGCTCGGGCCTCACGGTAAGCGTGATGCGGCCGCACATTACTGCATCTTGAAGCGGGTCTCTTGCAGCACCACTTCCAGGTTCTGGGTGGGGATGGCGATCTTGACCACCTGGTTCTTCTCGTTGAGGAAGAAGGCCATGCCTCCGTCCGACTCCAGCCTCCAGACCTGCATCTCCTCGCCGTCCGGGCCGGCCAGCGGCTCTTGTCCGCGCACCTCGAGCACCATCTCGCGGGTCCGCAGCTCTTCGGGAACGAAGATATGGAACGTGTACTTGTCACCCACGTTGTAGGTCTTGCCGGATTCGGGTTTGGGAGTCTGGCCCACCACCAGGGCCCACTGGGAGAGGAAGCGCTGGTCGGTCAGGTAGGTGCCCTGCGAGAAGGGCACCTCGCGCACCACCGGTCCGCTCTTCTCCTGGCGCTCCTGTCGGGCCACGTCGCGGCTGAAGGCGAAACTCTGCTCCATGGTCTTCTGGCCGTTCTCCATGGCCTGGAGCTTGAACTCCAGAGGCAGACCGCGAGTGTCCACGAAAAGCTCGGAATCGGCCTTGAAGGGCACCGTCTGCTGCTGGTTGATCTCGGCGGCGGCCAGGAAGACGTAGCCCTCTTTGTCGCCCCGCACCACCAGCTCGGTGATGCCGGCCGTCTCCTGGCCGATCTTCTGGCCGTCCTTGACGATGGTGTAGACTCGCTCCTCACCTACCGGCCAGCTCAGCTCGCTGTTGAAGAACGCCACCTTGCTCGGAGCGCGGGGGGCGTAACTGATCACCTTGACGTCCAGGCTCTGCACGTCGCCGCTCTCCCAGAGCGCGATATGGCTTGCTCCCACGTGGCCTTGCTCCTGGGTGGTCGGGTCGAAGGGGGTCCAGCCCTCGTTCGGGCCCAGCCAGATCTCGGCCCAGTGATGGGGCACGAAGGAGCCGTCACGGAACAACAGTCCCCCTACACGGCGCGCCGGCAGCTTGGCCGCCCGGGCCATGGCCACCAGCACCAGGGCCTTGCTCTCGGGGTTGCCCACGCCGCTCTCCAGGGCGTAGCGGGCCGAGGGCAGCGAGACCCCCTCCTCGATCTGCGACTGCACGTAGTTGCAAAGCCGGCGGGCCGCCGAGTAGGTGTTCTCGGCTTTCCAGGTCAGCTCGAGCGACTTGTTGACGATGGGAGAAAAATCCGATTCCACGCCGGGACCGGGCTTGAGGTAGGGGGCAATGTCGTCGGGGACGGCATCGCGATAGGGATAGGGTGTGCGGCGTTCGATCTCGACCGGCACCGAGCGCACCACCACGCGCCCCTTCATGTATCCCTCGCGCAACTCGCCGGTGAAGTACTGGCGATAGCCGGGCACTTTGTGATCGGCAAACTGCCCGCCCCGCAGCGAGATCTCTACGTCGGCCTCCAGGGCCGTGAGCTTCTCGGGGTCCGGGAAGAAGACGTTGGAAGCGCGCACCTTGCGAGGCCAGAGGTCGAGCCCTTTGGAGGCCTCCACCTTCTGGATGACCTTGGGATCGGAGACCCTGCGCAGAATCAGGCCCCGCCCGATCTCGTTGACCTCCAGCAATTCCAGGTTGGGCTCCGACACGCGCACGTTGGCCAGCAGCTCGCCCTTGAGGTCGGTGATCATGTAAAGACGCGTGCTGACGTCCTTGCCGCCCCACTTGATCTTTTCGACCTTGGGGGCATACACGACGATCTGCCCGCTGCCGCGCAAGATCGGGTCGTAAGCCGTGAGCACGCCCCCGTTGACGGCCGAGCGGATTAAGAGCCAGTAGTGCTCGGGGAAAGTATCCAGAGCCCCCCACAGGTTGTTGAACAAAAGGCGCGGGGTTTCGCCCTGAGGGAAGCTGAACAGGTGCTGCTGCTGGATCTTCCCGGCTGTGTTGGTCTGGGCGATGGCTCCCTCGGTGTAGACGCACTCGAGGCCGAAGATGTCGTCCTTTTTGCCTGAGCCCTGCTTGCAGGTGAAGAGCGAAGGCTCCAGGCTGTTCTTCTCCACGATCAGCTTGGATTGGAAGACGGTGTCGGTCACCCCTCCCACGCCCAGCTTGATGCGGCCCCGCGAATCGAGGATGTAATACTGCTCGCCCGCCAGGCCCATGGAGCCGGTCACCTGATACATCGAGAAACCGACCAGCTTGTCGTCATAGAGGATCTCGAACAGGGCGGCATTGCCCACGGGAAGGTTGGCCTTGACCACGGGTGGGCCGGCCGGCATGGGCCGGGGGGTCAGAGGGGCGGGCCGGGTGGCATCGGCAGGAGGCTCGTCGGGAGGCAACTCGGTCGGTTCGAAGTCCTCATCCGGGTCGGGGGGGACGTCGGGCATGTCCGGCAACACCAGGGGAGGCAGGGAGCCCGGGGTGGAGGTGGGCTGAGAGGCCGGCACAGTCGGGGCCGGCACGGCCGTGGTGTTGGGCGCTCCCGGCGGGGGCTGATCGGGCTCTTGAGCCGGTGCGCCGGAGGCCAGCAGCGAGAAGGCCAGGATCAGGCGCAGGGCCAGGCGGGTCACCCCGGGCGCCGTCTGCTGGCCTGCGGAGGCGGCCGGACGAGCCGAGCTCCCAATAAGCTTGCGAGCGTAATCCACTAACATCGTTTCCTATGCCTCAACGGAGTTCTCCTGACCTTCCCGCAGCCGTCGCAAAGCGAGAGCCGGATCTTCTGCCGTCACCAGCGATTCGCCTACCAGAAACGCATCCATTTCCGGCAGCTCCTCGAGCTCGAGACGACTGAAGAACCCACTCTCGCTGACCCGGACGACCGAGGGGGGCAGGCGAGTTCCCAATTTCTGAGAGATTTTCCGGTCAACTTGAAAACTGGTCAGGTTGCGGTTGTTGATTCCGACCAGGGAGGGGTTGAGGGGGAGAGCCCGCTCCAGCTCGGCCTCGTCATGCACTTCGACCAGGGCGGCCATGCCCAACCTTCTGGCCAGTGATTGCATCTGTGCCAGCAACTCGTCGCTCAGGGCGGCCACGATGAGCAGCACGGCGTCGGCCCCCATGGCGCGCGAAGCATAGATTTCCCAGGGTTCGAGCAAGAAATCCTTGCGCAGCACGGGCAGCTCGACGGCCTGGCGAGCGGACTTCAGGTCATCGGGGCGGCCCTGGAAGTGCTCTGTTTCGGTCAGAACCGACAGGGCGCAAGCTCCCCCGGCCGCATAGCGGCGCGCCAGGTCGGCCGGGTCGAGGGAGCGGTTGAGCACCCCGCGTGAGGGAGAAGCCCGCTTGATCTCGGCAATGATACGGGGCCAGGGGCCAGCCTTCAGAGCGGCGGCAAAGTCGCGGACCGGCCCGGCCGCCGCGGCCGCCTGCTCGAATTCGCGCTGGCGGGCCGGACCTGACTGAAATTCGCTCGACTGCCGACGCGTATTCAGAATCTTTTCGAGGTACATTCTCGCGGCCCGCGTTTTCGGCCACCGGGGCGGGAATCCTCCGCCCCGTGTAGGATTTGGCCTCGCGGTGGGCAAAGCTGCCGGCCATGGTGACCTGCCGTTTGATCCTGGCCGATCAGCCCGAGTTCGAGCAGGCCTTGCAGTTGCGCCACATGGTCTTTGTGGAGGAGCAGGGCGTGCCTCCCGAGCTCGAGCGCGACGAGCATGACGGCTCGGCCCTCCACGCCATGGCTTTTCAGGACGGCCGGTTGCTCGGCACGGCCCGGCTGGTCAGCGACGGAGCGCGGGGCAAGATCGGGCGGGTCGCGGTCTTGAGTCAGGCGCGCGGCCAGGGGACCGGGGTCGAGCTGATGCGGTTCTTGGAGCAGCAGGCGGGCCAGATGCGTCTCTCCGAGCTCTATCTCGATGCCCAGTTGGCCGTGATCGGTTTTTACGAGCGCCTGGGCTACGCCGCCGAGGGCGAAATCTTTCTCGACGCCGGCATCCAGCACCGGCGCATGCGAAAGCAGCTGTGATCGAGCCCGAGGAGCTGATCGGGCTCGAGCTGCAGGGACGCTTCCGGCTGGCCCAGTATCAGGGGTCAGGCCAGTTCAGCCGGGTCTTCGAAGCCGAGATTCTGGCCATGGGTCGAGGAGTGGGGCGTTGCGCGGTCAAGGTCTTCCAGCTCAAGCCCAACGCCCTGCGCGATGAGGTCAATGAGGAGCTGCAATCGCTGCTGGGCCTCAAACACCCGGGCCTGGTTGCCATGCAGGCCCTGGGCGAGCTGGAGGAAGAGGAGAGGCGCATTTACTGCGTCGTGGAGCTGAGCAACAACACGCTGCGCCGTCACCTGGCCCGGGTGCGCCAGATGCCCGAGAACGAGGTGCGCAACCTGGCCCGCAGCCTGGCCGAAGCGCTGGAGTATCTGCACATCCATCGTCGCGTGCACGGTGAGCTTCGCACCGGAAACGTGGTGCAGTCGGTGGAGGTGTGGAAGCTCTCCGACTACGAGCTGCCCCGGATCAAGGGGCACCTGGTGCGACTCGAAGCGGGCTCGGACACCCTGCACTACGGTGCCCCGGAAGGGGTTCTGGGTCGACCCGTGCCGGCGTCCGACGTCTGGAGCCTGGCCTGCGTGCTGCACGAGGCCCTGACCTCGCACCATCCGTTTGCGCACCTGGCCGGGTCCACTCCCTCGGAGCTGGCCTACCGGTCCGAGCAGGAGGGCCCCAACCTCGACGAGGGGCTCTCGGATGACTGGCGAGAGCTCTTCATCGCCTGCTTCCGACCCGAGCCGTCCGCCCGTTGGACCGAGCGCCAGATTCTGGAATGGCTGGACGGCAAGTCTCCCGAGGCCGAGGAGCAGGAGGAGCCCGCCCCTGCGCCCGACCCTGAGCCCGTCGAGATGGAGATCAAGCCCTTCAAGCGCCCGGAGAAGAAGAAGGGCACCATCGAGCTCGAGCCTGTGCCCGTGCCGGCCCCGGAGCCCCTGCCGTTGCCCCCCTCCCGGCGGGTTTCCCCGGCCCTGGTGGCGGGGCTGGTGGTCCTTTCGGTGCTTTTTGTCCTGGTCGTGGGGGTTTTGCTCTGGAAGGGCCCCAGGCCCGACCCGGGGCCTTCGGTGACGCCGCTGACGCTCTACCCGATGCCCTTCGAGGCTCCAACCCTCAACAACACCGGCCGAATCCTCGGGAGCGAAGCCGGGGAGGCCCAGGGCTACGCCGAGGAACTGACGGGCTCGGAGGCCATCGAAATGGTTCTGTTGCCGGGCGGCGATTTCACCATGGGGGTTCCCGAGCTCGAGCCCGAGTCGGAGCCGCACGAAGGGCCCCCTCACACCGTCCAGCTCAGCTCGTTCTACATCGGCCGGCGCGAGATCACCCAGGAGCAGTGGAAGGCGGTGGCCGGGCTTCCTCAGGAGAAGACCCCCCTGGTGCTCGAACCGTCCGAGTCGCGCGGAGATCAGCTTCCGGTCGACTCGGTCAGCTACGAGGACGCCCTGGAGTTTTGCCGTCGCCTCTCCCGGCTCTCGGGGCGCACCTACAGGCTGCCGACCGAGGCCGAATGGGAGTATGCCTGCCGGGCCGGCACCAGCTCTCCCTTCTGCTTCGGGCCCACCATCAGTCCCGAGGTCGCCATCTACAATCCCACCCAGGCTTACGGAGAGGGACCGGTGTTGAGCGAGCCCAGGCTGTCGGCGGCCCCGGTGGGAGAGACGGGGGCGGCGAACCTGTTTGGCCTGCTCGACGTCCACGGCAACGTCGAGGAGTGGTGCCTGGACTACTACGGCCCGTACTCAGGCAAGACCGAGAAGGACCCGCGAGGGCCCGAGAAAGGAACCGAGCGCGTCCTGCGCGGCGGCGGCTGGTACAGCTACGCCTGGAACTGCCGCTCGGCAGCCCGAGCCCACGCTCGACCCGACCGGGGCAGCAACTACACGGGGTTCCGAGTGGTCGCCGAGGTGCATACCGCCAAGAAGTAGAGGCGCCCCGCGAGCCTGGGAAGCACCCGCGTGAGCCCGGTAGGCTCTGCGCGAGCCCGGGAGTCACCGCATGAGCCTGGGAGGCACCGCGCGGGTCCGGGGAGCCCCCGCGTGAGCCCGGCAGGCACCGAGGCGTGAGCCTGGGAGGCACTGCGCGCGAGCCCGGGATGCATCGCGCGGGTCCAGCCCCCGCGTGAGCCCGGCAGGCACCGAGCGTGAGCCTGGGAGGCACCGCGTGTGAGCCCGGGATGCATCGCGTGGGTCCGGGGAGCCGTGAGCCTGGGAGTCACCGCATGAGTCTGGCGGCGGCCCAGCGTGAGCCCGGGATGCACCGCGCGTGAGCCCGGGAGGCACCGCATGAGTCTGGCGGCGGCCGAGCGTGAGCCCGGGAGGCACCGCGCGAGCCCGGGAGGCTCCGCGCGTGAGCCCGGGAGGCATCGCGTGGGTCCGGGGAGGTACGCGCGAGCCCGGGAGGCACCGCATGAGTCTGGCGCGGCCGATCGTGAGCCCGGGAGGCACAGCGCGTGAGCCCTGGAGGCATCGCGTGGGTCCGGGGCACGCTCGAGCCCGGGAGGCACCGCGCGTGAGCCCGGGAGTCACCGTGCGAGCCCGGGAGTCACCGCATGAGTCTGGCGGCGGCCGAGCGTGAGCCCGGGATGCACCGCCCGGAGGAAGCCGAGCGCGAGCCCGGGGGGCATCGCGTGGGTCCGGGGAGCGTGAGCCCGGGAGGCACCGCGCGAGCCCGGGAGGCACCGCGCGTGAGCCCGGCAGGCACAGCGCGTGAGCCTGGCAGGCACAGCGCGTGAGCCTGGGAGGCGCCGCGCGTGAGCCCGGCAGGCACAGCGCGTGAGCCTGGGAGGAACAGCGCGTGAGCCTGGACGCGGCCGAGCGCGAGCCTGGGATGCACCGCGCTTGCCGGGAGGCATCGCGTGGGTCCGGGGAGACCCTTCGTGAGCCCGGCAGGCACGGCGCGAGCCCGGGAGGCACCGCGTGAGCCTGGCGGCGGCCGAAGCTTCAGGGGCGCTGCCCTGGTTGGGGCTGGCTGTTAGCGCTCAGCTCGTGCCGGCGAGCCTGGTCCTGCTGGCGCCAGAACTCGCGCTCCTGGTGGATTAGCTGGCCAAACGCTTTGCGGTTGACGTTCTGGTTGGCCAGAAACTCCTGCTTGCTGATCTGGCCCAGCGCCAATTGCTTCACACCCTGGTCTCGCCACGACTTGGGCTCGGCTCCGGTGGCCTGGAAGTAGACATTTTCCAGCTTGCGCCAGAAGTCGACTTTGCTCAGGAGCGGGTTCCACATGCCGTTGACGATGCAGTAGTAGTCGCTCCAGGGCATGCGATGGTGCATGGCGTGGCTCTTTTTGCTCTGGGCCAGGCCCAGATTCTGCAAGACTTTGCCGATGCGGGGCGGGTTCTCCATGTGGGTCCAGCGATGCGAGCCCTGAGCCAGGTAGCCACCCGTCAGGAAGGCCAGGGCGCTGGCTGCCACCGCGTAATGCGGGTTGGCCGCGGCCACCAGGCCCATGACGGGCGCCAGGAATCGGCCTGCGTTGACGCAATTGTCCAGGAAGGAGACCTCCAGCAGGTCATAAGTGCGGAAGTGGTGCTCCTGGAACTCTTTGGCCATCTTGCCCACCACGGGGGTTTCCGGAGTGGGGTAGTTGTCCACCCAGTGATGGAAGATCCCGCTGGAGAGATCGGCGGCAGCGTAGCCCGCTACCAGCGCGCCCGCAGCCAGGGCGACTCCGGCCGGGCCGGCCGAAGCCACCTGACTGGCGATGTTGGCGGCCGTCCAGAGGCCTCCGCCCAGCATGGCTGCAGCCACCACCTTGCCCAGGGGCGAGGTCGAAGGGCTGCCGGTGCGGATCTGGGCATAGGTGGAGAGATCGGAGCGGGGGGTCCCGTCCTCATAGTGGGTATCGGCCTGCACGGGCCGGTCCTCCAATTCTACGGTGGCGGCGTCATGGCCCGACACCGGGGCACGGCTGGCGGCGTTGCTGGGGCGGGTTGGGAAGGGGGTGGTCGTGATCTGCACGGTTGCTGACTCCTTTCTTGTCTCACGGTCATGAAACCAGGTGGAGGTTCCGATTCCGTCAAGGCAGCGTTGCATGCCGACCGGGAAGGTAAACGAGAGATGAACCGGCCCCCCGCGCTCCGGGAGCGCGGTCAAGTTTTGTGCCAAACTCTCGCGATGCGCGCAAAACTCCGCTGCGCGCAGAAGTCGGGCCCGTGGGGGCGCTCAGAACAGGTTCTTCACGGCAAGTTACGGGCCCGACTTCCGCGCTTCGCTCTACCTTAGCGCGGTTCTCCCAGAACCTTGAGGTCCTTGAGGTAGATCCCGTCGCGCCGTCCAAAGCCCCCAGAAACCAGGGTGAACTGGAACTGGATCTTCTTGCCGTCGTAAGCTGACAGGTCCATCCCGTGCGGCTGCCAGTCCGACCGGCCGGTGAGCGAGCCCACCGGAGACCAGTTGCGGCCCCCGTCCTTGCTGACCTGGACCCAGACCACGTCGCCACCGCTGTCATCCAGGTCGTGTTTGGCGTCGAAGACCAGCGTGGCGTTCTTCAGGCCCTTGAGCGAGAAGGGCTGGCTGGAGAGAACGCTGTTCCGACCTGGCACCAGGTCTCCGCCAGGACTGTCGGTCCAGACCCCTCCTTCGATCTGGGCCCAGTCGCCCTGGATGGTCCAGGAGGCAGGCCCGCCGTCCTGGAAGGCTTTCAGGGAGGGTCTCACCTGGCCCCGGGCGCTGACCATCGGCGAGATGTTGCCCACGTTGTCGCTGGCCTTGAGCGCCAGGTAGACCTCCTGGGCCGACTCCGAGGGACGGACCGGCAGGACGAGCTCCTCCCGGCTGCCTCCCGAGCGCGGACCGGTCACGGGCACGGCCCGGGCTTTCTGGAAGCTCTCCTCATCGGTAATGGGCCGGTCGCTGACGCGCAGGTCGTAACGGGCGGCCGTCCCCTGGCTCTGGTCATCCCCGGGGGCGATCCAGGTCAGAGTCAGACTGCGCGAGTCGCTGGACTCCACCTGGAATTGCCCGGGACTGCCCGGGGCGGTCTTGTCGTCTTCCAGGCTGCGGGCGGCATTGAGGCGTCCGCCGGTGGCCACCAGGCCCTGCAGCGAGTCGACCTGATCCACGCCCGAAAGCAGGCGCCTCTTGATCTCCTCGTTGCTGGCCTCGGGGTAGAGGGTGGCGATCAGCCCGGCCACGCCGCTGACGTGGGGGCAGGCCATCGAGGTGCCGTTGAGGGACTCGGTTCCGCCCCCCGGGACGGTGGACACGATGTCCTGCCCGGGAGCGGCCAGATCCACCGTCCTGGCTCCGTAGTTGGAAAAACTGGCCCGTGAGTCGTTGCGGGTGGTGGCCGCCACGCTGACCATGTTGGGAAGGTCGTAGGTGCTGGGGTAGTGACCCTTCAGGTCGGTGTTGGTGCGACTGTTCCCGGCGGCCGCGATGTGCAGGGCTGAAGAGCCCGCAAAGGCGTCCTTGATCGCCTCGTTGTACTGAGTCCCACCCCACGAGTTCGAAGTGATGCGGGCGCCCATCTTGTTGGCATATTCGAGCCCCTTGATGATGCTGGCGGCGCTGGTCCGGCCGTTGTCATCGAAGATCTTGATCGCCATGATGCGGGCCTGCCAGTTGACGCCCACCACGCCCTGCCCGTTGTTTCCCACGGCCCCGATGGTCCCTGCCGTGTGGGTGCCGTGGCGGTGCCCGTCCTGGACATTGCCGGAGTTGTCGTTGGGATTGTAGCCGTGGACGTCGTCCACCACGCCGTTGCCGTCATCATCGATCCCATTCCCGGGAATCTCGCCCGCATTGGTCCACAGGTTGGCCATGAGATCGGGGTGGGCGAGATCCACCCCCGTGTCCAGGACGGCGATGACCGGACCGTTGTTCGAGCCGGTGGTGACGGCCCAGGCCTCGGGAGCATGGATGGCTTGCATGCCCCACAGCTCTTGGGAGAGGTCGTCGGGTCTGCGCTCCTGGGCGTCGAGCTCGAAGATGTGGTTGGGGACCGCGTAGCGGACGCGAGGATCGTTCTCCAATCTGTCGATAGCCTGCTCGGTGCTGGTGGACTCGGGCAGCTTCAGGTGCAGCACGGTGGCCCCCCCGTCCAGGCTGGAGCCGGGGTTGGGAAGCTCGAAACGATCGACGATCTGAGCCTCGAGGTCGGAGACCACGTCTGTTGCCAGACTGGCTCCCTCGTTGAGTCGCACCAGAAGCTCGCCGGGCCGATGCGCGCCCAGGTCTCGGGTTGGGGTAACGTTCATGGTTCCTCCTTGAAATCTTGCATGGTGTTGTGGCGCCCGGTTCAGGCGCCAGGGATGCGCACCAGTTTCTGGTGGCCTCCAGGGGACCCGACCACGTAACCGGCGTAGATCCCGTCGTCTGTTTTCATCAGCTCGGCGGAGCTCTGGGGGGGAACGGCCCGGATGGCGCCCTGAGAGGTGCGCACCTCGACCTCCTGGCGAGCCAGCTCCACCGCCTCCTGGTCGATCGGCTCCCACAGCCGGTGGAAGAGGCGCCCCTCGCGATCGAATCCCAGCGTGAGGCTGGCGGCCAGGTCGGTGGAGGTGCCCGGCTCGAGCTCCACTTCGCGCACCTGAGTGTAGCGGAGGAAGGTCTCTCCCTGGAGGTTGCGCTGGATGGACTCGCAGTTGAGGGCAGGGAGTTGACCCAGCCCCAGCTGCTCGCCCAGGAGTGCCCTCGCCTCGGCCGCCGAGGTGGGGATCTGCTCGAGACGGATCGGGGGCAGCTCCTCGGGCGCGACGGACGAGAGCAGGCCGCGCCGTGTCATGACCTCGGTCAGAAGTGGCTGGAACTTGCCGGCCAGGTAGCGTCGGTCAGCCTTGAGCATGGACTCGGACATCTGGCCCAGCCGCTTGAGGCGGTTGGGGCCAAGCTCCACGGCGTGAGCGCACAGCGTGAGCATGGCGTCGCGGGCGGCCACAATGGCCTGGCGAGCATCCTGGCCCTGGCGCATGTTCTCTTCAGTCATGCGTGCCAGAACGTCCCAGCAGGCACCGGTGAAGATCCGGCTGAAGCTGTGCGGCTCGCGAGAGAGCTCCTCGGGTGGCGCCCGATCGGGTAACTGGGAGGGCGGGACGTAGGTAAAGTTGTTGTTGGCGTCGCGCATGGCCCAGTCTTCCGGGCGGCTGCCACCCAGGTGGACGTGATTGATTCCCAGCGACAACTCCTCGGCCAGACGGGCTACCTGGTTGGGCCGGCGCAGGTCGCCTCCGGTATCCTGCAACAGTTTGTCCAGCACGTGCGGGTCGTGCAGCGAGGTGAGAATGGTGGCCAGGTCGCCGAAGGACTCGTGAAACGCAGCCGCCTGTTCGCTGCCGAACCAGCCCACCAGCCCCGGTCGGAGGGCGTCCAGCAAGGCATGTCCGGTTTCATGGCTGACCACATCCAGCGACTCGCTGCCCGCCACCACTTTGTTGGTGGTTGTATCCAGGCCATCGAAGAAATTGATGGAGTGATCCTGGCGCAGGTAGAAGGCATTAAAGCCCTGTCCGTAGTGGGGATGGATCTGGAGCTTGCCGCGAAAGGCCCACGGTATCTCGTGCCCCAGGGCTTGCTCGAAGAGGCGCAGAGTCTTGGTGGCGCATACCAGCGAGTTCGCCTGCTGAAATTCGCGAGTGCCAGGCTGGAAGAGGTAGTTTCCCTGAGCGTCGGGCCGGGCCGGCTCGCCATCGTCCACTCGGAGGCGCGGGCCTTCCAGGCGGTCCCCGACTTCGCTGCTGTCCAGGGTCATCTCGGCCGGCCGGCTGACCAGAGGATCTTGAGGAAGATAACTGACTCGAACGTTGGTGATCTGCATTGTCTCAATCAGCCTTTCAATGTGTCCTGAAGGAACTGGTCATAGGAGAGAACCATCTCCACAGAGCGCTGGGCGGCCACCGGCAGGCCGTTGGCATAGCCCTCCTGGGCCCCCTGGTAGGCGCCCACGGCCAGCCCCACTGCCGTCGCCAGAGGAGTGGCCAGCAGGGCCACGGCCGGGATGATGAGGGAGGTCGTCGATTTGTAGGCCAGGGTCTTCTCCGAGGTCCACAGATCGCAGTAGGCCTTGCCCACCAGCTGGGGAGTGCGAATCAGCGTGGCTCCGCCGATTCCCACGCCATCCACGAGGCCGCCAACGATGGCACCTGCGGCCCCTTCGGCCAGCCGGACCGACCGGGAGGGACTACGGGCCGGGGAGTGGTTGGTGATGGTCATGTTCACGGCTGCTTCTCCTGTTCGGCCGGCGCTGGCGTGGGATTCTCGGGCTTGGGCTCGGGCCGGAACTCGAGCCAAATGCTGCGGCCCGCATCCCGGACCAGTCCCAGCGGCTGCAGGGCGACAACGTCGAGCACGTCCTTGGGATGGTCGTAGAGCATCTTGCCGGCCAGCAGCGTGTAGCCGCCGGTGCTGAGAAAGGCCCCTACCAGAGGGCTGGAGACAGCCGCCACCGCCAGCAAGGAGACCGAGATCCCCATATGGAGCGCGCCGTCGAGCACCTGGTGGACATCGGAGCGGCGCATCCCTTCGCGCACCTCGCCGTAGCCCGAGATGAGGCCCAGTCCGCCCACGATTCCGCCCACCAGCTTGCCGGCGGTGGGCGGAAGCACTCCGGGCGTCCCAGCCGCCAGGGCGACTCCCAGGAGAAGGTCACGACGACCACTGCGGGCGCTGTCGCGAAAGTAGATTTTGGGTTCGCTCGGCGGGGGCTCGGGCGGCGGCGGGGGCTCGGGCGGCGGGGGAGGCTCACTCAGGGCCCGGGATGCCATCCGGGGGAGGGCGGTGTTGGTGATGATCATGGCGAGGAATCCTCCTTGGTTGCTTGGGTTGGGCGATCATGCATTGCCAGAGACTTGTGGTTGTCATCGAGACGTCTTGGGGAACACCGAGCTGTGAACCGGGACGAACCGCTCGGCCCATCGGGCTGTGTCCGATAGAGCGCCGCGCCCAGCTCGGCTTCTCGCCTCCAGGTCAGTTAGATAACGCTGCCCCGGGACGGGGTTTACCGCTCTGCCGGCGTGACCGTTCCCACCGGGCGGTGTCCCGCCTGCTGCATCTTGGACCGGTAAGCGAGCGCGGGGGCGGGTTTAACCGCTCTGCCGGCGTGACCGTTCCCACCGGGCGGTATCCCGCCTGCTGCATCTCGGACCGGTAAGCGAGCGCGGGGGCGGGTTTAACCGCTCGGCCGGCGTGACCGTTCCCACCGGACGGCATCCCGCCTGCTGCATCTTGGACCGGTAAGCGAGCGCGGGGGCGGGTTGACCGCTCTGCCGGCGTGACCGTTCCCACCGGGCGGTGGTCCCGCCTGCTCAGAGTGGACCGGTAAGCGAGTGCGGGGGCGGGTTTAACCGCTCTGCCGGCGTGACCGTTCCCACCGGGCGGTGGTCCCGCCTGCTCAGAGTGGACCGTTAAGCGAGCGCGGGGGCGGGTTTAACGTGCCGGCGTGACCGTTCCCACCGGGCGGTGGTCCCGCCTGCTCAGAGTGGACCGGTAAGCGAGCGCGGGGGCGGGTTTAACCTCTCTGCCGGCGTGACCGTTCCCACCGGGCGGTGTCCCGCTTGCTCAGCCTAACCGGTAAGCGAGCGCGGGGCGGGTTTACCGCTCGGCCGGCGTGACCGCTCCTACCGGGCGGCTCGCCTGCTCAGCCCGGTAACGCTGCCAAACCGGTAAGCGGGGTTTTCCGCTCGGCCGGCAAGTGATCTCGCTCTTGATTGGCGCGACTCGTGTTTCCGATTGTCGCAGGAAAGCTCCGGAAAAGGAAAGGAGAGCCTGCTGCAGGCTCTCCTTGGTTGCGCTGGGAATCGACCAGAGATGGCGGAGCGTTATGCCTTGTTCTCGTCAGAAGCCGGAGACATCCAGTTGGCCAGGCGCTCGACATTGCGAGTACCCCAGTCATAGCCGGCCTGAAAGCTCTGGGGGGCAACCGCGCTGCTGGCGAACACGCCGGCAGAGAGCCCCACAACCTCTCCCACCAGGCCCCGAGCCACATTTGCGGCAACCCCCTGGCCCTGGGAGATGGGCTCGGGCAGCTTGGCCAGGCTGGCCTCCACCCATTCATCAGCGGTTGTGCGGACCTGATTCTGGAACGCCGGGGCAGCCGATTTCCAATCCTGGTTACCGATCAGAGCATTGGTGACTGCTCCCGCCGCGGCACCCTGGGCGGGGCTGAGGGCCAGGGCCTCATAGCCGAAGCCGCCTGCCAGGGCTCCGGTCGCTGCCAGGTTGGCTGTCATGGCAACCTTGAAACCGAGGTCCGCCTGGTCGTCCTTGAGACCGGTTGCCTTGACGATTCCCTGGCCGGCTCCGGCACATCCGCCCACGATCATCCGGTTGAAGGTCAGGGCAATACCGCTGGCCACTCCGATCGTGCGACTGGCAGCCTCGAACACGATTCCTCGCTCGACGCGGTCGACCGGTTCGGTGGAGGGATCCTGGGGAATCTGACCCTGGGACCGCTGGGGGATATGGATGATACTGCTATTGGGGGCGGTTGCGATGTTCATTTGTAGGGCTCCTTTTGATTGATTTAGCTAACTTTGCGGAAAGCGGGTGGGGCCAGCAGCCGGTCGTATGCCTCGCCCAGGACGGTGGGCCGGAATCCCAGCTCGCTCTGGAAATGGGCCACCGCATCGCGATAGAGGCGTCGGGCCTCCGACTCTCGACCCTGACCGATTTGGGCGGCCAGCAGATCGGCCCAGGCCTGCTCGCACAGATCGTCGTGCTGCAGAGCGCGGCGTGCGGTCTGCTCGGCCAGCTGGGCATGGCCCAGGGTCAGCTGACAATTGGCCAGCACGTGCAGCAGATTCCCCCGGGCCGCCGCCAGGCGCGCTCGCAGTGGCTGGATCCAGGCATCCTCCAGTCCCTCCAGGAATGGGGCGCGATAGAGGCTGTCTGCCGAACTGGCCAGGCGCAATGCATCCAGCGGCTGATTGTATTGGAGCTTGCGGGCTTGCTCAGCGGCTTGTTCGAATGAGTCCACGTCGGTCTCAAACCGCGCATCCAGGCTAAGGGTGTCCTGCATGCGACAGCGTACCAACCCCTCACCCGGTAAGCCCAGGAGATCGCGAAGCGCGTAGCGGATCTGATAGATGCAGTTGCGTAGCGAAGACCTGCCTCGACCGGGGGTCAGTTCGGGCCACAGCATCTCGATGGCGGCCGCGCAGCTGACAGGTGCTCCCTGGCGTCCGACCAGGCAAGCGAAGAGCCGCATCGCTTTGGCGCTGGGCCAGCGTTCCGGGGCTAGAGTTCGGCACTGGTAGCTCAGGCGCAGAGCGCCGAAGAGCTCAGCCCGAGGCTGGTCGGACCACACAGTCGGGGGGGGGGCGGCGTTAGGACCGGCCATACTGCGCAGTCCTTGGAGTACGGAGACGCGAGCCAGCCGCATCCAGCTGTCTCCCTGTCCCACCTTCTCCATGATCTGCTCCAACTGCCCGAGCCTCGTCACTTCGTGCATTCCAGCCCGGACCTGGGTATCGGAAATCTCCGCCAGCTGAAGGAGAACCTCAGCGGCTTGCTCCAATTCCTCGCTTTCGAGCAACTGGCGAAAGTAGAGCTGCAGAGCCTCGCTCTCATCCCGCGGACTATGTGGTGGTTCGTATAAGAAGTTCGCGTTCACGGTAACCTCCGAATCTGTCTGCCTCATGAAACGGCCCCGGCGTCTCTCGACGGGGAGCCGGGGCGTTGAGGAAGCGTTGAATGCGGGGCAACCAGATGAACAGTTGATGAACACGAGGTCGACTGACCCGGGTGGATTGGATTCCTGCACTGTCAGATATCAGTGCCCGCTACTGTAGAAACCACTTGATACGCGCCCAGTTCCTGATCGGTGTGATATCCGGTTAGGAAACGGACACGGATCCGGTTTAAAAACGGACACGCTCC
>BTUM01000100.1:0-27768 GCA_045863235.1 Candidatus Xenobia bacterium | reverse complement strand
CCGGTCCACCCGGGCGGCCCGGCTCGCGCGGGCCCATCCCCGGTCCACCCGGGCGGCCCGGCTCGCGCGGGCCCATCCCCGGTCCACCCGGGCGACCCGGCTCGCGCGGACCCATCCCCGGTCCACCCGGCTCGTGCATCTCCCCAATCGGAGCACTCCTGCGAGGGCGTGCCTTGGGGTAGCTGTCCCGGGGCAAAGCCTCCCCCATCCGGGGGCGGCGCGGGGACGGGCGAGCAACCTCTTCCTCCTCCAGCGGCTCCACCGCCACCGCCCCATCTCCTCGCAAGTCCCCCTGCTGACCGGCATCCAGCAAGTGCTCGCGCCCGGCCGACTCCACCCTCACCTGGCCGCTGAACACCCGTACCCGGGTCGACTGCTCGTCCAGCACCACCTCGTAGGAGGTGCCGATGGGCACGATGCGAGCGTGCGGGGTAATGGTCGCGAGCCGAGCATTGGACTCGTTGACCCAGACCCGACCACGGCGCAGCTCGAGCTCTCCCTCGATCCTGCGAACAGAAAGATTGCGTCGGACACTGATCAGGCGCAACTGGCTGTTCTGGCCGAGAGAGACCTGACTGGAAGCGCCCACCACCAGTGAGGAGGCCTCCTGGCCGGTGCTCACCAGGGCCCCGTCGCTCAGGGCCTGGGCCGAGCGCACCGGCTGGGAGCCCACCTCAGGGCTGCCGCCAGCGACCACCGTGAGTGGTGGAGGCGTAGCCAGAACGACCTGCGGCCTGGGAACCGGCAAGAAAACTCGCAACAGGCCAATTGCCAACGCGGCACAGGCAGCCGCAGCCAGCAGGGTGCGTCGCCAGCGAACCAGAGGTGCTCGTGGCAGCGAGATCACTGTCGCCTGGCTGTCCAATCGCTCTCTGAAACGCTCCATGAACCCTTCCGGGAGCTCGGGTAAGGGCAATTCTCCAGTCAGGCGACCGAGCAGCTCACCGGCCGCCACCTGTCGCTGACAGGACTCGCACCCGTCCAGGTGTTGGCGCACTTGCTCGCGTTCCTGGGGGGGAAGCTCTCCCTCCAGGTAGTCCACGAGCTGCGCTTGGAACCGGTCCTCTCCGCTCATCGAGGCTGTCCCTCCAGTACATAAGGAGCCAACAGCTCCATCAAAACTTTCTTGGCCCTGTGGTGACGCACCCTGATCGCCTGGGAGTTGGAATCCAACATCCGGGCGATCTCGTCGTGGCTCAGGCCCTCCAACTCGCGCAGCACGAAGACCACCCGCAACGAGTCGGACAAACGCAATATGGCCGCTTCCAGCACCTGCCGCAGCTCGCTCGTCTGCAGAGCGGCCAGGGGTTGAGCGGAAGCATCCTTGTCGGCCACCTCGCGCGGGTCGTCCTCGAGCGAGGCGGCGACCAGATTCTTCCGGTCCAGCCGGTTCAAGGTCAAGTTGACGGCGATGCGATGCAACCAGGTGGAGAAGGCCGAGTCCTCGCGGAAGGAAGCCAGAGAGGCGTAGGCCCGGAGCAGGGTCTCCTGAGTCAGATCTTCCGCCTCCTCCCGCCGCCCCCGCACCATTCGGTAGACGAGCGCATAAACTCGGGGAGCGCAGCGCTCGGCCAGCATCTCAAAGGCGTGCCGATCGCCTTGCTTGGCGGCGGCAACCAGGCTGCGTTCATCCTCGAGCAAACAGATCTCCCACTTGTACGAACTTGGACCAGGGCTCCTGGAACATGTTACAGGGGGCTGCCTCAAAGGAATCTGTAGGGAACCGTTGTGCGCCGTCGAAGCCAGTCCGAAATGCGGAGCGGAGTTCTTTCATGAGCCAGAGTCCGGATGTGTCCGCCACCCGGCGGGATACCGAGGCGCTGGAAGCCGGGCAGTTGCGACTGCTGCTGGATGTAGGCCGGTTCTTCAACTCAACCCTCGAGTTCGGACAGGTCCTGGACATGGTCATCGACAAGGTGATCGAAATGATGCGGGCCGAGCGGGGCTGCGTGATGATGCTCTCCGACGACGGCACCGACTACCATCTAGTACGCGCCCGCGGACTTGGCCACAACGAGATCCAGGCCGAGGGCTTCTCCTTCAGCCGCAACCTGGTGCGCCAGGTGTTCGAAACCGGCCAGGCGGTCCTGGCCAATAACGCCATGAAGGACGAACGCTTCAAGGCCTTTGCCAGTGTCTCCCTGCACAATCTACGCTCCATCATGGCGGCCCCGATCATCATCAAGGGACGAACGGCCGGACTGATCTACGTGGACAACCGCATTCAAGACGGGGTTTTCAAAGAAACCAACCTGGTCTTGCTTTCGGCTATCGCCAACCAGGCCGCCCCCGCCATTGAGAACGCCCGTCTCTACGCCATGAAGAAGAAGATCATCCTCTGCCTGGCCAATGCCATCGAGGCCAAGGACCTGTACACTCGCGGTCACGTAGAGCGGGTTTGCCTCTACTCCATGGCAATCGCCACCGAGCTCGGCCTGTCCGCCGAGGACCTGGCCGACCTCGAGATCTGCTCGTTTCTCCACGACGTTGGAAAAATCGGCGTCTCCGACGCCATCCTGCGCAAGCCTGGCAAGCTCACCGACGAAGAGCGGCTCGAGATGCAGCGGCATTCGGCCCTGGGCGAATCCATGGTCTTGCCCATCGACATTCCTGGCCGCGTCAAGCTGGCCATCCGCCAGCACCAGGAGAATTTCGACGGCTCCGGTTACCCCGATGGCCTGGCGGGTGAGCAGATCCACCAGTTCGCGCGCATCATCGCGGTCGCCGACACCTGGGATGCGATGACCAGCGACCGTCCCTACCGCAAGGCACTCGACCGTGACCGGGCCATCAACGAATTGCGTTCGGCCGCCGGCAGCCAGCTCGACCCGACGATCGTCTTCGCCTTCCTGCAAGTGCTCGCTCGAGGCGAAGAGAGCCTGGTGCAGTTGCAGATCACCGATACCACGAATCGCATCGCCCTCTGAAGGTCACCTTGGCTCTGCGAGAAATCGATTACGACCTGAATCGGGACATCCAGCAAGCGCTCGACGGGCTGGAGGAGACCACCCCTCACGAGCTGTTGCAGCGGCACTTCCGACCCCGGTCCATGCGCCCCCGAGCTTACGCTCGCCGCTACGCGATCGCCCGCCGGGTACAATCCCTGCTGATCGGCCCGGAAGACCCCATTCCCAGCCGCCCGTCCCCGGGCTGGGATCTGCTGGTGCTGTTTGGACTGGGCTATTCCTTACCCGACCTGGAGCGGGTCTACCGGAACCTGGAATCGCTCGAGCCCCACCCGGCCGTGCTGGTGGGCCTGCCCCGGGCTCCCCTGGCAGTAGCCGAGGAGCTGCGTGAGCTGGCCGCCCTGGAACGACTCGAACGCCAGGCACCCTACCGCGACTCGGAGGAAGCCGCCCGGGAGCTGGACACCCATCGCAACTATCTGCGAAGGCGAGTACGCGAGCTGATCCAGACCGCGCTTCGGCCCCGGGCATTCCGCTGGCGCCACCGCGGAATTCCCCTGGAATGGACGCCGGCCGAGCAGCGCAAGGCATTCTTCATCCAGGCTCTGGAAGCGATCTATCCGGACACTCCCACCCACCGCCCGGCGGCCGGTCGTCGGGCCATGGCCGGGGCTCTGGAAGAGCTGCTCGACCGCGAGCGGCCGCTGCTCTTGTCTTGTAGCCTGACTTGCGGATCCTCCGAGGTCTTGCAGCGGAGCTTACTCAGCCCCGGTATCCTCAAATCGCTGGGCGAGCACGGCAGCTATCGCCACCTGGGCGTGGAGGAATGGCCCCAGGGCGAGAGTCCCGAGCTCCGGTTATGGCGCGATCTGCTCGACCAACTTTACGGGGACCGCGAGTCAGAACGTTCCGAGAGCCTGGCTGACGTGCTCGCCTGGCTCGCTGAGCCGCCCCGCGGACTGCGTGGCCCCCTGGCTCACCTCTATTTGGGAGCTGCTTTGAGGGTGCGCTCCGAAGACCTTGAGCTGCGCCAGGACGACCAGACATTGAAGGCAGACGTGGAGACGTTTCGCCTGGCGCTGGCCTGCCCATCGCGCTACGAGCTGCGCTATCGGGTGGCCACCCGGGCCGAGGAGGCTTTCGTCAAAGCTGTGCGAGGGCTCTTCGGCACCTCCAGCATGACCATGCTGGCAGAAGGCGATCTGTGGCAGCGGACCCACCGCCAACTCCTGACCTGGCTCGAGCACTTGCCCAGGTTGACGCGCGTGCTTCGAGAGGCTCATTCTCAAGGAGCCCAGCAACTGCTACTGCTGCTCGAGGGATGTCGCGAGTCCCCTCCTCGCGAGCTGTTGAGCCAATCTTTGCCAGGGGTCGCCGGTCTGACTGGAATTCCCCTCGTTGAGGACCAGAGCATCTACCTGGGACGACTCGACTCTCTGATCCAGGAGTTGGAGGACTTTCTGGACAGCAAGATGGCCGAGCTCGCGCAGCAGATCCAGCGCCATATCACGGGCGCCTCCAAGAATGGCCCGGAGGCAATGGAATGGCTGGACCGCGGAGCTCGACTCTGGCTCGAGGGTCTGCATCCTGGAACCACCAGTCGACCGTTCAGTCCCTGGGGAGAGGCCCTGCGACAGGCGGTCATGAGCGAGGAACCGGTTGAGCAGCGCTGGTTCGTGGAACTGCCTCAAGCTTTAGAACTGGCCGCCCTGGCTGACTGGAGCCAGGACTCCGGCCGCACGTTCCTGGCCCGGGTCATGCAGGCCCGGGCCGAGCTCGAGCTCTGGAAGGTTCAGGAGGTCCTGGCTCCCGGCCAGGATCCCGTTCGGCTCAAGGAGCAGGTTCGGGAGTGGGTCCACACCTCTATGGAGCTCGCCGGCCTCAGCATTCCCGAACGCGAAGCAGTCCTGCTCGACCTGCTTGACGAGATGGTCTGGGTTTAATTCCTTTCACCCACTGAATTCAAAAAGGATAACGTGGGAATGATTTTCCCTCAGGCAGGGAACCGCCCGTCGGGCGGGAAGAATTTCAACCCCGCTCGTGGATAGCGGAGATTCTTTTCGGGAGGGAGTGCCGGTGACCTCGGAACCGACTCCGGTCGACTTTCCAGGCAAGACTTCGCGGGTACGCCTCTATCTCGAGGGTTTCTGGGGCACCTGGCTGCTGCACGTAGGCCGCGAGCTCGGCCTGTTTGAAGCCCTGGCTCAGGAACCAAGAACCGCCGCCAACCTGGCCAGTCACCTGGGATATGAGCTCGGTTACATCGAGGTCTGGTGCCGCGCCGCCCACGCCTATGAATTCCTCAGTGGCTCGGCCGAGGAAGGGTACACACTCGAGCCCGATGCCGAGGCCCTGGCTCCCGGCCTGGGGGCCTGGGTCAACACCTACATCCAGGTCACCCAGAGAGTCTACGAGAGTCTGGAAGCGGTCTTCCGAGGCAAAGCGTTCCCCGAGCCCAGCCTGAGCCTGCGCATGCTGCTCGCCGACGGGCTACGCAGCTCGTACGCCTACCTGTGGGAGCATCAGATCCCTCAGGTGGAAGCTCTCCACGAGCGTTTCAGGAAGGGGGGGCGCCTGGTGGAGTTCGGCTGTGGCTGCGGCTATGGTCTCGAGCAACTGCGCAAGGTCTACCCTGAGGTCGAGCCCACCGGCATCGAGCCCGACTATGAGTGCGCCCGCGAGGCTGAACGAGCCACCCGATCGGTCATCGTGGTGGGCACCGCCGAGGAGTGCCGTTACGAAGATCGCTTTGACTTCGCGGTCTTCCACCGCTCGCTCTCCCTGACCGAAGACCCGGCCGACGCTCTGAAGCGGGCCGTCGGCGCTTTGAAGAAGGGCGGCTACCTCATCGTCAGCTCTGAAGCCCAACTGCCCTCGAGCGAAGGGGAAAGGCGGGCGCTCGAGCCGAGACTGCGGCTGGGAGAGCGATTCTTCTACCAGATGTTCCTGGCGCCCGACTCCCTGCGCAACTTCACCTCCGAAGAGATCGTGCAATGGTGCACCGCAGCCGGGGCCCCCCTGGTGGTCTATCTGCCCGGAAGCGAGCAGGGCTCGCCTGCGTTCATCTTCAAACGCGAGGGCAAGAAAGGGCGTAGCTGAGTTGCGGATCTCGCCAACCGGCGATCTGGCGGCCCGACTGGCGACCGCCGACCCGGCCGTGGAGATCGAGCTCGAGCCGGGCGACTACCGGCTATCCACCAGTCTAACCCTGAACACGCCCCTGCGTTTGAAAGGAGCGGGCATCTTCCAGACCCGGCTGGTGGGCGCCGCTCACGGTCCCCTGCTCGTGCTGGCGCAGGGAGGACGGTTGGAGGGGCTCACAGTGGAGCGCACCGGAACCGAGTTCGGCGCCGTGGTGGTGGTCGAGGGGGGGCGTCTGGAGCTGAAGGCCTGCCGCTTCCGGGGGGCGGCCAGCCACGAGGCGGAGCGCCAGGCAGGACTGATCCTGCGCGGCCGGACCGAGGCCGAGTTGAGCGAGTGCCACTTCGACCACAATCAGGGCCACGGGCTGGGAGTCTACGACGAGGCCGTTTGCCAGGCGGTCAGATGCCAGGTGAAGGGCAACCAGAACTTTGGGATCCATCTGGCAGGCCGATCTCGAGGACGTATCGAGTCCTGCGAGTGCGCCGAGAACGGTTCGGGAGTCGGCCTGGCGGGGCACTGCCACTTCGAGCTCGTCAAGAATTTCTGCCACCACCATCAAAGCGGCATGGGCATCAGCTGCGCCAGCGAAGGCGATGTGGTGCTGCGCAAGAATGAGTGCTCGGGCAACGTGAGCGGAATCGAGTTGCGCGACCAGACCCGAGCTCAGGTCGATCGCAACGAGTGCTCCGAGAACAGTGTCAGCGGGATCACCTGCTTTGACCAGTGCGCCCCCCTGATCAAGAACAACGCCTGCCGGGCCAATGGCCAGGGTGGGATTCAGGTGTGGGAGCAGGCCCGTCCTCGCGTGGAGCGCAACTTTCTTTTCGGCAACGAGAGCGTGGGAATATCCTTTCACGAGGGCTCGACAGGCGTGGCCCGGGGAAACCAGTGCGTCAGGAACGGGATGGGAATGTCGATCAACGATCTGGCCTGCCCCGACCTGATCGGCAACGAGTGCAACGGCAATGGGGCCGGGCTCACCTACTTCGACCAGGCCGGTGGCAGCGCCAGCGCCAACAAGCTCAGTGAAAACGAAGGGAGCGGCATTCAGGTGGGGGATTCCTGCTCCCCCCGCCTGCTCAACAATCAGTGCACAGCCAACGGTCACTATGGCATCCTGTTCCTCCAGAATGCCAGCGGCGAGGCTCGTGGCAACCAGTGCTGGAAGAACCAGAAGAGCGACCGGGTGGTCATCATGGACGAAGCCGCCCCGACCCTGAACGGCAATCTCACCCACCGGGCCGGAGAAGGTTTTTTTGATCGCATCAAGGGAGTGTTCCGCAAGGCCCGAATCCGCGAAGAAGTGGCCGAAGTTGGCCCCGAGCCTGACGATGAGCTGGCGCGGGCGACCGAGCTGACCGACCTGCCCCGCTACCTGCAGCAGATGGTGGTGATGAAAGCGCCTCAAGAGCTGCTCGAGCAAGCTCGAGCTCGGGCTGAGGATATTCAGCGCCGGCCCGAGGATCCCGAGAGCTATCTCGCCTACGCGATGGTGATGGACCGACTGCTCCAGAGCGGAGCCCAGCCACGCGAAGGCTGGTTGGAGGGCGCGGCCCGGGCTCTGGAGCGTGCCCTCGAGCTGAAAGCGCAGGACGAGTTCGGTATCCGGATGCGAGCCGGGAAGGCCCGTTACGAGCTGCGCGAGAGCGATTGCGTGGCCCACTTTCGTGCCGCCGTGGCCCTCCGTCCCGAATCCCCTGAAGCGCGACTGAGCCTGGTGCAGGGTCTGCACCGCTCGGGCGAGTTGGCGGAGGCGGTCGCGGCGGGGCGAGAGGGAGTGGCTCGTTGCCCCGAACTGGCCGAGTTGCACTATGAGCTGGCCCTGGTGCTGGAGCGCACCGGGGAGACGAGCCAGGCCAAACACCACTACCTCGAGTCGGAACGGCTCGACCCGAACGATTATCGGGTCCAGAACGACTTCGGCGTGACCCTGTACGGGCTGGGCGAATACGAGGAGGCCCTCAAGCGCTTTCGGCATGGGCTGGCGCTCCGGCCCGACGACGAGCTGGCCCAGAAGAACCTCGACCGCTGCCTGGCGCGACTGGACGAGCTGTCCACCGCCGTCGCTCACGGCCGTCAGGCCAGCGTTTCATTGCTCTTCTGCCCCGCCTGCAGCCTGCCCATGGACTCCCTGCAGGTGCGCGAAGTCGAGCTCGACCGTTGCGGAGCCTGTGGGGGATTGTGGTTCGACGGCGGAGAGCTCAAGGTGGTGCTCAAAAGGATGGACGCGCCGGGCGAAGTGCTCGAGCCCCCCGCCCAGGCACCCGAGAAGGCGCTCCGCAAGCCGGGTCAGCGCCCCTGCTGCCGCTGCAAGGAGCTTCTGAAGGTCACCCGCTTCGATCACGTCGAGGTGGACGTCTGCGGGCTGTGCGGCGGTTTCTTTCTCGACCGGGGCGAGCTGGGCGAGCTGTGGGGCCTGCGCGGTCGATTGCTCAAAGATTGAGGAGAGCGTCAGCCGACAGCCAGAAGAGCGTCTCGCGCACGGCCAATCGGTGCCAGTCGCGCGGATCCCAGTCCGCCCCGCTGACGTCGTCGCCGCCGTACAGGTATTGGCCCAACTTCACCCCGCGGAACTGGGCCACAGCCAGCAGAGCGGCCGTTTCCATCTCCACCGCCAGGCAACCTTCGGCCCGTCGCCGGTCGACCCGGGACCGGGTCTCGCGATAGACGGCGTCGGTGGTCCAGGTGCGACACAAAAGGTAAGGGCGCTGGGACTCGCGCAGGGTTTCCTCCAGCACTCGCACTACAGAGGGGTCGGCCCGCACCTCGCGGGCGGGAGGCAGGTAGTGAAAGGACGTGCCCTCGTCACGCACTGCTGCGAAGGGGAGCATGAAGTGGCCGGGTGCAATCTCTTTGTCCAGCACGCCGGCCGAGCCACAGGCCACGAACTTGCTGAAACCCAGGGCGATGGCTTCCTCCAGCATGCAGGCGGCCAGCGGGGCGCCCACCCCCGGATGCAACAGGCCGAACCTCTGGCCGCGGTGGTCGAGCAGGTAGACCGGATGGCGAGCGAACTCGGTTCTTAGAGAGGCGATCGGCTCACCCAGCTCGGCGGTCAGCTTCTCGAACACATCCTGGAAGAAGCACAGCACACAGCCTTCGGGCAGGCCTTCCACCGGCTTGACGGCTCGCGAGGGCTCGATGACGGCCTGCCGGTCCTCGTCAAATTCGAGCAGCGGGAGCTCAGCCAACCAGACTCCACCAGTAGCCGACATCCACGGCCATGCCCAGGCGATCGTCCAGGGAGAGATGCAAGGACATCTGGCTGACCCGCTCCAGGCGGGGGCGCATGGGGCGCCGCTCGCCCAGCACCGGTCCCAGGCTGTCGCCGGTGGGCCGCCACAGCTCGACCCAATTCTGTAGGGAGGAGCAGCGCCAGCTGAGTTGGAGGCCCACCTGGCCTTCCAGCAGAGGCTCGACCTGGCTCTCCACCAGCTTCTGGCGCAGGTCCTCGCGCCAGCGCGAAGCGGCCGGGCCCCAGGTCCGCAGGCAGCTCCGATGCTGGCCGTGTTGAGGAGGGGCCGCCCGTTCGGCCTGACTGATGCGGAGCACGTTCTCGGGATTGTCGGTTCGGCGCACCGTAGCCAGTCTCAGGGGCAGGCCTCGCGCCAACGGGGCCAGCAGGGTCTTCAGATCGACCGGAGCCGGCCCGGCCACCTCGAGCTCCATCGCCAGGTAGGGCTCGCCGGCCAGTGCTTCGGCTTGACGAGAAAGTTGAGCCGGCAGCCAGCGCGAGGCGGGCAACTCGAAACCACGCAGCTCGTAGAGGGCTCCAACGGCCCGCCACAGCTTCCAGTCCTCGGGCCCGGGCAGGGGCGTGTGGAAGCGCGGGGGCGGGAATTCCTGATAATCGAGCTTGCGCAACCTGGGGCGAGGCATCGCCTGTGCATTCTGTAGTCCCGGTCGTCTGTCCCTGCCGGTTGGGGTCATGTGACCCTGACCTGGGAGGGTCCCTCTGAGGCACAATTCAGATGCGGAGGTGAGACAAAACATGTTGAACGAGCAGAACGACCTTCAGGACCGCCTTCAGGGCAGCCTGCGACTCCACCTGATGGTGATGGGCGAGGATTAGACCACCCTGACGGTAGAACCAGACCCGGGTGAGCCTTCAAGCCCTGCGCCGACGCTGGAGATTCGAGCGAGCCGGACAGGGCTTTTTGAACCCAATCTACTTCTCGGTCGGGGCCCGCTGGATCACCTGGCTGATCGCGCTGGGGATCGTGCTGTTTCAGGCCGCCCCACCGGCCAACCTCGAGCATGCCTGGCTGCTGCTGCTGCTCACCGCTTTGCAGTTGGGCTTGATGTCGCTCTACCTGCCCTTCCTGCGGCCCCGCCTGGGCAACGCCACCGGCTACACCGAGAACAATCCTCTGCTGCCGGCCCTGGACATCCTGGCCTCCACGGCGGTGATCTGGCTCTCGGGCGGGTGGCGGAGCCCGTTCTACGAGTACAGCCTGACCTCGGTCCTGGCGCCCTCGCTCAAGTACGGGCTACGGGGCGGCACCTTTGCCTCCCTCGGCTACTCGCTCTGCTTCCTGGCGGCAGTGGCCTACTCGCGACCGGGCATGGCCGCCGTTTACAACAGCGACGGGCGCCTGGACGGCGGGTTCGTGGGCGCCCTGCTCAACCCGTTTCTGGTGGCCTTCTTCGCAGCCTTTCTGGCCGAGTTGCTTCGTCGACTGGAACGCGAAAAGGCCCGCGTCCGCGATCTGGCCGCCCGGGAAGAGCGCTCGCGCCTGGGGCGCGAAATCCACGATGGGGTCGCCCAGACCATGTTCATGCTCACCCTGTCTCTGGATGCCTGCCGCGAGTTGGCCAGCCGGGCTGAGCAGACGGCTCTGGAGGAGAAGTTGAGCCAGCTGTTGCCGGTGGCCCGGCAGGCTCTCTGGGAAGTGCGCAATGCGATGTATGACAAAGCGGCTCTGCTGGAAGGAGAGACTCCCTTCAGCGAAGCCCTGGCGCGCCTGGTACGCGAGTTCGAGTCGGTGAGCGGGATTCCAGTCGAGTTAAAGGTGGACGGAAAGGAGCCAACCCTGCCCGTGGCCCAGCGAGTGGCTCTCTACCGGGTCATCCAGGAAGCCCTGGCCAACGCCTTCAAGCACTCGGGCAGTCTGCGGATAGGCCTGCAGCTGACCTTCACTCCGGGAGAAACGTGCCTCTGCGTGGAAGACAAAGGCAGAGGTTTCGACCCCTCAACGGTGCGCCCCGGACATGGACTGGGGAACATGCGCACACGAATCGAGGAGTTGCAGGGGCGACTGAGCCTGGTCAGCGCCCCGGGTGAAGGTACGCGGGTGCAGGTCAGCCTGCCGGGAGGGTAGCCAATGCTGCGATTGATGCTGGTGGATGATCACGAGGTCGTGCGCACCGGCCTGGCCACGGTGCTGGCCCTGGAAGAGGACCTTACGGTCACCTGCGAGGCCGCCAGCGGCGAGGAGGCCCTGGCCCGGCTGGAGACCAGCCCGGTCGAGGTGGTTCTGATGGATGTCATGATGCCCGGCATGGGCGGCGTGGCCGCCTGTCGCGAGGTCCGCGACCGATTTCCTGGAGTGCGGGTGCTGATGCTGACCTCCTCCTCGGACGACGAAGCGGTGCTCTCTTCGCTGGTGGCCGGTGCCAGCGGCTATCTACTCAAGAATGTTCGCCGCGAAGAGCTGGCCAGAGCCATCCGGCTGGTGGCCGAAGGCCAGCAGATGCTCGACCCGGCGGTCACCGACAAGGTAACCCGAAAGCTGGTCGAGATGGTGACTCAACCGCGAACAGACGACGAAGGCCCCCTGTCCGAGCGCGAGGTGGAGATCGTGCGCCTGGTGGCGCGAGGCTACACCAACCGACAGATCGCCGAAGAGCTGGTGATCGCGGAGAAAACTGCTCGCAACCACATCAGCCGAATCCTCGACAAGCTCAACTTGTCCCGGCGCAGCGAGGCGGCCGCCTGGGCCGTCCAGCAAGGGATCGTCAAGCCTTTTTAGGGGGGGTGGACCGTCGCTCGGCCGCTTCCAGGAGGCGCGCGGTCAGATTGGGGAAGGCCGTTTCGAAGACAAATCCCAACCGACTGAGGAAGCTGGGATAGACCTCGGGCACCGGCCGCAACACGGCTTTGTAGATGCAGCGAGCCAGGTAGTCGCTGGTATGCACCAGGCCGCGGGGGCGATAATCCCGACCTGACCGGTTCTCTGCGGCAGCAAAGAAGTCTGTCTGAACGGAGATGGGTAGAACCTCGGTCACCTTCACCCCGTGGCTGGCCGCCTCCATTCGGAGAACCTGAGAGAAAATATGCAGAGCGCCTTTGCTGGGAGCGTAGGCACTCATCCTGGCCAGCCCGCGCCGGCCCGAGGCCGAGGAAACATTGATCAGATGACCCCGGTGACGCTCGGCCATGCTTGCCAGGGCCTGACGACAGAGCGAGACGGGCGCGAAAAAATTCACCTCGAAGACCCGGCGCAGCTTCTCCGGCGGGGTATCCAGCAGGGTGGCATGCAGGCCAATGCCGGCGTTGTTGATCAAGACGTCCAGCGGCCCCACCGAACGTTCCACCCTCTCCACCAGGCCCTCGACCTGGCCCGGATCGGTCAGGTCCACCTCCAGCGCGAAAGCGCCCAGCTCCTGCCCCAGAGCGGCCAGCTCCACAGGCTGATTGGAGATCAGGGCCAACCGGGCGCCGTGGCTCGCCAGAAGGCGAGCGGTGGCCAACCCGATGCCGGCCGAGGCGCCTGTGATCAGGATGGTTCGTCCCTGGAGCATCATGGAAAAAAGTTCACGACCGAAAACCTATTCTCCCTCGGAAGGATATGGACCAAACGCTTGTTTTAAGCCATTTTTAAGCTTGAAAAGGTTTACAGAATTTTCGCTTGACTGTTCCGTTAACCGGGGATTAATATCAGACGGTAGAGATGTACTGGTATACGGGTCTCTGTGGAAAAGATTGGGGAAAAGTGCACAACTTTTCCCGATTGTTATTTTCCGGCCAGGGTCTCTGAAGCGCGACGCGCACTACAGTCCCCGGAAGGTAGTTCCGGCCCGTTCGTCAGATTGTGCTGATAGGCACAACCAAAATCCGGGCACATTAGCCTTCGACGGCGCGAATATAAGCTTCCACAGCGTGCAACATTCGAGTGCTTTTGATCTTGTCTCCGCTGAACTTGATGGCGTAGCAGAATTCGAGCCGATGGTCAAAATTGCTGCCCGACTGGGCTGCGGCGTCCTGAACTTCTTTCCTGAGCTGAAAGATCACGCGCTTTTCCTCCGGGCCAAGAGTGTTCATGGCGATCTCCATCAGCTTCATGGCCTCCAGGACCGCCGGGTTCTCTGCTTCCCCCTGGGAGGCTCCCGCTTCGACCTCTCCTCCACCCTCTGGAACCGGCTCTTCGCTCAAGAAATCTAGACCTCCGTCGTGATGGCTGGTCGCTTCTCTTCGGGTCGCACTTGCCCCTGCCAGGACCGCGATCAGCGCCGACGGGGGCGCTTCTTGCGTGCCCCTTCGAAGGAGGTTTCCCGAGAAAGGGAGCTCTCCTGAGAAGGGGGGCTCTCCTGAGAGGGCTCCGGGGGCTCCTCCGGCTCTGCCTCAACGGCGCAGACCGGACTGTGGCACGAGGGACAGAGCTCGGCAGCCTCGCCTACCAGGCTGCGCCCTGCGGGCACCTCGAAAGTGCCCAGTTGCTCGTGGGCCACCGTCAGCGTGTAACGGGCCAGGTGCTGGGCCACCACTCGCACGGTGCCTTCTGGCAGGCGCAGGCTGGCCCCGACCGGGGGCATCTCGCGCCGCAGTTGCCGATAGGTCTCGTATTCATAGCGCAGGCAGCACATCAAGCGTCCACACGAGCCGGAGATCTTGGTCGGGTTGAGCGACAGGCCCTGCTCCTTGGTCATCTTGATGGATACCGGGGAGAACTCTCGCAGCCAGGAGGAACAACAGCACTCGCGCCCGCAGGGGCCGATCCCGCCGCTGCTCTTGGCCCGATCCCGGGCCCCAACCTGGTGCAGCTCGATGCGACGACGCAAATGGGAGGCCAGATCGCGCACCAATTCGCGAAAGTCGATTCGACCCTCGGCCGAGAAGTAGAAAACGATCCGATTGCCGTCCAGGGTGTATTCCGAGCCAAGCAGCTTCATCGGCAGGTTGTGATGGGCCACCCGGTCACGGGCCACCCGGAGGGCTTCGGCGGCCCTCAGGCGGTTTCGAAAGTGCACGGTCAGGTCGTCACGGGTGGCCCGACGGTGAATGCTGGCCTTGAGCTCCCCCGCTGCCTCCGCCGGCACGTCCTGGACCCCGACGACGCGGCCAAGCTCCAGGCCTCGAGCCGTCTCGGCCACAACCGCCTCGCCGGCCTGGTAGCGAACCGGGCCGACAGGATAGTAGAACACCTTACCCACTGACTGAAAGGCTACTCCCACCATCTCCATCGCGTCTTCAGCTTCCGCGGGCCGAGCCGATAAGCCTTTTTTCAGGCCCTGGCTGCTACGATGAGAGCGCCATGATCATCGCCAACCAGCTCTCGAGTTTACCCCACCAGCGTCTCTCACAACTGCCCAGGGCCGCCTGCCAGGACCAGTTCCAGCCCCAGAACCTGGCCAGCATGCAAGAGAACCTGGAGATGCTCAAGAATCTGCGCGAAATCCAGAGAGCCCTGGGCAAGAACGGCTCCGAGGCAGCCACTCGGGAGCGGACGCTGGAGCAGAATATGAAGCTGGCCGCTGAGCCCCCACGCCAGTTCTCGCCGGAGACGCACACCCAGGTGGCCGCCTTCCTCGCCGGCGGACCCTCGCCCACCACCCTCGAGCCCCAGGACCTCGAGAAGCTGACCGTCTTCAAGAAACTGGCCGACCAGGGCGTGCAGTTCGTGGAGCCGCCCCTGAAGTTCTACCAGGTGGACCAGGACGGAGTTGGCTTCGACACGGCCTCCCGAATCAAGACCACGCCCCCCGAGTGCGCCTTCCTCAAGCTGATCGCCTACAAATTCCACACCCCCGAGAACCAGCTGCACTTTTGCACGATGAACGGCTCCATGTTGAGCACGTCTACCCTGCGGGCCGACTATCTCGGCGGCCTGGACTTCTTCCTCGAGCAGAGCCAGCAAGGCCAGACCTTCTATAAGAAAACCGACAAAGGCTACGAAGCCATCGAGTGGGCCAGCGACTTCATCAGCACTTACAAAGCCGACCCTCAGGGCGCCCTGGTCCAGGCCCGTCCGGGCGACCTGTTGCAGACGGCGCGCGCCCTCGAGACTGACGGCTATGTGCCTTTCCGCGAGTTGACAGCCCGGCCCGATAGCCAGCCTGGCGTGGCCGAGAGCCAGGGCCAGGTGGTGGTTGGCGGCGTGTTGTTGCGCAAGCGCCGGCCCCAGACCTGATCAACCAGCCCGGCGCACCAGGATCAGCGAGACGTCGTCGGGATATTCGCCCGAAAGCGGCAGGCGCACCAGAGCCAGCAAGGCTTCGGCCGCCTCCTCCAGATCACCGGCCGAAGCCGCCTTGACGATGCGCTCGGGATCGGTGTAGCGGAGCAGCCCGTCGCTGGCCATGAGGAGCGTCGGCTCCTCCCACTGGCCCCGAAAGGGCGCCGGGAAAGCCGCCCCGCTGCCCAGGTAGGGCTTGCGCACCGAGGTCAGGACCCGGTGGATGCGCGAGCCGATCAGCCAGGCCCCCGAATCGCCGACCACTCCACCCGAGATGCGGTCGGCCGAGATTCTTGCCAGCACGGCCGTGGTCTCTCCCACACCCGCAAGCTCGCCATCCATCTCCTGCAGGAACGGCACCGGGAGCAAACGGTCGAAGTCTCGGGACACGGCCTCGAGCAGAGCGCTGGCCGCCTCGGCCCCCCCCGGCCTCCCTCCCACCCCGTCTGCCACCAGACCCACCAGCTCAAACCCGGACTCGAAAACCGCGGCGCGGTCTTGCATCTGGCGATTGCCCTGGGCCAGGCGCACGGCGCTCAGCAGCGGGATAGATGCATGCATAAGCGCTGCAAGACCAGCCTTCCATTCAGGTTGGCCTGAAGATGCTCGCTGGCCTCCAGCAGCAGCTCGAGCGCCCTGCGGGGACGAGCGATCCCACCCTCGGCCGCCAGGCGGCGCAGGTCGTCGAGCCGGTCGCGGTTGACCACCGCCCCCTCGGCCCCGGACGCGGCCAGGTGCAAAAGATCGCGGTAAAAGAGACGGCAGCAGTCCAGCACGGCGGCCAGCGACTGGCGTGCCTCCTCGCCGGCGCGCAGCTTGTCGAGCCTGGCTGCCGTTTCCAGGGCCGGCCAGAGCTGGGCGCCGTGCAGGCCGCTCAAGAGATCGAGGGTGGTGCAGCGAAGCTCCCAGAGCGCCCGGTTCTCGAGCCAGCCCAGGGCCACGCCCGGCCGGCCCCGCGCCAGGTGGGCCAGGGTGCGGGCCTGCTCGGGCTCGGCTCCGCGCTCCTCGAGTTCGCGCCACAGCTCTTCGGGGGCCACGCTCTGAAAGCGCACCGGACGACAGCGCGAGCTGACGGTGGGAAGAAGGGCGGATTCGCTGGAGCTGACCAGCACCATCACCATGCTGCCCGGAGGCTCCTCCAGGGTCTTGAGCAGGGCGTTCTGGGCCTCCTCGGTGAGCGTCTCGGCCTCAGCCACGATCCACACCCGATGGCGTCCCTCGTAGGGCCGATAGGCGGTGGCGGCGATCTGCTCGCGCACGTCCCCCACCCCGATGCCGGTCTTGCCAGCCGGACGCTCCTGCACCACCACGTCAGGATGATTGCTGTGGGCGATCTTGAGGCAGCTGGGGCAAACCCCGCAGGGCCGCTCCTCGGCCGAGCAGTTGAGAGCCGAGGCCAGCCAGAGGGCGGTGCGCGACTTGCCCAGACCCGAGTCGCCCAGGAACAGGTAGGAGCTGGCCGGTCCGCTGCGGGCCAGCGACTCCAGCAGCCCCTGACGGACCTTCTGGTTGCCCAGGATCTTCAATCGAGGCCGGAACGCTCGTAACTGAGCCGACCCTTGGGGGGCACGCGCTTTTGCACCTCGCGCATGGCGACCCGGACCACGATCTCGTTGGTGGTGATCGGATCCAGGCTGCCGTCCAGCACGCGGAAGCGGGCTGGTTCGTCGGCCGCGATCTGCAGGTATCCCTCTCGCACCCGCTCGAGAAAGCCAAGGTCGGCCGACTCAAAGCGGTCCATCGGGGTTGCCGTGTCCTGGGTCCGCACTCGGACGCGATCAATGCCCCGCGCGGGCTCGATGTCGAGCAGGAAGGTCAAGTCGGGACGCACCCCCCAGCTGCACATGTCGTTGATGTCGCGGATCTGGTTGGGCGGAATTCCTCGTCCGAAGCCCTGATAGGCCAGGGTGGCGTCGTAGAAGCGGTCGCACACCACGATGGTGCCCTCGCCGAGCTGGGGGCGGATCACCTGCTCGACGAGCTGGGTGCGCGAGGCAGCGAACAGGAACACCTCGGCCAGGGGCGTTGTGTCCTTGTTGCGCACGTCCAGCAGCACCTCGCGCACCGCCTCGCCCACCGGCGTTCCTCCCGGCTCGCGGGTCCAGCGCACCGGGTAGCCTTCGCGCTGCAAGTGCTTGTAGAGCAGCTCGGCCTGGGTGGATTTCCCCGCTCCTTCGAGGCCTTCGAACGTGATGAACAACCCTTGCATGGCTACCTCACTTATAGATCCGCACGTAGCGCAACGGCTCGGTTCCGAAGCTGCGCGAGCGAACCTTGTATCGCTCGGCCAGCTCGTGCTGCAGCTGCCGGATGGTCGAGCGCTGGGGCGCCAGATCGGCCGGCCGGCCCGAGCGCACGACCCGGCGCACGGCCTCTTCGGCCTCCTTGAGAGCCAACTCCTCCGTTTTGGAGTCGGAAATCTTGAAGTAGCGGGCCAGGAAATCCTGAATCTGCGAGGTGGTGTTACTCTTGAGCACGTGCACCGGAAGGTTGCGCTCGCGCACGCGGGGGGCCTCGGCAAGACGCCGGCGGTCCTGGCCCTTGATGGTCAGCACCAGGTCGGCCTGGTCGAGCGTGCGCACGATCTGGGCCGACAGCCCCATCACCTTGATGGCCCGCTCGAGCCGGTTGCGGCTGACGGCATAGGGGTAGATGCGCACGTTCTCGAGGGTCTCGTGGCCGGGCGGGGGTGGGGCCAGGTAGGGACGGGAAGGGATCTCCTCGATCAGCTGCTCTTCTTCCTCGGCGGCCGAGGGCTCGAGCACGATCACCGTGCCCTCAGGGTCGCGCTGGCGGAGCTCGGGCGAGGGCAGATAGCCACGCAGCAGCCGATCGACGACCGAGGCCACTTCCAGGTGCAGGGCCACGGCATCCTGGGCCTGGATCTCGATGACCACGTCAAAGGTGGGGGGAGCCTTGCGCTCCTGCACCGACTTCTGGGTCTTGCGCCGGCGGGCCTCCTCATCCGACAGCGTGACCACCTGGATGCCCCCCACCAGGTCAGACAGGGTGGGGTTCATCAGCAGGTTCTCCAGCGTGTTGCCGTGAGCCGTCGCCACCAGCTGCACGCCTCGCTCGGCGATGGTGCGGGCAGCGTAGGCTTCGGCCTCGGTGCCGATCTCGTCCACCACGATGACCTGGGGCATGTGGTTCTCCACCGCCTCGATCATGACGGCATGCTGCTCATCGTGTTGGGGCACCTGCATGCGGCGCGCCGGCCCGATCCCGGGGTGGGGGATGTCCCCGTCGCCAGCGATCTCGTTGGAGGTGTCCACGATGACCACCCGCTTGGAGAAGTCCTCGGCCAGCACGCGCGCGATCTCGCGCAGCATGGTGGTCTTGCCCACGCCCGGGCGACCGAGCAGCAGCAGGTTCTGCCCCGATTCGACCACGTCGCGAATGATGCTGACCGTGCCGTAAACCGCGCGTCCCACACGACAGGTCAGGCCCACGACGCCACCGACACGGTTGCGAATGGCCGAGATGCGGTGCAAGGTGCGCTCGATGCCGGCCCGGTTGTCCTTGCCGAACGTGCCGATGCGGGTGGTCACGTACTCGATATCCTCGCGCGAGACGGGGTCGGCGGTGAGGAAGACGAACTTGCCGGGGAACCGCGCCTCGGCCCGGCGGCCGAGATCGAGCACGACTTCGATCAGGTCGAGCTGCTCATCTTCCATCCGGTTCAGGGCCTGCCGCACCTGGGGGGGCAGGATGGCCAACAGCTTGGCCAGGTCGTCGGTGATCTGGATGTTACTGGGGATGGATGCCTTGCTCAGTCGAATTCCTCCGTTCCTGGAAGGAATGAGTTCCGCGCCCTGTGCGCAGGTCCTTTCCGGCCTGGAGGGCGAACATAACCAGCGTGGAGATTCGTCCCACCTCTGCCGCCAGCCCGCTCCTCCCCTGGCAGGCTCTCAAGCCTGACGAAACCGGGCTTCCTCAGGATAGCTTCCTGCCCTGGAAGCCGGGCTCGCTGCTCATTCAGCCGCTGCTTCAGCCTGCCCGCGTGGATCTTCTGGCCCAGACCGACCTCAAGGCTCTGGAGAAGCTGGCTTCAAGCCCGGACGACCCGGGCCTGGCGGTGCGGGCCCGCCAGAGACTGAGCTTCCTGCGCCACCAGGCCACCGGAATCGTCGAAGGGGAGGCGCTGCTCGAATTGCCCGCCCTCCCGGCCGATCGCTCCCTGGCCGCAACCGAGGTACTCCAGACCATGCGGCGCGGCCATGTCGAGGGCGGGTGGGAGTTCCTGCGCACCGCTTTGCGTCAGGGCTGGGAGCCGACCGCCGCCCAGGCCCGCGAACTGGCCGGGCACACTCTGGCGGCGGTGCAGAACACGCGCGACTATGGCTCCGGACATGAGCAGGCGGGGCTGGGGCTGGACTGCCTGATCGAGGTGCAGAGCCGGGTGCCCGGCTCCATGCCCGCCGACTTCTTCCCCGAAGCAGCTGAGCTGGTTTTCCGGGGAAGTGGGGAATATCCGCTCCATTTCGAGCGCGAGCAGGTGCAGTGGCTGGTGCAGAGCGATACGCCCGAGAAGCTGCTGGGCCAGATGCTGAGCCACCCGGACGGGCCGGGAACAGGGGCGGCGGTGGTGGCGCTGGCCGGCTTCTTCGGACTTCTGACCAGCCCGGAGCTCAGCCAGCGCTTCCAGACTGCCGCCCGCCCGCTGCTCGAGGGCAAGCCCCCCGAGGATCCGAAGCTGGCCGAGGTGCTCGACCGCATGCGCGAGGGCCTGCTCAACCGGAACGTCAACCAGATGAGCGGCCTGCCCCACGCCGAGCGCCTGCAGCTGATCGCCGAAAACCTGAAGCTCAGTCGGGGCTTACCGGGCGAGCGCAGCGGCGACCTGGGCAAGTTCGAGGAGCTGTTGCCCCCGGCCATCCTCCGGAGTGAGGCCAGCCGCTACGATCTGGGCCGCCCCGAGGCGAGCTACGCCCTGGCGGCCAGCAAGGCCCTGGTGCAGCTGAGCCTGCCCGAGGAGCTGTGGCCGCAAGGGGCCGAGACGCTGAAGAGCTTGTTGCAGAGCAATCCCGACCGCTTCCAGGCCTGGGACTCCTTTGTCGATGGCCTGCAGGCCCATCCAGACGACCCGGTCAGGGCCCTTCAGAACCTTCAGCTGGGACTGAAGGACGCCGCCCGGGGCCATGCGGTGGGGCTGGGCACCGAAGCCGTCCGCATTGGCAGCACGCGGCTCAAAGTTCGCACGCGCTCCTGAGCTCGCAGGCACTGATGCACCTCGTGCATAGATCGCTTTTATCCATTTATTGCATAAAATGGTTTTTATGCAAAAGGAGGATATTTTACCTTTATGCGGAATTCGCATAAAGCATGGAGTATTTTATCGCTACCCCCGCCCAGCTTGGACCCATCCTCCAGGACCGGCGCAAGCATCGGGGATTGACCCAGCAAGAGCTCGGCGCCCGGGTGGGCCTCATCCAGAGTGCCATCGCGCGGGCCGAGAGCAATCCTGGAAGAATGACGGCCGAGAGGCTCTTTCGCCTCCTGTCCGGCCTGGGTCTTGAGCTCGTTCTGCGCGACCGAACCGAGCCAGCGCCCTCGGAGTGGTAGGTGCCTCGACCCCACCGCAGCCTGAACGTCTGGATGAACTTTGATCAGAGCCGCCGCAGGATCGGCCCCTGTCCCGAGACCACGCGGATCGTCTTCATGGTCGGATCGAACTGCCCCTGGATGTTGGCCCCCGCCGCCAGCTCCATCTTCAGGTAGTCCACCGTCTCGGGAGTGATGATCTCCCCCGGGCAGAGCACCGGGATGCCGGGCGGATAGGGCGTGATGATTTCGGCGCAGGTGCAGCCAGCCGAGGCCTCCAGAGCCACCGTCTCGTAGGGCGCGTCGAAGGCCTGACGCAAGGTCATGGCCTGGGGCGGGAAGTCGGGCAGCTCGAACGGCTTGCCGCGTTTTTGCTCGAACATGCGGATACGCTCGTTGAGGTCGAACTCGCGCGGATAGACGGCCAGGCCGCGCAGGGCCTCGACGAGCCGATCCACGTCTTCTTCGCGGTGCCCGATGGTCACCATGGCCACCGTGTTGAACAGGTCCGACATCTCCAGTTGCAGGCCGTGCTCGTAGCGAATGTAGCGCTCCAGCTCGTAGCCGGTGAAGCCCAGCTCGCGGGCGGTGATGACCAGCTTGGTGGGATCCCAGGCATGCACCCCGGGCCGGCCCAGGAGCTCTTCGCCGTAGCAGTGCAGGCCGGGAATCTCGTTGATGGCCCGGCGGGCTTTGTTGGCGATGCGGATGGTGCGCTCGAGCAACTCGCGGCCCTCGGTCACCATCTGGTGGCGAGCCACGTCGAGCGAGGCCAGGAACAAACACGAGGGGCTGGTGGACAAGAACAGCTTCAGCACCGACTCGAGGCGCCCCTGATCGACCCGCGTGCCGGTCAGGTGCAGCATGGAAGCCTGCGACATGCTGCTCAAGAGCTTGTGGGTGCTCTGAATCACCAGGTCGGCCCCGGCCTCGACAGCCGACATGGGCAGGTCAGGATGAAAGTGCAGGTGCGCTCCCCAGGCTTCGTCGGCCATGACGATCACCCCGCGCTCGTGGCCCAGCTTGACCAGCGCCTCCACGTCGGCGGCCGCCCCGTAATAAGTGGGACTGGTGAAGCAGAGGGCTTTGGCCTCGGGGTTCTCGTCGAGCACCTTGCGCACGGTTTCCACCGTGGGAGCGTGGTCGACCACCATCTCGCGGTCATACTCGGGCAGATAGAACACCGGACGGGCGCCCGAAAGGATCAGGGCTCCCACCGTGGACCGGTGGGCGTTGCGGGGCACCAGCACCACGTCCTCAGGACGAAGGCCCGCCAGGATCATGATGTGGTTGCCCGAGGAGGAGCCGTTCACCAGGAAGTAGCTGTGGTCCACTCCGTAGGCATCAGCGGCCAGCTCCTGGGCTTCCTTGCAGACCGAGATGGGGCGATGGATGTCGTCCATGCCCAGCACCTGAGTGATGTCAGCCTTGAGGCCGTTCTCGGCGATGAAGCGCCGAAAGCGCTCGGGCGAGCCCTTGCCCTGCTGGTGGCCGGGCACGTGAAAGGTCAAAACGCCCGTATTCACGTACTCCTCCAGGGCATCAAAATACGGCGTGGCCTGCTGATTGCGAGTGTAAGCCCGCTCTCGAGCCGATGGATGGGTCAGCATGGTTACTCCCTGGAGCGGGCCTGGATCTGACCCGCCAGCATATCACGGATGTCGAGCAGCACTTCCAGAACGGCAGCCCGCCAACGGCTGTCGGCGTCGGGGCTTACTTCCCAAACGCCCTCCAGATCACGTTCCGGGAACTGCCTGAGGATCTCTTCTCGCGAGCGCATCGGGCGCCATTTGGCGCCGTCGCCCTATTTCCTGTCGTTCAGCCGCACCTGGGTGCCGCGCTCGACCCCCATGTCCTCGGCCGCGTTGCCACCGTTCATGGCGATCTCCAGAAACCCCAACGATCCCCAGTAGGCCACCAGCTCGCCTGGCCCCACCTGGCTGAAGGTTTCCTTCACGGGCGCGGTACGCCAGCCCACGGCCACCGACTCGAGCTCCCGGCCCGGCTCGCGGCGGACGCTGGTCACCAGGTTGCCGAAGCCGTCGATGTGGAGGATCTGGGGCTCGGTTTCCTGCACCAGTCGCACCGAGTTGGTGACGGGCGGGCCGATCTCGGCCAGCCCCACGCCCCGGGCCAGGGCGGCCGCCACCGGGGCGAACACGTCGCGGCCGTGAAAGGTGCGACTGGGGGTCTGCAGGGTAAAGTTCTCGATCTGGTGGACGGCCACAGGCTCATCCTGCTCCCAGGCCAGCGACAGCAGGCCGTTGTCCGGCCCCACATAGCTGAAGCGCCGTCCGCGCGCAACCAGGGGCCGACGCGAGCCGCCCACTCCCGGGTCGACCACCGCCAGGTGCACTGTGTGCTCGGGAAACCAGCGGCACGAGGCAGCCAGCTGGAAAGCGCCCTCGGCCACGTCCTGGGGAGCCACCTCGTGGGTCAGATCCACCAGGCGCGCCTCCGGGCAGAGGCCCAGAATCACGCCTTTCATGATGCCCACATAGGGGTCCTTGTGACCGAAATCGCTCAGCAGGGTGATCAGGGGCAAGTCAGCTACACTTTGCGAGCGCGACCGACCGGCCGCAGAGCTGGGCAAAATAGGCGTGCCAGCGACGATCGCCGGTCAATTCGGGATGAAAGCTGGTGGCCAGCAGATGGCCCTGGCGCGCGGCCACCACCTCCCCCTGAAAGCGAGCGAGCACCTCCACCTCACGGCCACACTCGGCGATACGCGGAGCCCGAATGAAGACCGCCGGAACCGGCTCGGGCCCGAGGCACGCCACCGAGAGCTCGGTGCTGAAAGAGTCCACCTGCCGCCCGTAGGCGTTGCGCTCGACCACGGTGTCCATCAAGCCGAGCACGGGCTGCCCGGGCAGAGCATTGCGCACCTCGCGAGAGAGCAGGATCATCCCGGCGCAGGTGCCCCAGACGCCCATCCCCGCGGTCGCCCGCTGGCGAATCGGCTCGAGCAGCTCGTAGCGGTCGAGCAGCTTGCCGATGGTGGTGGACTCCCCCCCTGGCAAGACCAGCCCGTCAAGTCCCACCAGGTCGGCGCTGCGACGCACCTCGCGAGGCCGGCAGCCCACCTGGTCGAGGGCGGCCAGGTGCTCCTCCACCGCGCCCTGCAGTGCCAGTACGCCGATGGTTACCAACCGCGCACCTGCAAAAGCTCTTGCTGGGGAATCTTGGAGATCTCCAGGCCCTTCATGGCCTGGCCGATCCCGCGCGAGACCTCGGCCAGCTTGCCCGCGTCCTGATAGTGGGCGGCGGCATCCACGATGGCCTTGGCGCGACGCGCCGGGTCATCCGACTTGAAGATGCCCGAGCCCACGAAGATGCCATCGCACCCGAGCCGCAGCATCAAAGCCGCGTCGGCCGGCGTGGCGATGCCCCCGGCGGCGAAGTTGACCACCGGCAGGCGGCCCAGCTCGCGCACCTGCTGCACCAGCTCGAGGGGAGCGCGCAGCTCCTTGGCAAAGGCGAACAGCTCGTCCTCGCGCATCGAGGCTACCTGACGGATCTGGGCCATCACCGCGCGGGTGTGGCGCACGGCCTCCACCACGTTGCCGGTGCCCGCTTCGCCCTTGGAGCGGATCATGGCAGCGCCCTCGGCGATGCGACGCAGGGCCTCGCCCAGGTCGCGGGCGCCGCACACGAAGGGCACGGTGAACGAATGCTTGTTGATGTGGTTCTCCTCGTCAGCCGGGGTGAGCACCTCGGACTCGTCGATGTAGTCCACGCCCAGCGACTGGAGGATCTCGGCCTCCACGAAGTGGCCGATGCGCGCTTTGGCCATCACGGGAATGGTGACCGCGTCCATGATCTGCTGCACGATCACAGGGTCAGCCATGCGGGCCACGCCGCCCTCCGCGCGAATGTCTGCCGGCACGCGCTCGAGGGCCATCACGGCCACGGCGCCCGCTTCCTGGGCGATGACCGCCTGCTCGGGGGTGGTGACGTCCATGATCACGCCGCCCTTCAGCATCTGGGCCAGACCGGTCTTGACTTGAAAGGTTCCTTGTTGTGACATCGCTTCTCTATCCTTACTGCACGAAATGGCTCCTGTCGCCACTGAATCAGGCCGACCGCTCCTGTCGTCGCTGAAATCAGACCGACCGCTCCTGTCGTCGCTGAATCTGGGCGAGTATAACCGACAGGAGGTGCTTACGCAACGGCAGGCCAGTTCCTGGTGGGGCCCTCAGTTCAAGGAAACAGTGGCTGCCTCGCTGGCAGCCTCGGCGGGCCGGGCAGGGGGCTCGATCTGGAGCCAGAAGCGTTCGCCGCAATTGAGACAAAAGTATTCCTGAATCTTGCGCGGCAAGTCATACATTCTCTCGCGCAAGAGGCGCCCTTCACAGCGCGCGCAGGTGCCACAAAAGCTCATCTCGGTGCTGTTTTTCTGGGGCCCGAGGAGGCTTTCCTGCCCGGGGTGGGTCGAGGGCGGCTGCGCTGCCAGGCGAGATAGACCGCATTCTCGAGCCTTTCCCGCGGCCCGATTCCAACCGAGCAATCGGGACTGTAATAGACCGCACCCACCGAGTTGACCAGCTGCCCCGGCGACCAGGTGCGGGGCAGGGCCTGAAACCGGTCCCGGCGGACCGCCGCCGAGAACAGCACGCCCGGTCGACCGAAAGGCTTCTTGAACTCGAGGCGATCGACTCCCACCAGGTCGATCTGCACCAACTCGGGATCGTGAGCGAAAGCCCGTCGGCAGAGGGTGGCAGCCTGACGCTGGACCACCTCGCGGGGAGCGTTCAGAGCCTGAAAGTGGAGCTGGGCGTAGGCACGATTCTGCACGCGCGCAACCCCGACCCGCAGGAGAGGAAGGGGCAGGCCCCCGCGTTGCAGCGCGACCGACAGCCGGATCTCCAGCTCAGGCTCGATATAAAAGAGCTGGACGCGTGGCCGCTCGTCGCCCAGAGCGGGCACGATCAGCAGGCTCAAGGCGAGCAACAGTCTCAGGATCACCCCGAAGGTTTATCCGCCCTGCTTCTCCAGACCTGCCTTCAGGGCTGGAGGCGACGCAGGGCCCGCCAGCGGGTGTCCAGCACGAACGGAACCGAAACCACGACCAGCCAGAAGACCAGACAGCCAAGATCCAGAGCCAGGTGGACCGACTCGCCCGCCATGGCCAGGCTGCGCATGGCCATGACGGCTGCCGAGTAGACAGCCACCAGCGAGGCCCAGTTGACCAGGCTGGCCAGAATGGCCAGTTGACCAAAGCGCCCTTCCAGCGCGGCCCCGGCCGCAGCATAGGCCAGGCAGACGGGCACCAGAATGACAAAGCCCGCCAGGGGCACGACCAGGAGCGGGCTGACTTGCAGCGCCAGAGCCACGGGAATGGTCCCCAGAGTCAAGAGGAGCGCCTCGGCGGTGCGCGGCAGGGCGGCCGCCAGGACGGCGCCGTCCAGCAACTGAGCCGAGCTGAGTGAGGTCTGGCGCAGGACGGCCAGCGAGGCAGGCTGCAGGTCCTCGCTCAAGGTCTGATGGCAGCGAGTCGCCGCCCGCAGGCCGGTGATGGTGGCCACCAGAACCAGCAAGAGGAGATAGAGTGCGCTGGCCTGGTCGGGATCATCCGCTCGCCAGGTCAGCAACAACAGAGCCTGAAGCATCACGAAAGGGCCATAGACCCAGATGAGCTGGCTCAACGGCCCGCCCGGAACCCTCCCGGCCTCGCGGTCGAACTCTCGCAGGGCGACCGGATTGGAGGTGAGCCGGCGCCAACCGCTGGCGCCACTCCGGTTGCAGCGTACCAGATCGTGCCACCATGCGTGCAGGCGGAGACTGAGGTCGGCCCCCCGGCTCAAACCCAGCAAGGCCAGCTGACGCATCAAATATGCCCCGGTCAGCAGGATGGCCAGCACCGCCAGACTGCTGGCCGGAATGTCGTACTGAGCCAACAGGGACATCCCCGCCAGCATGGGCAGCAACACCGCCAGCAGCGCCAGGCTGGCAAGCTGGCGTCGGCGGCCGAAGGTCCACACCTGGGCGCATTGAGCCGAGTAGGATACCAGGGGCACGGCCACCAGCAAGACCAGGATGGTCTTGAGCCAGATCGCCAGGCAGTCCGTGCGATGGCTGGCTGGAACGCTCCCCAGACCGAGCGCCAGGGGAACGAGCAGGAAGGTGCTGGCCTGCAAGCTGCGGCGCAGGGAGTGCCGGGCCAGAGCGTCGCACACGACGGAGGGCTGTAACTGTCCCGAGCCCAGCTCTTCGTTGATCTGCCGCAACAAGGTCAGAGCAGGTTGGTGAAAGGCGAGCCACAGGCTCGCCCAGATCAGGCTCCCCATCAAGCCGAGCCCCAGATAATAGGCCAGCGACGGATGCTCCATGAGGGGGATGAGGGCCAGCGTCAGGGCCCAGGCGGGGGTGACCGCCACCAGGTGCAGGCCAGCCAGCCTCGGCCAGCTGCGAAGGATACGCCGTTCGCGCATCTCCAGCAAGGCTCGAGCTGGGTTCTCGGAGTAGCGCAAGAGATCACCTCCCGGGTCTGGCTTTCATTATACCAGGGCAGCACGCGACCGACCAGTCTTGACTTCGGGTCGCCTCGAAGTGAGATCTCGGGAATTTTCAGCGACGAAGGCGGGGGGGGCTCGAAGTTGTCGCATTCTCTTCAATCTCCCCGACGCTCATCTCAAAAGTTCTTGCCACGGAGGCTCCGGCGAAGAATTCAATTCAACACAGGAAATGCCCCCCGCATAGCGAATACCTCAATTCAACGCCACCACTCGGGGAGGGGCCCATTCTCACCTGCCGCCGCGGGGTCGCACTGGCGACCGTTC
>BTUM01000099.1:0-27770 GCA_045863235.1 Candidatus Xenobia bacterium | reverse complement strand
ATGGTACTGCCCGGGCGACCGGGTGGGAGAGTAGGTCACCGCCGGGGATATTTTTCGAAGGGCTCCAGTGATGGAGCCCTTCTTTTCTTTGGTGCTCCAGACGTGCCAGACGTGTAGGCGTGGGTGGCGGACCAGGGACCAGCGCTCGTCTGAAGTGCGTGATTCGGGGTTCCGAGCACCGGCGAGCTGTGAGGTCGCCGAGTAACCAAGCAGCCGAATGCGAACCGCGAAAGTGAGTTCAGGGCTCTGAAGGACCGGGTGAGAGAAGGTGTCTACAGACGACTGTCGAGGTGCAATGCGGTGCGCTGGTGGCGAAACTCGGGCAAGCTGGACGAGAGGAGGTCGAGCAATTCTTCGAGCTCGGCCCAGGGCTCTCCCTCGATCATTTTTTGCATGCGGTTCACCAGGTCGGACAGGTTCAGGGCCGGATTGGCCAGGTATGGTACACCCAGGAGCGACTCCAGGCCGATCTCGCGCAATTCTTCGCCTTCTCCGACAAACTCTTCGTAAGGCTTCTCTCCGGTCGTGTCGCAGGGCGTGAGGAGCAACGGTACCCGACCCTGGGCGTAGTCCTCGTGGGCCTTCGAACGCGCTTCCTCCTCCGAGTCATATTCGCAGGGCGTGCGTCCCAGGTGGGTCACGAGGTCCCGTCCCACCTCCTCGAGCAGCTTGAGATCGCACTCGGCGTCAAGGCGGGGCACCACGACGTGGCGTGCTGGGCTAGTGAAAGCCGCTAGAGTGCACAGCTGACCCGACTCGCGCAGAGTAACGAAGAAACGCCGCGTATCACGCGGTATCGGCAATGGCTGCCGGCGCTCCAGTCGGCGCAGGAAACCCTGCAACAGACTACCTTCCGAGAAGGCCACATTGGCGAATCGGGCCGTGGCGTGAGGGCGGTCTGGCTGCTCAAAGACGACGTGCTCCATGAGCCGCTTGGTCGCTCCCATCACGTTGACCGGATTGGCTGCCTTATCCGTCGACACGCAGAAGAAGTGCTCGGGCTCCTTGAGCCAGCGCAGCAAGCGCCACACGAGCAGCACATTCACCCGGAGCATCTGCATGATAGAGTAGACGTCTTTCTCCGAGCGCACATGCTTCAATGCGGCAAAGCACAGAACAGCTTGGTAGGGCGGCTGGTCTTTAAGAAAGCGCGCCATGATGCTCGAGCCGAAGTCGACGGGCAGCGTGCGGAAATCCTGAACCGACAGTCCTTCCGGCCGTCCTCGCAGGTTGCGCACCAGCTCGGCCAGATTATTCTCATTGTGATCCACCACGTGCAAGGCGGCCGGTCGGAACCCCGACACCACCTCCACCGTTGCCTGCCCGATGCTGCCCGCCCCCCCGATCACCAGTACCCGCTTGCCCTCGATGCTGGCGGTCAAGCGGTCGTGATTGCGCTGCAGGTCCTGGGCAAACAGGTCCTCCTGTCTTCCCGTGGCCAGCTGTCCCAGGTCTCCCGCTGCGATCATGGCTTCATCCTTTGTATCAAGGCTTTCCCCCCTGGCGCACCAGCACGGCCAGCTCTCCCGGCTTCAGCTTCAGGTCCACTTCTGGCCCGGCCTGCAAAGCGCGAACCCGCTGGCCTTTCAGGTCGAACACCAGCACCTCGAAAGGCGAGCCGTCCACCCAGCCGAACACGCCCGAGCGGTTCGTCACGATTCGCTCTTTCCCCATCAAGACCCCGCTGCGCAGCTCAACCGGCGTGAACGGATACAGCGCGTCCACCCAGGGATACCGTTCTTTCTCCATGTGAAAGGGCGTCATCAGGCAGCCGAAATCCAGGATCCTGTGCGTCATGCGCATGTTCGAGGCCACCGTCCGGTCCAACTCGTGGTTAGCCAGTCCCCATGGAGTAGACAGGTGCAGATCCACCAGATTGCGGTAGGACGACGTTTCCGCAATGCGGGGCACCATCAGCTGCATCGTAGAGCGCGTGAAGGCCGGCCCGTTCCCCACCAGATCCATCCCCTTGCCCTGCAGTTCCCGCACCATCTTTCCATCCCATGGCTGCTTGAGCAGAGGCACGCTCGAGATCAGTACCACGATCGTGTGCGATTCAGGTGAAATCTCAGCGCTGCAGTTGTCCCAGGGCTGGGCCTGCACGTACCGCTCCGTGGCGTAAGACATCTCGTCCCAGTATACTCCCCCCACGTGGGTCAGTCCCAGGGCGCGCAGTACCGAGGCGTACAGTGCGTTCCCGTATGCATTCGTGAGCGTGGGCAAGAAGACCAGTACCGGGTAGCTGTATGGGCTCAGCACCTGCCCTCCGCCCAGCTTCAGAGCTTGCGAGTCCCCGTACAGGTTGGCCGCGTTCTGCTCCGTGCAGATCTGCCCGTGCAGGTACATCATGACCTTGCCGCTCTTGAGCTCCTGCACTTGTCGTGCGACCCCGTTGCACCATGGCAGTGCCTGCTCGATGGCCGTCCCTTCGGCCAGCTTCCCGTCCGGGAACGTCGCTTGCAGCGTGACCCAGCGGGCCCGGGCCGGCCCTACCGCATACTGCGTTGCGTAAGAGCTTGCTCCCGACTCGAACACCAGCGGCCATCCAAGCGTCTGGTTCACCTTCCAGTCCTGCCGCACCGTGTTGATGAAGTCCCAGTAGTCCCCGTCGCCCAGGTCGTACAGGCTCCACTCTACCAGGCGCTCGCTCGAGCCTGGGATGGCCATGCGCGGGTCGCTCAGCCCTGCCCAGCCTCCCTTCTGGAACGAGCGGACGTGGACTCGAAAGATATCGTCCTCGGCCACCAATCCCATGGTCTTCCCGGGGGCATCCCAGAAGACCGTGGGGTGGGCTGGCTCCTCCACGCTCTGCTCGGCCGAGAATGCCTTGCGACCTCCCAGGAAGACCGCTCCGCTGGCCTGGAACCGGTGCTCCAGGATTGTGCCCACCGTGTTCGCGCTTGTGTTTTTCAGGTGGTCCACCACGTGGACCCTTGTCGGGAGCAGCGTCACCGTCCGTACCACCTGAAGCTCTCCGGTCGAGAACGTGTGGCTGACCGATTGTCCAGGTTGCAGAGCCACCGCTCCCGCCGCGCTGGTCGTGAACCAGCCTCCGTTCGGCTGGCTGAAGCGGCTTTGCACCTCGACCCCGTGCACCAGCAGACTGCCCTGCGGCGAGAAGTGCACCAGGCCCGGTCGGGCCGGCTGGAAGGCCCCGGCGATGTACTTGCCCAGCTTGCGGCGCGAGTTGACCGAGTGGCTCTCGTGCCCGTGCCGGGGGCCCCGGCCGTCGCCTCGTCCCACCCGCTTGACCTGCACGCCTTCCAAGACCAGTTCCACCGGCTGCTCCAGCAGCTTGTCGTGGCGGATGCTGATCGTGTTCTTGCCTGGCTGCACCAGCGGCGTGATGTCCCATTCGAAGCTGAACGGATCCGTATCCGGGATCCCCACCGAGATCGGCTCCGTGCGGATCTTGTCCGAGAAGTCCGGACAGAACACCACTCGCCAGGCGTTTCCCCACAGCCAGCTCGTGTCGCTTCCGTCCCGCATCGTGAACTGCAGTGGCTTGTTCTTCAGTGAGGCGGCTCCCGGCGGCTTGCCGTTCACCAGCAGGATCATCACCGGATTCGACCCACCGCCCAGCGTGGGCCAGTCCACCCGCGCCTTGAGGATCAGGTGCACCTCTCCCTTGCCGTCCAGCTTGGGAGCCGTGAAATCCATCTGCCACGTCTGTCCCGCCGCAATCCGCGTCTCTCCCACCGCCGGAGTGACCAGCGCCAGCAAAATCACGAAGGCTCTAATCCAGCTCATAGCGCGCCGTCACTTTCAGCTTCAGGGGATCGCGCTTGCGCCCTGTCCCCACGCAGGAGAAGCCCGCCTTTTCGATCACCCGGATGGAGGCCTCGTTGTCCTCCTCGGTCACATACCAGAACGTCCGCCCCGGAAAGCGTGCCAGGATAGCCTGGATAGCCATCAGCGCCAGCCCCTGTCCGCGGGCCGAGGGCACCGTGTAGGTATCCCCGATCTGCAACTCGCCCCGGCGCACGAAGGCAAACCGGAAGAAGGCCGGAAACACCGATGACCGGTGCACGAAGCGTCCATCTTGCTCCAGCACCATCACCCCGTACTCGCGCCCCGAGAACACTCCCAGTCGGTCGAACAACCACCAGACCAGGGCCACCCCCAGCGACTGTCCCGGCGGCCGAAAGCGGAGCCATCCCGGCTGCCAGAACCGTCCAGAGACTGGCGGCGCCGGAGGCGCTGGACCCTGATGGCGGAACACAAGGCACGTTTTCATGACACCCGTGCTCCTACCTGCTCAGCCCAGCGCGTGAAGTTCACCAGTCGCCAGGTCGTGAAATCGAAGCGGAGTCGTCCGGCCAGCACCTTCTCGCAACGCGAGCGCACCTGTCCCACCCTCAGCGCGCCCATCTCGGACAGCACCGAAGAGCCCAGCACCGACCCGACCAGCGGCTTGAGCTCCGAGAGCCATTCCTTCTCCGGCGTCGCAAAGCCGATCTTGTCCTGGCGGTCCAGGATCGGGTCGGGCACCAGTCCGCGCATCGCATCTCGGAAGATCGCCTTGGTCGTCCCGCGCAGCGAGATGATGTACGTCTCTGGCAGCGAGTAGATGAACTCTGCCAGCTGCGGTGTCAGAAACGGCACCCTGCTCTCCACCGAGTGGGCCATGCTGTTGCGGTCCTCGTAGCGCAGCAGCATCGGCAGGCTGGAGTAGGTCAGGCTGTGCATCAGCTCTTGCGTGAGCACCCGCTTGCCCGAGTAGTGCAGTGGGCTCTGCGGGAACACCCCTCGTTCCGCAAACCAGGCTGCATCCAGCCAGTCCGGCATCAGTTCGCGGCCCGCCAGCCGTCGCAGCGGTCCGTGGAACGCTGGCGGGACCAGAAAGGCGGCAGCGTGTGCCATGTGGGCCTTCCAGTCGGGCCGACGGCACATGCTGACCAGCAGCTTGAATGCCTCCCGCAGGCGCCCCGAGCGCAGCAGCGAGGCCATCAAGGCTCCCCGGAACAGGTCGTAGCCCCCCAGCAGCTCATCCGCTCCCTGGCCGCTGATCAGCACCTTGATCCCCGTCTTCTGGACCAGCTTCATCAGCATGTAGCTCGCGAAAATGCTCGTGCTGCCGAAGGGGATGTCCTGGGCTCGCACCAGGCTTTCCATCGCCTCGGCCAGATCGCCGGGACCTGGCCTGATCGTATGCACCGTGCTGCCGGAGGCCCTGGCCACCAGGTTGCTCCACTTCTCCTCGCTCAGGGGCGAGTTCTCGGCCACGAACGAGAACGTGTGCAGTTCGCCCTGCGGATGCAGGTGGCGCACCATCATCGTGGACGAGCTCGAGTCGATCCCGCCCGACAGTGCCACCCCAACCGGCACGTCCGCGCGCAGGTGCAGCTTGATGCTCTCTTCGAACAGGTCGCGCAGCCGCGCCTTGCTTTCTTCGTAGCCCAGGTCCTGGGGCGCGCTGCGCGGCTCCCAGTAGCGGCTGATCTGCGGCCTGAGGTCTGACAGGGACACGCGCGCGAAGCTCCCCGGTGGCAACTGGCGCACCCCTGCCAGCATTGTCGTCTCCGCGTGGTCCGTCAGCCCGAAACGCAGGTAGTCATAGAGTCCCTTCGGATCCAGCTCCCGCGATACCCCTGGCAGTTCCAAGAGCGCCTTGATCTCCGAGGCGAAGGCCAGCCCGTCGCGGTACTGTGTGTAGTAGAGCGGCTTGATCCCGAACGGATCGCGGGCCATCAAGAGCGTGTTCTCCACCGTGTCCAGCAGCACGAAGGCGAACATGCCCACCAGCCGAGAGAGCACTGACGGCCCCCGGGTGGCCAGCGCGGCCAGCAAGACCTCCGTGTCCGAGGTCGATTTGAACGGGTAGTCCAGCTCCGCCTTCAGCTCCAGGAAGTTATAGATCTCTCCGTTGTAGACGATGTGGTAGCGCCCGTCCTCAGTCGACTGCGGCTGCCAGCCTCCCACCGTCAGGTCCAGGATGCTCAGCCGCCGGTGCACGAACCCCACCGTGGCCTCCCGGGGGGGCAGCTCGCGCCCTTTCCAGGCGCTCTCGCCCGGGCTCCAGAGCAAGAACCCGTAGTCGTCCGGACCGCGGTGCACCATCAGTTGTCCCATGCGCTGCAAATCCGCCGAGACCGGTCCCGCCGAGCGGCGGATCAGCCCACCTATTCCGCACATGCCGCCACCTGGCGCAGTTGCCCATCCAGGCGCACCGCCCGGGTCATGTGGTTGTACTCGCGCAGCACTCGTTCTTGCCCCGCCCGCGCGATCGCCTCTCGCTCGGCCGGGTGATCGAGCAGCCAGCGCGCCTTCTCGCGGCACTCGGCCACCGAGCGATAGGCCACCACTTCGCGGTCCAGCTCGAAGAAGTCCGACAGGTTCGGCTTGTAGTCCGTCAACAGACAGCTGCCCGTCCCGATCACCTCGAAGATGCGCATGTTGGCCGCTTCTTCCCCGGCCACCTGGGCGTGCATGTTCAGCGTCACCTTGGCCCGGTTCAGCAGCCGGTACATGTCCAGCCCGAAGGCCGGGGGCTTGATGTGCGGCTTCAGCTTCCAGTTGATCTGGCTCATCGGCATCTCCGTCCAGCTCGAAGCCCGTCCGATCACCGGCAGCTTGCGCCGGCGCGATTCCGGCACCCCCAGTCTGGCAAGCAGCTGCTGGATCACGTAAGCGATCCGGCGCAGCGTCGTATCCGTGAAATCCGCCCGCCAGCTGATGTCCCCCTGGGCCGAGTAGATGTGCAGCCCCGGGAAGTCCAAAAGCGACTCCAGCAGCTGCTCTCGCTCCAGGTGACAGTCCCCGCGCCGGTAGAGCCCGCCCGAGAAGAGCAGGTCGATGTCCTTGGGCGCTGTGCGGTCGAGCCGGTCGAGCACCGAGTCCATGTACACGTGCGGTTCGTACATACAGCGAATCCCGTGCGACTCGAAGTGCGGCACCCAGGCGTGCACGCAGGTGTAGAGCAGGTCATACTCCTTGAACGTGTCGATGTCGTACGTCGGCGCCCCGATGAACCCCGTGATCACCTTCACCGAGGGGATCTCGGCCCGCACTCGCTGCAGGAACGCCGCGTCGATATTGCGCCCGTCCATCGAGTAGATCACGTCCGGCGCAAACTTCTTGAGCTGAGCCCAGGGGATCTCCTTGAGCCATCCCGGCCCTACCGCCACATCGTTCTCGCGGGCCCAGGCTTCCTGCAGCGGGCGCACATTCGTCCACGACTCCATCACTTCCCAGCCCAGCTGTCCCAGGTCGCGCTGCATCAACCCCGCGTAGAAAAACGAGTCGTGCACGAAGCTCGCCCACTGCTCTGCGAACGAGCGCTGCTCCAGCCCTGGCAGCTTCTTGTATAAAGACCGCCAGTACTGCTCGTAGATATTCTTGAAAAAGAGAATTCTCACCGTTTCAGAGCCACCATGGACCGCAGCAACCGGTCCACCTTCGTGCCCCCCGCCTCCAGCGACATGTGGTCGTGGTAGAACTTGTGCCCTCGCGCCCCCATCTCCGCTCGCACCGAGGGCTCCATCTCGTAGAACGTGCGCATCGTGGCCGCCAGTTGCTCCACGTTCTCCGGCTCACAGCAGAGCCCCGCGCCCGACTCGGAGATCACGTCGCTTGCGTCCCCCCGGATGCCCATCAAGATCGGTCGTCCCACGGCCATGCAGACCTGGGTCTTGCTGGGGATGGCCGTCACGTAGAACGGGATGTCCTTGAGGTGGATCAAGAGCACGTCGCCGATGCTGTAAACCTTCGGCATCTCCCAGAACTGCCGCCGCCCCAGGAAGACCACGTTGGAGGCCTCCAGCGACCCCGCCAGCGCTTTCAGCTCCTCTTCCTTGGGCCCGAGCCCGGCCAGCACCAGCCGGAAGTTGGGCAGGTCCTTGAGCCGCGCCGCCGCCTTGATCAGGCTGTCCAGCGCCTGCATCGGCCCCATGTTGCCGGCGTAGAGGAAGTTCACCGTGTCCTTGAGCCCCACGCTTTCCGCGAACGCCTCATCGCGGGGCAGTGGCGAGAAGACCTCCTCGTTGGTCCAGTCGTAGATCGCGTGCACCTTGGAGGGTGGAACCCCTCGCCCTTCCAGGAGTTTCTTCACCCCCTTGCTCAGCACCGTGATGTGCGAGGCCCGCCGGTAGAGCAGATTGCACCACTTGTGCAGAACCGACTCCACCACCGAGCCCAGGAGCTTGTTGCGGATCATCCCCGAATCCGTCACCGTGTCCGGCCACACGTCCGCGATGTGATACAGGTAGGGCATCCGGCCCAGCAGGTGCAGTGCCAGCCCGGGCAGCCCGATGGTGGGCGGCGGGTGATACACGTAGGCCACGTCCGCCTTCTTGAGCAAGGGCAGCGCCATGGTGGCCGCCACGGCGAAGCTGCCGTAGGTCACCATGCGCTTGCCCGCCGAGCTGTCGTGGCTCGGCAGGAGCGGCACGCGCAGAACCGGCACCCCGTCCATCCGCTCCCACTGCCAGGGCTTCACCTTGTAGCCCGGGTAGAACTTGCCTCCCGGGTAGTTGGGGATGCCCGTCAGCACCTGCACTTCGTAGCCGTGGTTGCTCAGCCATTTGGCCAGCGGCAGCCCGTGGTTGCAGCCCGGCTCGGGATCGAACCACTCGCTCAGCAGGGTCAGGCGGATCAGACGCCCAGATGCAGCTCCTTCATGCGGTCGGCGTGCTTGTGCATCGCGCTCTTGATTCTGGACAGATTCTTGCGTGTCCATTCGACCGTCCTCTCCAGTCCTTCGTCCAGGCCCACCCGGGCCTCGAAGCCCAGCTCGCGGCGCGCCTTCTCGGTGCTGCCGAAGCGTTTGCCCGAGCGGTCCCAGTCGCGCTGGGGGCGGAACTCGAGGGGGGTGCTGTTGTTCGCAAAGCGATTGATCGTCTCGGCCAGGCGTCGGATGCTGATCTCCTCGCCCGTGGCCAGGTTGTAGACCTCTCCTGGCGTGCCGCGCAGCGCGCAGCAGATCAGCCCCTGCACGATATCCTCCACGAAGATGAAGTCGCGCGTGGCCTCTCCGCTCCCCTCCACCGGCAGCGCCTCACCGTGCAGCGCCTTGTACACGAACGTGGGCGTCACGTTGCGCCACACCGTGGCCGGCGTGCCCCGCCACTGTCCCGCGCCGAGCACCTCGCCCGGCCCGTAGACGTTCTGAAAGCGTGCCCGCACCGTGGGCAGTCCGTGGCGGTTGAAGTAGTACAGGGCGTACATCTCCCCCACCAGCTTGGAGATCGAGTAGGGCGAGTCCATGCTGAGCGAGACCGGTGCCTCCTCGGTGGTCGCCTGGGCGTCGGCGTACGTCTTCTCGGCCACCGCGCAGCCTGCCCCCGAGTAGACCAGCTTCTTCAGCCGGCGAAACTCCTTGACCCGCTCGCACAGCTTCAGGGTCGTCAGCAGGTTGTTCTCGTGGTCGGCCAGCGGGTCGTGCATCGAGCTCTGGTTGCCGTGGTAGGTGCTCAGGTGGAAGATGAAGTCGTACTGGTCCTCCAGGCGAGAGAGCACCGCGTCGTCGGCGATCGAGCCTTCGATGAAGTAGACCCGGTCGTCGGCGGGCAGGTTCTCGCGCTCGGAGGAAAGCAGGTTGTCCACCACCTCCACCCGCGCGCAGCCCTCGTCGAGCAGCCGGCGCACCAGGTTACTTCCTACGAACCCGGCCCCCCCGGTGACGAGGATCGAGCAGCCCTTCACTTCACGGGCTCCAGCGGGCGAAGGTGCGTGTAGGTCTCGGCCACGCCGTGCTCCTGGTAATACTTCACCGCTTTACGAACTCCGTCCTTGAGCGCCACCACCGTCTTCCAGCTGAAGTCCTGGTTGGTGCGGGTGGGGTCGAGCAAGATCGTGGGAGCGTCGTCAGCGCCGCGCGGGCGCACTTCCACCGGCTTGTCCAGCTTGATCCCCATGGCCTCGGTGGTGGCGTCGAACATCTCCTGAATGGAGATGTCTCCGCCCGAGGAGACGTGGTAGATCCCTTTGCCCATCCCGTCGATCGCCTTCATCACCACGGCCACCAGGTCGTCGATGAAGAGGAAGTCGCGCCGCGTGTCCATCACGAAGCAGGGTTTGTTGTCGCTCAGGCGGCTGTAGAAGGTGGGCAGCGGCCCGCTGATGTTGCGCGGCCCGTAGACGTTGGCCAGGCGGAACGAGACGAAATTCAGACCCGACAGCACCAGATAGTTCTCGCCCGCCGTCTTGCTCGCGGCGTAGCTCGAGTCGGTGGGGAACTGGGGATGGGCCAGCGTGATCGGTTGCTCGCGGGGGTGGATGCCGTAGCACAGGGCCGTCTGGAAATAGACCACCCGCTTCACGCTGTGCTTGAGGCTGCTCTTGAGCACATTGACCGTGCCCAGCGCGTTGGTCTGCACATCCTCCACCCAGTCGTCCGGGTTCTTGTAGGCCGCCGCCGCGTGCACCACCACGTCCGGCTGAAAGCGGGCGAACAGTCCCTCGAGCCACTCGCCGTCGGCGATGGTCCCCTCGCAGATCTCCAGCCCCGCCTGGGGCTTGAGGTTATCGCGCCGGCCGGTGGCGTAGTTGTCCACCACCATGACCTCGTCCTTGCGCGCCAGAAGATTGTCCGTCAAATGCGAGCCGATGAAGCCGGCTCCGCCCGTGATAAGCACTTTCATGCTGACTTTACCTCTACTTTCTCACTGCTACGAAACGCGCGCAGCTCCGCCGCGCGGTCGTGGAATTCTTGCTGCCACAGCTCCAGGCACAGAAGGCCCCAGAGCTTACGCCCGAACCGGGGCTCTCGATCCAGGTTCTGCAGAACTTTGCGATTGTCGACCAGGTCGCGATTCTGGGCCCGGGACGTGGAGAACACGTCCACCACGAAGTCGCGAGCCGGGCCCCGGGCCCACTCGATGAGCGGGGTGGGGAAGCCCATCTTGTCTTTGCGCTGGGAGATCTCCGGGATCAGCCACTTTTCGGCCGCGTTCTTGAGCACGTGCTTGAGGTGCCCGTCGGAGAACTTGACGTTGGAGGGGATCGTGGCCGCCAGTTCCACCAGCGCGTGGTCCAGAAGCGGAACCCGGCTCTCCAGGCCGTGGGCCATGCTGACCCGGTCCTCCACCTGCAAGAGGGCCGGCAGCAGCGTCTTGAAATCAAAGTGCGTCATCTGGTCGAAATACGACTCGCGCCCCACGTTCTTGCCGTGGAAGATCCTCTTGAACGTCTCGAACGGCTCGTACTCCGTCAGGTGCTCCCAGCGCACCTCGTCCTTGAGCTCGTTGGCCCGGTTGATGAGGCGGAAGTAGCGCCGATCCATCGACTCGAACAGCCCCTCGCGCCAGAACTCTTGCAGCATCGGCTTGTACTGGCGCAGCGTGCTCAGGTTGGGGATGATGGACTCGTAGGTCACCACGAAGTTGCCGCTCTTGGAGGTGCCCTCGATGGCCGCCTTGATGCACTGCTCGAAATAGGCGATCAGGTAGCGCGTGTAGCCTCCGAACACCTCGTCCCCGCCCTGTCCTCCCAGCACCACCTTGCGGTGTTTGGCGGCCAGCTCGCTGACCACGTACTGGGGAAACGAGCCCGGACCGGCCACCGGATAATCCAGGTGGTAGATCACCTTGCGGATCGACTCGATGAAGTCCTGGGCGGTGATGTCCACGCAGTGGAGCGGGAAGTTGCGAGCCCGGGCCAGGGCTTGCGCGTAGGCGCTCTCGTCGTATTCCGGCCCCTCGGTGAAGCGCCCCGTGAAGCCCATCAGCTCCTGCGGATGGTGCTCGGTGGCCAGGCTGGCCACCAGGCTCGAGTCCGTCCCGCCGCTGACGTAGGCTCCCAGGGGCACGTCGCTTCTAAGGTGGAAACGGACCGAGTCCTCTAGAAGCTCCTGGATGCGCCGTTCGAAGTAGGGGGCGGTGTGGTCCCAGTCCAGCTCGTAGTAGACCTCCCAGTAGCGGCGCACCGTCACCTGTCCGTCGCGCACGATCAGCATGTGACCGGGCAAGAGCTCCTCCACCCCTTTGAAGAGCGTCTTGCCGCCCAGGCAGAACTGGAACGCGAGGTAATCCTTGAAGCCCTCCGGGTCGGTCTCGATGGAGGGCAGGAAGGGCAAGAGCGCCTTCACCTCGGAGGCGAACATCAGCTGCCCGTCCACCACCGCGTAGTAGAACGGCTTGATCCCGAACCGGTCGCGGGCGCAGAACAGGGTCTGCTCCTTTTCGTCCCAGAGCGCGAAGGCGAACATCCCCCGGAGGTGGGCTACGCAGTCGGGGCCCCAGGTCTCGTAGGCCTTCAGGATCACCTCGGTGTCCGAGGTGGTGCGGAATCGGCTCACTCCCAGCTCCTCGCGCAGCTCGAGGTAGTTGTAGATCTCCCCGTTGTGCACCAGCACGTTCCCGTTCGGCTCCACCATGGGCTGCGAGCCGGTGGCCAGGTCGATGATGCTCAATCGTCGGTGGGCCAGCCCCACGTGCTCGTCGGCGTGGGCCCAGATGTCCGCCCCATCGGGCCCGCGATGGCGCTGCAGCTCATTGACCGTCCACAGCGCGGCCTTCAGCCGGGGGATGCCCTCCCGGCGAAGGCTTATAAAACCACCGATACCACACATAAAAGTCGTTGCCCGTTCAGATTTCCCCCTGATACTCCAGGCCGCTGCACTTTCCTTCCGAAAACCGGCTCAGAGACTGATTCGCGAGATGGTCCGCAGCCTGGTTTTCTGATAGCGACGCAGCGCCTCGTCGCGCTCTTGCCGATAAAGACGTGAGAGCCCGCGATACTGCGAGCGCCAGCCATCGAACGGCCAGAGGTAGAGCAGGGCCATCATCAAATAGCCCAGCGTGGTCAGCGAGGCCAGCATCTTGCTCGGCGAGCGCTTCATGTCGTAGCGCAGCACGAACGGAACCTCGGCCATCCGGCAGCCCAGCATGTGCAGCTTCACGATCATCTCCAGCGTGGAGGTGAACCCCAGCCCCTTGAGCTGGATGAAGTGGTTGCCAAAGATTCTCAGGGCGTCCTGGATCACCCGGGCCCGGTAGCAGCGATAGCCGCAGGAATAGTCGCGCAGCCCCGGGATGGCGAACACCACCCCCATGAACCAGTTGGCGCAGCGGCTGATGAAGGTGCGGTAGGCGTCCAGCCCCTGCTGGCCCCCTCCCGGCTGAAAGCGCGAGGTGTTGACCACGTCGAAGCCCTGGTTGACCTTCTCTTCCAGGTCGAAGAGGTAGCTCGGATGGTGCGTGTCGTCGCAGTCCATCCGCATGATCAGGTCGTCCTCGGCGCAGTGGGTCGCGATGTGCTCGAACCCGTCCCGCTCGGTTTCCCCCAGCCCGCGGTTGATGGGGTGGGTGAGCACGTCCAGAGGATACTCGCGGGCGTACTCGGCCAGCAATTCGCCCGTGGCGTCCTCGCTCCCGTCGTTCACCACCACCAGCCGATACTCGCGACCCCGTGAAGTGAACGCCTCGTGGATGCGGGGCAACAGATGCGGCAGCGAGTCGGCCTCGTTATAGGCCGGAAGCAGGATCCAGATCATCGGCCCATCTTACTCCGGGCGTGAAAGACTGTCAAACTGATTGGACACGCCCCCTCTCCCGGTGCTATAAACCCCCTATGCTGCGCAACTACCTGCCCCAGGCCGTGGTCCGCGAGCTGTTCGGCGACCGGCGCCGCTACGGCACTCGCGTGCAGCCAGACGACCCCGACTGGCAGCGCTGGCTCGAGCTCTTTCCCGAGATCTACCAGGCCACCCAGAGGCCCGGCTCGCTGGAGGCTCGCCTCAACGCCACCGGCTACCGCGTCCTCAAGGGCCTGGACACCACCGGCCTGAAGCTCTGCGAGCTCGGCCCCGGCGGCGGCTATCACCTGCGGGCCCTGGAGGGCGCCCCGGCAAGCTACACCGCCCTGGACGTCACCGACACCTTCTTTCCCCGCCTCGAGCAGGCCATGACCGCTCGGGGCACCGCTTTCCAGGGCCTTCGCCTGGATCGCCCCGACCTGCCCCTGGAGACCCACAGCCAGGATCTCTGCCTCTCGTTCTACTCCCTCGAGCACGTCGACCCGCTCGAGAGCTGGATTGACGAGCTGATGCGCGTGCTGCGCCCGGGCGGAAGGCTGGTGGGAGCCATCCCTGCCGAAGGCGGCCTGGCCTGGGGCCTGGGACGCTGGCTCACCTCGCGGCGCACCTTCCAGAAAAAGTACGGCCTCGATCTGCTCAAGATCATCTGCTGGAGCCACCCCAATCTTTGCGACACCATCACCGCCTCACTCAGGCGGCGAGGAGCCTACCAAGAGCGTCGCTGGCCCCTGCCCTTCCTGGGCTACGACTTCAACCTGGTGATCCGCTTCACGCTCGTCAAGCCCTAGCAGGCTGATGCAAAAGCCCTCTTCGAGGACCTTTGCATCACTCTGCTAGCGGTAGATCGACGGGATCAGCAGCAGCGACGGCAAAAACTGCAGCAGGTCGGTGTAGAACGGCTTGAACAGCGGCACGTAGATCACGTCCCCGGGACGCACGTCCGAAACCGGCTGGTAACCCTCCTCCATCACGTCGAGCAGGTTGAACTCCCACACGATCGGCGGCCCGTCCGGCACGTGGCGGATCAGCCGGGCGTGCTTGGTGTGGGCCTTCTCCGTCGTGCCGCCCGCCTGGGCGATGTACTCGCGCAGACCGTAGGCCGGGTTGTAAGGCAGGGGTCCTGGTTTGTAGAAATGGCCCGCCAGGAACACCGTATCCGGCAGCGCCGGCACCACCAGCGTGTCGCCGTCTCGCAGCTGCACGTCGCTGGCCAGCATCTGGCCCGGGGGAGGAGCCTCCTGCTGCGTGATGAGCTGGCGCAAGTTCAGGGGGAGCTTCAGCAGCTCGCCCTGCGGACCGATTCGCTCGATCCAGGCGTGCTCCACGTCCGCCTTGGCCGTCAGCCCGCCCAGGGCCAGCACCACCTGGCGGGCCGTCTCGCCCTCGCTGAGCGAGTAGACCCCGCGCCGCTGCACCTCTTTCAGGCCCGACACCTGGTTGACCGTCTCCGGGAAGAAGTCCTTGCCGCGCACCTCTCCGATCACGATCAGCCGCCCCTGGGCCAGGCTGCGGTCGTAGAAAGCGACCTGGTCCCCGTCCTCGAGCCGAAAGCTCCACCCTTCCGAGGATGGGTCCTCCAGGTTGAAGCGCAGGTCCTGGCGCTTGCCCGAGGGCAGCAGGCGGGCCACCTGTACCTGGCGCTTGTCGGCCACCGAGGTCACCCCTCCGGCTAGCCGCAGCAGGCTCCCCAGCGTCTCGTTCTCCAGAATCTCATAGATGCCCGGCTGCAGCACCTCGCCCGAGAGCTGCACCTCGCGAGCGATGGCCGGCACCACGATGGTCTGCTGGGCCGACACGAACGGGTTCTGGTCTTCTTGCCCCAGCGACTGCCACTTGAGGAAGTCGAGCACCCGGAAGGGCCTGGACTGGCTGTTGAGCAACTGCACCCGGCGCATGGAGCCGATCTTCGTCAGGCCCCCCGCGTCCAGCACCAGCTCGGCCGCCCCGCTCACCCCCGAGGCCTGGTAGATGCCCGGGTTGACCACCTCGCCCACCACCCGGACCGGGAAGCGGCGCACCCGCTTGAGGCCAACACTCAGGGAGAAGTTCCGGAAATACCGGCTCAGCTCGCGGCGGAGGCGGGGTGTTGCCTGAGCCATCGTGAAGCCGGTCAGGCTCACTCGGGCCGGTCCCAACGAAAGCGTACCGTCCGGCTGGATGGTGCGCCGAAGGACCTCGGTCGTCCCCGAGACCATCGTCAGCTCGAGCTGATCTCCGGGTGCCAGCCGATAGCCTTCCGGCACCGCCGCCAGGAGCGGGTCGGGTGCCTCATCCTCACTGGCGTTGACCAGCTCTGCCGACAGCCCGCGGGGGGAGGGCTTGCTGCCCACCTGGCGACGAAGCTGGATGCGCTGCAGGTTGCCGGCCTCGACGCCGGGGGCCCGGGTGGCCTCTTTGCCGTCCAGCGGCCCCTGTCCCAGGGCCAGGCCGACCAGCAGCAACCAGAGCAGGGCGACGCGCATCAGGATGCGACAGAGCTCTTGATGGGCTGGTACGGGGCCCGTCCACCTTTGGCAAAGAACGCGTGCAGCGCCTGGCAGACGTGCTCCACCTGGGCATCGCTCAGCTCGGTGTTCATGGGCAGCGAGATCACCTCGCGGCAGAGCTTCTCGGTCACCGGCAGCTTGAAGTCCAGCTTCAGATCGGCGTTGGCGTGCACTGGCTTTCGCCAGGAGATGATCGTCTCCACGCTGGAGGCCACGAAGTGCTCGCGCAGCGCGTCTCGCTCGGGCGTCTGGATCGGGTAGTTCTGGTAGACGTCGTAGCGGATCGGATCCGCGTCCGGCGCGATGGGCAGCTTGATGGGCAGCGACGACAACCGCTCCGTGTAAATCCTGGCGATCTGGCGCCGGCGCTCGAGCCAGCCCGGGAAGTGGCGCAGCTTCAGGTTCAAGATGGCCGCCTGCAGGTTGTCCAGGCGAGAGTTGTAAGCAAAGAAGGCGAAGTCGTTGTCCTTACCCACCCGGCCGTGGTCGCGATAAAGCCGCATCTGGTCGGCCACCGATTGGGTCTGGGTGGAGATCAGCCCACCGTCCCCGGCAGCTCCGAGCAGCTTGGCGGGGTAGAAGCTGAAGCAGCCGCTCAGCCCGAAGCTGCCGCCCTTGCGGCCCCGGTAAGTGGCCCCCAGGGCCTGGGCCGAGTCTTCCACGATGGTCAGGTTGTGCTTCTTGGCCAGCGCTTCCAGGCGGTCCATGTCGCAGATGCGCCCGTTCAGGTGCACCGGCAGCAGCACTTTCGTGCGCGGCGTGATGGCCGCTTCCACCTGGTCGAGGTCCATCAGGTCGTCATCCTCGCGGATGTCCACCAGCACCGGTTTGCCCCCGCAGTGCACGATGGCTGCGATGGTGGCGATGAACGTGTGCGAGACCGTGATCACCTCGTCGCCCGGGCCCACCCCGGCCACCTTCAGGCTCAAGATGAGCGCATCGGTGCACGACTTGAGCCCCACCGAGTCCTTGACGCCCAGAAAGCTGGTCATGTTCTTCTCGAACTCGACCAGGTCGCCGCGCATGATGAAGTCCGAGCGCTCGAAGATCACCTCGTCGATCAGCGGCTCGAGCTCGGGGCGCAGGTTGCGGTAATGGGCGGGATAGTCAACGAACGGTACTGTGTACATGGGTGGCTCCGTTGAGATTTTTTCTTTGGGTCAGCTTGAGAGCTTCGGCCACGATGCCGGCCGTGTTCAGGCCGCACTGCTCGCGCAGGTGGTCGGGGCTGCCGGCCCGGCTGAAGAACCGGTCGGGAACTCCCAGCTTACGCAGCAGCACGCCCGGAGCCGCCTCCGACAGGAACTCGGCCACGGCGCTGCCCAGGCCGCCGAGCAGCGAGTGCTCCTCCACCGTCACCACCTTGCCCGTCTCGGTGGCCGCCGCCAGCAGGGCTTCCTGGTCCAGCGGCTTGATGGTGTGCATGCTGAGCACCCGCACCGAAAGATCGTGCGAGGCGAGTTGCTCGGCCGCCTCCACGGCCGCCACCAGCATGCCGCCGGTGGCCACCAGGGTGAGGTCGCTGCCCGGGAGGGCCGTGATGGCCTTGCCCACCGCGAACGCTGGAGCGTTCTTGTGCACCAGCGGCTCGCCCGACTTGCCGATGCGAAGGTAGAACGGTCCCGGCATCCGCATGGCCGCTCGGGTGGCCTCGCCGGCCTCGTACGGGTCACCCGGCGAGAGCACCGTCATCCCCGGCAGGGCCCGCATCATGGCGATGTCTTCGGTGGCGTGGTGGGTCGAGCCCAGGCTGCCGTAGGCAAAGCCGGCCCCCACCGCCACCACCTTGACGTTGGCCTCGTGGTAGCAGATGTCGTTTCGGATCTGCTCGATGCAGCGCAGGGTGGGGAAGTTGCCGATCGAGTAGATGACCGCCACCTTCCCGCTCATAGCCATCCCGGCTGCCATACCGGCCAGGTTCTGCTCGGCCACGCCCACGTTAATGAAGCGCTCGGGCAGCTCGTTGCGCCAGGGGTCGAGCACGTGGAAGCCCAGATCTCCGCTCAGCAGGTAGAGATCAGGGTTGGAGCGGGCCTCCTCCACCAGAGCTCGAACAAATGCGTCTCTCATACCGTCTCTCCCAGCTCCGCCAGGGCCTTCTCGAGCTCTTCCTTGTCGGGCGAATAGTAGTGCCAGATCAGCTGGTTCTCCATGAAGGAGACGCCCTTGCCCTTCACGGTGTGGGCGATGATGCAGCTGGGCTTGTCCGTTTCGAAGGGCAGCCGCCCCAGCGTGGCCAGCAGCGCTTCCACGTCGTGCCCGTCCACCTCTTCGACCGCCCAGCCGAACGAGCGCCACTTGTCGGCCAGCGGCTCCAGGTCGAGCACCTCTTTCACCGTTCCCAGGCTCTGGATCTTGTTGTAATCCACGATCACCGTCAGGTTGGAGAGCTTGAGCGTGGGCGCGAGCAGGGCCGGCTCCCAGGTGGAGCCCTCGTCGCACTCCCCGTCGCTCAGAATCACGAATACGCGGAAGCGAGGCTCGCTGGTCTTGCCCACCAGCGCCATCCCGCAGCCGATCGAGAGCCCGTGCCCGAGCGAGCCGGTGGAGGCCTCCACTCCGGGCACGTTGTGGTTGACGTGGCCGGCCAGGTAGCTATCGTTGGTGCAAAACTTCTCGAGCTCCTGGCTGGGAAAAAAGCCCGCCTCGGCCAGCACCGCGTACTGGCAGGCCGCGGCGTGGCCCTTGCTCAGGATCAGCCGGTCGCGGGCCGGCCACTTCGGCTCGGAGGGCCGGTGGTTGAGGACGCCTCCCCCGTAGAGGCTGGCCACCACGTCGGCCAGCGACAGCCCGCTGCCGGTGTGCGAGCAGCGGGCTCGATGGGTCATCTTGACGATGTGGGTGCGAACCTTGCGGGCCATCTCTCGGACGGCGGCCGTCTCGGCCAGGGCGGGTTTTGTGGATTGAAGCATGACCTTATCCTTGTTTGCTCAGACTACGAAGAACCCCACGTAGGGGTCGAAATCAAACCGCTCCAGGCGCACCGAGGGCAGGTCCACCGCCTTGAGCAGGGCCAGCGTCTCGCCCGGCCAGAGCGGGTGGTCGAGCTCGTCGAAGGCCACGATGGCGCCTTTGGGCATGCGGGGCAAAAAGTTCTGCAGCGCCACCAGAGTCGGCTCGTACAGGTCGAAATCCAGGAACAGCAGGCTGATCAGCGTGTGGGGGTGGGTCTCGATGAAGCGGGGGATGGTCTTGGTGGCGTCCCCGTCGATCAGCTCCACCTTGGCCATGTGGCCCAGGTAGCGGTTGGCGTCATACGCCTTGATGATCTGCTCGAGCTCGTCGTGCGAGTTGTTGCGCAGCTGTCCCGTCTGGGCGATCCCGCGGCCGGCCTTGTCCTCCTCGGACACGTCCGGGAAGCCGCTGAACGAGTCGAACCCGTAGATGCGCCGCTGGAAGTTGGTGGGCTCGAGGATGGAGCTGAGGTTGGCCCAGCTCATCAGCCCGAAGCCCCCGAACACCCCGCACTCCACGATGGAGCCTTTGATCCCCACCACCTTGCGCATCAGCTCGTAGCGAACCAGAAAGCGGGTCAGGGCCTGCAGTCGCACGTACTTGGGGAAGTTGTCCAGCTTGGCCTGCAGCGTGTCCGGGCTGGACTCGAAGCAGCGCTGGTAGATGCTGGCGGCGTCGTGCTCGACGCGCGAGCGCAGCCCTCCGGGCTCGCCTTCGGCGGGAGGGCTGGTGGTCTGGGGACTAGTGGACATTCTCACTCCTGGAGCGGCTCAGGCGGTCCTCCACCAGAACCCAGGCGGTGCGGAACAGGATCTTGAGGTCGGTCAAAAAGGACCGCTCGCGCAGATACTTGAGCTGCAGCTGGATCTTCTCGGGCCGGATGAGGCGGATGTAGTCGGCGTCGGGGTCTGTGCTTCCCTTGAGGATCTCTCCCTCGTTGTGAAAGCGGATGGATGCGTAGTCGGTGATGCCCGGCGGCACGCTGAGGATGGCCGTCTCCTCGTCGGTGTAGTTGGCCACGTCCCAGGCCACCTGGGGCCGGGGACCCACCAGGCTCATGCTTCCGTTGAGCACGTTGAACAGCTGGGGCAGCTCATTGATCTTGAGCGTGCGCAGGATGCCCCCCAGCTTGGTGATGCGCGGATCGTCATCGCCCGCCGAGGAGGGCCCGGGGATCTTGTCAGCATCCAGCCGCATGGTGCGGAACTTGAGGATGTGGAACACCTTGCCGTCCCGCCCAATGCGTTCGCCCCGGTAGAACACCGGTCCGCGCTCCTCGAGGTAGATCAGGGCGGCGGACAGGATGAACACCGGAGAAAGAGCCAGGATGGCCGCTCCGGAGACAGTCAGATCGAACAGCCGCTTGGCGAACTCGTAAGCGGGCTTGCTGGGAGCACGCCGTACAACCCTGCAGACGCTGTTCCCTCCGGAAACGTGAGCGGTCGTATTCATCGGCACGGGTATACTGCAATCCTTCTCAAGTTCCTGCAGAACATTCTGACGATCTCCTAAAGAAGTCCCTCGCCATGACTTGCCGAGCACGCTTCCCGATCTGGAAAGATCTTCAAGAATGAGCGCAACACCGCGCTGCTTCTGGAGGGACGACTGCTTGTCCGCGCAGCTCTGCGGGCAGGCAGCTTGAGGTGAGCCATCAATCCGGCCGGAGAGCTCATCGGCGCGGCTCAGCCCGAACATCCTTCTTACGAAAGAAGGAGGGCCCCGCGCGAGCGGGGCCCTCATCGTTCAGTCGAGGAACACCAGCTGCCTCCGGCTGGGAGCCTCAGCCTCGCGGTTCATCCTGACGCGGTGCCAGCACCGCAACCGAATCGTCTTGTGATCGGGATGGCGAACCGTCCCGCGCACAAAGACCTCGGCGTTGGCCGTGCGCACCTCCCACCGCCACCTGTCGCTGAAAGGTCGGCGCTGCAGCAGAGCCTGATACTCCGCCTCCCGCAGACCGCCAGGGAACTGGCGACAGACATAGACCCGGTGACCGCCGGACCGGTGGCAGAACTCCGCGATGTGAGGTTTGCCGCCGTTTCCGCGACTCAGCTGCTCGTTGCGGAGCAGCTGCGGGGGATCGGTCATGTCGGGCACGGGCAAGAAGAACCACTCGCCCTGACGGACGTAGACTTCATTCTTGCGTCGCATCCGATGACGCGACCTGAGCTGGCGAGCGCTCTGCTCGCGGCGTACGAGGGCAGGCTTGAGAGCCTCCATCGCGGCCGGAACGGACTGAACGCCCTGGTCGTTCGGCACCGCGGCTGCGAACCAGTGGCGCTCGTCGTGCCCGCACAAGAACTTGTGCTTGGCCGTTCCGTCGCGCACCAACAGCAAGAGGTGCCGCATCTCGGGGCGGACATCCACGACCAGGGGCTGCGCCTCGCTCTCGGAGCCGAGAGCGAGCTCGAAGACCCCATCGCGCACATCCAGAGTGAAACTCCCCCGGGGAGTTTCCAGCACGCGCAGCCGGGCGCCCATGCGCTCGAAGCCGCGCTCGAGAACTGCGTGTGACATCGATTTTCTCCTGATACCAGATTGTCCCCGAAAACAAGAAGCGCCCACCTCGTCGGGCGAGGCGGGCGCAAGCGCTGTCAGTATGCCGGAACAGCTTACCGGAGCGGGCGTCCCTCCTCGCGGGCATGACCGGTCGGAACCTGGCCACTCGGCCGGTTCACCGGGAAACCGCTGCGATTGATCCTGAGCATGGGATGGCGCTCCTTGTTTGATCGGGGACTGAGCGCTATTCTACCGCAGATCTGGCTGGCTGACAAGCAGAATGCGCCACCTTGACGCGGCAGTTGACTTACAGCAGGGGGGTTCCCTCTTTGCGGGCCGCTCGAGCCAGTTCGCCGTCCAGCGTGGCCAGTGCCAGGCCTTCGCGCCGAGCCAGCTCCAGGTAGCTCGCATCGTAGACGGAAAGTCGGTGCTTGCGAGCCAGGATCAGTGTGGTCTCTTCCCGAGGCGAGTGGTCCAGGGCTACCGGCAGGCGGGACAACGCCCGCAAGAAGCTGGCGGTGTCAGTTTCCTTGAGCCTGCCCCGGCGCTCATTGACGATCAGGATATTCCGGACCTCGAACCACCACAGGGTTGGTGCCAGGGCACTGTCGTCACGCAATCGGTCGAGAGCGCGACCAGCGAGGGGATGGTCTTCGTCGTCAAAGGCCCAGCACGCGGCCACCGAGGCATCGAGGACGAAGGGCATCAGGATTCTCGGCCTTCGTCCCGAGCAGAGAGGAGGTCTTTCACACTGATCTTGCCGGTGCGCTTTCGCAGAGCGATGAGACTCTCGATGGCCGACTCGATCTCGTCACGGCGCAAGGCCGCCTCGGGAACCAGACGCGCAATGGGGCGTCCGTGGCGAGTGATGATCACGGTTTCACCCCGTTCCACGTCGTCGAGAATCTGGGGGAGATGAGTCTTGGCTTCGGACGCCTGGATTTCGCGCAAGTCGGCTCCTTGACTGGTCGATTCAACTGGTCCAAGTATAGTCTGGGAGTCCCGGTGGCGTCAAACGGCCGTCTCGGCATCCTGGCGGCTTGTTTGGCGGACTCGATGACGTATCCATCTGTGAGCGGCCAACTCCCAAAACCGGTTGTGGTGGCGAAGCAGAGCTCCGCCACCACAAGATATTGTGTAGGCAATCTGTTGAGCGCAGGGTGATGCAAAAGCCCTCTGCGAGGACTGCTAGTTTCGAAATCCCACCGCGCTGCGAATGGTGAGCTTCTCGGGCGTCTCGCTTCCGTACCGTTTCTTCTGACCGGACCAGAGGAAAGAGACCACCCTGTCGGGGGTGACCGCGAAAGTGCAGCTATCGATCTCGCGCGCCAGGGCGCGGCCGCCATTGAAGTAGCTGCTCAGGGGCTGGGCCGGCCCCCAGGTCTCGATGGGGCCCGGGGTCAGCTCCTGGGGGGACCCGAGAATGCTCTCCTCGCGCCACATCAGCGAACGAGTTGCGGGTTCGTGGTAGAGGATGACGTACTTCTGCCAACGGGGCTTGAGAGCCACAGGGTCGACTTGAAACCGGCCGTTGGCGTCCACGGGTGAAAGAAAAGAGATTCCCCGGGGCTCAACGCTCAAACTGTCGTAGGTGCTGCGTTCGAGCTCGCGGGTGAGCTGCGCCTTGGCCACATGCACGCCCTGCTGCAGGTCGCTCTGGGTGATGCCTTTCTGCCAGGCACTGGCTCCCATTCGGTAGATGAAGAACACAGCAGTGAACAACAGTCCGAGGATGGCCATGCTGACCATCATCTCCAGGAGGGTCATACCCCTTCTTACTGATGCAGCCAAGTCTTCAATCTCACTGGCGCTAGAGCTCCGGCCGTGTGCACCTCGACTTCAACCTCCTTGACCAGGGGAGCGATCTGACTGCAACGCACCACCAGGTCAAAATCTCGATTGTCCACCCGAACTCGCGGATAGGGTGCGGGTGGAAAGCCGGTGGGGGGGTCGACTGGATCGCTGACTCGCCCGTCATAGTTGCCCGGCGCCATCAAAGTGTATCCTCTGGACTTCACCGTCTCGATGAATTCCCGTCCCACCTCGGTAGACATGGTGACCCGACCCGATTGGGCCGACATCTGGACCCCGGCCACGAATACGCTCAAAATCGCCAGCGCGGTCGTGGCCAGAATGCCGATCGCCAGGACCACCTCCATGAGTGCAAGACCGCCAGGATGCTTCAGGTTATCGGCCCATCCAGACCACAACCTGCATGGCTCCTGAGCCGGGACCGCCGCCACCCTGGAAGAAATCCTCGACATAGGTCAGCCGGGTTCGGTTGCCAAAGTAGACATCCCCAGGATCGAGCGTCTGGGCGCCGATGGTCTGGGTCGACTGGGTGTTGTTGTCGCGGGATACCGCGGCACCGAGCACGGTGACCTCGTTGTCGGCGTAGACGAACCCGTGGGTGTAAAGAATTCCCTGAAAGTAGGAATTTCCAATCCGGTTGTAGTCGATCTGGTCGACATAAGAAAGGATCTTGGGGATTTCGCCCAGCACGTTGTTGTCAAAGACGGCATCGAAGGCACCGTTGACAACCTGGCCGTTGGAGAAGGCACTGATTGCGGTGACCTCCTGGGCCGGCATCAGATAGTCGAAATCTGATTCAAGGTTCTGAATCTTTCTGAGCATGAAGTCGCGCGAAGGAGAGGGGGCCTGGGCGCTCAGCCGCGCTCGCAACGTGCCCAGTTGATAGAGCGAATGGCCGGGCCTGGGATTATCCCCGCCGCCTCGCCCCAACTCAGCCCTGATGTTGTCGAGAAGGGCGTTGCGTCCGGTCTTTCCCCCCGGTGTCACCATCTCGGTACGCAGGTCCGTCAGGGAGGTTTTCACATTGTTCCAGGCGGTTCCCAGAGCGGGGTCGGACACGGCCACGGCATTGAGGTAGGCGGTGCCGTCAAACCCGGTCAGGAAGACGCTTCCGTTGGAGTAGATTGCAGTCTTGTCGGGGGAAGAAGCGGTGATGTTGGAGTCTCCCTTGAAGTGGGTTTCGCCAGCGATATAGACCGAGCCCTCTCCTGTGATCGATCCGTTGACCGTAAGCGTCCCGTTCACGTGCAACTTGGCCCCATCGAGGACAAGATCTCCGTTGACCGTCACATCGCCCGGGACATACCAGTCGCCCGTGGCCAGGGTGTTGGGTCCGGGAATGAAGACAGGTTGGCTGGCTCCTGACTTTCCGGCGATCGTTCCCAGGATATTCACCGGGGGAATGGCCTTGGGCGCAGAGCTGGTCTGGGTACCACCGACCGGATTGTAGCCGTTGAGGTCAATGGCCCCGGCATCGGTGCCGGATGAGGAGACTTTGCCGGTGATGAGGGCGCTGCCCCCATTCGGGGTCCAGGTGATCAGGTCCGGGCTGGCCTGGCTCAAATTGGAGTGCATGTCGCCAGCCACGCTGGTCGAGTCTACCAGGCTCTTGACCCCGTTGACCAGAACGTCGCCGTTCAACTTGATTTTGCCGCTCGTGAGCAAGGGCAGGTCGAGATCTCCGAGCGAGCCTCCCATTCGGAGGAGAGCCTCCAGCTTGCGCTCGATGGGGCCCACTCGCGCCACCACCACGACCTGGATGTGACCCGAGGGAACCGGTCCGAAGAAGTTATTAGGATGAGCCCCGTCGCTGTTGTTGACCGAGTCGTCCGGGGAGAACGGGCCTGCTGCATTGGTGTTGAAGCGCACGGTATAGCTGCCGGGCGTGCCAGGAACGGTCTTGTTCGTGAAGCCAGCCGTCCAGAGTGGATCGTTGTCGAGCTGTACCATGGAGTCTGCCAGCCCGATCTCGGCCAGATAGAGAGCTTGAGTTCGAGCCAACTCCCCCTGGGTGACCAGGAGGCTCTGCCGAACGCTCAGGTAGAGGCCGACCATCATGATGATCAAGATGGGAGTAAAGAGCAGGATGGTGACAAGCGCGATTCCGGATTTCCTTCTCACACAGACAGTATGACAGAGAAACCCCTCATTTGCAAGCTGCAATCACTGGCGATCATCGCGATCGACGTCGGAGCGAGACGCCTGCGATGATCACCCGGTCCTCCCGTTCCTGGACGCCTCCCTGAGTCAGGGCGAGCGCGGCTTGCTCCAGGGTCTGGTCGGGGCGAAGCAGAAGCGCCTGGCTGAGACTCTGGAGAACCGCCAGCAAGGGCTGTGCCCCCCGACTTTCCACGATCCGGCGTAAGGTAGAGCAGTCGAGCCGAGGACCCGCCACTCCCGCGAACGCCGCCCCGGCCCGCATCGTCTCGCGGAAATCGTCCTCCGGGCCGAGAGCGTCCCCGAGCGTCGCGAAGAGACTCTGAGCCTGCTTCGAGTTGGCGGCCAGCTCGCGATAGGCTTGCAGGCGCTGGCTCAGTGGTTCGTCGCGCAGAGGGGGAGCCGCCGTGTTCCAGGCCTCCTCGCCTTCCTCGGCCACGAACTCGAGGCAAGCGTCGAGCTCGAGCTCGCTGCCCTCGGCGCGGACCCGCCGGCGCAGGGTCCGCCATTCTTCCGCGGTCCGTTGCGTCAGCAACCGGGCCGAGGGGAGCCAGCGTTCTCCCGGCTCGACCTCGCTTCGGAGCCACCCCAGGCGCTCCGGACCTTGCTCGAGCAGGGCCGCGCACGCGAGTGCTCGATCCTCCAGGTCGCCGGGACGCGTATCGCTCGGGAGTTGCTCGCGCACCTGGCAGGCCGTCTCCAGGCTTCCCAGCAGGGGAATGAGTCGGGCCACCTCGGCCAGGACGGCGTCACCCTCCCGGTAGACCAGGTTCAAGAGGCGGCCGGCGTCGTCCCAGGACAGGCCTCCGGGCTCGTACAGGGTGGTCTGGGTGGCGCCCGCGGGAGCGGCCGGCCGCGCCCGGATGACCGTGTTCATCAGGTTCAAGGTGGCGGGGGCCGTGGCCCGAAAGCGGAAGCTCACGCGCTCTCCCCGGAAGGCCCCAAGGTCCAGGCTTTGCTCTTCCAGGCGTGGCTGGTAGGCGGCCGCAAACCTGAGCAGCTCGCGGGTGAGCGAGCTTCCCTCCACCTCCAGCACCATGTCCTGGCCGGTCATGACCAGCGAGAGCTGCATCTCGCTCGGGTTGGCCGGATCGAGATCCAGCGGCTTTGACACGACCTCCAGGTAGCCAGGGACGGGGAGCGCGTTCCAGTCCCGCCCCCCCTGGAGGACCTGGGCCGGCCCGGCGGGCCGCTCCGAGAGCTTCACGGCTCCCAGGACGTAGTGGGCGGGAAGGCGCAGCCTGGGCGCCGAGGGCCGCAGCCGGAATTGAACCTTGCGGCCTTCCCACTCGCGTAAGTCCGGCTCGCGGACCAGCTCGCCCTCTCCCTGCACGAACGAGATCGATTTCCACTCGCCCCCCACGCACCGGACCTCCAGGCTCATGCTCGACTGGTCGGCGAGATTGCAGTTGCTGGACCAGCTCAGTTTGCACTGGGCCGCGGGCAGCTCCATCGGGCTGGATTCCAGGGCCCCCCCTCCGCCGCGGTAGGTCCAGCTTCCGCTTTCGCGGCGCCAGCCTTCGCCGCCGGTCCAGGTCAGCCGGTAGAGCGGTCCCACGAGCTGACGAAACTGACCGAGGGTCTCGGGCGGCAGGGGTCGCTCCAGTTGCTCGGCCAGGAAACGGACGCGCAGAGGGGCTGGAAGATCGTCCAGGCCTGCCAGGCGCTGGCGGGCTTCCTCGGCAGGCCGGGAGGCCAGTCTCTGCCACAACGGTCGCGCCTGGTGGAAGCTCCCCGCGATCCGGAGCGCCTCCAGCAATGTCTCCGAGCGCTTTCCTCCGCTGGCGGCCAGGGCCAGTCGGGCTTCGCGCGAGGAGCCCGTGGCTTTCAGCAACTCGGCCATGTATCCCAGCGCGTCAGGGTCCCGGCTGACGACGAAGGCTGCGTCGCGCATCGCCTGCTCGGCATCTCGAGAGATCGCATACAGCTCCAGGGATTCCCTGGGATGAGGGCCGGCCCGCAACCTGTCCCAGACGGCGCAGGCCTGCTCGCTGGAGAGACCGAGCTCGAGGAGGCGAGGCGGCGGGACCGCGGAAACGTCCGGCCGGGCCGGCAGCTCTTCGGGACTCCCTTCAAACCAGTCGACTGGGACCGTCGCGTTTCCGGACCGGGGAGCGGTCAGCCTGAGGGTCTGTTGGCTCGTGGGCTCGATGCGCATGCCATGAGTTTGTCGGGTCGAATCCAAAAGGATCTGGAATCCGGTTAACATTCCGACTCAATAGGATTCATCTGGCCCTCTCTGAGCGCTTCCTGGACTCGAGACCCCGCGGCTCTGGCCGGACGACATTTTCTGACGCGCGCGGCAAGCTACGGGGCCCGGTTCGAGGGCGCGCGCATCTCCCCCAGCAAGACCTCGCCGGCCCGCTCGAAACGAAGCTCCCCCGCCT
>BTUM01000098.1:0-28011 GCA_045863235.1 Candidatus Xenobia bacterium | reverse complement strand
CCGTGGTGGCCGCCCGCGCCGACCCCCAACTGGTTGTGCTCGACGTGCGGCCGCCAACACTATCTTGTGGGGGGGGTGGTCCCCCCCGCCACCACAGGGGGTTTGCGGCCGGACTTCTAGCGCTTCTGCGAGCCGATCTGCGAGAACTCGACATCCATGAGGGGATAGCTCTTCCAGTCGCGATAGTCGAAGTGCCACCACTCGCTCGGCAGCACACTGAATCCCTGCTTCTCCATCTCGCGGCGCAAGAGGTCCCGCAATCGCCTCTGCTCCTCGGTCCCGCCCTGGTAATCGGCGTGGGCCTTCTGGCTGAAGTCGTCGTAGCCGCTGGGCATGACCACCTGCTGGCCGGTCTTCAGGTCGTACAAGCTGCAATCGACCGCGCAGCCACGATTGTGACGCGAGCCTTCTTTGGGGTCGGCCACGTAGACCCCCAGCCACTCGGGCGGCGAGCGGTCGGCCATCAGCTTGGTGATGCGCCAGGGCCGATAACCGTCGAAAACGACGATGCCGTAGCCCTGCTTGACCAGCGAGCGATGAGCTCTCACCAGGGCTTCGGCGGCAGGCTTTTGCAGGAAGGCGCGGGCCTCGGGATAGACCGGGAAGCCGAGAAAATTGTCCGAGCGGGCGTAGTGGATGTTGAGCTTGAGCGCCGGCTCGAGCTTGATCAGCTCGACCAGGCAGGGGCGCGCCTGGGCCAGGGCCAGGGCGCCCAGGGCCCACACCAGCAAGAGCGTTCTGCGCATCGCTGGCAAGCATTCTGGAAGCAACGCTCCGGGCCTGCTACACTCCCGCGCGTCGACCTGTTCAGAATTGGAACGCGCGGGAGAGTAGACAATCTGTTGAACGCGCTGGAAGGCAGTTCCGGCGCGTTCGTCAGATCGTGCTAAGGTGCAAAATCAAAGTGCGAGCATATTCGTGGAAAGCAGCCCCGTGACTTGCCTCTGAAGAGCATAAGGTTGAGAAAGAGTTTTGCGTGTTGCTCAAGAAGGGCCGGCGATGTTTCTCGTCCTCATGATGCTCGTGGCCTTGCTCCTGGCGGGCTGCGCCGGCGACCAGGCCGCTCCGGGCCTGCCGGTGACCCCCGGGCCGGCGAGCGTGGTCAGCGTCGACCCGGGCGAGCTGCCGGCCGAGGTCACCGGGGTGCGCTACACCGGCTTCGATGAGCACGGCCGGGTGGTGCTCGGGCCGCTCACCCTGGACCGGCAGCCCCAGCGCCTGGAAGCCGACCCCCGCCTGGTGACCCTGCAGCTCGAGACGCTCGACCAGGCCGGGCGCGTGCAGCACGACTTCGTAACCGGATTGGAGCCCCCGGCCACCATCCAGAGCCCGGCCCTGGTGCCCGCCCAGAGCCAGGATCCGACCGCCTTCAGCTTCGTGTTCTTTGGCTGCAACCGGCTGGGCTCGAGCGAGGTCACCTCGGCCAACCCCAGCACCGCCAACCTGGGCCAGCTCGAGCAGGACATGACCGACATCCTGAGCCTGCCCCACCATCCCGGCTGGCTCTTCTTCCTGGGCGACCTGGTGCTCAACGAAGAGCCCGGCTCGGCCCCCCTCCAGAGCCAGCTCTCGGCCTGGGTCTCGGTCTACCAGGCCGGCCCCCTGGCCACAAGCGACGTGCAGCTCTGCCCCATCACGGGCAACCACGAGATCCTGGTCCAGACCGGCAAAACCGAAGCCACCGAGCTCCCCAATCCGGCCACCCTGCCGGTCTGGCTGTCGCTCATGGCGCCCTACATCCGCGGCTCCAATGGGCCCACCACGGCCGCCCCCAACCCGGACGGGCTGACCTACGACCAGAGCCAGCTCTCCTACACTTTTCAGGAAGGCCCGGTGGCCTTCATGATGCTCAACACGGACACGTTCATCGACGCCACCACCAATTCCGACATCCCCCTCAACTGGATCACCGATCAATTGCAGGCGCTGCAGGCCGACTCGAGCGTGGAGCACATCTTCGTGATGGGCCATCGCCCCATCACCTCACCCGATGAGGGCAACCTGGGCATCCGTCCCCAGGAGGCTCCTCAGTTCAAGAAGCTGCTCGAGGACACCCCCAAGGTGCGGGCTTACCTGTGTGCCCACGCCCACCTGTGGGAGTCGAGCAAGCTGGGCAAGTTGCCCCAGATCATCTCGGGCAATGCCGGCAGCCCGCTCGAGCACAAGTACAAGAAGAAAAAGCACGCCAACTACGGCTTCACTCAGGTGCACATCCACAAGTCGGGCAAGGTGCACGTCGAGGCCTACGGACGCCCCGTCCCCAACCCTTATGCGGCGCCCCCTCCGCAGCCCAAAGCCACCCTGCGCGAGAAGTTCAAGTTGTGAGCCAGCAAGCTTTCCTCAGCCGCATCCTGGATTACGCCGGCATGTTCCCCCCCGCGGCTCTGGCCCTGGAGCCGGCCCTGGAGCGCTACGCCAGCTATCGCGGCCACTTCATGCTGGGCGGGTTCATCCTGGCCGTGGCCCGACTGGCCGATCTGACCGCTCAGCCCCTCTTTCAACAAGGCCAGTGGCCGCTGGTCTTGCTGGGCAGCGCTCTCTCCCACCCGGCCAGCGCCCAGCGCCTGGCCGAAGCCGACGTGGAAGCGGTGGCCGGCGAGCTGGGCGGTCGCCTGGGCCAGGACGTGCGCCTGGAGGGGGTGGAGATCACCCCCGCCCCCGAGGCCCTGGCCGAGTTGGGCCCGGCGGCCCGGGCCCAGGTGCCGCTTTACACGCAGCTATCGGACGGCCTGCAGGTCTTCTACGAGGTGCGCGGGACCGACTTCGCGGCTCTTGAGGGCAGCGGGGCCGGGCTCAAGATCCGTGCCGGCGGGGTCACCGCCGACCGCTTCCCCACCGCCCGCGAGCTGGCGGCCGCCCTGGCCGCCTGGGGCCCGCTCTCCGTCCCCCTCAAGCTCACGGCCGGGCTGCACCAGCCCTTGCCCCACTACGATCCCGAGCTGGAGGTTCGCCAGCACGGCTTCCTGAACGTCTTCGCGGCCGCCATGCTGGCCCGTCGCGACCAGCTGGATGCCGGGTCGCTGGAGGCCATTCTGGGGCTCGACCGTCCCGAGCACTTCCGCTTCACTCCCGGGGGGCTCGAGCTGCCCGGCCACCAACTGTCCCTGCAAGACATCACCACCCTGCGCCAGGTCGTGAAAGGCTTCGGCTCGTGCTCTTTCGAGGAGCCGCTGGAGGCCCTGACCGCGCACGGCTTTCTGGAGGCTCCATGAGCTGGTTCGAGATCCCCGCCGAGAGCGACTTTACGCTTTCCAACCTGCCCTACGGGGTGTTCCGTCCATCAGGGGAGAGCCCGCGCCTGGGCGTGGCCCTGGGCGACCGGGTGCTCGACCTGACCCGGCTCGACCTGCCGGGCGACTTCTTCGCCGAGCCTTCGCTGAACCGCTTCATGGCCGCCGGCCGCGAGAGCTGGAAGGCCGTGCGTCAACGCCTGAAAGAGCTGCTGGCCGGCCCGCCGGTGGAGGCGGCCATCCACCGCCAGGCCGAGGTCGAGCTGCTCTTGCCCATCGAGGTGGGCGACTACGTCGACTTCTACTCCAGCAAGGAGCACGCCACCAACGTGGGCACGATGTTTCGGGGTGCCGAGAACGCCCTCAACCCCAACTGGGTGCACATCCCCATCGGCTACCACGGGCGCGCCTCCTCGGTGGTGGTCACGGGCCATCCGGTCAAGCGGCCCTGGGGCCAGCTCAAACCGGGGGACGATCCCCCCACCTTCGGGGCCTGCAAGAACCTGGATTTCGAGCTGGAGATGGCCTTCGTGGTGGGCGCCCCCTCCCCCATCGGCCAGGTGGTGCCCATCGAATCAGTCGAGCAGCACATCTTCGGTCTGGTGCTGCTCAACGACTGGTCGGCGCGCGACATCCAGAAGTGGGAGTATGTGCCGCTGGGCCCCTTCCTGGGCAAGAGCTTCGCCACCTCGATCTCCCCCTGGGTGGTGCCGCTGGAGGCGCTGGAGCCCTTCCGGGTGGCCGGCCCGACTCAAGACCCGGCTCCTCTGCCCTACCTGGCTCAGCCGGGGGCGGGCAACTTCGACATTCAGCTCGAGGTCTGGCTCGAGCCCGAGAACGGCCAACCGGTGAGGATCTGCCAGTCGAACACGCGCTATCTGTACTGGAGCTTTGCCCAGCAGCTGGCCCACCTGTCTTCCAACGGCAGTGCCCTGCGGGTGGGGGATCTGTGCGCCTCGGGCACCATCTCGGGGCCCGAGAAGCACCAGCGGGGCTCGATGCTGGAGCTGGTCTGGGGTGGCAAGGAGCCGCTGGAGCTGCCCGATGGAAGCCAGCGAAAGTTCTTACAGGACGGCGACAGCGTGGTGATGCGCGCCTGGGCTGGTCAGGGTGCGAGCCGGGTGGGCTTCGGCGAGGTGCGCGGCACGATTATCCCTTAGGCTTGCGGCGGGTGCGCTGGCGCAACCAGCGCCGCACCCTTCCGAACCAGCCACCGGAGGGCTCCACCATGGTGCGCACGACCAGCACCGAGGAGTCCACGCTATCGACGATGGCCTGGGTCAGGTCGTCCATGAAAAAGCCCCCGCTGCCCTTCATGCGAGCCCCCACCACCACCAGGTCGTAGGAGGTCTCTTCCAGCTCCTTGCTCAGCTCGTCGAGCACGAAACCGTAGCGCAGGCGCACCGAGTGGTTGACCCCCAGCGCGTCCAGCATGCCGTTCTGGCGCTCGATCACCCGCCCCAGGCCCGAGTGCGAGCTGACCACCACCTCGGGGTTCTCCTCGTTGGCCGCTCCCTCGAATACGGCCGGAGGACGGGCCATCACGTGGAAGAACGTGATCTCCGCCCCCATCCGGGCGGCCAGCTCGCCGGTGAAGCGCACCGCCCGCTCGCTGTGACGAGAGCCACCCGAGCAAAGCAGGATGCGCTCGAAACGGCTGGTGTCCTGGCGCGCCACCAGCACCCGCGAGTGGACCCGGCGCACCAGCTGGTGCGCCTTGAGAGCATGGCCGCCCACCCGCGCGCCCCCCAGCACCACCAGGATGTAGGGGGTCTCGGCCGTGAGGGCTGCGATGCGCTCGACCGGATCGCCCTGGGCCGTCAGGATGGCGGCCTCCACCTGATTCTCCTGGCGCAGGGTGGTCTGGGCCTGAGCCAGAGCTTCCAGCAGCGCCGGCTGCTGAGAGGCCTCCTCGCTGATGCCCACCAGAGTGGCCTCAGCCTTGAAGGCGGACGCGATGCGCCCGCCCAGCCGCACGGCTCCTTCGGCGCGAGGCGTGCCATCGGTGGCGATCAGGATCTTCTTCAATGCCCGGCCCCTCCCTTGAGCAGCTTGTAGAGGATCAGCGCCGCCCCGATCAGAGGCAGGGGAACGAAGGCCAGGCGGATGCGCGGCCCCGAGAAGAACTGGGTCAGCCCGGCCCCCAGGTTGGCTCCCACGGCCGCCCCGGTCTGCATGACCAGGGCGATCATGATGTCCACGTTGCCGTGGCTGGCGTGACTGAAGGTGCCATAACTGGCGCTGACCACGATCTCGAAGAGGTCGGTGCCCACGGCCACGTGAGTGGGCACGCCCAGCAGAAAGATCATCATGGGCAGGCGGATGTAGCCCGCCCCGCCGCCCAGGAAGCCCGAGAAGAAGCCCCCCACCAGGGCCACCAGCACGATGGTCATGACCGAGATACGGACGATGCCCGAAGTGGGCAGGCTGACCGACGGGCCCAAGCGCAGGCCCTGCACCCAGCGCACCAGCGGGTAGCTGGTGGCCCGATCTTCCTCGATACCGCTCTTGAGCGAGCGCAGGCTCTCGAGAAAGACCCCCGTCGAGATGCACACCAGCACGCAGAAAAAGACCGTCCCCACCACGCGGTCCACCGATCCGATGCTCTTGAGATACTGGATCAGCTGCACGCCGATCTCCACCCCCAGCACCGTGCCCACGGTCATGATGAGGCCGAGCTTGACGTCCACGTTGCCCAGGGCGCGGTGCTTCTTGGCGGCCACCACCGACTTGCCGGCGATGTGGGCCAGATCGGTGCCCACCACGTAGTTCATGGGGATGCCCAGGTTGAAGAGGGCCGGTCCGGCGATGAAGCTGCCGCCCACCCCGAAGAAGCCGCCCATCACTCCGATGGAGAAACCCAGGAAGACCAGCACCAGGGGGTCGAGGTGCACCCCCGCAATAGGAAAGTCCATTTAGCGGCGTACCTTCAAGAAGCGCATGATCATTCCGGCCAGGGCGTCGAGCAGGACGGCCTGGCCCAGCAAGACGATCAGGGACAGCCAGGCATACAGGTGGAGGTCTCCCACGGCGCAATCGTGCAAGAAGTCGCCCAGCAGGCGGAGCACCAGAAAGAAGTAAGCCGCGACCAGCGGAACATAGAGGCCGGTCTCGAGAAGCAGGGAGCGCAAAACCTGACGGCGGGAAGACATCGAAGCGGCCTGCTTCTGGGGGGGTGCGGAACCTCCTGTTGCGTCCAGGGGTTTACATGCCGGAAACCGTACGGGAGCGGAGATCGCTTACAAATGTGCGCGATGCACACCGTGCAAGAGAAACTGGCTCGCCTGGAGACGGACCTGGCCCTGTCCTACGAGTGCCTGGCCCTGGAGCAGGAGACCTGCAAGCAAGCCGAGCGAGAAGCCCGGGTGGCGGTGGCCAGCTCCGGGGCCGCCCTGGCGCGCCTGCGCCAGACCGAGGAATGCCTGCAAGAGAGTCTCCTGCGCTGTCGCGAGCTGGAGTTCGAGTACCAGCTGCTTGGTTTTGAACTCGCTGAGAGCAGGCACCGCGCCGAAAGCCTGGAGGAGCAGCTCTACCTGAGCGAGGAGCGCCGCCTGGAGGACCGCGAGGAGCTCACCCGCCTCGGCCGCCGTCTGCAGGCCGCCCAGGAGCGTGTGCGCGAGCTGGAGACGATGCTGTGCGAGCGTTCGCCCGGCCATCCTGTCTGCCTGGATCAGACCCTGGCCAACCTGCTGGGTGACAGGCAGCTGACGGGCTCGAGCGCCAGCCCCCTGGGACGGACCCAGGTGGACGGCTGGATGGCGAGCTGGAGCTAAGGCGCGGCGCCGTTCAACAGACTCCCGCGCGTTCCAATTCTGAACAGGTCAACGCGCGCGAGTGTCGAGCAGTAGGGGGTTTCCGGCTGCGCTCCTGAAGTCCGGCCGCAACCCTGCGCCACCTTTTCGGGCGACCCCGGTTGAACGCAATGAAGTAAAAGCCTGCCGGGGGGAGAAGTGTCCTCAGCCGTGCCCAGCGAGAGCGAATTGAACCTGACCGTGGCCCAGACCGGCAGCCAGCTCGAGGCTGCCCGCGAGGCCTCGGCCGACGCTCCCCAGACCCCGCCCCCGCTCCCCGGCTACAGCCTGGACAAACTGCTCGGCCGCGGCTCGTTCGGCGAGGTCTGGGCCGGAACGCAGCAGCGCAGCGGCCTGCGGGTTGCAGTCAAGGTGCTCACCCGGCGCGAGGGGCTCGACTGGCTCTACTTCAAGCATGAGGTGGGCCGCCTGCGGGAGGTGGCCGAGCATCCCCACGTGGTCAGCCTGATCGACGCCGACCTGAGCCACGAGCCCCCCTACTTCGTGATGCCGCTGCTCCTGCGCGGCTCACTGCATGAAGTTGGCGAGGTGGATACCCGCCAGGCCCTGCGCTGGTTCAAGGAGATCGCCTCGGCGCTGCGCTACTGCCACGAAAAGGGTCTCTTGCACTGCGACCTCAAGCCCTCCAACGTGATGCTCGACGAGGAGGGCCACGTACGTCTGGTGGATTACGGCCAGTCGCGGTCCAAAGGGGACAAGTCGGTCACCTGGGGCACGCTGGGCTTCATGGCTCCCGAGCAGGCCGTGCTGGGAGGCGAGAGTGTGCCCAGCGTGCGCTGGGACGTCTACTCGCTTGGGGCTACCGCCTATCTACTCTTCACCGGCCAGTGCCCGCGGCTCTCCGAGACCGACCGCACCGAGCTGACCCGCACCGAGGACACGGCCCGCCGTCTGGAGCAGTACCGCAACCTGCTGCAGAGCCGGCCGCTCATCCCCCTGCGCCAGCTCAACCCTCGAGTCGACAAGGATCTGGCCGCCATCGTCGAGGCCTGCCTCGAGCTCGACCCGGAGCGCCGCACGGCCTCAGTGGATGACGTGCTCGACGATCTCGAGCGGCGCAGCACTCGCGACCCCCTGCTCTGCCGGAGGCCCTGGACAGCAGGCTACCGGCTGCGCCGGGCCTTGCAGAAGCCCAGGGTGGCGCTGACACTCCTGTTCCTGCTCACCCTGCTGGGAGGCGGCACCGGGGCGGCCTGGACGGTGCACTATGCCACCATGGCCCAGTTTCAGTATGACGGAGGGGTGGTGGCCGAGCAGAGGGGCGACCTGCAGGCGGCCTACCTGCGCTGGGCCGAGGCGATCCGCGAGGTTCCCTGGATCATGCCCGGCAAGGCCGCCCACTGGTCGCTGCGCTTCAACGCAAGGCTCCCGTGGGTGTTGGAGGAGATGGTCGCCCCCCCCACCGACAATACACCGGGCAACGCCCTGGCCTTCTCCCCCGACGGAAAGCTGCTGGCCACCGGCTATGAGGACGGCAAGCTGTTGCTGGTCACCCTGGCCGATGGCTCGAGCAAGCCGTTGCCGGCCCTCAAGGAGCCGGTGCGACAGGTGGCCCTGGACGACCAGGGCCGGGTGCTGGCCGTGGGCCGCCAGGAGCTCTCCTTCGACGGGGTAGCGCGCCCGGGGCCGTGGACGGTGCTGGCCCCTCGGCCCCAGGGAGGCTGGGCGGTGGGCTCGGAGAGCGGCGAGGTGCTGCTGGTGCCCGAGATGAAGGTCGTGAAGCCCGGTCCCAGCAGTCCGGTGACCTGCCTGGCCGTCAGCCCGGCCGGCAAGCTGGCTGCAGCTTTCGCAGACCAGTCGCTGTTCGTGGAGGGCAAAGAGGTCCCCACTCTGGGACAGGTCGTCGAGCTCGTCTGGTCGCAGGAGGAGCTGCAGACCCGACTGGGGGACGACTCGCTCCATCGCTACAACGAACAACTGCTCCCCTTCGGGGTCATGCAGACTGTTGAGGGGGTGCAGCGCATCTCCCCCGAGGCGCGGCTGGTGGCCAGCAAAGTGGGCACTGCCGTCCAGGTTGGGGGGGTTGGCAAGGGCCAGGGAGCGCGGCACATCCTGCCCCATGATGACGAAATCAGGATGGTGGTGTTCAGCCCTCAGCTCCGGCTCCTGGCGGCCGCCACGGCCGACCGCAGCGCGCGCATCTGGCGCATGGACAATGGCCAGCCCTCAAGCTCGGTGCTGCACCATGGGAGCAAGATACTGGCCATGGAGTTCAGTCCGGACGGCACCCGACTGGCCACCCTGACCCGGCTGGGGGTGCTGAGGATCTATGGCCAGGCGAGCGACTCGATGAGCCTGCGTCGGCTCGAGCATCCCGAACGGGTGATGACCATGGCCCTGAGCGATGACTACGTGGCCACCGGTTCTGAGAAAGAGGCTCGCCTCTACCCGCTGGCGGGTGGCGAAGCGGTGAGGATTCCCCATCCCCAGCCGGTGCTTTCACTCGCCTTCCAGCCGGGCCAACCCTTGCTGGTCACCGGGTCGAGGGACGGCCAGGTGCGCTTCTTCGGCCTCGATGGCCAGCCGCTCGGGACCGGCCTGGCCCTGGGCAGCCCGGTGAGCCGGTTGGCCTTCTCCCCCGATGGCGCACGGTTGGCGGCCACCACCGGCCGATCGATCGCGCTCATCGACCCGGCTCGTCGCAGCGCGGGCGCCCGACTCGAGCCCGGGGACCTCGCCACCGAGCTGGCCTTCAGCGCCGACGGGCGCCTGCTGGCAGCCTCGGGAGTCCAGGAGGGCCGGGTCACGGTGTGGGACGCCGCCAGCGGGGAGATCCGGTTCAACCTGCCCCATCCGGCTCTGGTGGCCAGCGTCAGCTTCAGCCCGGACGGCAGCTGGCTCCTGACCTCTTGCCAGGATCAGAAGGCTCGCCGATTCGACATGCAGAGCGGCCAGGAGATCCTTCCCCGTTTCTGCGAGGAGCAGCCGCTGCACTCGGCCCGCGTCAGTCCCGACGACCACCTGGTGGCGCTGGCCGGGGACGAGCGTTCGGCCCGCATCTTCCACCTCGACGACGAGGTCCCTGGACCGCTCCTGCCCCACAAGGGCCCGGTCCTGGGAGTGAGCTTCAACCAGAGCGGCCTGTCGGTGGCCACCGGATCGACCGACTGCACGGCCCGCGTCTGGGACGCTTACAGCGGGCACCCCCTGACCTCTTCGCTCTATCACGACGAGCCGGTGACGGCGGTGGCCTTCGCCCGAGACCAGCCTCTGCTGGCCACCCTGGCCGGACCCACGGTCAGCCTGTGGAACCTCGCTCCCCCGAGTGAGCCAGCCCGACGCCTGCAGCTGGAGATCGAGGTGGATACCGGCCTGGTGCTCGACAATAACCAGGTGCGCCAGTTGACCCCGGCCGAGTGGCGGGAACGGCGGGCCCGGCTTGGACCTTAACCAGCTCCTGCGGCGGCGCCGGATGGTGCGCCGCTATTCTCCCGAGCCGCTGGCGAGCGAGCAGCTCGAGCGCATCCTGGAGAAAGCCCGGCGCCACCCCAGCGCCGGTTTCAGCCAGGGGATCCACTTTGTTCTGATCACCGATCCCGCTCGTCGTCTGGAGCTGGCCCGACTGGCCGGAGAGGATGCTTACGCTGCCCGCGGTTTCGAGCGCTGGCTTTCGGTGGCGCCCGCCCAGGTGGTGCTGGCTGCCAGCCAGGCCGACTACGAGGGGCGCTACGCCGAGGCGGACAAGTCGGGCACCGACGACTGGAGCGTGCCCTACTGGTGGGTGGACGCGGGAGCGGCCCTGATGCTGCTCTTGCTGGCCGCCGCCGAGGAGGGGCTGGGAGCAGGCTTTCTGGGAGCCCACCGCCTTGTCGGACTGAAGGAACTGCTGAATCTTCCCGAAGGGGTGCACCCCGTGGGACTGGTCACCCTGGGCCATCCTCTGAGCGACCGGCCCTCGAGCTCGCTCAAGCGGGGTCGCAGGGCCCTGAGCGAGCTGGTGCATCGAGAAAGGTGGTAGCTTCGTTGAAATTTGATCTCGACATCCCGCTGGACTTTGACCCCGAAATCCCCGTGGACAGCGCCTGGACCCCTCCGGCCCGCTGGTACCGCGATCCCGCCTTCTTCGAGCAGGAGAAGGCAATCTTCCATTCCACCTGGCAGGCGGTGGCCCGGCTCGACCAGCTGAGCGAGCCGGGCAGCTTCGTGGCCTCGGAGGTGGCCGGCGAGCCGGTGGTGGTGACCCGGGACGCCGAGGGAAACCTGCACGCTCTCTCCAATGTCTGCCGCCACCACGCCGCCTGCGTGGCCGAAGGCCAGGGCCAGGCCCAGGAGCTGACCTGCCCCTACCACGGCTGGCGCTACCAGCTCGACGGCCGGCTCAAGAGCGCCCCCCGCCTGGGACCGGCCAAAGACTTCGAGCGCTCGGCCTTCAGCCTGCCACGCTTTCAGGTGGAGACCTGGGGGCCGCTGGTCTTCGTGCACCTGGGCCGACCCGAGCGGTCCCTGGCCGACGAGCTGAGGCCCCTCAAGCTGCGTCGCCTGGACGAGCTGTTCTTCGTGGCCCGCCGCAGCTGGGAGATCGGCTGCAACTGGAAGGTCTACGTGGACAATTACCTCGACGGCGGCTACCACGTCTCCCACCTGCACCACGACCTGGCCGCCAAGCTCGACCTGGAGGGCTACAAGACCGAATTGTTCGACACCCTGTCGGTGCAGTCGTGCGCCGGCGGCGAGGACGCCCGGGTGGGAGCCGAGGCCGTGTATGCCTTCCTCTTCCCAAACTTCATGCTCAACCGCTACGGGCCATGGCTGGACACCAACCTGGTGGTGCCGCTGGGGGTGGACCGCTGCCTGACGGTTTTCGACTACTACCTCGAGCCCGAAGCGGTGGACAAGACCTTCATCGAAGAGAGCCTCAAGGCCAGCGACCAGGTGCAGCAGGAGGACATCTTGATCTGCCAGTCGGTGCAACGCGGTCTGGGCTCGCGACACTACGACAAAGGGCGCTACGCGCCCCTGATCGAGCACGCCGACCACCAGTTCCACCGGCTGCTGGCTCGCTGCCTGGGTTGAGTTTGCACTGCTTCCTTTTTTGAGCTACAATTTCAAAAAAGGAAGCAAAAATGGAAAGAGTCTTCCGCTTCTTCCAAGACCCAGGCACTCACTTCTTTCTGTTTGGCCCGCGTGGAACGGGCAAGACCACCTGGCTCCAGGCCATGATACCAGACTCCCTGCGCATCGACCTGCTCCTTCCCTTCGAGCAACGTCTCTATGAAGCGCGCCCCGAGCGTCTGCTCGACCTTGTGGGGCCTCCTGGCAAAGGTTTGAAGACGGTGGTGGTGGACGAGGTGCAGCGAGTTCCTCAATTGCTGCCGCTGGTGCACCACCAGATCGAGCAGCGGAAAGACCTTCGCTTCATTCTGACCGGCTCGAGCGCCCGCAAGCTGAAACGCTCCGGGGTCGACCTTCTGGGAGGCCGGGCCCTGATCCGCTGGATGCCTCCATTCATGGCCGCTGAGCTGACGCAGGCCTTCGACCTGGCACGAGCCCTGAGAGTCGGCATGCTGCCCCTGGTCTGGCAGTCACCTGATCCCGAGGACACGTTGCATGCCTACCTGGCCCTCTACATCCGAGAAGAGGTCCAGGCCGAAGGGTTGGTCCGCAATCTGGGAGGTTTCGCTCGCTTCACCGAAGCCATCAGCTTCTCGCAGGCCTCCCCCTTGAACCTGGCGGAGGTCTCACGCGAGTGTGGCGTGGGCCGAAAGACGGTCGAGGGCTACCTCGAGGTGCTGGAAGACTTGATGCTCAGCTTTCGCCTGCCGGTCTTCACCCGCAGGGCTCAACGTCACCTTGCCAGCCATCCCAAGTTCTTCTGGTTCGATGCAGGGGTCTTTCAAGCCGCCTGCCCGGCCGGCCCTCTGGATCGACCCTCCGAGCTGGCCGGCCCGGCGCTCGAAGGCCTGGTGGCCCAACACCTGAAGGCCTGGAACGATCTCGGTGGGCAACGTCACCAGCTTGGCTACTGGCGGACCAAATCAGGCAGCGAGGTAGACTTCGTCGTCTACGGACCTCTCGGGTTCTGGGCCATCGAGGTCAAGCACGCCCGAGAGGCCCATCGCACCGACACGCGCGCTCTGCGCTCGTTCCTGGAGGACTACCCAGAGTCTCAAGCGTTGTTGCTCTATCGAGGAAAGGACATCCTCGACCTGGACGGGGTGATGGCCTTGCCGGTGGAGGATTTCCTGCTTCAGCTCAGGCCGAACCGGGGGCTCTGGCCTGCCAGCTGAGGCCAGGCTCTCGAGTTGCTGCAGCAACCCCGCCCAAGGCTCGGGGCTCACGGCATCGGCGGGGTATAGGGCAGCGTGCCAGTCAGCACCCAGCACAAGAGCAGCACCAGGGGAACGTGAAAGAGCAGCTGCAGCACCGAGTAGCCGGCCAGCTCGCGGGCCCGCACCGAGAGAATGCCACCAGTCGGTGCAACGCGGTCTGGGCTCGCGACACTATGACAAAGGGCGCTACGCACCCCTGATCGAGCACGCCGACCACCAGTTCCACCGGCTGCTGGCTCGCTGCCTGGGTCAGGTTGACTCCGCCTCGGGCTGCTCGCTTGCCACGATACGAGTTGAGCCCTGAGCTCGAGCCAACAGCGCCACCCCCGCCAACCCGCTGAAGACAGCGCCAGCGAGAAAGGTGCTGGCCGGTCCCAATCGATCCCAGAGGAAACCAGCGAGGCCGCTGGCTACCAGCATGGCGACACCGCAGGCGAGATTGAACACGCCGAAGGCGGTTCCCCGCAATGTACTGGGCGCGGTATCCGCAACCATCTTCGCAAGCAGTCCTTGGGTCGCGCCCAGATGCACTCCCCAACAGGAAAGCCCGGCCCAGACCCAGACCCAGTGCACACTGTAGGCCAGCATCGAGTCGGCAACGATCAAGAGCAGTAATCCCAGACCCAGCAGCCGCTCAGGTCGGATGCGATCCGAGAGCTTGCCCAGAGGGTAAGCCGTCAGAGCGTAGGCAACATTCATCCCTACCAACACCAGCGGTGTCAGTGCCAAAGGCAACCCGCCCTGAGCCGCCCGCAGAACGAGGAACGCCTCGCTGAATCGTGCCAGAGTGAAGAATCCGCCGATCACGACCACCCACCAGAAAGCGGCTGGCAACCGCCGCAGACTCTCCTTCTTGAACGGGTTCACTCGAGCTTGCCGGTCTGACTTAGCTTGCTCGGGCTCACGCACACCCAGCGCCAGCAACGCCACCGAAAGCACACCCGGAATGACGGCGATCCAGAAGACTTTGCGAAAATCGCCGGACCAAACGAGCATCAGTCCCATGGCCAGAAGAGGGCCCAGAAAGGCCCCTATCGTGTCCAGCGATTGACGGAGTCCGAATGCGGCCCCCCGCAGCCCGGGAGGGACAATGTCGGCCACCAGCGCGTCCCGGGGAGCACCTCGAATTCCTTTCCCTGTCCGGTCGACGAGTCGTGCCAGGAGCACGAGCCCCACGCTGGGAGCCAGGGCGAAGAGGGGCTTAGAGAGCGCCCCAAGCCCATATCCGAAAACGGCTGCAGGCTTGCGCTTTCCAAAGTAGTCCGACCAGGCTCCCGAAAAGACCTTGACGATGAGAGCAGTCGCTTCGGCGACTCCCTCAATCAAGCCGACCGCGAGCGCGCTCGCACCCAGGCCGCTGACCATGAAAACAGGCAAAAGACTGTGGATCAACTCGGATGAGAGATCCATCAGCAGGCTTACGAAGCCCAGCGCCCAGATGCTCGCGGGCAGCCGGTCGACCCCGGCTTGATGCTCTGATTCAGCGATCACGTTTCTCAGCTCTCGCCTGCCAGCTCAGGCCGCCGGGCAGGTCGCCGCGGGCCATCTCGAGGTGGATGACGCGACGGTGACCAGGCTTGCGTGCTTTGGAAGAAGCGTGCAAGAGCAGGGGGCGCATCAACACCGCCCCCCCGGCCGGAACGCAGCACTCCACTGCGGGGCCGACTCGGCTCATCTGGGCGATCTGGTCGGACGACAAACGCCCGAGGCGGTGAGTTCCGGGGATGACTCGCAGAGGGCCGTTGTCGCTCGTGCAATCATCCAGGCTGATGCGCACGGCAAGCATTCGCTCCAGCACCTCAGCGGGCGGCTGCACGTGGGGAATGCCATTCTTGACCGACCAGCCCGAGTAGCCAGGGATCTCGATTCGCTCGCGCACGGCGATGGCCAGATCTTGATGCCAGGGGACCTGCCAGTTGGCCTCCGGAGGCTTGTCGAAGAAAAGGCCCCGAACGGGGAAGGCTCCCGGTCCGGCAAGCGGACCGACCTGCCTGGCCAGACCTCGCACCGGCTCGAGCTCCAGCAGATCGCGTCGACCATGTCCTGAGCCTTCCAGCAGAGCAATCAGCTCCTGGACCTGCGCTTCAGGGATCACCCCCTCGAGCAGGGCATATCCATCGCGCTCCAGGCTCATGGCACAGGTGGGGTGTAGGGCAGCGTGCCAGTCAGCACCCAGCACAAGAGCAGCACCAGGGGAACGTGAAAGAGCAGCTGCAGCACCGAGTAGCCGGCCAGCTCGCGGGCCCGCACCGAGAGAATGCCCATCAAAGGAAGCATCCAGAAGGGGTTGAGCAGGTTGGGCAGGGCTTCGGCGGCGTTGTAGATCTGCACCGTCCAGCCCAGATTGATCTGGTACTCGTTGGCCAGCCCCATCACGTAGGGGGCCTCGATGACCCACTTGCCGCCGCCCGAGGGCACGAATACACCCAGCACGGCCGAGTAGACGGCCACCAGCAACGGGAACGTAGCCGGGCTGGAGATGCTGCGGAAGATGTCCTCGAGCACCACGCTGAGGTGGGTCTCGGAGATCAGGCCGAAGATGCCGGCGTAGAACGGGAACTGGATGATCACTCCGGCCGTGGCCGGGATGGAGGCGGACACCGCCTTCAAGAACGACTTCGCCTGCCCGTGCAAGAGCAGGCCCAGTGTGATGAAGCTGAAGTTGAACAGGTCGAGATCTAGCTTCTCGCCCGGCCCTCCCGGGCCGGACAGCTTGAAGAGCACGTAGACCAGCATCAAGAGGCCCACCGCCCAGGGCAGAATGGGGGTGTGCTCCCACCACTCGCCCGGCCGCTGGGGCGGCTCCACCTCGACCGTCAGGGGCTGGTAGCGGATGCCAAAGTCCTCCTGGGTTTTGGCCTGCTCGTCGCTGGGGCAAGAGAAGTAGGCGATGGCCACCGACACCGAGATCAAGAGGACCGCGCACAGCATGCTCTGCCACAAGAAGATGGTCTGGCTGAGCGGGATCACGCCCGTGACCGCGTGCAGCTTGTCGGGCAGAGAGCTGCGGGTGGCCTGCATCAGGGCTGCGCTGGAGGAGAGCCCGAAAGCCCACACCGAGCCGAGCCCGAGGTAGGCGGCGGCGCCGATGGCCCGGTAGTCGACCCGGGGCAAACGGGTGCAGATCTCCCGCACCAGGAGGCCCGTGAAGATGAGCGACAGCCCCCAGGAAAAGAGCGAGGAGACCATCGAGAGCAGGGCCACGAAGGCCACCGCCTGGCGCGAGCTGCGCGGCACGGTGGCCAGCTTCTTGATGAGGGCGTAGACGGGTGGCGAGGAGGCCACCACGTAGCCTCCCACGATCACCAGCATCATCTGCAGAGTGAAGACGGCCAGCTTCTTGCTGAAGGCATCGCCGAAGACCTGGACCAGCTTGAGGGGCGCCTCGCCTACCGCCAGTCCGCCCAGGAAGGTGATCACCACCCCCAGCAGCGCGAACACGAAGGCATCGGGAAACCAGCGCTCGGCAAAGTCGGCCAGCTTCAGGCCGGCGCGGACCAGGGGGTTCTTCTCGATCATGAAGGGCGGGCACTTCGGAGCGGCTGGCCGGGCTCCCTCCGGTCCACCGGCCAATGCCCGGCGCTCCGTCTTGTTTTACCGGTCTGAGCAGGCGGTCTACCGCCCGGTGGGACCGGTAACGCCGCCAGACCGGTAAGCCCCGCACAGTCTGTCTGTTTACCGGTCTGAGCAGGCGGTATACCGCCCGGTGGGACCGGTAACGCCGCCAGACCGGTAAGCCCCGCCCAGTCTGTCCTCGTTACCGGTCTACCGCCGGGTAACGCACGCAGACCGGTAAGGCTCCTGTCCCGACGCGGGGCGCGTCAGGGCTGCTCGGCCGGACCCGTCCAGCGCTGCAGCTCGGGGAGCTTGGAAAGCTCGCTGGCCTCCAGGTAGCGAAGGCCGGTCAGCTGGCTGTCCGTTGGCCACAGGCCCAGGTGCGAGCCTACCAGCCAGAAGGGCTCCTGGCTCGGCTCGAGGGGCTGGTCGGGCTTCAGATCCCAGACCAGCAGAGACTTCTGCTCGGTGGCCACGAGCAGCTCCTTCGCAGCCGGGGCCAGGTGGCTCCAGTGCATACCCCTGGCCGACCAGTCGGCCAGAGTGCCCGCCAGGCCGTCGACTAGCTGGACCCGGTCTTTGGAGGGCAGCAGCAGCAGGCCGTCCGCCCCGAACTGAGCGTGCTCGCCCGACCAGCCGAGGGCCAGCCCGTGGTCGCGACCGGTGCCGGCCTGCCAGATGCCCAGCTGGCCCTGGCCCTCTCGATACAGGGCATGCTGGCCCCCAAAGTCGGTGGCCAGAACCTTGCGCCCGGCCGGCAGGGCGCGGGCGCTGGGAACGTGCCACCACTGGGCGGCCTGAGGCGGCTCGCCGAACTCCCAGGCGAACCAGTGCCCGTCGTTGGTCATGCGGCTCACGACCAGGTTGGCTTTGGAGAACTTCTGGCTGCTGGTGGTCGGGTAGAACTCGCTGCCATCGGTCAGGTCCAGGATCGAGATGCGAATCCAGGACTTGACCAGAACCGCCCGCAGCGAGCCGGCGTCGAGCCCCACCAGGATGTACTCATCGTCTAAAGGCAGGCTGGAAACCTTCTTCCAATCAGTCAGGTCCCAGTGCTCGATGCTGCCCTGCGGGAAGCTCGTCGTCTTGCCTTCACGGGGCTCGGGGCAGCGGTACAGGAGCACGCGCTTGTGGTCGGCCGAAGCGCGGTAAAAGGCGATGTCCTCGATCGGCTCTCCCACCGGCCTGCCGTCACTCAGGCCGTAGAGCTGCAGGGTGCGGTGATGGGTACCCGGGGCGGCGCTGAGGATCAGCAGGCGGTCCTGCCCCACCGGGCAAACCAGTCGCACTCTGTGGCCGGGGGGGAGCTCGAAGGGCGGACCCGGGGCCTGGCCGCTTTCCAGCTCGAGCAGGCGCAGCCCCGAGCCCAGCACCAGCGCGCGCCCGGAGGGCAGGTAGGCCAGGGAGGAGACATAGGAATTCAGCTTTCGCCGGTCTCCGGTCTGAAGGTCGAGAAGCGTGCCGTTGAAATCGCAGGCCAGCCAGCGACCATCTATGGAGAGCGCGGGGGGCGTCTTGAGCTGGCCGTCCCCGCGTGCGGCAGCGTCGGCCTCAGGCTCCTTGAGCCGGTGCTCGAGGGGAATCGCCAGGCGCAGACGCGGAAAGCGAGCCAGCCGCTCCTCCAGCTCGCGGCGATAGGGCTCGCGCCCGGGGTCGAGGCGGCAGGCGGCGGCCAGATAGTAGAAGCCGAGGGGGTTGGAATCGGCCAGAAGATGAGTGCCCCGGTCGAAGTAGGCCTGAGCGCTGGCGCTTTCGGGCAGTGGCTGCACGAACGAAGCGGCAGGGCTCTTGCTGGCCGCGCGGGGGGGCGGAGCTGGCAGGTTGAGCTCGCGAGCGAGTCGTCGCTGGTCCTTCCACAGGCCGAACAGGCCCACTCCCACGGCCAGCAACACCACCGCCCAGGCCAGTGAGAACCGGCGGGCGGGCGATGGCGAGGCACCCGGCGCGCCAACCGGTGGGGCCGCTTTCACAGAGGGCCCGGCCGGGCCAACCGGTGGGGCCGCTCTCGGAGAAGGCGAGGCCGCGCCAACCGGTGGGTTCGCTCTCGGAGAGGGCGCGGCACGAGGAGCTGGCGGGAGCGCCGCGGTGCCGGTCAGGTCGGCCAGCATCTCGGCGGAGTCCGCAGGGCGGTCGGACGGATCGGGCTCGGTGGCCCGCCGGATCATCCGCTCCATCCCCTGGGGCACCTGCGAGCGGTAGCGGCGGGCTGAGAAGGGAGGCGTCTCGGTCAGGGGGTCTCGTCCGGTCAGCAGGTGAAAGAGCAGAGTGCCCGTCGCGTAGAGGTCGGAGCGAAGCTCGGATCGGCCCACGTACTGCTCCGGGGCGGCAAAGCCCGGGCTGCCCAGAGGCATGGTGTCCGGGTTGCCGGTCACGAAGCGCGAGGCCGACAGATCGATCAGGAAGACCCCCCGGGTGCTCAGGATCAGGTTGGCCGGCTTGATGTCGCGCACCACCACCGGGGGGTTGCGCTCGTGCAGGTGCTGCACCGTGGCCAGCACTTCGCGGGCGATGCGCTCGGCCAGGCTGCAATCGATCGGGAGAGGCAAGTCGTCGAGCGATTCGCCCTCCACCCAGTCCACCACGATCAGCGAGGTGCCTTCATACTCGGTCAACAGGTGTGCCAGCGGCAATCCTGGTCCGGGCTCCTTCAGGACGTGATACTCGCGCTCGAACTGCTCGCGCTCATTGCCGGGATAGTCCTGCATCAGCTTGAGGGCCACCCGGGCTCCGGTGCGCACCTCTCGCCCTCGGAAGACGATGGACTGTCCGCCCGTCTTGATCAGGGCCTCCACCTCATAGCGCGAGGCCACCACCTCGCCGGGCACGGGGAGCTTCATCAACAGCCTTTTCGAGAGCCAGGCAGGACCCCCCCCTCGGCGCTTGAAGCTTGAATCAGATCCATCAGTCTGCCCTGCCGGAGCCGCCCATGGGAGAGCGCCCCTTCGAGCCCTACATCGCCGCTGAGACCAGGCTGCGCGAGTTCACGCTGCTGCCCCTGATCGTGGGCATTTTGCTGGGCATGGTGTTCGGGGCCAGCTCGCTCTATCTGGTGCTCAAGGTCGGCCTGACGGTGAGCGCCTCGATCCCGGTGGCGGTCATCTCGATCACCTTCTTCCGCGTGCTGCACAAGGTCTTCCGGGTCAAGAACGCCACCATCCTCGAGAACAACCTGGTGCAGACGGCCGGCTCGGCAGGCGAGTCGATCGCTTTCGGGGTGGGCGTGACCATGCCGGCCATCATGATCCTGGGCTTTGACCTGGAGATCACCCGGGTCATGACGGTGGCCGTGCTGGGCGGTTTGCTGGGCATCCTGATGATGATCCCGCTGCGCCGTCCCCTGATCGTGCAGCAGCACGGCACGCTCAAGTATCCCGAGGGCACCGCCTGCGCCGAGGTGCTCAAGGCGGGTGCCTCGCAGGAGTCGCGCGACAACGCCTCGCCCTCGGCCCGGGCCGAAGAGGAGGCTCGGGGAGGCAGCGCCACCAACGCCTTCACCATCTTTGCCGGCTTCGGGCTGGGCTTTACCTACAACGTGCTCATGAAGGTGCTCAAGCTGTGGAAGGATGCGCCCGAGAAGGTCTTCGGCTGGCCCCTGAAGGCCGGCTCGGTGGCCGCCGAGATCACCCCCGAGCTGTTGGGCGTGGGCTACATCATCGGTCCTCGCATCGCGGCCGTGATGTGCGGTGGAGGAGTGCTGGCCTACCTGGTGCTGATCCCCATGATCAAGTTCTTCGGCGAAGGGCTGACCAGCCCGCTGGCGCCTGGCACCATGCTGATCTCCGAGATGACCCACCACGACATCCGCAGCGCCTACATCCTCTACATCGGCGCCGGGGCGGTGGCGGCCGGCGGGATCATCAGCCTGCTGCGCTCGCTGCCCACCATCTGGCACGGGCTGCGCGAAGGCCTCAAGGACTTGCGCGGGGTGGGCCAGAGCGTGACCGACAAGCGCCCCCGCACCGACCGCGATCTGCCCATGTCCTTCGTGCTGGGGGGCATCGTGGCGCTGGTGGTGGCCATCATCGCCGTGCCGGCCCTGCATATGAACCTGCTGGGCGCCATCCTGATCGTGCTCTTCGGCTTCCTGTTCGTAACCGTGTCCTCACGCCTGACGGGCGAGATCGGCTCCTCCTCCAACCCCATCTCGGGCATGACCGTGGCCACGCTGCTGCTGACCAGCCTGGTGTTCCTGCTGATGGGTTGGACCGCACCCGCCTACTACGTCACCGCCCTCTCGGTGGGCGCCATCGTGTGCATCGCCGCCTCCAACGGCGGCACCACCTCGCAGGATTTGAAGGCCGGCTTCCTGGTGGGGGCCACCCCGCGGCTGCAGCAGATCGCCATCCTGTTCGGAGCGCTGGCCTCGGCCCTGATCCTGGGGCCCATCTTGCTGACCCTCAACGATGGGGGCACGGTCTACGTGCCGGCGGTCACCATGGAACGGGTGGACGAGCCGGTGCAGCTGATGCCCGAGCGCTGGGCCAGCCTGCCCAGCCTGAGCGAAGTCATGCCGGGCGAGGCCACCCCGCCGGGCGGCCCCTACCGCCTGCTCCACCTCGACTCAGAGGACGCTCAGACGAAGCTGCGCGCAGGCGACTACCTGGTGGACCCGTCCGGCCAGGTAACCTACCTGCGCCGGACCAACTTCCCCTCCGACCTTCGAACCGAGCCTTCCCAGCTGCGCCAACGCGAGCGGCTCAAAGGGGTGCAGGGCCAGCACGACACCCGGGAGTACAGCGTCTGGCACCGGCTCAATCCCGAGACCAAGAAGGGGCAGAAGTTCCTGGTGGACGAGGGAGGCCGGGCCATCTACCTGGTCGATCCGGGTATCAACGGCACCTACGACACCCGCCCGGACGGCTCCAAGGTCAAGAAGTTCGACGCCCCCAAGGCGACCCTGATGAGCTACATCATCCAGGGAATCCTCAACCGCGAGCTGCCCTGGCCGCTGGTACTGCTGGGAGTCATGATCGCCCTGGTGCTCGAGCTCTCCGGCATCCCCTCGCTGGCCTTCGCGGTGGGTGTCTACCTGCCCATCTCCTCCTCCACCCCCATCCTGGTGGGCGGGCTGGTGCGCTACCTGGTCGATCGCTGGCTGCACAAGAAGAATCCGCGGGCCACCCCGGAAGAGCTGGCCGCCGAGGGAGACAAGAGCTCGGGCGTGCTGCTGGCCTCGGGCTACATTGCCGGCGGCGCCATCGCCGGCATCATCTACGCGGTCTTCCAGGGGCTGCCCCGCTTCGAGGGCTTCAACCGGGCGGTCGAGACCTGGGCCTCCAGCAGCAACCCCCTCTACCACGGAGATCACTCTGATCTGCTCAGCCTGCTGCCATTCGTGGCGCTGGCCGGTTTACTCTATCTGGTGGGCCGAGAGCTCGTGCTCGGCCCACCCAGAAACCGGGAGGACTGACCATGAAGAAACCGATTCTGGCGCTCGTTCTGGCCGCCGGATTACTGGGAACCAGCCTGGCCGCCCAGGAGGGCGTCAACAGCCCCAGCGAGCGCCTGCGCAAGCTGATCGAGGGCCTGCCGGCCATCGGCCAGCAGGTGGAGTCCACCAAACTGGGCATCCGCATGACCGTGGGCGATCACTCGCCGCGCCCGGGTGATGTCTACGAGTTCGCGGCCCCCAGCGATCTCGACCGCCACCAGACCGACCTGCCCCCCCTCAAGGGCCGCTTCCCCGACCTGCACCTGAACATCCCCCTCAAGGTGGTGCCGGGCAGCGTCAACTACCTGTTCCTGAGCGATCAGCCCGAGGAGATTCGCGACGATAGAAAGCGCGTGCCGGCAAAGCCCGGAGGTGGCGATCCTGGGCCGGGCGCGGTGGGCGTCTACGCCCGCTCTCCCCTGCCCGGCGCGGCTCCCATCCGGGTGCTGATGGACCACACCAACGGCACCAAGCGCCCTCTGGTCATGTGGCTGGTCTGGGTGCCCGAGAAAGACAGCTTCGTCAGCGTGCGAAAGCGCGGCGAGTCCAAGGACAAGAACAGCGTCAAGGCCGGCGGAGAGGCCTTCGTGGGCTTCTCCAAGACCATTTTCGAGCCGCGCGCCTACGTGCATGCCGGGGCCTCCCAGCCGCTCGTGCGCATGCCCCTGACTCCAGGCGTCACCGGCGTGGTGCACCTGGAGTACACCGCCACCGACAAGGGCGAGCTCTTTGCCGCCGTGACCGAAGAAGATCAGGTGCCCACTCTGGCCGAGCTCCAGGAGATGCCGGTGCTGCACTCGATCGTCTGGGAAGAGGAGATCGAGCGGCTCGACAAGTTCATCGATCCCGAGAAGAATCCCACCCGCTTTCACCGCATCAAGAAAGCCTTCCAGCATGCTCGCGGGCACTTCCAGTTCCCCGAGCGGGTGGGCCACGCCAGCTACAGCGTGCCCTCCTGGAGCGAGAAAAGCTGGCCCGTGCAGGTCTACTCGGTGTTCGAGTCCACCCCGGGCGTGGACGTCACGGTGGACGGCGGCGCTACCACCGACAACCGCGGCAAGTACGGCGCCCGCACGGGCTTTGATCTGGAGCTGAAGGAGCTGCCCCCGGGCTGCCGCGAGGTCGCCCTGGTGGTCATCAACCGCTCCAGCCCTTACGGTGGAAGGCACTGGGTCTCCAACGGCCGCCAGGCCAGCGAGGTCATCTACGCCCCCGGCGTGGGCAGCGGCCTTCTGGGCAACAAGGCCGTCTCCACCCTGTGGCGCGGCCCCGTCAAGCGCGGGGACAGGCTCACCATGTGGCAAGAGCCGATGGCCAACGGCAGCGTGCAGCTGTGGTACATGGTCGTGCCGATTCCGTGAGCGGACTCAGTCGTCGTCGTAGAGATAACCGTAGTTGATGGGCGTGGCGTAGCGCGCGTTCTCGGGGTTGAGCGCGGCCGCGCAGGCGATGGTGAACATCGCCCGCGACCGGGTGCTGTTGTTTCGGTCCATCTCCCCGGCCAGCTCGTAGGCCTGGCGGGCGCGCTCCTCAGTGCCGGCGATGGCGCAGGCGATGGTGAACATCGCTCGAGTGGCGGTGGAATTGTTGCGATCGAACTCGCTGGCCAGGTCGTGCCAGCCCTCGGCTTTCTCGGGGTCGATGGCAGCGGCGATGGTGAACAGGCACCGGCTGCGGGTGGAGTTGTTGTTGTCGAAGCGAGAGCCAAGCGCGGCAGCCTGGTGCACCCCATCCCCCGCAATGGCGGCCGCGATGGTGAAGAATGCCCGGGTGCGGGCAGAATTCCCCCCATCCAGCGCGCTGCCCAGGGAGTGGGCCTGACGCGCCTTCTGGCGATCGCCCGCCAGGGCAGCCGCGACCGTGAAGAGCGAGCGCGAGGCGTGGCTGTTCCCCTGATCGAACTCCGAGCCGAGCCGGAAGGCTGCCTTCGCCTTCTCGCGCTCTCCCGCGATGGCCGCCGCCACCGCGTAGGCAGCCCGGCTCGAGCGCGAGTTGTTCTGATCAAAGCGCCCCCCCAGGAGGTAGGCTTCGCGGGCCTTCTCCTCACTGCCAGCCACGGCCAGCACGGCCGTGTAGACCGCTCTCGAGCTGGTGCTGTTGTTGTGATCGAAGGTGGCGCCCAGCTCACCTGAGCGGTAGGCGAACTGCAGGTCATCGGCGGGACGCCGGGGCTCCAGCGAGGAGACCTCCGGTGCCTCTTGTGCTCGAGGAAGAGGGCTGCTGGCAACGCCCTCCAGGAACTCGGGCCCGTTACCGGACGCCTGCGCCCCCCGCTTGGTCACACGGACCCCCTGGAAGACCACGTGATTCTCGCCTTCCTCGACGGGTGAGGTGCTCTGACCGCGACGGGTCAGGGCGGCGGCCTGGGAGGCTGTTTCCACGATCTGATCGAGCGTATCCCCGGTCGCATTCTCAAAGAGCGCCTCGAGCTGCTCGTCGGGGATCCCCAGCGAGCTCAGCTTCTCGAAGGTCTCGGCCACCCGGATCGGAAGAGCGGTGAGCTTCTCCTGACGCGGTTTGGCGGCGAGCTCGCGCGTGAGCATGGCATACCCGACGCGGATGGCAAGCGGCGACTGGAGGTTCTCGCTGCAGGCGGTCAGCATCCCACCCAGGTATCCGTGCCAGGTGCGCTCAGCGGCAAGGGCGGCCTGGGCCAGGCTCTCCAGGCGCTCTCGCGCCTCGTCCACCGCAATGCCGTGCTCGATCTGTCGTTTGAAGGCGGTGAAGGCCGGCTCGCGGACACCATTTTGCGCGAACGGATGCCCTTTCGCCAGGCAGAGCCGCTCGAGCTCCTCAGCCTTCTGCTCCAGCGTGAGGCCCGCCACCGGCTCCATCACAGACTCCAGCACGGAGGCACTCTCCTCCCCCGGCAGACCGCCGCGCACCAGGCGACCGAGCAGGGCTCGTCCCCCGTCCAGCTCGGGACCTCCCGCCAGGCTGTCCTGATAGCCCTCCAGCGCGGCGCTCACATGACCGTACCACTCCATCTGGCCTTGCTTCATCGCCCCGGCCAGCTCTTGCAGGCGCTCGAGGGCCTCAGCCTTGTCAGTACCGGCCTCCAGCTCGGCCCGCCAGGCAGACATGGCCGCGATGCGGCTGACGTTCTGGCCGAAAGGCTTGTCGGCGGTCAGCTCCTGGAAAGCAGCGATACGCTCGCCCAGAGTGGTCCCTCCCAGAGGAGCCGCCACCTGCTCGAAGACCCCCACCAGCTCGTCCCCCAGGATCTGCTGGCTCAGCAGGCTCTCCAGGAAAGCCTGCCGCTCGGCCCGCTCGGTGGTTCCCACCAGGTGCTTCTCGTGGGTCGAGAGTGCCCCCAGAACGTAGCCGTACCAGGTGATCTTGTTCTTGACGAGCAACTCGGAGAGGCTCTGAAGGCGGCTGGTGGCTTCGGCCGGACTGGCTCCCGCCTCCACCTCGGCCCGCCAGGCCTTCATGGTGGCCTCGCGGCAGTTGGTTTCGGACAGGGGGCTGCCGGCCTGCATGGTCAGCTCGCGCATGGCCTGCATCCGCTCGTCCAGGCTCGTGTTGCCGCAGGGCTGGAGCACGCGCTTGAGGCAGGCCATACCCGGCTCGCCCACCACGCCCTGGCCCGCCAGCTCGACCAGAAGGGCCCGGTGCGCCTCGTTGCCGGCCGCCAGGCGCGAGTGAGCCCTGAACACGGGGGTGATGTGGCCATACCAGGTTTGCTTGCTGGCCTGCAAGGCATCGGCGAGCTGCCCCACACGCTGGCTGGCTTCCTGGGGCGAGGCACCGGATTGGACTTCCGCGGCCCAGGCCTGGTAAGCGGGCAGGCGGACCTGGCTCTGGTCCAGCACCGGATGGCCCAGGACAAGCTCCTGGAAACTCCGGGCGCGGTCGGCCAGCGTCAGGTTGCCCACCGGAGCCAGCACCGCTGCCAGGCAGCCCGCCGCTTCGTCCCCGAAGACGCCGTGGCGCACGAGCTGGTGGAGGAAGCTCAAGCCCTCGGCCTCGGGCTTGCAGCGCGCGTAGGCCCGGAAGAGAGGCTGCGTGTGGCCATACCAGGTGCCCCCGGCCGCCTTGAGCTCGTCGGCCAGAGCGTTGAGCTCCAGGAACGTCTGGTGGGGAGATGGGCGCGAGCTCAAAGCCTCCCCCGGCTTGCAGCCGGCCAGCTTCGCCTCCAGAGCTGCCTGGAGAACCCCGAGATCCGGCGAGTCTTTGGCGAACTCGGCCACCAGCTCGGGGCGCTGCGCTGCAGCCAGTTGGCCCAGTCGGCCGGCAGCTTCCGCAAAGCCGACCTGCCTGGTCTGAAAGCGCAGGGCCCGGTCAGCCGTCTTGAGCCCGGCCAGCTCGCTCTGCCAGCCAAAGGCCTGGAGCACTTGCAGGTGCTCCAGCGCGTCGACTCCCTCCACGGCCGGGGAAGCCAGCTCGAGCCGGTCGGCCACCTGATCGGGACTCAGCTCCTTGAGCATCTCGCTGGCCAGCGCCCGGACCGGCGAGGCCGGCAGAGAGGCCACCAGCCGGTCGCTCCGACCGGCGTAGACCTGGCCGAGATGCCGCACGAAGCCCGCCGTGGCACCGGCCGGGTCTTTCTCGAGACGGCAGGTCAGCTCGTCCCACTGGCGCGTGGCCGCAGCCATCCGGTCGGCCAGCCCGGGCAGCTCCTGGGCACTGGCCCGCGCGCAGGGGATCTCGCCCTGCACTACCACCAGCGTGCCGCCCTTCTGGGCGATGAGGTAAGCCTCGTAGGCCCCCGCGTTCTCAAACCCATATCCCGCATCTTTCAGCTCCTTGAGCGCCTGCGCCTCGAGGGGAGCCTCGCGCTGGGGCTGCCCCAACAGGTGCTCGAGCGCGGCCAGGTCGGTCTTGGAGGTGAGCGGGAGCTCCTTTCCGTCGGTCTCGACGAGCAGGCGGCCGGCCTTGCCCCGCTCGAGCCGGTCGGCCGCCTGGGCGCTGGTCAGATCTCTGGTGGAGGATCCCCAGAGGTTGAGCCATTTCTTCTCCTTGAAGGCGACCTGGAGCCGGCTCAGCTCCTGCTCCACGACCGGGGCCATCGGGCCAAGTTGCCCGGTGCGCGCCGCCGGCTCCACCGGCCGGGCGCTGGGAGGAGCAGACAGGGTGACCTCGTCCACAGGCGAGGCAACCGCCCTGGGGGAAAGGCGGTAGCGGTTCGCCGTCAGGGCAGCCGGGCCCAGCGCAGAGACCTGCATGAGGCCATGGTGGCAGAAGGGGCTGAAAGAATTCAGATGGTGTTGGCCGCCAGGTTCCTGAGGATCAGCCCCGCCAGAAATGTTGGCGATAGTCCTGCCGACAGAGAGTCAGTGTTGTCGTCGATCTCGACATGCTGACATACTCTCTCGTACCTGGTATGAAAAAGGTCTTGGAGGAGCTTTGAGCTTGGTGGAACGAGATACTTCCTACCGGGACCGGGGCTTCTTCGGGGTGGGTTGGTCCAAAGGGGTCGTCCGATTGCTCATTTGGTCTGAGAGACCGTTCTCGTAAGTGGGCGCCCCACGGACCCGCCCGGTTGAGCTGTGAGCTCGCAGAGATAGGTGTCCGCTAAGTGGTCGCCGACAGAATTATTTTCAGGAAATTGTGCCTTAGCTGGAAGGTTTTTCAGAACCCACCTCGTTACAAACGCTTGTTCGACTTCTTCGAGGGAGCGCGTCGCTGTGGCCCGTAAATCCGAGATTCCTGTTGACCTGACCGATGAACAGAGGAAGTTTCTTGAGCAACTTGTGCGGGTGAGGACTGCT
>BTUM01000097.1:0-28252 GCA_045863235.1 Candidatus Xenobia bacterium | reverse complement strand
CGGGGGCCGAACGCCAGTTTGTTCCCGCCGGGGACGAACGTCTGCTCGCGCTGGCTCGTAACCGCGGGGACCGAACGCCAGTTTGTTCCCGCCGGGGACGAACGTCTGCTCGCGCTGGCGACTCGAACCGCGGGGGCCGAACACCAGTTTGTTCCCGCCGGGGCCTGCGGGAAGACTTGCCTCGGGCCTCGGGCGACGGAGCATCCTCTTCGACGATGCCAAAACAAAGAGGCCACGCCAGGAGTCAAGCGTGCGAAATCAGAGCTTGCGTGGCCCCTTCGCAAAGCGTAAGGTCGCACGCCGCGCCGGACGAGACCTCCGCCACCAGCCTCGTGAGGTGGTCCGGGCCCCGGCCGGCGTCACCGCCCGGCTGAGGGCCCCGAGTCGGCGTCATCGCCGCCCCGGGAGCGCGACATTCGTCCGATTTCTCCCGATTGACGATTGGGCTGCACGTTTAAATCTCAAGACTTGCGCGCCACTGCCAAGAACAGCACACAAAATGTGAATATGCCCGCAGCAAGCACAATATAGCCAATAGCTCTGGCGACAGAAAGGAAGTTTTCGGTATTGTCTCTTGATAGTCTCGAAAAGTAAGGATTAAATCTAGTTAGCGTATATGGACTCTTGAGAATCCACATGCCATAGGCCAAGAAGAATATTCCTACAATAAAGGGGGCTTGAGTCATCCAAAATAATCTCCACGAGTTAGTGTAGCCTCCAGCAACCCCAGGCGAACCGAAAAGTAGGCCAGCTGCATTGCCGTCCGATAGCACGGAGCAAACAAAGGTCATCACCCTTCGCAACGTGACCCCTCAGATAGCCCGGAAGCTGAAGGAGCTGACCGATTCGACATGCTATCAAGAGTTCAAGCAGCGCTCAGCGAGCGCCTTCGATCCGGACGGCTTGAAGGTTCGCCCCGAAAGGCCCCCCTGCGCGGGTCGAGCGGTTTACCGGGGAATTTGGGCGAGGGGTACTTTTCGCGGCACGGGGCAAGGAGGTCGGTGCCAGTGCCGCACCGGGAACTCTGGGCCTAACCTTCGCGGGACGGGGCAAGGAGGTCGGTGCCAGGGCCGCACTGGGAACTCTGGGCCTAACCTTCGCGGCACGCGGCAGAGAGGGTCGTACCGGGAACTCTGGGCCTAACTTTCGCGGCACGGCAGCGCTGTCGAACGTGCCAAGAACGGATTGAGCCGCCCGGGTCCACTCACTCTGAGCCCCGTAAACCTCCAGGTAGGCATCGATGGCCTCTTGAACCAACCAGGAAAAGCCCTTCTCCCCTCGTCGGCCCCTCGTCGGGCGGCCAGCTCGACGAGTCTGGCACGCTGCTCCTGAGTCAGCTCGACGGTCGTTCTTACCCCTCAACGCATTCGACTCTCAGTTGGTTGCGCGGCCCCGGCAGGCCGTTCCGCGGTGGGCTCTTGCCCGGACGATCCGCGGCGGGCTGCTCCGGGGCCTCCTCCGGAAGTCCGGGGAGCTTCCTCCGACACCACACACGGGGCTGGACCTGACACGGTTTTCCGGCGCGCGACGGCCAACCCAGGCCGCCTGCAACATCGTGTGGTGGCGGAGCTTTCCTCCGAGGGGGTGCGTCGGGACCTCTAGCGAACCCCCGGATTGTCCCCTTCCTTCACGTCCGTGATCAGCACCGAGGCCGTCCCGTACACGTCCGGGTAGCGCCGGCTGCGCACGATCACCCGGCTCAAGCTCTGCCCCACCATGTCGGTCGGAGCCGTGAACACCGCCTGCCCCTGGTTCATCACCTTGATGTCCCCCTCGCCCTCGACCTCCCACAGCACCTGCTCGTCGGCCGGCAGGTTCTTGATGGCCGCCGTCAACACCAGGGACTTGCCGTAGCCGCACACGTTGGCGCCTGGCAGGACCACCACCTCGGGCCGGTCCACCATGTTCTCCGGGGTCAGCCGCCCCGCGTCGGCGAACGTCCCGGGCTGGGCGGCTGTGTCCGGCTGCACGTCGCGCCAGGCCTTCCAGCCCCCGTACTCCAGGGCGATGAACGGGGAGGGGAGGGCCACCGGCTTGCCCTCCCGGTCGATGGCCACGCAGCGCAGCGAGTAAAGCGACAGGGGCAGGTCGTTCATGAAGAGCTGGCGGCTGTCCCTGGGCTTGTCGAAGCGCCACACCCGGCGCGGCCGCTCGGGCGGGTCCTTGGCCCCCCAGATGAAGAGCAGGATCCCCTCTCCCCCCACCGAGCGCACGTCGTACTCCACGATGCAGCGCTGCTGGTCGGCCAGCCGCGCCTGGCCATAAGCTTTGTTGAGCGTGATGCCGGGCGTGATCGGCTCTCCCTCCGCCAGCACGGGGAGCGCCAGGAGCAAAGCGATCAGGAAGATCTTCACCAGCTGATTTTCTCCGGGAAGAATCCCGGCCCTTCCACGACCATACCCTCATCCAACACCGAACGGGGAGCGTCCTGAACGATGAACAAGCAAGGCCTGGTCCTCTCGAGCCTCTTCCTGGCGGGCGTCATGTCCACCTATTTCTGGGTGCAAACACCCCAGCCGCAGCTGGTGGTCACCACTCCGACCCCGGCGGTCACCCGCACCGCCACCCCCGATCCGGTGCCCGCGCTCACCGATGCGCCCACCATCAAGCTGGCCATCATGCTCGACACCTCCAACAGCATGGACGGCCTGATCGACCAGGCCCGCAACCAGCTCTGGCGCGTGGTCAACGAGTTTGGCAAGGCCCGCTACCAGGGCAAAGAGCCGCGCCTGGAGGTGGCCCTCTACGAGTTCGGCAACGACAGCCTCTCCGGTGAGAAGGGCTACGTGCGCAAGGTGGTCGGCTTCACCACCGAGCTCGACCGGGTCTCCGAGGAGCTCTTCGCCCTGCGCACCAACGGCGGCGAGGAATACTGCGCCAGCGTCATCCAGGCCGGCCTGAACGAGCTCGACTGGAGCAAGAAGCCCGGCGATCTCAACTTGATCTTCGTGGCCGGCAACGAGCCCTTCGACCAGGGCCCCCTCAACTTCCGTGACGTCTGCGCCGCCGCCAAGAAGCGAAACATCTTCGTCAACACCATCTTCTGCGGCAGCCCAAGCGACCAGGACGCGACTTTGTGGTCCCATGGAGCCTCCCTGGGCGACGGCCGCTACCTGACCCTGGACACCAACCAGAAAGTGGCCTACATCGCCGCCCCCCAAGACGACGAGCTGGCCCGCCTGAGCTCAGAGCTCAACAACTCCTACGTGCCCTATGGCGCCGAGGGCCAGATAGCCTGTCAGCGCCAGGTCGCTCAGGACCAGAACGCCGCCGGCGCCTCCTCCGAGGTGGTTGCCTATCGGGCCGCGGCCAAGTCCTCCAAGCAGTATGACAACTCCAGCTGGGATCTGGTCGACGCCGCCAAGGATGGCAAAGTCGACCTGGGCCGGGTCTCCGCCGCCGAGCTTCCCGCTCCAATGCAGTCCATGAATACCGACGAGCGCAAGAAGTACGTGGCTGAGAAGCAGAAAGAGCGTGAAGACATCCAGGCCAGGATCAAGAAGCTGACCGCCGAGCGCGAGGAGTTCGTGGCCAAGGAGCGCGAGAAGGCCGGCCGCGAGTCCACCCTGGACGCCCTGGTGATCAGCACCGTGCAAGAGCAAGCTGGCAAGAAGGGCTACTCGTTCAAGTAAGGCCCCGGGCCGGGCTGGGTGGCATCCATCCGTCAGGCGTTTGCCTCCAGTCCGGCTCGGCCCCGCGAGAATTCCCCGGCAACCCCCAAAGTTCCCGGTACGGCCCGGGGGCGGGAATTTCACCCAGTGAACGCGCCGAGATCTTCCCAAGGATCCGAAGGATCAGGGGGCGAAGATCCTCCAGTGAGAGTTGCAGCGTTCTTCTTCTTTACGGGGGATTGCGAAGGTAGAGTGCCGTCGGCTGCTTCAATCGGAATTGAATCATGCTGACCAGGCGATTGCACCTGTTCCTTCTGGCCGCCCTGTTGGCGGTCGCTTGCTCGGGTGGTGGTGCCAACAATACCATGCCGGCAGCCCCCCTCGCTCCCTCACAGTTTGGGGACGTGGTGCTTCGTTTCGACCTGCAGCCCAGGGTCCCAAGCTATGTCGACTCGTTGCGGCTCACGGGTCTGGACGACAGCGACGTGATTCTCTTCCCCACGGTAACCGTGGACAAGGCGCCCGAGGTGACGCTCAGGAACGTCAACGTCCTGGTCAAAAAAATCACTATCGAGTACCTGCGCAATGGACAGGTCGTGGGCACCGGCGAGGTCACCGTGACGGTGTCGGCCGGGGTCACGGTCATCCTCATCGACCCGCCCTTCATCGCGACGGTCAGCCCTACTCGTGTCGACGTGACTCCACCCAGCGCCACGGTCGCGCTCGGGGGCGTCCAGCAGTATGCCGCCACCGCCTTTCTCCCCGACGGGACGCCCTATGACGTCAGCCTCGAGGTCACCTGGACGGTGGCCGACTCCGCGGTCGGCTCGATTGATGGGACGGGCCGGGCGACCGGCGTCGGGCCCGGGACCACCATGGTGACGGCCGCTCTGACAGGGGTTCCTCCCGCACACGCGACCTTCACGGTCCAGGGTGGGGCGCCCCCACCGCCACCGCCACCGCCACCGCCACCGCCCCCTCCCCCCCCACCGCCACCGCCCCCTCCCCCCCCACCGCCACCGCCACCGCCGCCCCCGGGCCCTCTCCAGGGGCCGCGCGGAATTCCCGTAGGGACCTTTCCTCACGCATCGGTCGTGGCCGACTTCGATGGCCAGAATGGCCCGGACCTGGCCGTGCGCAGGTTTCAAGGCAACGATTACGTCATCGAGGTGCTTCTCAACGATGGCACTGGCGGTTTTGCCCGCACCAGCTTCCCCGCCGGAACCGGCCTGCAGATCATTCATACGGGCTTCGTGACCATGGCCGTGGGGGATTTCGACCGCGCCAACGGACCGGACATCATTTTTCAGAACGAGCTTGGCAATGCCTACCTCATGATGAATGACGGAGCGGGAGCTCTGGGAAGTCCCGTCAGCGTTCCGCTGTCGGGCATCCCGCAGAACGTGACCGTGGGCGACTTCGACGGCATCAACGGTCCCGATTTCGCGATCCTGATGGACAATAACCTGATGGCGATTGGTCTCAACAACGGGTCCGCTGCGTTCGCCGTGACCGACCTCGCCGTTTTAGGAGGAGGAAACGGCCTGACGGTAGCCGACGTCGACCGCAACGGAAGCCTGGATGTAGTGGTGAGCAAGTTCAACGCTGTCCAGGTTTTCTTCAACGACGGCAGTGGAGGTTTCCCGACCAGCAGCAGCACCAGCCTTAGCCGCACCGGTGGTGTGGGGGTCGTCGCAGCGGACTTTGATGGAAGGAACGGCCCCGATCTGGCCATAGCCCGGCCCCAGGGGGCATCCCCGGTCGGGCCGCTGTTCCTGCTCAACAACGGTTCCGGCGGGTTTGGGCCCGAGGTGGTCATTCCGCTTCTCGGGCTGCACTCCATCAATGTGGCCGATGCCGACGGGGTGAACGGCCCCGATGTAATCGCCTGTGGTGATGGAAGCTTCGCCATGGTCTTCACCAACGACGGAGCTGGCAACTTCAGCGTTTCGAAACGTTATCCGACCGGTCAGGGACCGATGTCGATCGTTTCCGGCGACTTCGATGGGATCAATGGGGTCGATCTCGCCATGGTCGACAATGCTACTGCGAACGCTCTCGTGATGACCAATCGCGGCGGAGGCGACTTCACGAGCTTGCCGACCTTGCTGGCCAACACCGGCAATGGCTCGACGATTGTATCGGCAGATTTCGACGGGACGTCGGGGGCGGATGTGGCGGTAGCTGGCGGTTACCACTTCAGCCAGATTCTTGTCCTGCGAAATGATGGGTCCGGAGACCTCCCGCTGACGACGTCCCTCGCGACGCACCCCCAGCCGTTGGACCTGGCCACCGGAGACTTCGACCAGGCCTCTGGTCCCGATCTTGTGGTGGCCAACAAGCAAAGCGCTGACATTCAGATATTCCTTAACGATGGGACGGGCGGATTCGCGGCCCCCCTCTTCCAGGCCGTGCTTCCGAATCCGGTTCGTCTGGCAGTGGGAGACTTTGACGGCGTCAACGGCCCGGATGTCGTGGTCACGCACGAGACCAGGTGGGTATCCATCTTCTTGAACAATGGCAGTGGTGGATTCGGCCCACCCGAGGTCTATGACGATGGCGGCGGCGTCATGCGGAATGTGGTGGTCTGCGATCTGGACCAGCGCAACGGACTCGACTTCGTGGTCGCCCGCGGCGCCGGCACGGAGTTGTTGCTCTTCTTCAATCAGGGGAACGGAACGTTCGGCGCTCCTACCCCCTTGACCACTCTGGCGGGACCGGCGTTCTCGGTGGCGGCGGGGAACTTCGATGCCCAGCCCGGTGCTGATCTGGCGTGCGCGACGCCGAACTCGCTCGAGATCTATCGCAACCAGGGTGACGGCACATTTTCCGCCGGCACGTCCATCCCCGTTTTCCCATCGGGGACTCTCCGGGTGGCCGATGTCAATGGAGATGCAAAGGCCGATCTGATAATGTCGGCGACTCTGACGCGGGTCTATTATGGCGATGGCGTTGGAGGCTTCTCCGCCAGTGATGACTTCGAGTTGCTCTCGACCGATGCGACCGCCATCGATCTCGACAGCGACGGAGTGAATGAGCTGGCGCTCAGTCTCTGGTCATCCCTGGTTGGCCTGCTCAAGCACTGAGGGGCTACTTTCCCTCCTGCCACGACGACGATCACCGTTCTTGAGCTTCACTCAGGCGTAAAGAGATATCGCCACTCTGCTCGAGGCGATGACGATACTCCCTGTGGACGCCGAGGCAGCAAGAAGGGCGGCGGCGGGCTCGTCGGCCGAGGCGTAGAATGCGGTGGGCCCGAGCCGGCTCACCAGGTCGAGCAGCAGGGTCGTCTTGCCCACCTGGCGGGGGCCAACCAGCATCTGGATGCGCCCGGGCGCGCTCTCGCGCAGGCGCTTGAGCAGCTCGCGGCGGCAGGCGGACAGGCCAACACTGTCAGACATACCCGAATAATTATTCGGGTATGACGAAATACCCTGGTTAGGCCGGGGGTGGCGGCGCCCCCGTTCGTCGAGGTGGCCGCTCGAAGCTTGCTGACCATCGACGAAGGGGCGGAATCACCCTGGGTGCTTGGAGAGAGAGAGAACGCGGAGATCTGCTGACGATCAACGAGGGGGGCCGGCGGAATCAGCTCGCTTGTAGAGATAGAGAACGCGCGACGTGCCAGGGATCTGCTCGCGGGCCACGGTCTCGTAGAACCGGGCGAAGCCGGCCTGAAAGCCTTCCTCGGTGTAGTCTTGATAGCGCTCCAGGTTGCCCTGGCAGAGGCGCTGGACCTGGGAATCGTCGCCCCCCACATACTCCACCAGCAGCCAGGGAGCGAGGCGGGCCAGGAACTCGGCCTGACCGGCAAAGGGCACCATGCACGAGATGCGCAGGTGGTGCACCAGGGCCAGGGCCAGCAGGAGGCCGGCCGGGCCGCGCTCTTCGAGCGAGCTACGCTCTTGATGGGCCCAGCCCTGAGAGGGAGCGGGGTTGGCCAGGTCTTGCACCAGGGGCAGGACGTCCAGGCTCTCGGCGCGAGCCAGCTCCAGGCCCCGCTGGACGCAGGCGGGGTCGAGGTCGAAGGAGACCACGCTCAGGCCCTGGCGGGCCAGCAGGCGGCTGAAGGAGCCGGTGTTGGCGCCCAGGTCCCAGACCGAGGAGGGCCGCGGGCTTACCTGAGCCACGAGCTGCGTGACCAGCTGCTCCTTGGCCTGCATGGCCTGGTCGGAGTAGTTGGTGTCCTGGTAGTAGCCCTGCCAGTTGCCGGACTCGCGCCACCTCAGGCCGCGAATGGTGGACTCGAGGTTGTCCACGATGCCGAAGAGGCCGGTGCGGCTGATGCGCCCCTCGCGCCGGGTGGCCGAGGCCTGGGAGAAACGAGCCTGACTGCGAGCGTGCAGGTGAACGTGGGTCAGGGCTCCCAGCTTGAAGAGGGTGCGGCGAGGCAAGAGCGAGCTGGCCACGTCCAGGGGGACCCCGTCGAGATAGACGCGGGAGAGCTGACCGAGGCGGACGTCGCGATAGGCCATCAACAAGAGCGGGGCCAGGAAGTGCTGGCAGAACTGACCGTAGGCCTGCCAGGGCTGGCCCTCGGCATAGCTCTCGAAAGACAGAGTGTCGATGAAGACGGGCCGGGTAGCCAGGAACTGGACGTTGTAGGCGCTGGCGTCCTTCACGATCATGCCCTGATCCAGGGCCAGCTTGAGGATGTCGAGCGTCAAGAGGGCGGCCTCCTTGAGCTGCGCAAAGCACCACTCGTAGGGATAGGAGATGAAGGGGACGGCCCGGGGCCTCAGCACGCGATGGGCGGGCGGGCTGCAGGCGAGCTCGAGGTCGGTCTCCTCGTGGGGGATGAGCCAGCCTTTGTCCACCAGCCGCTGGTAGAGCCCGCTCTGGATGAGGCGATCGTAGTGGGGAGCGTAGACCGGGTTGACCTGGCGCAGCAGCTCGCCCTCGCGGGTGAACATGAAACCGCTCGGGTCTCGAAAGGAGCTCTGCAAGGGGAGCTGGGCCCGGGTCAAGGACAAAAGCTTACTTGGAGGAGTCGCGCTTGCGCCGGAACAGGCCGACGAATCTCTGCCAGGCGCTCTTCACGTAGAAGAGCGAGCCGAACAAGAAGGCCAGGACGATCTGCAGGATATAGCTGCCCGAGCCGAGGTCGATGTAAGCCTGGGCCGGCCTGAGGGTCAGCAAGGCGAGAAGGAAGATGGCGAGAAACCTGTGCATGCGATGAAGCTCCAAAAATTGTCCGGGAGAATTCGCCGACATGGGCCCGCGTCCTTTACGGCGAGGTCTGGTTGACCTGATCGGTGATGTCGGTGAACTTGAAATACTTGGTGCCCTCGAGCAGATAGAAGGCCTTGTTGGGCAGAAGCTCGAGGTTGGTCCCAAAGAAGCGGTTGAAGATGACGCGGAAGTAGTTGACCGGGGAGAGGTCCTCGGGAATGCCGGTGTAGTCACGTCCGGGCAAGTAGAGCGCACAGAGGTTGGGGTAGCGCTGCTGGTAGGTGGCCGGAGGCTCGAGCTGGAGGGGAACGGGTCCGTGGTCGCCCTGGATCAAGATGACGCTCTCGCGGGCGGGGTCCTTGAGCAACTCGGCCACGATCGGCTCCACCTGGCTCTGGAGAAACTCGGCCTGGCCGGCGTAGCCCGGGGCGTGGTCGCGCTTGCCCTCCCAGTCGAAGGCGGGGTCGGCGAAGGGCCGACCCCCCTGCGCGTCTACGAAGAAGGGGGAGTGGGGGCAGAGGACGTGCAGCATGACGAAGCGAGGGGCATCGCTCTGCCGGGGCAGCTCGCGCAGCTCCTGCAGGGCTTCAAGCAGGATGTCGCGGCGAAGATCGAGCTCGGGAACGGTGAGAAGGTCGGGGGCGATGACGTCCACCGGGGTGTGCTTGAAGAAGACGTAGAAGAATCCGTTGACGCTGCGGCGCGAGCCGAGCCGCCGGGTGGTGGCCTCGAAGGCCCGGGTGAAGTGGACGCCTCCATAGATGTTGATGATCTCGTAGCCCTGCTCGCGCAGAAAGCGGGTCACCCGGTTGCTGTGGATCAACGGGATGAGGGGATACCCGGAGGGGTAGTCGGCGGGGATCCCCACGCTTTCCTGGTCGATGTAGGCGTAGTTGAGCTCGCAGGCCAGGGCGTAGGAGGTAGTGGGGTAGTTGGCCAGGCTGCGGGTGAAGACTTTGAACCCCAGCTTCTCGAGCGAAGCCACGAAGGGCCCGGTGCGCACCCCGTAATCGCGCTCGAGCACGTCCGGGCGCCCGAAGGCATCGAGCAAGAGCACGTAGATGTCGGGCTTGCTCTTGACCGGTCCGGGCGGGGTCAGCTCCAGCCGAGGACGCAGCCGGCCGGCCATGTTGAGAGCCCCGGTTCCGGCGGCCAGCACCACGGCCGCCACCGAGCAGAGGAAAGCAAAGCGCACCAGGCCCCGCAGGTCGAATCTCAGGCGAAAGAGCACCACTCCGGCCAGCAGGGTCACCCCGGCCAGGAGAAACAGAAAGCGCACCCGCGTCTCGTGGGACGGATCGGCCGTGCCCACCAGGGCCAGCTCGGTGCCCACTTTCTGGGAGAAGCGATGGTAAGCGTAGACGATGCGCTCGTAGCTGAAGAAGAAGAAGGCGCCCAGCCCGGTGATGAGGCCCACCCGGTCCATGTCCTTGAGCCAGGCCCAGAGCCCCAGCTCTATGGCCGCGATCAATCCCAGCAGAAGGCCGGCCACGAACAAGAACTCGGAGAGATTGACCTCGATGTAGTTGGTCAAATAGAAGTGGATCAGCACGAAGGTCGTGAACAAGAGCGGGAGCGAGAACGCCTTCCAGCTCGTGGAGCGGACCTTTGGGGGGTTTGACTCGTCGGACACGGGGCCCGCCTTTCTTGTCTCGGTCAGCAAGTCCCTCCGGGTCAGTCAGCTCATGATCAGACGCGGAAGCTGTCAACTCGGAGAAAGGGTCCCCGAGCGAGCCGAGGCTTTGCGCGGCAGCCATGCGCCATGGCACCGCCAGCTGCAGGCATGGTCGACACGCCGGACGTCCTCTCACGGTTGACGGGGGCCATCGGGCGATGTTACAGTGCCGCGCGAAAGGCCCGTTTCCCGGTTGTTTGTGAGCCCCACGACAAGGTCCATCCTCTCCCGCGGCCTGGCGGCCCGAGCCCTGATCCTGCTCGGCATGGCGCTCTACTTCGTCTTTTTCTGGGTCTGCTACGTGCGCAACGTGCATCCCCTGGAAGCCCACATGGGGCTGATCTATTTCCCCCGGCCGCCGCTGGAGATCGCCGCCATCGTCCTGGTGACGCTGCTGCCGGCCTTCTTCCTGCCGCTGGTGCTCAAACGGCCTTCCCAGTTCTTCTGTTGGGGCATGTACACGATCGTGTACGTGCCTTCGCTGCTCTACACCTGCTGGCACAACGCCTCGGGGTTGGAAATCCTGGAGATCAACCTGGCCCTGCTCGCTGGCATGGCCATCCTCATGGTCAGCATGGTGCTGCCCACCATGCGCATGCCCCCCTTCCGGGTCTCCCCGGCCAGCTTCTGGGGAGGGTTCGCGCTGGTGACGGTGGTGTTCTACGGCATCTGCGTGTGGGCGTTCGGGGCCAGCCTCAACCTGGTCTCCTCGGCGGCCCAGATCTACATCCAGCGCGCGGTGTTCGAGCAGCAGGTGCGCTTTCCGGCCAATTACGCGCTGGCCTGGCAGTCGCAGGTGCTCAATCCGCTCTTGATGGCCTACGCCGTGTATCGACGCAAGCCCCTGCTCTTCATGCTCGGCTTTGTGGGGCAGGTGTTCTTCTTCGCAGTAGGGGCCATGAAGGCCATGCCCGCCTCGGCGGTTCTGATCCTGAGCCTGGTGCCCATCCTGGGCAAGACCGGCCAGAGCTTCGCCAAACGCTGGGTGTGGGCCATCGTGGCCCTGTTTGGACTGGGGGCGCTGGTGCTGGGCGACACGCGCAGCATCGTGACGATGGTGCTGACCGACCTGGTGCTGTGGCGCGTGTTCGTGGGACCGGGCTACCTGACGGTGATCTACTTTCAGTTCTTCCAGGACAACCCGGTGGCCATGTTCGGCGAGGTGAAGGGGTTCAGCTTCTTCTTCTCCTCGCCCTACGCCTTCGGCTACAAGCAGGTGCTGGGCTACACCTACTTCGGGCAACTGACCGACCCCAACGTCAACCTGTGGGGGGACGGCTACGCCAACATGTACGTCGCGGGCGTGCTGATCGAGTCCTTGGCGGCCATGCTGACGCTCTGGCTCTTGGATTCGGTTTCGCGGGGGCTGGACGTGCGGCTGGTGGTGCTGGTCTGCAGCTTCCAGCTGATCAACCTGACCAACGGGGGCATCTTCCCCATCCTGCTGGGGAACGGCTTTCTGCTGTTGCTCTTGATCCTGGCGCTCTACCCGCGCGACTCAGCGGGGGCGAAAGTAGCGCCAGATAGCCCTCCCCTGACGGGCTAGCTGGCGCAGGCCAGGGGCACGCAGGATGGTGACGGTGGTGAGCTCGCCTCCCCAGTTGGCCTTGGCCCGGGCGACCACCCGGATGTCGGCTCCGGCGTGATCAAAGCCGGTGGCCCCGGCAGCGGTGAGCTGGTCGAGCAGGCTGGCCATCAGCAGCTGGGCGGCTCCGCTGGTGCGATACTCGGTGCGGATTCCCACCACCAGGTCCAGGGCCCGGCCGCCGGGGGCGTGCAGGGCCACCTGGGCCCCCACCATCTCGCCCTGCGGGCCGAAGCACGCCAGCACGCGCAGGTGCTCCTCCCCCACCAGGCGCACGGCCTGCTCGAGATCGGGCGGCTGCAGGAGGTAAGTGAACGACTTGCGCTCCTCGGTCTCGGCCAGGCAGCGGCAAACGGCGGCATAGTCGCGGGTGGGACCGCAGGAAAACCCCTGGCGACGGGCCTTGGCGATATTCTTGCGCACCGAGTGGTCGGTCTGCTCGAGAGCCAACGGGAGGTCGAGCAGGTAGGTGTAGACCGGCTCCATCTGAAAGCCTCGCCAGGTGAAGGGGCGCACGTCGCGGACCTCGGGCGGCAGGCGCAGGGGGCCGTAGATAGGGTGGCGGGCCAGCTCCTCGGCCAGGGCCTGGCCCACCTCCAGCCACTGGCGACCGAGCCGGATGGGCGAGCTGGTGGGGCTGGGCAGAAAGGCGATGGGCAGGTAGGGGCTCAGGGGGGGAGTGCACAGCCGGCCGTTCCGATTCTTGTAGAGCACGGTCTCCAGGGCGGCCTGATCGCCTTCCAGGCGCACCGCCAGGGGCTCGAGCCGCCAGCGCCAGCGGTTGAAGTCGAGCCAGCCGGGCAGGGCCAGGGGAGACGGATCGGCGGCCGTGAACCGACGGAGCTCGGGATGAGGGCGGGTTCGCTCCCACCTCCCCACGAGACCGGTGCGGATGACCCCGGCCGGCTCCAGGCCGGCGGCCAGGATGGCGGCCCGGGCGACGGAGTCGAGGGGGTCAGCGTCCACGTAGACCTCGGGCGCCTGGGAGCGGGCTCGGGCGGCCAGCTGGCGGATGCGGGCGGTCAGCTGGTCTGTCCGGCTGCCCCGGCAGCCCAGCAGCCAGCAGGCTCCCCGGCCCACCTGGCGGGGCAGGTGAGCAGGAGCCTCGCCGGGGCGACCCACCCGGCCCTCGGCCTGGACTTCGGGCGCCTCCAGGCTGGCCCCCGGGTCCCAGCCCGGGGGGAGGCGATAGGCCAGATACTGCATCGCCCACCCTATGCCCCGCCCGCCCCGCGGCCTCCTCCTGCGCAGGAAGGGATTGACCGGCAGTGGTATCCTGACCCCGCCATGCACAACGATCCCCTCCATGCGTAGCTGGTTCCTGCGGCTGGGCCGCGAAGCCGCCGCCTACGGGCTGGGCAAGGTCTTGATCGGATCGTTCTACCTGCTCTTGATCCCCGCCTACACCCGGCTGCTGGCCCCCGAGCAGTACGGGCGCATCGAGACGCTGGTGCAGCTGCAAGCCCTGCTGACCTGCTTCATGGTGCTGGGAGCGGATACGGCCCTCTCGTATCACTTCTACCAGGTGGAGGGGGAGAATCCCGAGAGCCTGCGCCGCCTGGTGAGCGCGCGCGTGCAGCTTCTGCTGGGGGTGGGGACAAGCCTGGCGGCGGCGGCCTTTACGGTGGGCTGGCTGGCCGGGCTGGAGCTGGTTCCACTGGGCCTGGCCCTGCTGGGCCTGCTCTGCCAGCTCCTGATGAGCGGCTCGGTGGACCTCGACCGCTTGCGCCACCGCCCGGCGGTCTCGGTGGGGGTGAATCTGCTTTATGTGGTGGTGGCCGGGCTGACCTCGCTGGGAGCGATGCTGGGCCTGGGCTGGTCGGTGGAGGCGTTCTTCCTGGGCCAGGTGGTGGGAGGGCTGGTAGCCGCCTCGATCGGCTGGTTCGGCAACCGCGCTCTGCTGGAGCTGGGCCGGCTGCATCGCGAGGAAGCCCGCCGCCTGCTGCGCACGGGACTGCCGCTGGTGCCGGCGGCGGTGGCCCTGTACACGCTGGCCAACGGGGAGAAGTGGCTGATCTCTTACTTCATGGGCGCCTCGGCCCTGGGCCTCTACGCGGTGGCCTACCGTCTGGCGTCGGTGATCAGCTTCTGGATGGAGAGTTTTCGCCAGGCTTTCTGGCCGCTGGCCATGGAGGCGATCAACCGCGAGCAGGGGCCGGGGCTGTTCCGCAACATCGCCCAGCTCTACCTGCTGCTCAGCTGCGCGGCCGTGCTGCTACTGGCGGGCCTGGGGCCGTACGCGGTAGAGGTGCTGGTGGGAGCAAAGTTCCGCGAGGCTTACCCGCTGCTGGGCATCCTGGGCTGGCCGGTGGTGCTGTCGGGACTGTTCAACGTGATCACGCCGGGCTTCTGGAAGTCGCAGCGCTCGAACCTGATCCCCGTCACGGCAGGGGCATCGGCGGTGCTCAGCCTGAGCCTGAACGCGGCCCTGATCCCCCACTGGGGACTGGCGGGCGTGGCGGCGGCGGTGGTGACCTCGTATACGGTCTGGAACTTCGCCTCGCTCTTTTTGAGCGAGCGGCTCTGGCCGGTCGGGTTCCCCTGGCTGCGGATGCTGGCCATCGTGCTGGCGGGGGTGGGGGCCACGCTGGGGCTGACCTGGCTGGTGGTACACGGCCAGGTGGTGCCGGTGGCGGGGGTGCTGGCGGGTTGCCTTCTGCTGGTGGGGCTGGCCAGCCGGCGGCCGCTGCGCACGGTGCTGCGGGGGTAGGGGCTTTGCTTGCGGATGGCCTGGGGGTGGAGAGCTTTGCTTGCGTGGAGGGGCCGCCCGGGCGCGTGGTCGACAGGTGTCGCGGGTCGGGCAGTTGACCTGACGCGAAGAACTCTGCTCCAGGCCTGGTGGGGGGCGTCCCTCCAGCGACAGGGCTTGGAGAGCGGCTCATTGGAGGGCTTCCGGCCTCGTCGAGCTGGAGGATTCGCCGCCCGGGCGAACGAACTGGCGGCCCCCTGGTGAGGTTGGCACGGCACATCTGGCGAGAGCTCAACACCCGGTTCGGTCGCATGGCGGCCCTCCGACTGGCCTTCTATCCGCTCACGGTGCTCTTGACCACTCCCTTTCAGCTGGCCACGACGCTGGTTCGCTCGCGGGTGCTGCTGGACGGCCGCTGGGGGTCCTACAACGCCTTCACGCCGTTTTTTGGCATCTCCACGCTGTTCTACTACACCATGGCCATCAACCTTTACCGCCACGGGCGGCGGGGCACGGCTCCCCACCTGGGGATGGGCAACTATCCCCTGTCGCGCTGGTTCTTCCAGACGCTGGTCTCGCTCTACGCTTACTGGCGACTGGCCCCCATCGGGCCGCCCCTGGGCATGTTCGGGTGGCTGGCCGCCCACGCGGTGTTCGCGGTCAACCACGATTTTGCCCTGGTGCTGGCGGTGATGGGGCTGGCCCTGATCAGCACGGGTTTCTACTTCGAGGCCTTCATCGGCCAGAATTACAATACGCTGGGCTGGGCTTTCGTGCCCCTGGGACTGTACGCGGTCACGCAGGGCATCTGGCCCCTGGCCGTGATCGCCTGGCTGGGAGTCAGCCTGGGCAGCTTCACGGCCACCACGATGATGATCATCTTGTGCTTTGCCCAGAGCCTGTGGACGTGGTCGCCCTGGCCGCTCCTGACGGTGCTGCCGGCGCTCTGCAAGCTGCTGACGCACTTTCTGCCCAACCTCGAGCGGGGGGACGTCTTCTCGAGCTCGCACGCGATCCTGATGTCCATCGGCATCCTGCGCCGCCCGGCCCGCTACAAGCACTCGAGCCGCCTGGGGCTGAGCTTCTGGTTCTACCTGGCGTCCTTCGGGCAGTTCGTGGTGGTGGCGGGGCTGCTCGGACACCCCTGGCTGGGCCTGATCCTGGCCGGATTCATCCTGTTCGTGCTGAACTCCACCGGCTTTCGCTTTGCCGACCCCTGCTCGCTGCTGGCGCTGATGATGAGTCTGGCCACGGGAGCGCTGATCGTGCGCCCCGACCCGCTGCTGGCCGTCTCCACCTGGCTGGTGATCTCGCCGCTGCCGGCGGTGCTGCTGACCTTCATGCCCCGCCCCCGGCTGGATACGATGCCGGCCCTGGCGCCCTTCCGGGTAGAGAACCTGGTGCGCCCGGTGGAGGACTTCCTGGCCCTGGTGCGCCCCGGCGAGCGTGTGCTGATGGCCTTCGAGGACCCGGTGGACGACTATTCCAAGATCTTCGACGGCTACCGGGTACTGCTGGAGCTCCCCCTCTACGTGGCCGGCCAGCGTGACTTCCACTTCTTGCCGGACTGGTGGGCGGTGATCTCGGAGAACCACCCGCAGGGAGCCAACTTCTGGGGCCGCTCGCTGGAGCGGGTGAGCCACAACGTCCGAGAGCTCGGAGCGCGCTATGCGGTGGTCTACCAGAACTCGGGCACGGCGCTCGACCCGGCCTGGCAGGCGGCCGGCTTTCAGCCTCTGCGCCGGCTGGACTGGGCCGACTACTACGAGCTGGATGCGGCCCGACCGTACCTGGGCGAGACGCCCTGCTGGTGGCTGCTGCGCTCGCCCGACTGATCAGGCCTCGAGCAAACCGCGATAGAGGTCGAACTCGACCGGGCTGGCCAGGGTGTTGTTGTGCCAGAGCAAGCGGAACTCGTCCTCAAAGCGCCGGCAAGTAGCCTTGAGGGCAAGCATGGCCTGCAGGGCCCGCGGGGTGGTGCCCAGGTTCATATAGGGGTAGTGAAAGACGCTGATCTCCATGGCTGTGAGAGGGTGCACGCGCAGCTTCAGGGCCCGTCGCTGGCCCAGCGAGAAGGCGGGGTAGTCATAGCATACGCCGCACCGGAAGCCGATCCGCTCGGGATAGCCCAGGGTGGCGTCGTAGCTTATGCCAGCCCGCTCGAGGTTCTCGAAGGTGTTGGGGGTCTTCCAGCGCAGGTAGTGCTGGCGGTTGCCCCAGCGCTCCTGGCGCACGCCCTCTTCGGCCATGATGGAGACCAGACGCCGCACCTCCAGGGTCATCTGATCCGGATTGTCGTAGGTGGCGAAACTGGCATGCAGGCCAACCTCGTGGCCGCGCCGGTGGATCTTGCGCGCCAGGCTGCGGATGCAAGGGTGGAGCACGTTGTACTGGCCGTCGTCGGGACCGCTGTGAGCGAAGAAGTAGAAGGCGCTCTTGAGGTTGAGGCGCTCGCCCAGGTCCATGATGCGGTCGAAGGTATCGTAGGGATCGATGGCCAGGTTGCCGGCCTTGACTCGAGCGATGCGGGTCAGGGTGCTCAAGATTCCCGCCGGGGTGGGCCGGCGGCTCAGATCGCGGGCACAGCGCCGGGCCAGGATGTAAGGGCTGTCGATGGCATAGCGGTAGGGCTCATCCACGTCGTGTCCGACCTTGACCGAGAAACTGCGCTGCTTGCGCTGCAGGCCCGGCCAGAGCTCTCGCATGGCGCAGAACAAAAGCTCGAGGTATTCGTTGATGATGGGCCGGTCGAGAAAGCCCTCCTGGTATGCGAGCGAGGCGCGGGCGGGGAAACGGTCAAAGGAGTCGCGCTCGCGCCTGACCACCTCTTCGTAACGGCTGAGCATGAAGAAGGCCGAGCCGAAGACGTCCAGGCCCAGGAAGCCGCCCTGCTCGGTGGGGCGATAGAGGGGGTCCTGGCCGTAGAGGACGGGGACCTCGGGGCGGGCCAGGAGAGCCTCGAGGTTGGGTCGAGCCGACCTCAGGGGTTGAGGAGGGAGCGAGCAGGGCTCGAGCCAGTGCTCCTCGGGCATGCCCAGGAAGCAATCGGGCAGCTCGAGCACTTTGCCCTCCTGCTCGAGGCGATAGGTGGCGCCCGGCCCGACGAGGAGCTGGTGCTCGAGGCCCAGGAACTCACCGAGCAAGACCTCGACGATGTAGCGTCTTTCGGCTTCCCGGCCGGCCGGGACTTGGACACAGAGCATGGCGGGGCGCGGCTTCGCCGCCCGGCGTTGCGCGCCCTGGTATACTGGGAGCCAAATGCGGATCTTACGGCGGCTGTTCTGGTTCGGGACGGTGGTATTGTTCGAGCACCGGAACGCTGTGAGCGTGGGGTCGCCCTCTCCATCGCTGTAGAGACCCCGGGTATCCGAATGGAAAGTGCGTTGGGCGATTACCCTGGAGTTCGTCCACGCCATAGTAGTCCACGATCAGTCGGGGCGGACGAGGTCCGAACGAATCGACCCGCGAATGGTATGGCGTGAGAGTCTCCGTTACGGTCGTTCGGATGGCCGTGCTGTTGTCGCACCCTTGTCTCGCTCAGAACAATGGCTGGGAGGCGGGGCGTAATCTCCTGATAATGGACCAGTATGCTAATGACCGGACAGAGAAAATCTCTGCTCAGCTCAGGAAGGGCGATATCAAGGCTGCTGAAGCATTCATGGAATTGACCGCCCTTCTCAACGACTACCTAGAGGCGACCAATCTGGTGCGTCAGAATTGGCAGGCTGTTGCAGTCATTGTTGAGGGAACAAGCACCTACCACTATAACGTCTTATCCGACCTCTTCGACGCACAAATAATGAGAATCAAAAAACTTAGGGACGCGTGTTCTATCGAAGCGAGTTAGGATTGGCAAAGGCTAAGCCGATGTACGACGATCAGATTGTGTACTATCGAGTATACAAGGACCTTCGCAAGAAGGCCGAGAAGGTCTGGCTGTAGACATAGGCAGGTGCTACTCGAAGGAGTCGTGAACGTCAAGCGATGCCTCCGCTGCTATACGACCCCGAGCAGTGCCAGGTAGACTGGCCTACACCCGACTGGGGCAATTTTCTTCAGGTTGAGAAGCGGGTGTTAGGCCTCGGCCGCTTCGATTCCAATTCTTTTGACATCGACCGAGCGGCGCGATTCTACCGCTGGCGTGTCAGGGAATGGTTTCTGGAGCCAGCGCGCCGTCTTTTCGAGCTTCAGCGGGCGCCTGAGCGAGTTCCCGGGCATATGGCGGCTTTGATGATTCTGGCGTGCTGCGCGGGAACTCTCGCAGAGAATTGGGAGCGCGGCAGGCCACGAGATAGCCAACCTGGACAGATTGCACGCTTTCTCGAACGAACCCAAGACCCGGAGTGGATGCAAGTTGTGGGTGGCGTTTCTGCTGCCTACAGATTCGGCGACAACTTTCGTAACGCCCTCGTCCATACGCTGAGAGTGAGGAGGGGCGACGAGTTTCGCTCAGATGACTCAGTCACGGCCTTCTGTACGTCAATACACAATGGCCGAAACGCTTGCTTCCATACGGTGATGCTTTTCGAGAAGGTCGACGCAAGTTGTCGGGCCTTTCTCGACGACCTAACCAACCCCGAAATACAAGACAGAGTGGATACTGTGCGTTATGTTCTCAACTTCCTGGGCGACAAGCGACACGCGTTTTGACTCGTTCTAAACTTAGAGCGCGACTGAAGGGAGGGTGCCGTCGAAGCGTAGAACAATGGCGTCAGTACGGGCGGTCATTCGGTTTGGCGACTCTTCGGATAGGCGGGAGTACAGTGCTATGCGGTCGCTTCGAAAACGGTGGACTGTTAGTACCTTATGCCTCGCTGAAAAGAGACGCACTCTCGTGCGATCTGACCCAAAAACGGACAAGTGAGCTCATCGGAGGCCTGATACTTGGCGCAGAGCTAGGGATACACCCCCCCAATAGGCTTTCACCTATTGCGGGTTTCAGCTGCCAACTCGGGGTAAGCTCTCCTTGCAGATTTATTCGTTTTTATCGCGCTTGTGAGTCGCTCTTCCCGGATTGGCTTCGTTACAGCGGCGCTAGTTGATGTGATCAGGAAGGAAGAACCAAGCGAGGGGCGCAGCATAGCCACTCCGAAGAATCCGACGGGATAAGCCAAATGGAATGAAACCGAAGCTTGAGACTCTGGTTGTTGAAATCCGATATGACCAAGGGTGGTTATACTGGGACCGATGTGGGGCGATCTGGCGAGAACTCCAGAAGCAGTGCGAAGATCTTGAAATGGTCGAGATCACCACATCCGAAGCCAAGTTCCTTAGTAAGGAAATACCCGGACAGGTTAACTTCAACTACCAACGAGCCTACGTACAACTGGACTTGGCGGGAGTACATCAGCCCAAACTCGACGTATTCGACGATTTTCTACCGGTGATCACAACTACACTAGATTTGGATGCCGTCACAAGGGTGGGGTGTAGGGGCATTTGGATCGCGATGGGACCACTGGAGAACGCCCTGGCGGTTTTTCGCCGGACGTCTTTGGTGGCGTCGGATCCAGTCTCGACAGACCCTGATCTAGAGGTAAAGGCTATCACCACTAGTTTTCATGCGGAAGATGACAAGATCGGCTCCAGAATTACCCTCAAGTCCTTCACTCGAACTCTCACCATATCGGCGCCACCCGGAGTAGCCATTAGAGATGACTTCTCTGGAACCGGCCTGAGTATAGACATTGACCGGTTTATCCCGCATAGTATAAGAGTCGAACAACTTAAGTTTAGTGACTTTGCTAAAGCGTGCTTGAAACGGGCCAAGCACGTATTGTCGGAGCGCCTAGGATGTGAGGCTTGAGGATCATGGCGTCAAATGAGAAGACAGCGAGAGTAGTCGCTTCTCCGAGGGAGTCGGGCGAGGGCGGTACTGCCATCATGGACGATGAACCTGCCCTGGACAACAATGACCGCATGAAGCGAACCGCTAGTGCGGCCGTCCGCGAACTCGAGTCTGGTCGACCTTTGGCTAGACGTGGTATGCGTGACATTGACCCTGGCGTTGTTTATGCAGAGGCGACCAGTCCCGCTCTTACAGCACGTAAGCTGCTTAAGAACGTCGTTGAATTTTTGGGACGCGCGATCAGAGCAGAGGACGATGACCTCGCCCAGCTTACGGAACTGGAGTATGCCCTGAGAGACATTCACGAGGCGGGCACGATTGATACTGGCCACACGTTCTGGGACACATTAGTCACGGGGATTGAAGTCGCCCTAAGGCAGCATCGTGGCATCCCTTTCAGTCAACGGGAACTAATTGCGTTGGAGAAAGTTTGCGGCGAACTGGCTATTACAGCGCGCCCAAGTGAGGCCACGTTTGTTAAGTGGATTCAGACATTAGAAGAGGCTGGAATAGATTTCGGCGGCAACTTCTTCGCTGAAGCCTTCTAGAATGGCCCCAAAAGTCTGTTTCCTCGAGACCTCAGCGCTGATAGACCTCTGCTTTAGAAAGGGCCAGCACGAAGCTCTCTCTAGGGAAACCGCGACGCCTGCTGTCCGGGTTACGAACAACTACGTGCGCATGGAGATTAAGCGAGGCGTTCTGCAGTATCTGGTTTACCTGCACAGCGTGTTGGTCAACTCGACCAAGTATTCGGAGGTCTATCGGGTCATCAATCGGGTTCACCAACAGCGTTACCGACAAGGCACAGTCGCTGAGACATTAGAAGCCTTATGGGAGGAGATAGGCAAAGAGTCGACTGGAGCCCTGAGTCTGGATTCATACGTGCTCAAGAAGGTGAAAGATTTCTTAGTTCTCCACGCCTACCGCCTTTGGAATGCCGTGACCAGCACCCTTGTAGATGGGGCCTCCCCCAACCTGATGGCTTGCTACGAAGACATCAAAGGCCTAACCGTGAACGACAAGACTGGTTCGCTTGAGAATGTTGCTGGTTCTCGATGCACCAGTTCGAAGCTTGAATGTAATCTAAAAGGATTTCTCAGAGAGAGAAAGCCTGAACTAGAGAAGGTTTTGGAGAAGTTGGATTCTTTGCATGAGAGAGATCCAGAGCAGGCCAAATCTCGCACCCATTTAAAAGAGGCCCTAAAGAAATGCGAATCTTGGAAACACGCTCTCAGCAACAAAGAGGGTTACCAGACCTGTTGGTCCTGCGGGGATATTATCATCACCATTTCGGCTCCCGAAGATGCTACAATCTGCACTTCTAATACCAAACATTTTGCTCCATTATGTGAAGCGACAGGACGGCACCTCTTCCCTTCGCACTCCGAAGATTGAGGGTTCTTCCGAGTATGATGTCAGAGGTCTCCCATCCGAGGTCCCGTGCTCTCGGGATCTCGTCCCAACCCCCACATGGCGGCGGGGCGCGGCTTCGCCGCCCGTCCGGCGTTGCGCGCCCTGGTATACTGGGAGCCAAATGCGGATCTTACGGCGGCTGTTCTGGTTCGGGACGGTGGTATTGTTCGAGCACCGGAACGCTGTGAGCGTGGGGTCGCCCTGCACGGTGGTGGCGGCCAGCCAGGAGAACCTGGCCGACCTGCTCGAGTTCGAGTCCCCGCGTCAGCTGGAGGTCTACCGGGACTTTCTCTCGCGCGGGGATCGCGGCTACCTGGGCTACCTCGAGGGGCGCTGCGTGCATCGCAGCTGGGTGCAGATGGGGCCGCGCCAGGTGAGGCTGTTTCGCCGGCTGAGCTATGCGCTGCGGGCAGGAGAGGCCTACGTGCACTACTGCGAGACGGCGCCGGAGGCGCGCGGGAAGAATGTGTATCCGGCGGTGCTGGCGCGGGTGGCCGAAGAGCTGGGGGGGTCGCGCCGGCTGCTGATCGCGACCACGGTGAGCAATCCGGCCAGTGTGCGGGGGATCGAGAAGGCGGGGTTCGTGCCCGTCCGGCGCTACCGGGTGGCGGTGGTGCTGGGGTGGACGTTCGGGTGGGGCTCGCGCTGAGTCAACGGGTCGGGGCGAGCGGGCTGAGGCTGCATCGTTGAGGGGCATTGGGGCGAGCTGAGGCTGCATCGTTGAGGGGCATTGGGGGCAAGCTGAGGCTGCATCGTTGAGGGTCGTGGACATGGAGCTGGAAGGCGGGGCCGGGACAAAGGAGCGGCAGGGCCATCGTTGAAGGGGCGGGGCTGTGAGAGGAAGCACCTGAATTGTTGCGGCGGGCCTTCGCCCATCCCTTCGTCCGGAAGGTCTCGGTGCTGGGCAGGGGAATCGGGCTGGCTTACACGCTGCAGTTCCTCTCCACCCCGTTCCTGGGCTGGCTCTACACGCCGGCGGAGATGGGGCTCTACGGGGTGTTCCTGGCCTTCGTCAGCCTGCTGACCATGGCCGCGCCGCTGCGCTACGACGTCTCCATCCTGGCGGCCAACTCCGAGCGCGAGTCGTGGCTGCTATCCATCACCTCGTTTCTGGCCACGCTGGTGATGTCTCCCCTGCTGGTAGCGGGGGTGCTCGTGCTGACGCGCTACCAGGTGCTGGGGCTGAGCGAGCTGAGCCTCTGGGTGGTGGCCCTGATGCTGCCCACGGTGGCTCTGGGGGCCTGGATGGAGTGCTCGCGCTACACCACCCTCAAGGCGGACGCCTTCGGACGGCTGAGCTCGGCCATCGTGGCCCAGTCGGTGGGACGGGTGACGGTGCAACTGGGACTGGGAGCCCTGGGCCTGGGCGCGGCCGGGCTGCTGCTCGGGGAGATGGCCGCCAAGCTGGCCGGCTGCCTGTGGCTGATGCCGGCTCTGTGGAAGAGCTTTCGCCAGAGCGCCCCGGAGGTGACGGCGCTGGCCCTGCGCCAGGCGGCCGGAGCGCACCGCCGCTCGCCGCTGGTGCTGCTTCCCTCGTCCCTGATCGACCTTCTGGCCCTGAGCCTGACCATCCCGCTGGTGACGATGCGCTTCGGGGCGGACGCGGCCGGGAACCTGTCCTTCGTACAGCGCCTGGTGGCCGGTCCGCTGGCGGTCGCCTCAGCCTCGGTGGCGGACGCGCTGCACAGCGAGGCCTCCAAGCTGCGGCTGGAGGCTCCCGAGCGGCTCTGGGGGATGTTCCGGGGCATCTCGCTGCGCTTGTTCCTGCTGGGGCTTGTGCCCACATTGATCCTGGTGCTGCTCGGACCGTGGCTCTTCCAGACACTGTTCGGGGCCCGCTGGGCAACGGCCGGGCAGCTGAGCGTGGTGCTCGCTCCCCTGGTGCTGTGCCAGTTCGTGGTGGTGCCGCTGAGCCGGCTGGTGTTCGTGCTCCAGGGACAGCGGCTGAAGCTGTTCTATGACGTGGGCTCGCTTGTGCTGCTGTTGGCAGTGTTCAGCCCCCAGCTGTTTCCGCAGGCGAGCTTCGAGTCCACCATCGGCCTCTACGTGCTGGTGAACTGCGCGGCTTACGGGCTGTATTTCGCGGGGATCGGGTGGTTGACGCGGCGGGCGGTGGGGGCGGGGGCTTAAGGGGAGTATATCTGAGCGTAGACAGAATTGTAGCGCCCGAGCGATACTCGGATGACCAGCTCAATCACGGACCAGCCAGGCTATCCATCGTCATCCCGATCTCCTCGACCAGAGTTGCCATATCAAACTGGTTCCTCCTGAGGGCGGGCTGAGCCGGCCCTCTGACCTGATGTGCGAGCAGGTCCGGGCACTCTCCCAGACTCGATTCCGTCGCAGGCTGGCCAAGTGGACCGTGTGGAGACGCTATTGCTCCGTATGCTCGGCCTCAGCTCAATGGAGGTCAGTCGCCGCGGAGCTCATCGAGAAGGCGCCAGACCAGGAGCCGGCGGGAGCGAGACCGGGTCCGTGTCCATTACCTGACCGGATATCACGACAGGCAGCTCAAACAATAAACAAGCACGTGGTTCGCTCGATCACCTGTCCGATCCCAGAACCAGACGGCCGGGCCGGCTCCCCCAGCCAGGATGTTCCCGGGCCAGGTGACCGACCACACTGGATCAATTTGGGGAATTGTCCACGGCAGGAGCTGCCAGCCAAGCGGCGTAATCCTGGTCATGGCCAAGCGCGATCTTTGTCAGACGAATCAGCCTACATTCTCCGCTCGACGCGTCTCGGGCTTCTTCCTCCAGCTTGGCGCACGAGTTCTGATCGCACCGATGACGAGGAAAGGCAGAGCAATGGCATTGCTCTTGTTATTCCTATTTTCAGGAGTGGCCAGTGCTCAGGACTACCCAGTATCAAAATCTCCGAAATATTATAACGCCGGAATCATGACTGACGAGCACGGCGAGCAATATGTCATGTTTGTGGACATGAACAGCAAGAAAAAAATTGACAAGAACAACTTTCATCTTACGATAGCCGAAACTTACGCAGATGGAAGAATTTACTATAACAGGATGTATCTGACGAAGGAACCACCGCAGTGGCGTTGTGACCGGGGCAAGCACTCCAAATGGCAAGCAGTTATTCCCGGAACAACAGGCGCTCAAGTCTATCAGAAGATCTTTGGCCGCAAGCCTCGCTGAGCAATCCCCGAGCCTCTCCGACGTAAGATTGCACCCGGCACTTGCCTGGCGCGCGATGAGCTCTCGCCTCCAAAACGTGCTACCAAGTGCTCCTGGTTTTGACAAGTGCGATTTCTCAGGGTATCAGACGCAGCGACGGAGCCCCCCGCCCCAGCGCTGATTCGGAGCCCAGGTCGATCTCGGGCGGGGGCAGGGTCAAGGCGCCCTGAGAGAGTCGAGCTCGCCCCGCTGGAGCGGAGCTCGCTGAGCATCCGGTCTATCTAGCTCCTGTAAAGACGACCCGCCAGCCAGGAGCTGCCCAGGGCTCCCGCGGCGGCCACCAGGACGGCCCCGGTGGGACCCAGGCCGAGAGCCAGGGAGGCCTGATGGCCCAGGGCCAGGCCGCCCACGGCCCCGACCAGAGCGCCTCCGAGGGAGAAGGCGGCGCTGCGCAGCAACTCGAGTCCCTCGGCTCGCTCGAGGGGAACCTCGCGGGCGGCTTTGAGAGCGGCAAAGCCGACCAGGCCCACGGCAGCCCCGCCCAGACGTCCCCAGAAGGCGCCCAGCATGGCGCCGGTGGGGCCGGCCACCAGGGCTCCCAGAGTCTGGCCGGCCAGCGAGCCCAGCCCCAATCCCAGGACGGTCGAGGCGGTGCCCAGCAGGAAGGAGCCGAACCCGGCGGCAGGAGGAGGGGGGGCCTGAAGAGGGGTCTTGCCCAGCAGGGTCTGGCCAGCCAGGCCCACGGGACCGAGGGCCAGGGCCAGGGCGCCGGGGGCCAGCCGGGGGGAGGCCAGGCTCAAGGTGTTGAGGGCCAGGGCCGGCAGGGCGCCGCCGGGCACCAGCAGGAGGGCTCCGCTGGCGAGCTGGAGCTGGCCGGCCAGACGGGCGCCGGGGTCGTCCTGCTGCAACAGGCTGGCGCCGCGAACGAGCTGCAGGGGACCCACCAGGGCCCCGGCCAGCTCCAGCCCCTGGCGCAGGTAGGGCACGCCGCCCAGGGTCGCTCCCAGGTCGCGACCCAGCTCGCGAACGGCCGGGCGGTCGAGCAGGTCGGGTCGGTGCAGCTCGCGCATGGCCTCCAGCTTGTCGGGAGTCAGCGCGCCCAGCCGGGCGGGGTCGCGGTGGAAGAGCTGGTGGGTCTCGGCAAAGTCCTCGTAGCGGTCGGAGCCGGCATACGAGCTCAGGTAGGGCGGGCTGCCGAAGGCGCCCCGGCCGCTGAGCGAGCCGAAGGGGCCGAGGCCGCCGCTGAAGTCCCAGGTGTGAGCCACCTCGTGGGTGACCAGGTCGCGGAAGTGCTCGGGGCCGTTGAGGTGGCCGCGATCAAGCAAGATATGGTTGTGGCTCAGGAGAGGCAGCGAAAGACCGGCGGTATCCAGGCGGGGCTCGACCTTGAGGGTGGAGAGGCTGGTCACCTCGGCCATGGGCAAGCTGTCGAGCACGCTCATGATCTTGGCCTGCTCGGCCGGGGTGGCCCCGATGAGGGAGGGGTAGGCGATGCGGGGCAGGCCGCGCAGGGCGCCGCCCACGGTCAGGGGAAGGTCCAGGGCGGGGGATTGCAGGTGGCGCGACAGAGCGTAGCCAGCGGCGGCCCCGGCCAGGCCCGAGCCCAGGGTGCCGGCGGCCATGAGCATGAGGTTGACGCTCTGCACGCCCAGGGGAACGGCCCAGATCGAGCCCAGGGAGGTGCCCACGATGAGGCCGGCGGTGGTAGCGGCCATGGCGCCCAGTTGCTGCAGGGCGCGCTGGGCCACGCGGCCCAGGTAACGCTCGGTCGGGTCGCCCTGAGCTTGCAGGATGGGCCCGGCCGGACTGGCCGGAGCTGGCCTGGCCGGCGGGCGCGAGGGCAGGATGGGGGCAGCTAAATTCACGCACCAACCATAGCCTCGAAAAGGTCGCCAGAGGTTGCACGGGTGTAACGCTTTGACGCTGGGCGCCACTCGGGCTGGTCCATTGGGGGTCGCGTGACCCGGTTGCGGTCGGCTCTCTGCAGGGCTCTGTCGAGCCGAAGGCGACCACTTTGCGACTCGGCCCGCTCGAGATCGATCAGCACTGCGGCCAGCTCTTCGTCGCCCCGGAGCAGCTCCATAGCAGGCTCCCTCTGCCAACTGGCAGGCGGGGCGTAGCCTGCGCGCAATTCGTCAAGGCGGTTCAGAAGGGGAGGGGTCTGAGAGGGCAATCTCGCCACGAGACCACCAAGGTCTGCGGAAGGAATGAGCTTCATTCGGCCATGGCGACGAATCTCGGGCCAGGGAGGAGAGGATGGCGCCCGATAGCTCGCCTTGCGGACATCCCGGAAACTCGCCCAACCAGGGGAATGCCGCCGCCAGGAGCCAGAGTCCCGAGCGAGTGCGCATCGGTCGCGTGGAGGACGGGAGCCTGCAGTCTGGCCGGGTCGGCCGATCGGGGGTTGGGGAGAGCAGGCGTATCGGTGAGAAGCTGGAGCGAACGGGTGGTCGGTTTGTGAACCGGGGTATTGAGGTGGGAAGAGCCTGGAGCGAACGGGTGCTCGGTTTTTGAACCGGCGGTATCGATTCTTTGTTCGGTGGGAAGCTAAGCCCTGGAGCGAACAGGTGCTCGGTTCTTGAACCGGCGGTATCGACTCTTTGTTCGGTGGGAAGCTAAGCCCTGGAGCGAACAGGTGCTCGGTTTTTGAACCGGCGGTATCGACTCTTTGTTCGGTGGGAAGCTAAGCCTGGAGCGAACAGGTGCTCGGTTCTTGAACCGGCGGTATCGACTCTTTGTTCGGTGGGAAGCTAAGCCTGGAGCGAACAGGTGCTCGGTTTTGAACCGACGGTATCGACTCTTTGTTCGGTGGGCAACAGCCTGGACGGGAAGCAACCTGGAGCGTACGGTGGTCGGCTCATGAACCGGCGGTATCGAATTTTTGTTCGATAGGAGCTGAGCCTGGAGGGAACGGGTGGTCGGTGTTTGAACCGGCGGTATCGATTCTTTGTTCGGTGGGCAACAGCCTGGACGGGAAGCAGCCTGGAGCGTACGGTGGTCGGGACATGAACCGGCGGTATCGAATTTTTGTTCGATAGGAGCTGAGCCTGGAGCGAACGGGTGGTCGGTTTTTGAACCGGCGGTATCGATTCTTTGTTCGGTGGGCAACAGCCTGGACGGGAAGC
>BTUM01000096.1:0-28287 GCA_045863235.1 Candidatus Xenobia bacterium | reverse complement strand
CACCGGTCGTCGTCCCACCGGTCGTCGTCCCACCGGTCGTCGTCCCACCGGTCGTCGTCCCACCGGTCGTGGTATCGACGACTTCCACTCCGGTCGACCCGCCGGTGGTCGTCCCTCCACCCTTCTTCATGGGCCAGTTGTCCTCGCCAAACTCGAGGATGAAGGAGGTCGAGGAAACGGTCACCGACACGATGCCGTTATCCTTGATCACCCGAGAGTTGGTCAGCTTCACTTCGGGCCTTCCGCTCGTGTTGCCACCGTCGCGGGCGATCAGCACCCCCCGCAGGGTCAACTGGTCGGCCTCGAAGCCTCCTTCGCTGTAGAGCATTCCCTGAATCAGTGAGCTGCGGTAGCCACCGCCTTTCAGGGATAGCTTCTTCTTACTGATGATGGCCACGCGATCCTGAGCCGAGAGCTCGGCGTGGTCATTGACGGTGATGTCCCCGGTGGCCACCAGAACGCCTTTACCCGTGAGAGCTCCGGCGATGTTGACGGCCCCATCCACAAACATGACCGCGCCCTGCAAGCCCATCGACCCTTCGATGGTCAGATCGCCCTGCCGGCGCAGCTCGCCCGTAAACGTCAGGCCGCTCGGATAGACTCCGTCCATCGGGAAGTAGGGGCGTCCTTTGACGATCGGGTCATAGTCCTCGATCTTGATCTTGGGCAGGTCGCGCGGCTCCTGTTGCTCGCGCACCTGACCGGCCACGCTGGCGCCCCGGTCCACTTCGATCTCGCCCTGGGCCAGCAGGTCACCGGCCACGGTGCTGCGATCTCCCAGTCTCACCGCGTTGCGGCCCTTGGCATTGGAGAAGATGCTGGCCGGACGCAAGCGCCCGCGCGGCATTCCCAGAGGAGCACCCGGATCGAGTCCGCCCACGATAATGCCGCTGGCGTCGATGTTGAAGTCGGAGGCCGCGGCATAGGGATAGGGAGGCAGGCGCAGCATCACCTCGACGCTCCTGGTCACTCCCGAGCGCGTTTTGCCGACCGCCACCAGGTGCACCGACTTGTGGGGAATGACATCCCCGTCGTAGGCCGACACCGGTCCGGTGCCGTTCAGGTTGTTGATGCTGTACGGGATTTTCAGCTGGCTGGCTTTGCTCTGGTCGAACGTCAGCTGACCTTTCTGCCCCAGAGAGTCGGTGAAGGTCAGGGTGGTGTCCTCGCCCGGGCGGGTGCCGTAGGCGTTGTCGGTGAGCACGCGCTCCAGCCCCATGGCCATGGCCGAACGGGCCAGATCGAGCGCCTGTGAGCGATTGAGACTTCGGGCCATCAGGCTCAAGTGCTGCACCGAAACCCCGGCCAGAGCCATCCCCAGCGTACCAACCAGGGCCACCACCACCAGCACCGTGCCCAGACCCACTCCCCGTCGATGTCTGCGCCGCATACCTCAAGAATAGCACAAAGTTTTCCGACTGACCGGTTTCAAGCCCATGGGAATTCTGAGCCGGACCGCCGCAGACCCACTCTGCCTACAGGCCCAGGGAGATCCGACCACGCTGGTGCTCGATCTGGCGTACCTCGACCTCGAGAACCTGGCCCACCGCCAGTCGCTGGCCGCGCAACTGGCTTACGTGCAGCAAGCCATCCTGCTTGACTCCGATGTCGATGAAAGCCCCGAAGTCAACCACGTTGCGCACGGTGCCCGAAAGACGCATGCCCGGCCGGAGGTCTTCCAGGCTGAGCACGTCCTGGCGCAACAGCGGAGGAGGCAGATCTTCGCGGGGATCGCGACCGGGCCGGACCAGCTGCTCGAGGATGTCCTGCACGGTCGGCTCGCCGGCTGAGAGTTGACGGGCCAGCTCGGCGGCCGGGATCTTCAGGTGGGCGGCCCTCTCAGCGGGCGGCGTGGCCAGGCTCAGGCCGGCCGCCTTCAAGATGGCCTCCGCCAGGGGGTAGCTCTCGGGATGGATGGCGCTGGCGTCGAGCGGATTCTTACCCCCTCGGATGCGCAGAAATCCGGCCGCCTGCTCGAAGGCCTTCGGCCCCAGGCCGGCCACCTTGAGCAGCCCGCGTCGCTCGCCGAAGGGGCCCCTGGCGTCGCGGTGGGCCACGATCTTCTCGGCCAGCTTGGGGCCGATGCCGGCTACATGGGTCAACAGGGCCGGCGAGGCGGTATTGAGATCCACCCCAACCTGGTTGACGACGCTCTCCACCACCGCTCCCAGCGCATCCTCAAGACCAGCCTGGTCGACGTCGTGCTGGTACATGCCCACCCCGATCGAGCGCGGCTCGATCTTGACCAGCTCGGCCAGCGGGTCCTGAGCCCGGCGAGCGATGGAGACGGCCCCGCGCAGACTGACGTCCAGTTCGGGCAACTCGGCCCGAGCCAGCGGGCTGGCCGAGTAGACGCTGGCCCCTGCCTCGCTCACCATCAGGTAGCTCACCTTGAGCTCGGCCGCCAGCTGCTCGGTCTCGCGCGAGGCGGTGCCGTTGCCGATGGCCACCAGGGTCACCTTCAGGCGGGCGATCAGGTCCTGCAGGGTGCGCAGGGCGCCGGAACGGTCGCGCTGAGGCTCGTGGGGATAGATGGTGCCGGTGGTGAGAACCTTGCCGGTGGGATCGACCACGGCCACCTTGCAGCCGGTGCGAAAGCCGGGGTCGATACCCAGCACGGTGTGGCCTGCCAGCGGCGGAGTGGAGAGCAGACCGCGCAGGTTGGTGGCAAAGCTGGAGATGGCATGCTGGTGGGCGGCCTGGGTCAGGTGCCGGCGGGTCTCGCGCTCTACGGCAGGCAAGAGCAGGCGCGCGGCGGCATCCTCGATGGCTTCGGTCAGCTGAGCGCTCCAGGGCGAGCGCGGGTTGGCCCGGAACACCAGGCTGACGGCCTCGCGCCAGTCGCGCTCGGGGATCTCCAGGCTCAAGCGCAGGATCTTCTCGTGCTCGCCGCGATCCAGGGCCAGGGTCTGGTGCGGGCGCAGGCGTCCCACCGGACATGTGAACTCATAGTAGGTGGCAAAGACCCCGCGCGGGTCCTCGGCCTTCTCGATCTTGCGGGCGATCAGGGTGGCAAAGCGCAGCGCTTTCTCGCGCACCAGCCGGCGCACATCCGGATGCTCGGCCACGGTCTCGGCCACGATGTCGCGGGCTCCGGCCAGCTCTTCCGGCGTACCCTGAAGGGGAGCTGGTGCCTGAGCCAGGATGCGCTCGGCCAGGGGCCCCAGCCCCCTCTCGCGGGCGATGCTGGCCCGAGTCTTGCGCTTGGGACGATGAGGCAGATAGAGGTCTTCCAGCCGGGTCAGGCTCTCGGCCGCCGCCACGGCGCGCTCGAGCTCCGCATTCAGCTTGTCCTGCTCGCGCAGCGACTTCAAAATGGCTTCACGCCGCTCTTGCAGGGCTCGATACGACTTCAGCTCCTCGATCAGGGTGCGCAGCTGCTCCTCATCCAGCCCTCCGGTGGCCTCCTTGCGGTAGCGGGCGATGAAGGGCAGCGTGTTGCCCGCGTCCACCAGCTCCACCGTGGCCTGCACCTGAGCCGGTTTCAGCGCCAGCTTCTGGGCCAGGGTCTGGATCAGAGGTTGCACATTCCCGGAGTGCTCGAGCCGCAGCGGCCGCAGCCGCCGGGAGCCATCTCGGGCTGGCTGGAGGTGGTGTTGCTGTTGAAGCTAGAGATGCGCTTCTTCAGTTCGTGCGAGTGGCACTGGGGGCAGGCGATCTCGGTGCTCGGCCCCTTCACCAGCAGCTCGAAGTCGCGCTGGCAGTCCTGGCAGGTGTATTCGTAGACAGGCATGGGAGTCGTCCTTTCGGCAGAGCTTGGGGCAAAGTTAACAAACCTGAGCCCAAATGGCAACCTCTCGTTTACAAAGGTTACCTCTTCCTCAACAATCTGCCACTGGACATGAGGTAGACTGGCAAGACCACCTGGAAGGAGCACCCACCCATGGCTTCAGGCTCAGCAACCGTCGGTCAGAGCGTCGCCCCCACCCCGGCCCCGCGCCCCACGCCAACGGCAGCCCCCAGCCCGGCGCCAGCCGCCGGCGCGCCGACGACCGGTACCACCGCTGACAAGGCCACGATCAGCTCCCCTGCTGCTCCCCAGAATCCTTACGCCAGCATCGGCGCTCCCGGCTCTGCAGAGGTCAAGGTGGATGGTTGGAAGCAGGGCAAGAACGATTGCCTGGAGCACATTTTGACCAATCAGGGCTACTCCCTGGAGGAGATCTACAAGAAAGACTCCGAGGGCAAGACCCTGCTCGACCGGGTGGCCGCCCAGAACGACATGAAAGACCCCAACATGGTGCGCACGGGTCAGAAACTGACCGTGCCCTCCAAGCTCAAGGAGAACGGTGGCAACGCCGAGGCCGTCTCCACCAAGGATCTCAAGGCGGGCGAAACGGCCACCGCCTCGGTGGGCGACGACAAAGCGGGCATCGACCTGACCGCCAAGAAGGCCGAGAACGGCACCCAGACCGTCAACGCCGAGACCCGCAACGACAACCGTGACGCCGGCGTCAGCACCGAGAGCACGGTGGGCGACAAGGGCCGCATCGATGCCGTGGCCAGCTCCGAGGGCGATACCTCCAAAGCTCAGGTGGTGGCCAAGAACTCGGACGGCTCGGCCATGACCCGCACGGACGTCACCGCCAAACCGGACAATTCCGAGGTCACCGTCACCGACATCGACCGCAAGGCCAACCTGGGTGTGACCGTGACCGATGACCAGGTCAAGGTCAACAACCCCGGCACCAAGAAGGGGGACGGCGTGGGCACCACGGTGGACATCAGCGAGAAGTCCAGTGACGGCTTCTTCGAGAACGCCGGCCGCAGCATCTACGAGTTCTTCGGAGGCAGCAAGCCGGAAGAGAAGCCCGCCACCGAGGTGGCCAATGCCCGTCAGGTGCAGGTTACCAAGAACGGCGAGGGTCAGGCCACCGTGACCACCACCGGGGCTGACGGCAAGAAGACCACCCGCACCACGGCCGGTGATACCGACGACTCCTGGGTCGAGCGGGCCGGCGAGGGCATCGACGATGCCACCACCTGGGTGGGACGGCAGTGGAACCGGCTCTTCGGTTCGTGAGCTTGGAACTTTCCGAACTGGAGCAACTGCATCTCGACCTTGCGTTCACCCTCGGCCTCGAGCCCGGAGAGCTCTCGCGGGCTCTGGCCGCGACCGTCGGCCCGAGTGAGCTGGATACCGAGCAATTGGGACTCTTGCTCAAGGGAGTGCTGCACCGGCTGATCGGGCTGGAGGTCGAGCTTTGATCTGCCTGGCCTGCGGCACCGATGGCCCTTATCGCAGCACGCGCTGCGCTGCTTGCGGACGGCCCCTGGAGGCCTTTCCGCCCTTCATGCACGCCAACCACGTGAGCCAGTTGCTCGAAGCCCTCGACCGCCCCGATGGGGAGGCCGAGGTGGGGCGCTTCCTGGACATCCTGGATCAATTCCAGGCCACCTGGGCCATCCAGGGTCCGGGCTCGCTCACCTCGCGCCTGCCCGGGCCGCTGCAGGGCAGATTTACCAGCGCGCTGGTGCTGATCGAGCGAGCCTGCGACCTTCTGTCCGAGGGCGTGGGCATGCTCGAGCGCGGCGACATCGAGAACGGCAAGGTGCTGATCATGGACTTCTTCCGCCTGGCCTGCCAGGGCGGAGCCGAGCTGTCTTACGAGTTGGAGAGCTTGCAGAAGGAAGACGCCTCGGGGCAGTTGTTCGATCTGAAGTCGAGCTAAGCTATCGCTTTAAAGGCGTGGGTCGACCGGCTCGGACTCCAGGGCCAGGACCCCGAACACGCACTGGTGCACCTGGCCCAGCGGCTCGCGGGCTACGAAGCGTTCCAGCGCCTCCACTCCCAGGGCGAACTCACGCAAAGCCAGCGAGCGCTTGGAAGCCAGGCCTCGCTTGCGCAAGAGCCCCAGGCGAGCGGTGTACTCGGGGCCGTAAATCAGGCGCAGGTACTCGCGCCCGCGGCACTTGAGGGCTGGCTGCACCAGACCCCTGGGCCCGCGGGCCACGAAGTCGAGCGGCTTGACCACCATCCCCTCGCCCCCGGCCGCGGTCAGCTCCTCCCACCACTCGACCGCCCCCTGGCGGTCCATCAGGTCCACCACTCGATAAGAAGTGGGATGCAGCCCGGTCAGGGCCAGCTTTTCCATGTGCCAGAGGTGGTCTTTGTCGGCGTGCACCGCCCCCTCCGAAGCCAGCAGGTGAAAGGGCGCCAGCTTCAGGTCGTCGGGGCTGTCCACCCGCCAGCAATAGCGCCGATAGGCCCGGGTGAAGCTGTCCAGACCCTCCCGGCGACGCGTAAAACGCTGCTCCAGCTCACCCCGGCCGTGCAAGAGCTCACAGGCCCGCGACAGGGCCGCGCGGCCGGCGGCCCCCACCGCCGCGTACTGTCCCCGGAGCAGGCTCTGGGCTTTGGCCGACCAGGGCATGAGCTCGCAGTCGAGCACCACCCAGCCCGAATTCAGCTCCTCGAAGAGGGGGGAAAGGCGATTCTGCAGGCGCGCCAGCACGGCGAGCTCCAGCAACTGGTCCTCGAAGAAGGGCCGCCCCGTGCGGGTGTAGAGGCAGCCGATGCCGCCCTCCACCCCGAAACGGCTGCGAGCCGTGCCCGCGTCGCGGCATACCACGGCCACCGCCCGCGAGCCCATGTGCTTCTCCTGACAGATGACCCGCTCCACCCCCTGGCGTGCATAGTCGTCGAAGGCCTCGTCGGGATGCTCGAGCAGCTCGGGCCGGGCGCTGGTCTGGGCTGGGGACATGGTGGGAGGCAGGTAGACCAGCCAGCGCGGGTTGACGGCAAAGCGGCTCATCACCTCCAGAGCCGCGTTGGCGTTCTCCTCGCGGATGCTGACCAACCCCCTGAGCCGGGTGCGCACATAATGCTTGCCCAGCACCTGCGACAGCTCGAGCACGTCGTCGTGCTGCTGCTGCAGGCTGCGCTCCGAGCTGACCCCCAGCGGGCGAATGGGCTCGGAGTACATCTCGCGGGCCGGGACGCTGACCAGCTCTCTCTCAGGGTAACGCAGGGCTGTCAACGCCCCTCCGAAGACGCAGCCCGTGTCGATGCAGATCGTGCGGTTGAGCCACTCCGGCTGGGGAACCGGGGTGTGCCCGTAGACCACCATGGCCCGTCCGCGGTACTCGGCGGCCCAGTTGTGGCGCACCGGCAGGCCGAACTCGTCGGTCTCGCCGGTGGTCTCGCCATAGAGGGCGAAGCTGCGCACCGCCCCCGAGGCCCGGCCAGCCATCTCTTGCTTCATCCCGGCGTGGGCGACCACCAGCCGACCGCCGTCCAGCTCGTAGTGGCTGACCAGACCGTCCAGGAACTCGAGCACCTGGCGCTTGAAGGCGTCGCCTTCGCTCTCCAGCTGCTCCAGCGAGCAGGCCAGGCCGTGCTTGACCTGCACGTTCTTGCCCCTCAGGGCCTGCACCAGTTTGACGTCGTGGTTGCCCGGCAAACAGAGAGCCTGGCCCTGCGCCACCATGTCCATGACCAGCTTCAAAACCTGGGGGATTTTGGGCCCGCGGTCGACCAGATCGCCCAGGAAGACGGCCCGGCGACCCTCAGGATGTCGCCCCTTGCGATAGCCCAGTTTCTCCAGCAGCGCGATCAGCTCGTCGTAGCAGCCGTGCACGTCCCCGATCAGGTCAAAGGGGCCCGTGTCGCCACGCCGGTCGGTCCACAGGGGCACGCGCTGGATGCTGACGGCGTCCACTTCGTCGGGGCCGGAGAAGCGGTGGATCTCGCGCACGCCCTCCCGAGCCAACTCCTTGAGGCTGCGGCGCAGCTGGGAACGATGGTGGGCCACCACGTGGCGGCCGAACTGGCGGTCGGGTCGACCGTTGTTGCGCTCCAGGCAGACCTCTTCGGGCATGTCCAGCACGAAGGCTACCGGGCGCACGTGATACTTCTTGGCCAGGGCCAGAAGCGGCTTGCGGCCTTCGGACTGGACGTTGGTGGCGTCCACCACGCTCAGCTTGCGCAGCTCGAGCCGCCGGGCCAGCACGTAGTGCAGCGCATCAAAGGCGGCCACGCTGACCGCCTGGTCGTTCTCGTCGTCTGAGACCAGGCCGCGGAAGAAGTCCGAGCTCAGGATCTCGGTGGGCCGAAAGTGGCGCCGGGCGAAGGTGGACTTACCGCTGCCGGAAGCCCCCACCAGCAAGACCAGGGTGAAGTCGGGCAGCTTAATGGTCACGCCGAAACACCCCCATCTGGGTGGCTGCACCGTGCACCGGATCCTCGGCTCCCACCGGCCGCAGCTCCAGCTGGTAGCCGTGGCGCTCTGCGACGCCCCTGGCCCAGGCGGAGAACTCGGAGCGGCTCCACTCGAAACGATGGTCGCCGTGGCGCACCTTGCCCGCCGGCAGAGCGGGCCAGAGCACATTGTAGTCGCGGTTGGGAGTGGTCAGCACCACCGTTCCGGGACGCGCGAACTCGAATACGCAGCGTTCGAAAGCGCTCAGGCGGTGGGGCTCGAGGTGCTCCACCACCTCGACCACGGCGGCCGCGTCGAAACCCTCCAGGGCGCGGTCGCGGTAGACCAGCGACCCCAATCGCAGGGTCAGCCGCTGGCGCTGGCGCTCGGACATGCGCTCCAGGCGCAGCCGCTCGGCGGCCCGCTCGAGCAGCAGGCTGGACACGTCGACCCCCACGATGCGCTGAAAAGACTTTTCCTTGAGCAAGAGCTGCAGCAGGCGACCCTCGCCGCAGCCGAGATCGAGCACCGAGCTGGCGCCGCTCTCCTTGAGCACGGCCAGGACCTCCTGCAGGCGCAGATCGTGCAATCGCTCCACCTTCTCGGCGGGGGGCTGCTCGTCGGCCAGGTCCTCGCGCAGTCGAGCCAGCGCCTCTCGCCGCAAGCTCCCCTGGTGCTTGAGGTAGCGCGAGGCGATCAGCTCGCGCTCGGGATGGTCCTTGAGCCAGCCCGCTCCCCGGCGCAGCAGCTTCTCGACCTCGTCAGAGCCCACGTAGTAGTGCTTGTCATCATCGAGCACAGGTAGCAAAACGTAAAGATGGGCCAGGAGGTCGCGCAGCCTGGTCTCAGCTTTGATTCGGAGGTGCCAGTACGGGCTGTCGCCCCACTCGGGAAAGCTCTCGTCCAGGGGCAGGCGGGTCAGCTCGAGCTCGTAGCCCAGTGGGTCGAACAGACGCCGCAGCAGGCTCTCACCCCCCCGGGCCGGCACCGAGGTCAGCTCGGCCTGGAATGGCAGGGTCTGGTCGACCAGCTCCGGATGGCCGCCACAGCGACCCGCGAAGGCGCTGGAGAAGACGCTCCCCATGGCCACCGAGAGAAAGCTCGAGGCCACGTAGGGACGGTCGTTCACGTAGTGCTCCAGGGGAAATCCCCCCGGCTTGGTGCGCACCAGAGAAGTGGGCTCGATGTCGACCAGCAGCGCGGCCGTGCAGCGCTCGGGGGTGGCCTCGGGATAGAAGACGTGGGCCTGCCCGAAGCTCAGCTCGAAGGACTGCAGGCGGGCGGGGTGCTTGGAGAGCAGGTAGCCCAGGTCGGTGGCCGGGGGGCGGCTCAAGGTAAGGGCCAGCAGCACTCTAGTTGACTTCCTTGCGGCGGGTCTGAAGCCGCTGGCGCAGGATGGCTTCCAGGTGCCCCCGGTCGGCGCCAGCCTCGGTCAGGTAAGCCACCGAAGCGCTGCCCAGCAGCAGCATGCTCATCAGGACGTGCATCCAGTCCACGCTGGTGTGGTGGAAGTCCTTGGAGACGATCAGGGCCTTCTCGATCACGCTGCGCAACTCGTCCGAAACGCCCCGGGGACGCTCGCCCAGCAGGCGGCCGTCCAGTTGCTCGAGCAACCAGGCGGTATCCGTGCCGGCCTCGGCAAGAGTCCGCACGGCTTCTCCACCAGGGTCGCGCACCAGTTGGGCCAGGAGGTCGAGCGAGTCGAGCGGGCGCTCGTCCACTAGGACTCCTCCACCACCTGCTGCAGGCGGTCCAGGCTGGTCACCTTGATTTGACGTCCGTTCTGCTCGAGCATGCCCTCGGCTCGGAACTCGGAGGCCATACGGCTGATGGTCTCGCGAGTGGTGCCCAGCAATCCGGCCAACACCCGGTGGGAAACGCCCCGGGGCAACAGCACGCCGTCGCCCACGTCGGTTCCCTGGCGCCGAGCAAGGTCGCACAGCACCGCTGCCAGGCGCTGCCGGGCACTGAGCAGGGCCAGGTCCTGGATACGGGCATTGGCCTGTCGCAGTCGCTGGCTCAGAAAGCCCAGCAGGTTGAGCGCGGCAGGCGGGTAACTCTGCAGAAAATCGAAAAAATCAGCTCTGTACAAGACCATGAGCTCGCAGGGCTCGATGGCGTAGGTGCTGGCCGAGCGCGGCTCGCCGTCGAGCAGGGCCATGTCGCCGAAGAACGAGCCCGCGCCCAGCAAGGTCAGAGTCACCTCGCGCCCGCTGGGGGTCTCGCTGACAACCCGAATGGTGCCTTCGAGCAGCAGATACATGCAATCGCCCGGGTCGCCCTGCAGGAAAATAGCTTGCTCGGGCTTGAGTCGACGGGGGCGCATGCGCCTGGCCAGTTGGGCTCGCTGCTCAGGGCTCAGCACCGAGAGCAGCGGCACCTTCTCGAGCTGGCGGGAGAGTTTGGCTTCATCTACCCGGGGCAGCATCGCACAATCCGTTCCCCGCCAGGGAGCTGTTTACCTACCGCCGCTTGGACGTAGAGAGTCAGCCGAGGGTCTGTATGATCGATTCGAAAAATGCCAGGCGCCCTCGGGAGTCATTGGCGGCTCGCAGACAAGCATCGGGCCCGACCAGCAAACGGAGCCACACCGGCCCGGGTAAACACAACCACGGCTCAGTGGGGAGGGCGGGGCCGACACTCCCCCGAGGCCATCCAAATTCTTGTAGTGTAAATGACTCAATTTACACTACACATTGTTTGATAGCCGTGCGGGCGGACACCCCACCGTGGCGCCCTGGTGATCATGACGGCCACCGCGCACGTAACGACGGAGCTCGGATGAATTGAAGTGGAGCTGCACCCTGGCAGGACCGGCCACGAGGCCCGGTTCCGGGCGAAAAAGGCTCATCTTGCAACCCTTCGGCAGCAAGGCGAAGAAAGGTCCGAGCGGGCCCTGGTATCCGTAATGCAGCAGGCGTGTGTGCAGGGCATCGGATCGAGCCCAGCAGGCGTGTTTCCAGGCGTCGGATGGAGCCCAGCAGGCGTGTGTCCAGGGCGTCGGATGGAGACGGCACAGGCGCTCGAACGGATTGATGCGAGACCCCCCGAGACCATCGACAGTTTGTAGTGTAAACCGATAAGATTACACGACACATTCATGGACAGAACCGGGTCAGTGCCGGCCTCAACTGAGAGTCGGGGGCCTGCTCTCCGAGCCGGCCGCTGCGGGCGGCAGATGCTCTCTGGGACCGGGGTTGGTCGTCCGCTGTGTTCGGGTCGGCGACGCAATGCGACTTCGACCATCACGCCCCCACGACCATCGGTGTCATGGAGTGCAGGCAAGCAGAGATGCGATCGGTCGACCAGCCAGGGGCCTCCGGCCTGGTGGCCGCCAACCAGGGCCGGCCTCGCGCAGGCCGGGATCCAGGCTCAACTTGTTCCTAGATCTTTAGAGCCCGTGCCAACGCGTCCTCACCCGCCCCCACCGCCACGTCGGGCTGGAGGCCCTTGCCGTGCAGATCGGCACCATTGAGGCCCAGGTAGCGTCCAGTGGTGAGGTGCAGGCCGCCTCCGCCGGGCAGCTCGTAGAACGACTGCACGCGCGCCTTGCCGAAGGTGCGCGTGCCCACCACCGTCACGTTGGTGCGGCCCTGCAGGCTCTGGGCCACCAGCTCGCCGGCGCTGGCGGTGCCGGCGTCCACCAGCAGCACCAGCTTGCCCTTGAAGGCCAGCGGGCCGCGCGAAGAGAGCTGCTTGCGGGTTCCCCCATGCCCTTCCTCCAGCAGCAGAGGGCCGAGAGCGAACAGTCCCGCCAGCTTGATCCCCTGATCGTAGTCGCCCCCCGGATTGCCGCGTAGATCCAGCACCAGGCGCTTCAGGGGGCCCAGCTGGCCCAGTTCGTGGCCCACCTGGCGCACCGTCTCCGGACCAAAGAAACCCACCCGCACATAGCCGGTATCGACCGAGAGCTTGCGTGACACCACGGGAGGCAGCCGCAGGCTGCGCCGGGTGATCTCGATCGCCAGAGGACGGCCCTGGCGCTCGAGTTGAAGGCGAGCCCTGCTGCCAGGAGCTCCCAGCAGCAGGTTTCCGGCCGTGTAGAAGGTGCGCCCGTCCACCTTCTGGCCGTCCACGGCCAGAATGCGATCCCCCGGTCGAACCCCCGCCTCCAGGGCGGGCGAGCCGTCCAGGCAGGCCACCACCACCAGACCGCCCCGCCAGGCCAACTCCACGCCCACTCCCGAGAAGCTGCCACCGCGCCGAGTGGTTTCCTCCAACTGGCGCTCAGCCGGAGTGATCACGGTGGAGTAGGGATCCTTCAGCGAATCCACCATGGCCCGCAGGGCCGCTTCGCCCGCGGCCGGCGCCTGGGCCTGGGGAACCAGGCTGAAGGCTCCCTCGAAGGCCGTCCACTCGCCCTGCTCGGAAGGCAGCTCGGGCACGACACGGCGAGCCGCCCGCCAGGCGGCCCGGGTCAACTGCGGCGACTGGACCGGCTCCAGGGCATCGCTCAGGATAACCTGGTGCACCTGCCGCAAGGTGAGCAGGACCAGGGCCGTGGGAGCCTGGGCGGCCACCGCCACGGCCAGAGTGAAGAGCAATGCCAGAGCCAGGAAGCGGCGCATCGGGATTTCGTTCTGGACCCTCGCAGGGGCTCCTGGCGGGGGTGCGGAATAGGCCGGCGTGATTCTCGTAACCCCCTATGACGCCCGTTCCCGTCGCATGGCCCGGCTGCTGCGGCTGGTCTTGTTGCTCTCGCTGGGCACGATCTTCGTGCTCTTGTACTGGGCCATCGTGGCCTTTCTCACCCTGCGCCGGGGCAACCGGCTCCGAATCTCTGGCGAGACCGCCTCGGGCGACAGCCGCCTGAAGGACATCCTGGCGCGGGCCTACCCTGAAGGGGTGAGCGAGACCGATTACCAGGCTTTGATCACCTTTCTGGCCAGCCGCGTGCCGGCCGACACGGTGGCCCGCACGGTGGCCGGTCCGGCCGGCAAGGAAGTGGCCGCGGTGCTGGCCGACCTGGGACAGGCGCAGCCGGCCCCGGAGAGCGAGCAGGTGCGCGAGAAGCTGACCCCCCACGGCTTCGACGACTGGGTGCGGCGCTACGCTTAGCGGGGCCCGCAAAGGCAGATCGGAGGCGCCGCGCGTTGAACGCTTCGCGCCGTTCAACAGATCATTCTGAACAGATCAACGCGCGCCATAGAACTGGGAAAGCCGCTCCAGCGCTCGCTCGATGTTATGAGCCTCGAAGCCGGCAAAGGGCCCGTAGGGCACGTAGCTGACCCGGTCATAGGCTCTGACCAGCCGCTCGAAGGCAGGTAGCGTCTCGCTTACGTCCCGGTAGCGCGACTGACAGGCCCACTCGTAGTCGCGCGCGGCCCGTGACAGCTCGACCAGGTCGGAGATGGTGAAGGGCGAGCCCAGGCCCGCCCGCCAGCCGCCCGGGGCGTAGCAGGCCCCCAGCAGTCGCTCGGCCGAGAAACGGATGTTCTGAGCCTCGCCTAACAGCTCGCGGGGGTTCTCGTAGTAGGGGCGATCGGTCGGGTTCAGGGGAGAATCCGCCAGGGCCACCCCCGCGGGCTGATCGCGGCCGGCGAAGCGGTCGGCCAGATGGCGCACCGCCCCGCTCAGGCGCTCGGCGGCCACCAGAGCGCTCTGGACGCCCTCTTGCTCGGACTCGGTCAGGGGCAGCAGCTGCAGGCTGGCCTTAACCCTGGAGCGGGCCACGTCCAGATCGGTGATGAGCGGACGCAGCCCGTCGGGAGTGGATTGGCCCTCCAGCGCTCCAACCAGCCCCGAGGCCGCCCTGTTCAGCCGGTCCAGATCGTCCAGGGCGGTCTTCTGGCCCCAGGTCAACTCCTTCTCGGCCCCGTAGCGCAGCAAGATAGGCATCACAGCCGCGTCGATGCTCTGAGAGGCCTCCAACAGCGTGGCCTGGGCCCGGGCCACGCTGGCCAACAGCAGACAGAGCAGCAAGACTCTCACAGGGCTCAAAGAGGCGCCGAAGGCTCGGCCGGGGGCATGGGCCAGCTCTGTTCCGGCCGGTGGTAGCGCTCGCCGAAGAAGTCCAAAATTCCCGGCCAGCGGTCTTCGAAGCGAGCCCAGTTGTACTCGGTGACCCGGGGCGTCATGGGGTTGGAGTCGCGCGGCGGCAGCTCGCGGGAGGCAAATCGGCTGTAACGCCACGTCCCCTCGCGGGTGGGCACGCACACCGAGGGCGTCACCACCGAGAACAGGGCCGGGCGGTCCAACTCGCCCGGAATCGGGGCTGGCGGCTCGAAGGCGGGCACGGCCACGGTAAACTGCTCGTGATAGGCCATCAACTCGTTGGCCAGCTGGATGGCCGGATCGCGTCGTCCCGGCGGACTCTTCCCGGCCTCCTCGTAGAGCGCGAAGGCGGCCCACAGCATGTTGGCGGTGTTGGTCGAGGTGGGCAGCGGTCCACCCTGCTCGATCACCTGTCGGCTCTGCTCGAGCACCGCCCGGGCCTGCTCGGGCTCGGGCGCCATGGCCAGCACCTCGCCCTCGGTCAGGGCCGCCCCCTTGGCCCGGCGAGCCTCCATGAACTGCTGTCCGGCCACGCCGATGTCGGCGAAAATGCGGCGGTTGCCGTCTTCGAGCGCGTTCTGGAGGGTCTGAGCCACCCGGGCCAGCCGGTCCACCACCGGCCCCGAGTCCTCTCGGATGACGCCGGCCAGCCGGTGAGCCGCCACCGTGATGGTGCGCGGGTCAAACCAGGCCGAAGCGCGCGTGCCCGGCTCCTGCTGCCCCAGGAAGAGCGCCGTCAGGAAGGCGGCGCACAGCTTGACCGTGCCCCACAACCCCAGGCCCTCCAGGTCCACCCCTTCGGCTCGGGAGCCGACGGCGCAGGCGAAGCTCTTGCCCGCCTCCATCTGCTTGACCACGCTCAGGGCCTGATCGGCCGCCTGCATCGAGCGGCCTGCCATGCGCGAGGCGTAGACCGCCATGCCGTACCAGCTGGGACTGGCCTGGGAGCTGCCGCCATCGAAGAGCGGGTCCACCACCTCTTGCATGAGCCTGCCGAACTGGGCATAGCTTCGGTTGATGCTGCGATTGAGGTCCACGTAACGCAAAGAGGGGTCGGCCAGGATGGCCCGGGCGTCGGGAATCTGGGGATCTGCTCCGACCGGCCGGGACAGCTGGCAAGAATCCACCGGTCCGGCCGGGTCGCAGGCCGGGCTCGCAGGCAGGAAAGCCGGGGGCAGGGACAGGAGGGCTCCGATCTTCACCCCTCCAGCCTAGCCTGGCCCCGTCCCGATTGTGTTGCCGGCAGGTGAAATGACGCTCAGTCGGCCAGGTCCGGCGAGCGCAGAGAGGTTCTAGGAGCGATAACGTTCTCGACCGATCGAGGCCCGTCGTGGTCGAAACAAGGGCCTTGCAGATGCGTGCAAACACGAGCCGCAATTGCCAGCCGCTCGGGGCAAAGGAGATCGCCCCCCAATGGGGAACTTGTGGCCGCGCCAAAAAGCGTAGTCCCGTATTCCAGGAGGTTTCGTCGTGTTCGCACGTTTGGGTAAGCTCATCAAGGGATTCCTCAGCCTGTTCATCTCCGGGCTCGAGACGGCCAACCCGAAAGCTCTCTTGGAGGCGGAAGTGGTCTCGCTGCAAGAAGCGGTGGCCACCTACAACAAGAATCTGGCCAAGCAGGCGGCTCTGGTCGAGCGTCTGCGCGCAGCGGTCGAGAAAGAGAAACGCGAGCTCGATCGGGCCACCGCCAAAGCCACCGCTCTTTTCAACGCCAAGCAGATGGAAGAGGCCGGACGGCTGGCCCTGCAGGTCAAGCAGCACAAGCAGTCGATCGCCGACAATGAGACCCAGCTCAAGCAGGCTGACGACCTCTACAAGAACCTCTCCAAGCAGCGCGACGTCTACGTGCGCGAGGCGCAGAACCGCATCGAGAACATCAAGCGCAAGATGTCCCAGGCCGAGATCGCCGAGTCGCAGGCCAAGCTGGCCGAGATCGCCAGCGCTACCGCCTTCGACATGGCCGGCAGCGGAGCCACCCTGCAGCGCCTGGAGGAGAAGCTCGACGAGCGCGTCGCCAACGCGGCTGGCAAGGCTCGCGTGGCGGCCGACTCGGTGCAGTCGGGCGACTGGGTGATGAAGGCCGAGGAAGAGAAGGCCATGGAAGCCCAGGCGCTGGCCGAGTTCGCCACCAGCATGGGCCTGGCAGCTCCCCCGCTGCCCACAGTCTCCGAGCCGGCGGCGCGCGAGCTGGGACCCGAAGAGACCCAGCGCGATCTGGGTCCGGCCCAGTCGGCATAATCTGTGAAATGGGCGCCCTCGCTTCAAGCGAGAGCGCCCCTTGACTTGATACCAATTCAAGAACCCGGCTCCGAGAGGGGTCAACCAATCAAGGGAGGGTTGTCATGGCAGGACAGCAATCAGCGGGGCTGACCGGCGCCGGCAAGTTCGTGGTGTTGCTGGTGGTGGTCGGGCTCCTTTACGCGGGCTACACGTTCATGGGCAAGCCGAAGCCGGGTACGACCGGCGGGGGCACCACCGCAGCCAGCACCACCGGAGGAGGCGACACCACCGGAGGCGGCAGCGGCGGCACGGGCAGCGAGGACCCTTCCGGCCAGCCCGGCCAGGTCACCGTCCAGTCGGAATACAAATACGTTGCGGCTGAGAAGCTGCCGGCCGTCAAAGGCGTCAGCGGTTACCAGTGGGACCCTAAAGACAAGGTCGTCCAGTTCCCCATCAACGTCTGGATCGGCTGGCTCCCCATCGTGGCCGCCAACCACGGCTTCAAAGCCAACGAAGAGAGCATCTTCTACAAGAAGTACGGCTTCAAGGTCAAGCTGACCCTGGTGGACGACCCGGTGCAGGCCCGCGACGGCTACGCCTCGGGCAAGTTCCACGTGCTGTGGGGCACCCTGGACATGATCGTGCTCTTCGCCGACGAGCTGATGAAAGATTCTCGCACCGCCCCGCGCGTCTTCCAGCAGATCGACTGGTCGAGCGGTGGCGACGGCATCGTGGTGCGCGAGAGCATCAAGAGCGTGAAGGACCTGAAGGGCAAGACCGTGGTCTACGCCCAGAACAGCCCCTCGCAGTACTACTTCAACAGCCTGCTGCTGTCGGCCGGGCTGAGCCCCAGCGACGTCAAGGTGCGCTACACCCAGACCGCCTTCGAGGCCTCGGCCGCCTATGACTCGGACAAAAGCATCGACGCCTGCGTCTCGTGGGCTCCCGACATCTACAACCTGGTGGAGAAGCGCAAAGGCAACCGCCTGCTCTCCACCACCGCCGACGCCAACAAGCTGATCGCCGACGTCTACGCCGTGCGCGCCGACTTCGCCAAGGACCACCCCGACATCGTCTACGGCCTGGTGGCCGGCATCTTCGAGGGGATGGAGCTGGTCAAGGACCCCAAGTCGGCCACCTACTCGCAGGCCGCCACCTGGATGGCCGAGGGCTACTCGATGAAGCCCGAGGACATCATGGGCATGTCGGCCGACGCCCACACCACCAACTTCGCCGAGAACGTCGACTTCCTGACCAACGCCAACAGCCCCACCAACTTTGAGCGCACCTGGAAATCGATCTCCTACGTCTACAAGGAGCTGGGCCTGATCCGTGGCACGGTGCAGTTCGACGAGGTCATGGACTTCAGCATCGTCAAGAAGCTGCAGTCCGAGGGCAAGTTCAAGAATCAGAAGAACGAGAACGTGGCCACTTTCGTGCCCACGACCTACGGCAAGATCGCGGCCGAGTCGCCCATCGTCACGACCGTCATCCAGATCCAGTTCTACCCGAACTCGGCCAACCTGCACGAGCCGGCCCGCGACGAAAACGGCATGGCCATCAAGGGATCGCTCTACGACCCCAATGTGGACGCCGTCATCGAACGGGCGGCCAAGCTGGCCGGCCAGTTCTCCAACGCCCGGGTGGCCATCGTGGGCCACACCGACGCTTCTCGCAAAGGCCAGGTCGATCCGGCCCAGGTCAAGCAGCTCTCCCTCGAGCGCGCCAACGCGGTCAAGGAGGAGCTGGTCAAGAAGCACAAGTTCGACCCCAACAAGTTCGTGGTCGAGGGCAAGGGCTGGGACGCCCCGGCTGATCCGGCCGATCCCAACAACCACTTCAAGAACCGCCGGGTGGAGATCTCGGTCTACCAGATCGAGGCCGCTCCCTGATGGCCAACCGGGCCGAAGGACTCAGCACGTTGTTTGAGATCCGGAGGCCCACCCCCAGGCTCCTGGCATGGGGCCTGGGGGCGGCCTATGTGCTGCTGGTGCTGTTCGCCTGGTGGTTCGTCACCCGGGGGGCGGCCGAAGAGCGCATTGTCTCGCCGGTCATCCTGCCTTCTCCGGGCGAGGTGTTACAGAGCATCCCGATGCTGGTCAAGGACACCCCTCGCTTTCCGGGCGGCATCCAGCGGCATCTGGGCATCTCGCTGGTGCGGGTGATCAAGTCCTGCATCATCGCCACCATCATCGTGGTGCCTCTGGGGCTGGTAATGGGAGCCTACGGGCCCATCCGGGCCTTCTTCGAGCCACTCAACATCATCGCCGGCTATCTTCCGCTCATCATCATCGTGCCCCTGAGCTTCGTCTGGTTCGCCCCCCTCGGCGGGGACTGGCAGAAAGTCCTGTTCCTGGCCATCGCCTGCTTCGTGTACATGCTGCCGTTGATCGTCAAGGCCGTGGACGAGGTGGATGAGATGTTCCTCAACACGGCCATGACGCTGGGAGCGCGTGGGCCGAACCTGCTCTTGAAGGTGCTCTTCCCCATCGCCCTGCCGGACATCTACACCGCCATCCGACTCAGCTTCGGGGTGGCCTGGACCTGGATTCTGGTGGGCGAGGGACTGGCCGCCGATCCCGAGACCGGCGGCCTGGGCTACGTCTTCAACGCCGCTTACCGAAACGACAAGGTGCTGATGTACATCCCGGCCTTCATCATCCTGGTGGTGGGCTTCCTGGCCGACCGCATCCTGGCCCAGGTAGGGAAGCTCCTCTTCCCCTATCGTTACCTATGAGCGAGCGCCCCCACGTCGTCGAGTTCAAGAACGTCCGACAAATCTTCAACATCGGCACGCCCCGCGAGTATCTGGCGGTCACCGACCTCAACTTCCAGGTGGCCGACCTGGAAGGCAAGGGCGAGCTCATCTCCATGCTCGGTCCCTCGGGCTGCGGCAAATCCACCATCCTGAACCTGATCGCCGGCTATCGCGGCTACGTGCCGCCCACCGAGGGCCAGGTGCTGGTGTTCGGCAAGCCCGTCACCGGGCCCGGGCCCGACCGGGGCATGGTGTTCCAGAAGTACAGCTCCTTTCCCCACCTCACCGTGCTCGACAACGTCAAGTTCGGGCTCAACGCCTGCAACCGCGGCAAGCCCGAGGAACGCACCGACATGGCGATGGCCTGGATAAAAAAGGTGGGGCTCGGCGGGCATGAGAATAAATATCCGCGCCAGCTTTCCGGCGGTCAGCAACAGCGGGTAGCCCTGGCTCGAAGCATGGTGCTGCGCCCCCGAATCATCTTGATGGACGAGCCGTTCTCGGCCCTGGACGAGCCGACCCGTATCGAGATGCAGCGTCTTCTGGTAGAGCTCTGGCACGATGTGGAGGCGACCGTGTTCCTGGTCACCCACTCGATTGCCGAGGCCGTCTATCTGGCCGACCGGGTGTGGATCTTCGCCACCCAGCCGGGCCGGCTGGCGGTCGAGATCACCGACGCGCTGCCTCCGAGCCGTGGGGACGATCCGCTCAGCGCCCAGGAGCGCTCGGAATTCAAAGAGGCGGTGCAGCTGGTGACACATGAGTTTCAACGAGTGAATCCCTGATGGCACAAGGCAAGAAACCGCTGACCTTCTGGGACTATGTCAAGGGCGCCTTCAACGCCAAGCCCAACATCAAGGGCCTGGGCAACGTCCCGGTCAACTGGCTGTACGTGCTGGGCGTGGGGGTGGCCGGGCTGGTCAATCCAGGCTTTCTCTTCATCGGGGCCGGGCTGGAGCTGGCCTACCTGTTCATGGTCAGCCACGACCCGCGCTTTCGTAAGTGGATGGAGGCCATCGCCGCGGCTGAGGAGTCGGGCGACCACCTGGCCAAGAAACGGGCCATGCTGAGCGGCCTCACGCACGAGCGCCAGCAGCGCTACCTGGCCCTGGAGAAGAGCTGCTCGCAGCTTTTTCGCATGGGACAGGGGATGGGTCCCACCGCCGCCTCGGTGGCCGAAGGGGTCAACCGCCTGCTGTGGGTCTTCCTCAAGCTGCTGGTTTCCTCGCAGATGCTCGAGATGCATATGAAGACCGCCCCCCGGCGCGAGCTCGAGCAGCAGATCGAAAGCTACCAGCGCGAGTACGACGCAGCCGCGGCCGACCCCAACAAGGAGCGCCTGGCCAAGTCGCTCGAGTCCACCCTGGAGATCGCGCGCAAGCGCCTGGAGAACTACGATCAGGCTGGCAACCAGGCCCAGTTCATCCAGGCCGAGCTGCTGCGCATCGAGCAACAGGTAGCCCTGATGGTTCAGGAGGCCATCTTGAACAAGGACGCCGGCGCCCTGGTGGAGCGGGTGGACGACGTGATGGGCTCGTTTGCCCAGACCCACGACTGGATGAAGCAGAACGCCGAGATCCTGGGACCCATTCAAGACGACCTGGAGACCGCTCCCCCGACCTTCCAGGTCAATTCGTGAGGCTCAATTGCTGAAAACGGAAACCTACCCCGCCTGGGTGCAGGGCATGCGCGAGGTCTTTCGCGCCGGGACCCTCAGCCAGTTCCTGATCTACGGCAACGTCTTCGATCTCGTGCCCCACCGGGGCGACGACGGCTTGAAGTTCTACGCCCTCAAGGACTACCTGGCTCAGGTCCTGTTCGGCAAGTTCGACTGCGTGCTCTACTACAGTCGCGGCGCCGGTCTGAAAGCCCTGAAGGGCCAGGAGACCTTCTTCAAGTTCCTCAAGATGATGGACGACTGGAACCAGACCAGCCACGCTTCCAGCCGCCTGCCCCGCGACCAGGGCCAGGCCATGGAGCTGCTGGACACGTTCCTCCGCTACAGCCTGCAGCGCACCGTCATCGAGGATGGCCAGGCCAAACGCGACCCATTGCGGGCCGCGGTGGTGATGGACTACGTGCAGTTCATGGCTCCCGAGACCGGGGGTCAGCTCAACGACCGCAGCACCGAGACGCTGATCCGCCTGCTCGACTGGGCGGCCGACCCCAACCTGCTGGGGGCCCAGGTAGCCACCGTGCTGATCACCGAGAGCCTGGCCGGGCTGGCCCGCACGCTGGTGGAGAATCCCTACAACCACAAGGTCAAGATCCCCTTGCCGGGAGAAGAGGATTGCCTCGAGTTCCTGGATTACCTTTCGGTCCAGTATCCCGAGCTCAAGCCCAGTCTGGACGTGACCCTGGAAGCCATGGCCAAGAAGGTCGTGGGGCTGACCCGGGTGAGCCTGCAGCACATGGTGGCCCTGGCCGTCAAAAACGATAAGAAGCTCACCTCCGACTACCTCTCGCGCATCAAGAAGGAGCTGATCGAAAAGGAGTGCGCCGGCCTGCTCGAGTTCGTGGAGAGCAAGCAGACCCTCGACCACGTGGCCGGCTGCGACGGTGCCAAGACCTGGCTGCGCGAGGATGCGCGGCTGCTGCGCGAGGGCAAGTTCACGGCCGTGCCCATGGGCTACTTGATGACCGGGCGCATCGGCACCGGCAAGACCTGGCTCACCCACTGCTGGGCCGGCGAGGTGGGCGTGCCCTTCGTGGTCTTCAAGAACTTCCGCGACAAGTGGATGGGCAACACCGAGGCCAACCTGGAGAAGATCTTCACCGTCCTCAAGGCGCTGGGCCAGGTGGTGGTATTCGTGGACGAGGCTGACCAGATGGCCGGCAAGCGCTCCTCGGGCGACTCCGACAACGGCCTGTCCGGCCGCATCTACGGCATGTTCGCCCAGGAGATGAGCAATACAGCCAACCGGGGCCGCATCGTCTGGGTCTTCGCCACCTCGCGGCCCGATCTGCTGGAGGTCGACTTGAAGCGTCCAGGACGACTGGACGTGCACATCCCGCTCTTCCCCCCTCAGACCGACGAAGAGCGCAACCTCCTGTTCGAGGCAATGGCCCGCAAGATCAAGCTGCCTCTCTCGCGCGAAGACCTGCCCACCCTGCCCCCCGGAGTGGACCTGGGAGGAAACGAGATGGAGACGGTGATCGTGCGGGCCATGCGCGTCCACGAGTTGCAGGGGGCGGAGAAGAAGCCGCTCAAGGAGGTGCTGGCCCAGGTGGTGGCCGAGTACCGGCCTTTGCCCCACGTCAAGAACCTGGAGTACATGGACCTCATCGCCGTCAAGGAGTGCACCGACGCGGTCTTCCTGCCCGAGCGCTACCGGGCCATCCAGCCCGAGGAGCTCGATCGGCGGCTGACTCAACTCAAGTTGGAGCTGAACATCCAGTGAAGCTTGGAAATCTGCTGGAGAAACTGGGACTCTGGTCGGACGGCAAGGATGACCCGCCGGAGAAGCCGGGCGCGCCCCCACCCGAGGCTCCCAAGTACGAGACCCGAGTGGTGTCCCTGCAGACGCTCAAGAAGGCCCGCGAAGTAGCCCACCGCGACGTGGAGTCGGGCGCGGCCGCCGCCACGCTGGCTCTGGAGACCACTCCGGAGGAAATCTACGAGCTGGCCGGCCTCCCCGCCGAAGGCTGGACTCTGCCGCGCCTGGGCCGGGAGCTGAAGGAGGGGGACAAGCTCGAGCTGGTGCTGGCCGAGCACAAGGTGGCCCCGGAAGCGCTGCTGGAGGACGGATTCAACCGCGATCGGGCGCTGGACCTCTTCGAAGAGAGCCTGGACTCCGGCGTGCAGGCCTACCTGGAGGCGGCCTCTCAGAAAGCCGCCCTGCTCGAGGCGGAGGCTCGCGAGATCGCCTCCCGGGCCGCGCGCATCCGAGACGAGCAGGCGTCCGTGAAGGCCCGGCTGGAGGCCTGGCGCGAGAAAAAGCACCAGACCGAGGACGAGCTCGAGCGCCTGGCCGGACTGGTGGCTCCGCTGATCAACAAGGAGGCCCCCCGGTTCTCGACGGGGCGCAAGATCGTTGCGCCTGAGTCGGCCGCTTCAGAGATGGAGCGGGCCGTCAAGCAGACGCCTGAGAAGGAGCCAGCCTCGCCAGAGAGGGCCGTCAGGCAGACGCTCGAGGAGGAGCCAGTCGTCAAGCACACGCGGGGCCCCGAGGAGGCCGAGGCCGCCCCCTGGGCACCTCCCGCCCTCACTTCGGACGAGCCGCACGTGCACAAGCCCCTGCCGCCCCAGCCAGCGGGCTATGCGCCGCCCATCATTCCCAAGAAGAAGTCAGCGGAAGACGTCTGAGACCCCGGGCAACACCTCGCTCGCCCTCCTCGCCTCATCCCCGCAGAACCGCCGCATCCTGCGTGCGGTTGAAGCGGTCGAAGCGCTCCTGGATGATCTGAAGCTCCACCGCCCGCACCCCCTGGTCCTGGTCGTGCCCCTCGTCCTGCCAGCCGATGAACAGGTGCGAGCCGGGCGAGCGGGCCCGGGCCAGGTTGGCGATCCCTTCCACAGCCCGGATGGCCACCGGCAGCGAGCAGCGCCCGTGCTGAGGAAAGCGCAGCCGGCCACGGGCGCTGGGGTAATAAGGGTGCAGGTTCAGATCCACCGTCAACCCCACCTCGGTGGCCAGGTCGAAGGCGAACTCGGCCGTGGCCAGGGCGTCGGCCACCCCGTCGCCGGTGGTGCCGGGACCGGCCACCACCAGGTTGCAGTCGAGCTGGCAGTCGGCCCCTTCGGCCCGGGCCAGGGCCACGGCCCGGAAGGCGCGGCGGATGCCCGAGTCGGACATGTGTTTGTCCAGAGCCAGGTTGCGCACCGACTCACGGGCGCTTTCCAGGCCCAGGATCGGGCGCAGGGTGCGTCCCAGGCGCCGGGCGCACTCGATCAGCCGTTTCTGACTCAGGAAGGCCTCGCGCGAGTCCAGCGACACCACCTTCAGGGAAGGCAGGCTGGCCGCCCACTCCAGGATCTCGTCGAGCATCTGCGGCGGCAGCTCACGGGGATTCAGCGTCGAGCCCGAGTTGTAGAGCACCAGGTGGGCCACCCGGGGCAGCGCCTCGGCGTAGTGCTGCCGAAACCAGGCCAGCCGGTCCCGGTTGTCCTTCAGAGTGAACTCGCGTCCCTCGCCAGCGCCGATGTCGCAGTGATGGCAACGCCCGGCACTGTAGTAGGGGCATTGACCGCCGGGAGCGTGGTTGCCGAATACCAGGGCCAGGCGCAGGCCGTAGGCATCGTGCACGGGCAAAAAGCGGGCCGCTTCGGGGGGCGCCACCGTCACAGCCGGCGATCCCCCACGAACAGGGCATCCAGGCCCGAGCGGCGGTAGGTGCGCACTGCGTCCTCCACGGTGCACACGATGGGCTCGGAGTCGTTGAAGGAGGTGTTCAGCACCAGCGGGACCCCGGTGAGGCGATAGAACTCGCTGATCAGACGATGAAAGAGCGGATCGGTGCCCGCGCTCACCGTCTGGATGCGGCAGCTGCCGTCGTGGTGGACCACGGCGGGAATGCTGGAACGGCGCTCATCCCTGACCGAATAGGCCAGCAGCATCAGATCCCGCGCGGCCACCGCCCCCTTGCGCCCCACGGGCAAGTCGAACCAGTCGCTCGCGTGCTCTTCCAGCACGGCCGCTGCGAAAGGGCGAAAGGGTTCGCGGTGCTTGATGCGGTCGTTGAGCACCGCTCGCAGGTCCTTCTGACGTGGGTCAGCCAACAGCGAGCGATGTCCCAGCGCCCGGGGGCCCAGCTCGAGACGGCCCTGGAACCAGCCTACCAGCTGACTCTCGGCCAGGCACCGGGCCGCCTCCCCGGCCGGGTCCGAGGTGAGCGTGCCCTGCTCGCACTCGTAGGCCGGCCCCAGAAAGGGCGTGAGAGGGCCCATCCGGCGGGCGGCTCCGAGCCGGTGGGCAAGCTCCAGGGCCACCCCCACCGCGGTACCCGCGTCGTGGGCCGCTCCCGGGATGTAGAGCGCCTCGAAGGGCCCCTCGCGCTCGAGGCGAGCGTTGGCCACGCAGTTCAGGGCTACCCCGCCGGCGTAGGCCAGGTTGGGCGACCCGGTCAGGCGGTGCAGGCGACGGGCCAGGACCAGCACGATCTCCTCGGTGCGCCTCTGCAAGGCGGCCGCCAGATCGGCAAAACGCGGCTCGAGGTGGGACTGGCCAGCCTGGTAACGGGGCCCGAACAGCTCCTCCAGCCCCTGCACGTCGCCGCTGCGAAATCTCGCCAGCCTTGCGTCGACGGAAAAGCCGGTGTCGGTGGCCCGGAGCAGCCTGTCCAGCGCCGGCATGGCCCGGTCGGCCTGCCCGTAAGCCGCCAGGCCCATCACCTTGGGGGCGTCGTAGACCGAGAAGCCCAGGTAGACGGCCACCCGCTCCCACACGAAGCCCAGCGAGTGAGGATAGGGGATCTCCTCCAGCAGCTCCAGCTCGGCCCCGTTTCCCCGCCCCAGCCAGGTGGTGGCCTCCTCCCCGATACCATCCACCACCAGCACGGCCGCCTCCTCGAAGGGCGAGGGGTAGAAGGCACTGGCGGCGTGGCCCAGATGGTGGGAGAGAAACTCGACCGGACGGCCCAGGTGCTCGGGGATCCGATGCAGGGCGGCCTCGAACAAAGCTTCCCCGGCCTCGGTGCCCCAGTTGCCCGGCTCGAGCGGGTAAGGATCCCCACCCACCCGACGCCGGCCCGGCTCCAGGGCGTAAGCCACCCGGTCCACCTCGCCCCCGGCCGCCTCCAGACAGGCGGCGATGGCCTTCAGAGGCAGCTCGTCGGGGTTATCCACCCGAGCCTCCTTGCCGTGCTTGCGCCGGCTGAGACGCTCCTCCTCGATGGCCATCACCACCTGGCCATCCACCACCAGCGCGGCGCTGGACTCGTGGTAGGCCGAATTGAGACCGAGAATCTTCACAGCCGGCCGACCTTCGCTTTGCTGGGCAACCCCTCCCCTGGTCCGGCCTGATCACGGATTCGCACGGGCTCTCCCGCCGAGCGCCCACAGATGGATGCAAGACTCTTGACGCGCGGAGCTCGAGCGCCAAACAGCTCAACTGACGAGAGTCGGCCAACCTTCGCTTTGCAGAGCAACCCCTATCCCTGTCGAAGGACCCTCTCAACTCTTGTAGTGCAAACTTCCTATTTTTGCACTACAAGATTTGAGAGGGTCCGATGGAGGACGTGGCTCCACAAGAGCAGGTCCGGACCGAGAGGCTGAACCGGGGGAGGAAAGCCCCCTCGGCTTGAAGGAATCTCTGAACGATGAGCGAGTCCGCCGCCCTTCTGGAAGAGGGCCTGCAGCACGAGAACGAGGGTCGCGTCGCGGAAGCGATGGAGGCCTACCGGCAGGTGCTGGCCCTGGAGCCCGACAACGCCCGGGCCCTGCTCTTGCGAGGACTGGCTCTGCTGCGCGACACAGAGGACTACGAGCAGGCCCTGGCCGACTTCGAGCGGGCCTGCGAGCTGGATGCCACGGCCTGCCAGTGTGAGAGCGACTCCGACCTGGGCAAGCGCATCGACTGGGCTCTCAAGGTCTTCGAGTGGGAGACCGAGGTCGACCCCAACTCGGCCCAGGTCCATCTGATGCTGGCCCGCGCCCTGAAGGCCTTCGGTCGGTTGGATCGAGCCAAGCTTTCGGTAGAGATGGTGCTGCAGCTCCACCCCGACAACTGGGAGGCTTCCTACCTGTCAGCCCGGCTGGCCATGATTCAGGGGCGCTACGAGGCTGCCGTCAAAGACCTGCAACAGCTGGTGCGAGGACGCTCCAACGAGCCGGGCCTGCAGTACGAGCTGGGGCTGGCCTACGACAAAATGGGCTCGGGGGGGCCCGCCCAGCGCCACTTAGAGAAGGCCTGCGCCCTGGACCCGACCGTTCCTCAGTACCGCCTGGCCCTGGCCGACCTGGCCTTGCGCCAGGGACGCCTGCCCAACGCGGTGCAAGGCTTCGAATCCGTGCTCAAGTTGCAGGAGGGGCACCCCCTGGCTCTGCTCGGTCTGGCCCGCTGTCATCGAGCCCAGTATCAGTTCGATCAGGCCATTGAACGCTACCAGCAGGCCCTCCAGGCCATGCCGGGCGAGCCCGAGGCCGAGCGCGAGCTGGCCGAGGTACAGCTGCAGGTGGGCCAGCCCCAAACAGCCCTCTCCAGCCTGACGCGGGTGGCCGAAGCCGAGCCCGACAATGCGGAGGGCTGGCTGGCAGTGGCCCGAGCGGCCGAGGAGAGCGAGAACCTGTCGCGGGCCGTGGATGCTTACCAGCGCGCCTTGAGCCTGGATGAGTCGAACCACGCCGCCTGGGCCCGCCTGGCTCAGGTGCAGGCGCGGGGTCAACAAATCGAAGATGCGCTCCACAGCCTGACCAGGGCGGCCATGCTCGAGCCGGGCGAGGTGGCCTACCCCATGGCCAGCATCGATCTGTTGTTGCGCAGCGGTCAGCGCGATCAAGCCCGTGTGCACCTGTTCCGGGCGGCTGCCTTGCACCCGACCAGCTTCGACCTGCAGATGCAAGCCGGTCTGCAATTTATGGAAATGGGGCAGTTCGAGCCCGCCTGGCGGGCCCTGTCCGCGGCCGTCCGCCTGCGACCAGACCAGGCCCTGGCCCAGTCGGCGCTGGGTCAGGTCTTTTTGCGCCAGCAGAAGCTGGATGAGGCGTTTGCTTGCTTCCGAGCAGCCCTGAAGCTCGATCCGCGCCACCTGGGCACCTTGCTCGGCCTGGCCCAGGTGTGCCGGCTACGAAGCCAGTTCGATCTGGCCCAGGACTTCGTGGAGCAGGCAGCGGAGCTCCAGCCCACTGCCCCCTCGCTGCTCGAGGAGATGGCCCACCAGGCGGCCGCCCAGGGCCAGGTGGCCGGGGTGAAGGCTCTGGTGGCCCGCCTGCTGTCGGTGGGTGCGGACCCGCAGCGCCTCTGGCCTGTGCTGGAGGGCTGGGCCCGAGCCCTGGCCAGTCCGGAGCCGCTGGAGCCTTTCTGTCAGAGCTACCCGCACTTTGCCCTGGCCGCGCAGCTTGCCGCCGAGCTGAGTGAGGGCCTCGAGAGCGAGGTCGAGGTTGTCGAGGGGCTCGAGAGCGGCGAGGAGTTGCTCGAGGAGATCGAGGTCGTCGAGGGGCTCGAGAGCGGCGAGGAGGTGCTCGAGGAGGTCGAGGTCGTCGAGGGGCTCGAGAGCGGCGAGGAGGTGCTCGAGGAG
>BTUM01000095.1:0-28693 GCA_045863235.1 Candidatus Xenobia bacterium | reverse complement strand
AGCTTCGTTTCGAGCGGGCCGGCGAGGTCTTGCTGGGGGAGATGCGGGTGGTGAGATTCGAGCCTGGCTGACGACCCGCCGGCCGGTCCCAGCTCGAGCACCTGAAGCCGTGCCGAGGCCCGCAGTCCAAACAGGGCAATTTTTCGGGCCCTTCAGGTATATGAAACGACCTCGCTGCCCAGTCAAGCCGAAGACCCCTCCACAGGAACACTTCTCCGGCAAACCTGGCTCCCCGCTGGCGCACACGAAATACAAACGCTGCACCTATACCCTTTTCGCCCCGAGTCGGTTAAACTGACCACGATGTTTAAATCCTATTCGCTTGGTAAAGTGGCCGGCATCGAGCTGAAGATGCACGGCACGTTCTTTTTGCTGATCGCCTTCCTGGCTCTGTCGGGCCTGATTTCGGGCGGCACGACCACCATGGTGGTGGAGGTGCTCTTTGTCCTCACCCTGTTTGGCGTGGTGGTGCTGCATGAGCTCGGTCACGCCCTGACGGCGCGCCGGCTGGGCATCCCCACCCGCGACATCGTGCTCACCCCGATCGGAGGCATCGCCAGCCTGGCTCGCATCCCCACTCGACCGGTGCACGAGCTGTTGATCACGGCCGCCGGACCAGCCGTGAACGTGGTGCTGGCCGCCCTGGCTTACCCCGTGGCCCTGCTGGTGGCTCCCGCCAGCCCGGTGGCCGGCTGGGCCCTCAACCAGTTCTTCTGGATGAACGTGATCCTGGCCGGTTTCAACCTGTTGCCGGCCTTCCCGATGGACGGCGGACGCCTGCTGCGCGCTTACCTGGCCATGAGGGGCGACTACCTGCAGGCCACCCGCACGGCGGCTCGCATCGGTCGCATGATGGCCTGGGTGTTCGGTCTGGCCGGACTGTTCGTCACCCCGATGCTGATCCTGATCGGCGTGTTCGTCTGGTTCGGTGCCACCGCCGAGGAGGCGGCCGTGGCCGTGCGCTATCGAGCCGCCACTCATCCGCTGCAGTTCGTGGTCGGCTCGATGTTTGGTCGCCCCACCGTGGACGCGGACGGCCCCGACATCCTGTTCTCGCGGCCCGCTGCCGGACCTCGCCGGCCCAACGTGGTGGTGGATGCCGACTACACCGTTCGCCGTTGAGGAAAGCGGGGGCCTGCGTCGAAGCCTGCCGGCATGACGCGACTCATCCTCAAGGTCGGTGACATCACCCTGGAAGAGGTCGATGTGATCGTCAATGCCGCCAACTCGGGTCTGGCCGGAGGAGGCGGGGTGGACGGAGCCATCCACCGGGCCGGCGGCCCGGCCATCATGGAGGCCTGCAAGCAGATCCGCGCCGAGCGCGGCCACCCGCCCTGCCCGACCGGCCAGGCGGTCATCACCACCGCCGGCAAGCTGAAAGCTCGCCACGTGGTGCACACGGCCGGCCCCATCTATGACGGCGGCCAGTCAGGCGAGGCCGAGCTGCTGCGCTCTTGCTACACCAACTCGCTGGCTCTGGCGATCGAGAACGGAGCCCGTACGGTGGCCTTTCCCTCTATTTCCACCGGGGTCTACGGCTATCCCATCAGCCTGGCCGCCCGCGAGGCGGTGGAAGCCGTGCGTGCCTTCGTGGCCGAGCATCCCGGGGCACTCGATGAAGTGCGCTTCGTGGTCTTCTCGCCCAACGACGAAGCGGTCTACCGACCGCTGCTAACTTGATTCTCCCTCCTGGAACGCTGCTGCAACGCCGCTATCGCATCGAGCGGCTGCTGGGCGAGGGCGGGATGAGCCAGGTCTACCTGGCCACCCACCTGGGCCTGGACCGCCAGGTGGCCGTGAAGATGTTGCAGCAGCTCAGCCGCGAGCCGGCCGAGCAGTGGGGCTTCGTGGAGCAGTTCCAGGAGGAGGCGCGCATCCTGGCCCAGCTCGATCACGTCAACCTGGCCGCCATTATGGACCTGTTTCTCGACCTGCAGATGCCTTATCTGGTGATGGAGTTCATCCAGGGTCGCACCCTGGAGGAGATCGTGGAGCTGGCCCCGCGCCGGCTCAGCCAGCGCAAGGTGCTGGAGTGGACCGGCCAGTTACTCGATGTGCTGGAATACCTGCACACCCGCCAGCCTCCCGTGATCGTGCGCGACCTCAAGCCCGCCAACGTGATGCTCGGCGCCGACAACCGGCTGCGGCTGCTCGACTTCGGGCTGGCCAAGCTGCTCACCCCGGGCTCGCGCACCAAGGCCATCGTCAAGGGCATGGGCTCGGAGGGCTACGCGCCTTTGGAGCAGTACGGCGGGGGAGGCACCGACCAGCGAACCGATCTTTACGCCCTTGGGGCCACGATGTACTACCTGCTCAGCGGCCAGCACCTGAGCGAGGCGCCTCTGCGGGTGGCCAACCCGGCCCTGACGCGGCCGGCCGATAACCCCACCCTGACCGATGAGGTCTGGCAGGCGGTCGTCAGGCTGTGTGCCGTATATCCGCAGGATCGGCCCCAGAACGTGGCCGAGGCCCGCGCTCTCCTGGGGCTGACGGCTCAGAGCCCGGTGGCGCCCTCGACACCTCCTCCAGGACGCCGCTGCCTCAGTTGCGCGGCCCTGCTGCGGGCGACCCAGCACGCCAGCGTGCAACTGGAGACCTGCCCCAGCTGTGGAGGGGTCTGGCTGGAGCGGCTGGAGTTGGAAAAGCTGTTGCCGACCCTGCCCGCCCCCCCTTCGTCCCGCAAGCGAAGCACGGGCTCGGGCCGCAGGCGGGCGGCCGCGGCGGCCGCCGCTCAACCGACTCCTCCGCCTCCGCCTCCGGCTGCTTTGGGCGGCCAGAAATCGCGTGAGCGCAAGCCTCAGCCGCTCTGGCTGCAGGTCCTCGAGGGGCTGCTCGACCCGAATAAGCGCTGAGCACTGCTGAGAGTTTTTTCAGCCCCCCCGGGTAAGCTGTCCCTGACAACCAACCCCGGGAGGCTCAAGCAAGTGATCAACGGCAACTCGATGTTCATCCAGCCCCAGCCGGTCAACGCGCGGGACGCGAACCGGGGCTTCATCGCAAAGTTCGACAATCTGCAGGAGGCGATGGGCTTCATCAAGGCCATGGATACCGTCGAGCAGGCTGCCCAGCTTGACCCGCTGGTGCAACTGGCCAGCTTCGGCCCGCTGGACAACTCCCGCGAGGGGGCCGTGCTGGCCGATGTCAGCTCACGCGCCCTGGCCCGCATGGGCTATGACTCGGCGGCCATGATCGTGCCCGCCTCGGGCGGCTTCGACTGGACCGTGCAGGGCCCGGCCGGCATCGTCAGCTTCACTGAAGGCCCCAACGGCACCGCCGCCGTGGTGGCCGACCGCTCGGGCCTGCGCTCGGTGGCCATCTCGCCCGCCTCCAATGGCATCCTTTACGAGGAAGTCCGGCCTTACTGACCAGCTCGGTCGACCAGGTTCTCCAGGGGCGCCCTGTTCGGGCGCGTCCGTGGACTGTGTTCGCCCTGTTCAGGGCGCGTCCGCGGAGGGTCGCAGCGGGCTGACCGGCGAGGGCTGCTCGTCGGTGCGCACCACCGGAGCGACCCCGGGTGGGGGCTGCCCGATGGCCCGGTTGAGGGCTGCCCGGGCCACGTCGACCTGGGTCTGGGCATTGACCCGGTCGGTCTGGGCCGTGAGCAGGGCGGCCTGGGCTTCCAGCACGTCCAGAAAGATGCCCAGCCCTCCCTCGTAGCGTCCGGTCGAGAGCCTGAGCGTCTCGGCGGCGCTGGCCTCGGCCTGGCGCGCGGTCTGCACGCGCTGCTCGGCCGTCTTCAAGTTCAGGTAGGCCCGGCCTACCTCGGTGAGCACCGTCTGGGCCACCCCGTCGAGCTGGGCCTGGGCCGCCTCGCGGTTGGCCTCGGCCTCGCGCACCCGTCCGCCCTGCAAACCCCCGTCGTAGATGTCGAAGTTCAGCCCCAGTTGCACGCTCAGGGAGTTGAAGAAGGGCTCGCTGTTCAGACCGTAGACCAGCGAAGCGTTGAGCTGGGGAGCGCTGGAGACGTTGGCCGCGTCCACCCCGTAGCGGCCCGCCTCGAGGTTAGCCACCGCCTGGGTCAGTTCGGGTCGGTTGCGCAGGGCCTGCTCGAAGAGCTCCTCCACCTTCGCGGTGGTGGGGCCCTCCTCGGGGTTGTCCTTCAGGCTCAGCGGGGTGCGCGGGTCGATGCCCATCAGGTTGTTCAGGTTGAGCCGGGCCAGCCCGGCGTTGGTCTGGGCCTGGCTCAGGTCGAACACGGCCGAGGTGACGGCGGTCTGGGCCCGCAGCACGTCGGCGGGCAGCCCCAGGCCGGCCTCGAAGCGGCTGTTGGCCTGCTCGAGCTGAGCCTGGCGGTTCTTCACGTTGCTCAGGTTGACTTCCACCAGGCGCTGGTTTTGCACGGCTACATAGAAGGCTTCCTTGACCTGGAACATCAGGTCGCACTGCGAGCGGGTATAGCCCGCCCGGGCCGCCTCCTCCAGGGCGCGGTTCTGGCGCACCAGATTGCGGGTGTAGCCAAAGTCGAAGAGCAGCTGCCGCAGGGTGGCGTTGGTCTGGTTGCCGCCCAGAATGAAGCCTCCCGCGCCCCCGATTCCGCCCACCCCGCCGCCCAGCGACGGGTCGACGTAGAAAAAGTCGCGGTAGCTCGAGGTCAGGTTCAGCCGGGGGTTGGTCTGGGCCCCGGTCTGCTGGGTGCGGCCTTCGGCCACCTCGACCTGGGTGCGGGCCACGGCCACGGTGGACTGGTAGCGGAGCGCGATGTTGACCGCCTCGTCCACCGTCAGCGGCTCCGAGCCCAGCTCATCGGGCCTGGAGGCAGGCGCGGGCAGTTCGACCTCGGTGGGCAGCACGATCTCGAGCGGAGGGGGCTGGTAGGGCTCGGCCGCCGCCGGGGCGAGCAGCAACAGGGCCAGCAGCAGGCGCTTCATGACCGCCTCCGCGGGTCCTTGCGCCGGCCCAGCCAGAGGCGGAAGTCGTCCACGTAGGTGAACACCACCGGCACCACGATCAGCGTGAGGAAGGTGGAGGTGACCAGCCCGCCGATGACCGCGATGGCCATGGACTTGCGCACCTCCGAGCCGGCTCCGAGGCCCAGGGCGATGGGCACCATGCCGGCGATCATGGCGATAGTGGTCATCAAGATGGGCCGCATGCGGGCCTCGCCGGCCTTGAAGATGGCCTCGGTGCGGGGCGTCCCCTGATGGATGGCGGTGAGACAGTACTCGACGAGCAGGATGGAGTTCTTGGTGGTCAGCCCCATCAGCATCACGATGCCGATCAGAGGATACATCCCCAGTGGCTCGCCGGTGACCAGGAGGCCGATGATGGCTCCCCCGATGGAGAGCGGCAGGGCCATCATGATGGTGAAGGGGTGCAAGAAGTCCTGGAAGAGCAGCACCAACACCGCGTAGATGAAGAGCACCGCGGCGCCCATGGCGGCCTGGAAGCCGCCGAAGACGTCCTTTTGGATCTCGGCATCGCCGGCCGGAGCTTCCTGCACGGTGTCGGGGCGATTCTTGAAGGCGGGCAGGTCGTGCACGGCCGCAATGGCATCCCCCAGGCTGGTGTTGCCCCGCATGCTGGCGTCGATGGTGATCTGGCGCTTGCGGTCGTAGCGATCGATCTGGGAGGGACCCTGGCTGAGCGTGACCTCGGCCACGCTGGAAAGGGGGATCAGACGCCCGCCGCTGGCGGCCACCTTGAGGCGACCGATCTCATTCAGATCGGAGCGGTAGATCGGATCGAGCTGGACGCGGATGTTGATCTGGCGCTCATCGAGATCGAACTTGGCCAGGTTCTGCTCGATGTCGCCCAGGGTGGCCACCAGGGCGGTCCGGGCGATGGACTGGATGCTCACGCCCTGCTGGGCGGCCAGGGCCAGGTCGGGCTTGATGACGATCTCGGGGCGCTGCAGCGCGGCCGAGGAGGTCACGTCGTAGAGCATCGGGAGCTTTCGCATCTCGCCGATGAGCTCCTGGGCCGTGCGCGAGAGGTCGTGGGCATTTTCGCTGGTCAGCACCACCTTGAGCTTGCCCGACAGTCCCATGGTCGAGCCGAAGGAGAGGCGCGCCCCGGCCACCTGGGTGAACCTGGTTCGCACCTGCTCCTCGAACTGCTTCTGGGTGATCTTGCGCTGGGTGCGGGGCACCAGGGTGATGTAGAGGCTGGCCTTGTTGACCGAGGCGGCCGACTGGTTGCGCCCCTGGCTCGCGCCCGAGCCCACCGTGGCAAAGACCGCCCGCACCACCTTCTCCTCGAGCAGGATGCGGGTCAGCTCGCGGGCCACCCGGGTGGTGTCGTCCAGGGTGGCGCCGGGGGGCAGCTCCACCGCCAGGGTGGTCTCGCCGCGGTCCACCGGAGGCAGTAAGGTCTTGGGGATGATGCCCCCCAGAAAGAGGCTGAACACGAAAAAGATCCCGGCGAAGAGCAAGGTGGGCACGCGGTAGCCCAGGGCCCAGTCGAGCAGCCGGTCGTAGGTCTCCACCAGCCAGCCGCGGGTGGTCTCCTCAGGGGGGCTCTTCATCCAGTAGGCGGCCATCATGGGCGTGATGAGGCGAGCCACCAGCAGCGAGAAGAAGACCGAGATGGCCACCGTCAGGCCGAACTGCTTGAAGAACTGGCCGGGGATGCCGCCCATGAAGGCCACCGGCACGAACACCACGATGATGGTCATGGTGGTCGCCACCACCGCCAGGCCGATCTCGTCGGCCGCTTCCAGGGCGGCGTTGTAGGGATCCTTACCCATGTGGATGTGGCGCACGATGTTCTCGATCTCGACGATGGCATCGTCCACCAGGATGCCGATGACCAGCGCCAGGCCCAGCAAGGACATGTTGTTGAGCGTGAAGCCGGCCGCTTGCATCACCGCGAAGGTCGGGATCACCGACATGGGCATGGCCGCAAACGAAATGCCGGCCGCCCGCCAGTCCTTGAGGAAAATCCAGACCACGATGACGGCCAGAACGCCGCCGATCACCAGCGAGTCGAGCGAGGCCTCGTAAGAGAGCTTGACGTAGTCGGCGTTGGTGCGCACCCGCGTGATCTTGAGGTCTTTGGGCAGTGTCTTGCCGGCCTGCTCGCGCACCTTGACCATCTTGGCCTCCACGGCCTTGAAGACGGTATCCAGGTTGCTGCCGGTACTGCGCACCACCGAGAAGGAGACCACCGGCTGGTTGTTGAGGAAGGCGCGCTGGCGCGGATCGGAGGCGCCGTCCACCACCTTGCCCAGGGTGTCGAGCCGGGCCCAGCCTCCACCGGGCAGCGAGATGCGCGCGGCCCGCAGGGCGTCGATCGTCTGGGAGCTGCCCAGAGTGCGGATCGACTCCTCCTGCGAGCCCACCTCGCCCCGCCCGCCTGGCAGGTTGATGTTGAGAGCTCGGATCTGGGCGCTGACCTGGTCGGCCGTCAGGCCGAGCGCCTCGAGCCGGGTGGGGTCGAGGTTGACGCGAATCTCGCGGTCGACCCCACCCGAGCGCAGCACCTGGCCAACGCCGGGCACCGAGAGCATTTCGCGGGCGATCTGGTTGTCGATCAGCCAGCTGAGCTCTTTCACGGTGCTGGAGGCAGACTCCACGGTATAGGTCGCAAACGGCCCGCCCACAAAATCGACCCGGGCGATGATGGGTTCCTGGATCTGGGCAGGCAGCTGCTGGCGAATGCGGGTTACCGAGTCGCGCACGTCGTTCACGGCGCGGTCGGAGTCAGTGCCCAGCTCGAACTCGATGGCCGTCACCGAGATGCCCTCGTTGACCGTGGAGGTGATGTGCTTGATGTTGCCGATGCCCGCGATGGCGTCCTCCACCTTGCGGGTCACCTGGGTCTCGAGCTCGGAGGGCGCCGCCCCCGTCTCGGTGATGGTCACGGTGACGATGGGCACGTCGATGTTGGGGTTCTCGTCGATCCCCAGGCGGCCGAAGCAGTACATGCCTGCCACCATCAAGATCATGAACAAGACGATGGAGGGGATCGGGCGCCGGATGGCCCAGGCGGAGATGTTCATGGGGCCTCTTCTGCGGGGGAGGTGCCTTCGCGCACCAGATCCCCGTCGGCCAGAAAGCCTCCCCCGCTCGCGATCACCTTGTCATTGGCCTGGACGCCTTCCAGGATCTGCACCTCGTCCTTGGTGCGAAGGCCCGTCTTGACCGGGCGCTTGCGGGCCCGGAGCTCGGAGTCGAGCACCAGCACGTAACGGTCGTCCTCCTCCCCGAGCACGGCTGCCAGGGGCACCACCAGGGCCTTCTGGACCCCGAGCTTGAGGTAGGCGCGGGCGAACATGCCGCTCAAGAGGCCCTTCTCGGGCTCGAGCAGGATGCGCACCGTGCCCAGCCGGTTGCTCTCGTCCACCTGGGGCGCGATGCGCCAGATGCGACCGCTGGTGGACTGGTTGCCGAACACCACCCGGGCCCGATCACCGGTGCGTACCCTTCCCAGGTCGTCCTGAGGCACCTCGGCTCGAAGCTCGAGCTCGCTCTTGCGGGCCATCACGAAAAACGGCTTGCCCGAGGAGCTGATCTCCCCCAGGCGGATGTCGCGCGAGATGATCATGCCGTCGTCGGGAGCGCGAATGTAGGTCTGCTCCACCTGGGCCTGGAGCTGCTGGATCAGCCCGGAAACTTCGGCGCTCTGGGCCTGAGCGATGCTGACATCCTCGCTGCGCCCGCCCACCCGGGCCATGTCGAGGCGCTGGCGGGCCTGCTCCACCGCCCAGCTGGCGGCCTGGAGCTGGCTCTGGGCGGCGAAGACAAGCTGGCGCTGGCGCTCAGCCTCGGCCTCGCGGTCGGCCGCTTCCTGCACGGTGACGAAGCCCTTTTCCAGCACCTGGGCGTAACGGCTGGCGGTCTGCTCGGCGTGCAGCAGGCTCGATTGGGCCTGGCGCAGGTTGGCGCGTTGCTGGGCCTCGGCCGCCTGGGCCTGGGACAGGGCCGACTGCAGCCCGGCGATGTCTTGCGGGCGGTTGGGCTGAATGGCCCGGGAGATCTGGGCTTGACTTGCCACCAGGCGAGCTTCGGCCTGGGCGATCTGGGCCATCAAGATGGAGCTGTTGAGGCGGGCCAGCACCTGGCCCTTGAAGACCTGGTCGCCCTCCTCGACGTTGATCTCCTCCACCTTGAGGCCGTTGACCTCCGCACCCACATTGAGCGGATCCACCGCCGACACGGTGCCGGTCACCTCCAGCTCCTCGGGGATCTGGCGGTAGACGGCCCGCACTGTGCTGACGGTGACCACCGGGGCCGGGCTGGAGGCGGCTTTGGCGGCCTGCTGCTTCTTCTGGTTGCGCATTCCCAGCAGGGCGCTGCCCGTGACCAGGCACACCACCAGCAGGCCCAGCACCAGCAACCAGGCCGTGGCGGCCCGTTTCGGGCTGTGGTGAACGAGAGTCGTCTCCGACTCAGACATGGGCTCCTCCCAATCCCCTCAGGGTAAACTGCGTGATGTGGCCGCTCAAGCGCTCGATGCGCTCTTGCTTGCTGAGCTCGGCCCACTGCGGGCGCAACACCTCCAGCACTGCCTCGGCGTGGCGGAAGAAGTGGCACTGGGCGATGATGCTCTGCACGCACAGCCAGCGCTCTTCCTCGTTGCGCCCGGGGGCCAGCTCGGCCACGATCTCGAGCAGCAGGTCGTGGACCGGACGGGCCACCTCCTGGATGATCTTGGGTAGCGCCCCGGAAGGCTCGGCCAGCTCGCGGGCCATCAGGCAACCCTTCCATTCGGGCTCGTCCATGCCGATGGTGCGCTGCAAGAAGGAACGGATCACCCCTTCCAGCCGCGCGGTCACGGGAGCCTGGCGGCTCACCCCTCCGTCGGCCGGGTAGCGTTCGAGGGCCCGGCGGATGGTGCTGGCCAGTACCTCGGCGTAAAGGCCGTCCTTGTCTCGGAAATGGTAGTTGACCGCGGCCAGGTTGGCCCCGGCCTGCTCGCAGATCTCGCGGATGGTGGCGGCCTTGAAGCCGCGCCTGGCGAAGATGCGTCCGGCAACTTCCAGCAGGCGATCGCGGGTGGACTCGGACTCGGATGAAACAGACATCTCAAGCACTTGTATCAAACAGTTGTATGAATCGTCAATCAGCGGGATCTACTAGGGTGCAACCTGCACGGGCACGACCGGAGGGAGGGCGCATCAGCCCGTCTCCCGAATTCTCAACACCTTGAAGACCGAGTTCAACGCTGGCCTCGGGGGCGCCACCCCGATGCGCATGAGGCCCCCTCCCGGTGTGTCGGGCGGACTCTCCGAGCCGATGGACGTCACGCTTTCGGGCCAGTCTGGCCTGACGCTCCTGGGTAAGCCGAAGCCCGTGGCTCCTCCCGATCCTCCGCCGAAGCCGAAGCGCTCGCTCTTGCAGAAGCTGGTCAGGCTGGCCGCCTGGACCGGCATCGCCGCCGGTGTGGGTGTCTCCTCGCTGGGAACGCTCGGCTACATGGGCAACCCTGCTCTCACCGAGCCTCCATCCCTGACCATCCTGGCCGACCAGAGCCCGGCCAGCGCCGAGTCGCCTTCGAGCAAACAGGCCCAGAGGCCCGCTGCCGCTCGGTCGACCGGGCCCGTGACGGTGGCCAGCGATGGGGTGGCGGTGCTCGTGCCCCCGGACACTCTGCGCCAGGTCGCCTCCCAGGTGCAGAAAACGCCTCTGGCGCAAAAGTTCCTGGCCCAGAAGGCGGCCCAGGCCGAGCAGAACCTCAACCAGGTCCTCAAGTCGCTCAAAGTGCCCGACGGCAACGTGCTGCTCGAGGCCACCCTGCCCCTGCCCACCGGCGAGCGGGCTTTCTTCCACGTGGGCAACGTCGATCTGCCCTCGCTGGGAGTCAACGCCTTCCAGACCGAGACCGTGCCTTTGCTGGTCGGCTACCAGACCAGTCCCATCGAGCCCGGCCTGAAACTGGGCCTGGAGACCTTCCAGGCCAAAGAGCCTGCTCGCCCCGACGGATTGAGCCCGCACGGGGTCTACCTGGGCTCCATCAAGGTGAAGCTCAGCTCGGATAAGGCCAGCCTGCCCGTGGAGGGCAAGCTGAAGCTTGGCCTGGACCTTGATGGCCAGGCCACTCGCGAGAAGATGAGCGAGTTGGAAGGGAAGCTCAAGACCGTGCCGGCCGACTCGCCCCGGGCCGCCCAACTGCGCGAGCTGATCGGCAAGCACCAGGCCCGCCTGGGCCAGGCCGAGACCCTGAAGGGTCACGAGATCGGCCTGCTCGAGAGCGCCTTCCAGGATCAGACCATGACCTTCAAGGCCGAGATCGAGACGGGCACAAAGCCCCTGGCCGAGGCTACCTACCACGTCTGGATGGGCACCGACCAGACCGGCGACGGCCGGGCCGACATCCAGCTCGCGGCCCAGACCGACTTCGCCTCGCTGGACGCTCTCAAGGTCCACCTGCGCGAGCTCAAGGGTGATCCGGGCAAGGCTCCCGAGGGCATGGTCGCTCGGCTGCTGCACGAGAAGATCCAGGCCAGCTTTGCCGGGGGAGTGCAGCAGGCGCTGCCCCAGGTGACCGAGGTGTTGCGGGATATGGCCGTGGCCCGGGTGGATCAGGAGCTGCACAAAGGCGCTCCCTGGGCCGCCGGCGAGGGCAACCAGCGCCTGGCCGGTGCCTACGAGCGCGGGCTGGACTTCGAGGTGCCCGGGGTAGGCTCGAGCAAGTCGGTCCATTACCAGGTGGGCCGGGTGCAGGTGGGCGAGCAGGGGGTGCTGGCCGAGATGCGCAGCGCTCAGCGCTCGAGCGGTCGAGCCGAGGAGCTAAAGCTGCCCTTTGCCGTGAACGCCGGCGAGATGGCCGTGCGGCTCTCGGGCAGCGAGCTGAACCAGCGCTTGCAGTCGATGGACTGGAACGCTTTGCTGGGAGAGATCAAAGAGTCGAAGGGGTTGCTCGAGCTGAGCTTCGGCAAGGACAAAGCCGGGCGCACCATTCTGCCCCACCTGGTCATGGACCAGGCCACCGGCAAGCCGGCCGTGGCCTTCGACATCCAGGCCCGCATGGAGGGCGTCAAGCCGGTCCAGGGCGTGACCGGCCTGGTCAGCGGCGGTACCGGAGCCATCGACGAGGGCATGGGCAAGCTGCAGAAGGGCATGAAGAAAGAGCTGGGCGTGCCCGGCGAGGTCGTGGGCACGGTACTGCGCGCTCCCTTCTTCCTGGTGGACAAGATCGTGGGCGGCGCCAAGACGGTGGTGGATCACACCGCCGGCGCAGTGGTGGACGGCGTGACCGACCAGGCAACCCGCCCCACGGTGCACACCGGGGTGGTGATCCCGCTGGACGTGTCGGTGCAGCACGGCAAGCTGGCCGTCACCCCCGACGGCCAGCACGTGCGCTTCTCCGGCGCCAAAGGCGACCTGCCCTTTGACCCGCTGAATCTGTTGCCCACCCGGCTACTCTCCAACCTGATCGTGAACATGGTGGCCGAGGCCCAGGGGCCCTCTCAGGTGGGGGAGGCCGCTGCTCAGCGCACGGTGGAGGTGAGCCTGGCCGGGAAAGGGCTGGAGTTCTCGCAGGTGGGAGTGATGCCCCGTGGCAACGGGGCTCCCGACCTGGCCGTCAAGCTCAAGGCCGGGCCGGCCACGGCCGACTTCGTGGTGCGCACGCTGCTTGGTGGGGAGGTCGGGCGCTAGCCCAGGGCGGTTACTTGAGTTCCTTCACAGAACGGAGCACCAGGGTGTTGGCCTGGAAATCCTGACCGAGGGCCTTCAGCGTGGCGGTTGTCGCCGGGTCGGAATCGGCATAGCCGAACACCGTTTGCTGGTTGTCCAGATGAGGAGCATCTCCCAGCAAGATCGAAAATGACCCCAGCGCCGAGTCGGGCTTGCTCGGGTCACGGCTCAAAGTCAGGGCTCCAGAGCGGTGGACGACCTTGCCCCGGGTCAGACCCGGCAGCTCCACAGGCAGGCGGCGCAGCAATCGCCGATTCTCCGAGGCCAGGACGGCCTGACCGGTCTTGGTCTGAGCCTCCGCGACCTGAACAAAGTAGCCTGGCTGGTAAGCGCAGAACGGGGTGTCGTCGAAGGCGCCGCTGGTCAACAGCCGGTGCATCTGGGTCGCCGCCTGCGGTGCCAGGCTCGGGTCGATCTCCAGGCGCAGGCTGCCGCGGCTCGTTTCCAGTTGGAGACGCTTCTTGCTCTTGAGCAGCGGGCCGTCCTTTGCCGGGTCGAAGAGCGGCCAGCCAACAATAATGTTGCCCGACTTGTCCACCGTGACCGGCTCGCCGGCAACGGGGCTCACTGGGGAGAGGACCGGCTCGGCCAGCCTGGGATTCGTCACCCAGTCGGGCCGAACGAACCGCTTGTCGTCGAAGAAGACGCCGAAGGTGACCATGGAGTCGTGGGCTGCGCCGGTGGTGTTGTTGTAGGTGCACTCGATCTCATAGACCTCATTGGCCGGAAGGACGATCCCGTTCCCCTCCGGAGCGGTGATCATGTCGATGTTCACGATCTCGAGGCCCCGGTCGGTCCTGGTCTGCGAGTGGACGCTGAAGAGCTTGTTTCGCCCCCGACAGAGGATCAGGGAGCATTCCTCCAAGAGGGGGTGGATGTGGCTCCAGACCAGCCGAACGTGCCGCTCGGTGTTGACTGTCAGCTCGGGGTAGGTGCTCCGCCAGGTGTTCCGTCCCGGCGGCACCACGAAGTGGCCGCTGCGTCGTCGGCCGCAAAAATCGTCCCAGTTGGTGTTGGGCACGCTGTTGGGAGCCGTGAGACCTCGGGAGATGGGGAGGCAGTCGGGCATTTTGGCATGCTCGGCTTCCTCGGCCTGCTTGCTGAAGCGGTCCACGATGACCGAAAGGAAAGGCGTTTCCCAGGCCAGGGCCTTCATGGGCTGGCTGGACGGGCCGTCCTCGACCAGCGTCAGCGTCAAGCGATGGCGAATCCTCCGGTGCTCGTCGGTGGTTCGATTGGCGGCCTGGAAGGTGTAGCCCCAGACCTCGTCACTGGCCACCGGGACAGCGTAGCCTCGAGGAAACTCGATCCTGGTCTGGCCCTGGGTGATGGTGAAGATGCGGCCGTTGCGACAGGGCTCGGCCAGAGGGAAAGTGCGGTTGCGATAGGCGACGTCCACGTCCACGTTCAAGTGGCAAATGAACTCAGCCGTGGGCATCACGCGCCCGTTCTCGTCCAGCACGACCTCTTCGATGCCCTTCAGCCAGTAAAGCTTGCGTGGACCGGGGTCCCCGGAGAGCGTCAGGTCCGTGACGACGTTCAGGCCACCGGTCATGGACGCCCCGTCCCCTGACCGAACCAGCCCTTCCGGCAAGACGATCTTTCTGGCCGCGATCAACTCACCGAAACTCAGGTTCTGAACGCAGTAGGGCCCCTCCATGGACCGGTAGCGCCGCTTGAGATCAAAGGGACCGGCCTCGATCTCGACGCGGATCTCCTTGCCCTGGGCCGGGACCCCGCTCAAGCCATTGGCCAGATACTGGAGCACCGAGAGGCCTACCAGCACCAGCAGCAAGGTCCAAACTCTCTTGAAGTTCATGCTCTAGAGGTCGTGGAGGCCGTCCAGCGCCCAGTTCGACATGCCTTCAAGAGGCGCGTCCTTCAAGGTCGCATCGTAGTGGATGGTTGAGTCCACCAGGCTGACCGTAGCCGACATGATGGCACCGGAGATGGTGGAGTTGTCGACCCGGATGTTCGTCTTCTTGCCGGCCAGCACAAAGGTGCCCTCGCTGTCGTTCATCGTGACGTCGGAGCTCTTGAGAGGCACTGCCAGGGCAACTCCCGTAACCGGGTCCACGGTGACGTCCTTCTCGTCGGTCATGTAGAACTGGATGTCGCGGGCCTCGCCCCACTCGTTGATTTTCGAGCCGTTCTTGACGATGAAGTCCTTGCCCACGTAGATGATCACCGGCCCACTGCTGGCGTCTACGTCCAGGGTGGCCCCATCGAGCTCAAAGGTTCCCGGGACGTAGTAGCGCCCCGACTTGAGCGTCAACCGGGCTCCGGGCGACAGATAGACGTCGGCATAGGGGCCGGGCGTCAGTTCGGGTGTAGGCGGAGGGGGAGGAGCCGGCGGGTTGTAGCTCACCGGCGGCACCGGCACGGGCGGGATGGAAATGGGTGGGAACGGACCGGGCCCGGTCGGATACGGGACCGGCGGCACCGCCACGGGAGGTACCGGGACCACGAGATTGGGACCGGGCTGCGGGACGCTCAACGGCGGGACCGGTATGGGCGGAACCGGGATGGGTGGTGGGGCCGCCGGGGCCGGGGCAGGAGCCGGAGCCGGAGCCGGGCCCGGGGGAACCGGGCCCGGCGGTACGGGGGCCGGCGCGGGCGCCGGGGCCGGAGCAGGAGCAGGAGCGGGAGGGACAGCGAGCGGTGGCACGCTTACGGGAGGAACCGGGAAGCTTTGAGAAGGAGGCGGCGGGGGCGGAGGCGGAGGGGCCCCGGTTCGGGAAGAGGTCGTGGCCATCGTGGCGGGGAACGGCGCCACGAACCCCGTGAGCGGCTTGGCCGCCAGCAAGTCATTGCGCACGCCGGTAAAGCTGGAGGTTCCATCCTGAGTCAGCGGGTCAGCGCCCGCGACCACTGTTCCGGTGGTGGGGTCAACCGTGGGAGCGGCGGTCATGATCTCCACGTCCCCATCCACTCTCGTGCCGCTCCGAAGGACCATGGTTCCGTTGGAGGCTACCGTTCCCTTGTTCGAGGGCGGGGGCGGCGGGGGCGGCGGGGGGCCTCTGCGAGAGGGCGGCGGGGGAGGAGGCGGAGGTGTGCCTCCGGCGTCGGTCTGGCTGTTGACCAGGGACAGGCTCACGTCTCCCAGGGCTGCCTGGTTGAACGCGGGTCGGTTGCGGACCGCATTCCCGGCCATGCCGCCGCTGATGTTGGCGTTGCCCGGCACCCGGTTATCCCGGCCCAGGCATTCGAGATACACGACTCCGGCTGGGACCTGGATGTTGACCCCGTTGGCGGTATTGGCAGCGCCAGTAAAGCGTGCCGACCCGTTGACGTTGTTGAAGACTTTGACGCTGTAGAAGAGCTCGGGATTCTGAGGCAAGGTGCCGGTGACGATGGTCGGCCATCTCGCGCTCCCCCAGGTCTCCACTTGACGCAGCTCGCCCATGGCTCGCTGGATCCCCGCGTAAGCCGCGTAGCGCGCCCGGCTGTTGTCGATCTCGCGGGCGCTATCTTTCATTCCCTTGATGGCCGCAAACCCGACCACCAGCATCAACATCATGATGATGGAGGCGACCCACATCACGGTGACGAGAATACTCCCTCGCCCCTTCAAGCTCGCTGTTATTTTCATCGCGAAATCCTCACACTGCGCTCAGTTCTTGGGCTGCACCACTGACTTCATGGTGATACTGAATTCTCCGCGGACGTCCTGGGCAGTCATGGTGATCGTCATGGGAGCAGAATCGATCACGCTGAACGCGGTTACGCGGCGTGCCACAATTCGGTAGTTGCCGGGTGAAGCCTGGTAAGCGGCCGTTGTTTCTCCGGCCGGGAGGATGGGGGGGCCGTAGGTGGCGGGCACGGTCTTTTCTTTGCGAATCAAGCAAGATTCGCCGTTGATGGTATCGACGTAATAGCACAGGTAGCGGGACCACTCGGCCTTCCCCGCGTTGACCCCGGTGCCGTAGACGAGCACGTTTCTGGCGTTTCGGGGGGTGGCGAAGACGACCCCCCCGGGTGCCACCGAGTCGGCTCGAACGCTCGTGGGACTGCTCTCGCCCAACTCGAAACAGACTTTGCTCATCGCTGTCAAGAGATTCTGCTGCACTTCGATCGTGGAGGTCGAGATGTTGTAGTAGCGGGCTGCTGCTGCGACCAGGGCCTGGACGCTCCCCATGACCAGCGCCACGAGCGCCATCGAGACGAGCAACTCAAGCAGACTGCTGCCGGTCGGGCGCCTGTCAAGAGCCCGAGAGCAGCGTCTCAATGCGCACCTCCTTGGGGAAGCCCATCGGGTCTTTCCAGTTTACGATCACCTGCATGCTCTTCATATTGGGAGGGTTGGGCGGACTGGGAAGAAACTCTTCCACCACTTCATACGTGAAGTCGATGGTGGACCGCTGGCCTCGGGTGGTGGTGTCGATGCCGATCGTGAGAGGACCCTCGGGTGCGGCTCCCGAGTAGCCCTTGGCGATACACTCCTCGATCTTCTGGGTGGCCAGGTACATGCCCAGCATGTTGTAGCGCGACTTGCCGATGGCTTTATAGTGAGTGATCCAGACGGAGACCGAGAACACGACGATCAGGGCGAACAAGAAGCACGCCAGAATCACTTCGAGGAGGTTAAAGCCACTCCCGCCCCTTCTCATACTCTCCAATCATAGCACTCACTTGACGCAAATCAAGTTTGCGTCAAGTGGGTGTTCATGCATCGTCTGGTAGTAGGCCCCTCATCTTCTCCAAACGGGTGAGGACGAATATGCAGGACGAAGCACGTCTTTCCCTCGCAAAGGAATGGGATAGCGGTCCATCAAAGGCCGCAAGGTGATTCGCGCTCTGCTCGAGCAACTCACGGCGGAGTTCCCCGGCCTGCGTATCATTCGTCACTCCGAGTCGCGGCTGATCTCTTTCATCTCGAGTGCCCTGCGCATCCTGACCGGTAACCGCGACTTCGCTCGCACCTTCTGCGTGATCGGCCAGGCCATCTACGTCCCCGACGACTGGGAGAGCATGGACCCGCTCTCGGTTGTCATCATCTTGCGCCACGAGCGCATCCACCTGCTGCAGGTACGACGCTACGGCATGCCCATGCTGGCCCTGCTGTATCTTTTGCCCTACTTTCCGCTGGGGCTGGCCTACTTCCGGGCCCGACTGGAATGGGAAGCCTTTGAGGAAACGCTGCGGGCCACCCACGAGCTGCGCGGCCGGCAGGCCATGCTGGCTCTGCGTCCCCACATCCTGGAGTGGTTCACCGGGCCCCGCTACGGCTGGATGTGGCCCTTCCCGACGAGAGTCGGGAGGTGGTTCGACGAGGCGGCCGCTCGAATCACAGCCCTGCCCGGCTGAGAATCAGCGGCAGAACGTGGCCGTTCCGCTGGCCTTGCCACCCTCTGGCCCGGGCCCGATGGACAGGCCGTGGTCGGCCCAGACGAACCGGTTATGGTGCGCTTCGAGCTCGAGGTCGTCGGAGGTCAGGTGCTGGTGCAGGCCCGACCAGGTCTTGATGACGATGCTTCCCGGCCCCTGGTTGCGCACCAGGAAGATGGCGTCTTTCACGGAGCGGTCGGCGACCTTGAAGTCGTAGCCCGAATCGTCCACCGCCCACTCGATGACCAGGTCGGATTGCTGCGTCTGCATGAGAACCTCCAGGTAGAGTTGGAGTTCCTCACTTGCTGGTCGGGGGAGATTACTCCTTTCTCAAGGAGCGGCCAGGGCCGACAGGAAGGAGAGCCCGGTGCTGGTTCCGTTGGTGGCCTGAATGATCAGCAATCCGGAGTAGGTGCTGAAACCGGCGTGGAACTGCAGCACGTTGGGCTGGATCGGCTGTCCGCCCGCGCTCACGCCTCCGAAGGAGGCCAGGTTGGCAGGCACCTCCTGGAAGGTCTGGTCGTTGCCGACCTGCTGGAACAGCGTGAACTTCGTGGCCGCATTCGTGCTCAGGTCCAGGCAGGTGCCATCGGCGTTGAAGCCGGTGACGTAGCAGGTCATGTCGCTGCCGGCCGCGCTCAGCCGGATGTTGGCGAAGTTGGGGGAGACCACCAGCGAGCGGTGAGGCGGGGCCTGCATGACGCTGCCGGCGGGCAGAGTCAGGCTGCCGGTCGAGAACTTCGACTGAGAGGGGATCAGGTTGGTCAGGTCGGTGGTGCTGGGGCTGGACAGCCAGCTGGCCGTGATGGTGACCGGCTGGGACGGGTTGTGCACGGTGAGAACGCCCGAATACGAGCTGCCGGTGGGAAGGGTCACCACTCCGCCGGTCACGGTCGCGTTGCGAATGCCCCCGCCGTTGGCGACGGTGTGGGTGGCCCCGCTCAGGTCGGTCAGGGTGAAGACCTGCAGCCCCTGGTCAGAGTCGACCACCCCCGAGGTGATGGTGCCTCCATTGATGGTGGCTCCGGTGGGATCGAGATTGCCCAACGGCGTGCCCAGGGCCAGGCTGGTGGCTCCACTCAAGGCAGGGGTCATGGTGCCGCCTGTCAGGGTCTGGCTCGGGGCGATGGTGGCCGCCAGAACGGTGCCCCCTGTCACCGTTCTCCGGGTGGGAGAGCTGGAATCGATCACCGGGTCGAGAATGAGAAGGCCCGGCCCACTGAGCCCGGCTCCCGTCACGGTTCCACCGTAGGTGGACAGGTTGGTGAGCGGGTAGTTGGAGATCTCAGCCACGCTGGTGTTGCTGCTGAGCCACTCCACCAGGTTGGTCAGCTCGACGTAGACGATGTACTGGCCGGGTGTGTAGCCCAGGTTGGGATAGTACTTGGAGAGATTGACGAAGGTCTGGTTGGTGTCGCGGTAGACTCCGGGCACGACGGGCCAGCCCACCTGCCAGATGCCGTAGGCCCGCAACTGGTTCGAGTTGGGGTCACGACCCACCACGATCTCGGTGGGAGGGAAGTTGCCTGCCAGGGCCAGGTCGCTGTTCCACAGGAAGAGCTGGTTTCCGCCGGCCCGAATGGCGTTGGCGGTGGCACTCTGCAAGACGGCGTCGGGGCCGGTCGTGGTGGCCACACCGGTGGCGCTGGTGCTGCTATTGCGCGAGTAGCCCCCCGCGCTCTGGGGTTGGCCCGGAAAAGGCCGCACCAGCAGCACCAGCCTCGGGTTGTCCTTAGTCCCCTTGAATCCGTAGGCGTTCAGGCCGGCCTCGTAGAGGCCACCGCCGTCCAGGCTGAGGTCGCTGGTCTCCAGGATCTGGCAACTGGGATTGTTCTTGTCCGTGGTCAGGTTGCAGTAGATTCCTACGTTGGTCATGCCGGTCTTGTAATTGGCGTCCGACAAGAGCCCGAGCTTGTGCAGGCCGTAGGGAATCTGCTGGCTCTTGTTGGTGATTCCGTCCGCGATGGCGGCCTGGGTCGCATACTGGCAGAGCTGTTTGGCCTCCGAGGCGCTGGGCAGGAACCAGTTGTAGTAGTTGTTGATGTTGAACTGGCCCACCGTGTCGATGTAGACAGCCGTCTCTCCGTAGTCATTCTCGGTGGTGACCTCGGTGCAGCTGGCCCACATGGTTCCGTTCACGTTGCCCGTGCCGGCCACGTTCTCGTTGGCAAACGGGGCACCCCACACCGGCTCGAGCGCGCTCGCGCCGCCCAGCAGGGCCAGCGGGCGCTGCTGCTGCAACCGTCGACCCAGGGCCAGGATTCCGTTTTGGGTCGAGTCGCCCTGGGTTACCTGGGTGTAGGTGGAGCCGTTGAGGTAGCTCTGGGCCAGCTGGATCGAGGCGGCAGGGGGGGAGGTGTTGACGCCCAGCGCCCGGGTCAAGGTCTCTGCCACCTGGTTGCAGGCCTGCCCCAGGAAGCCCAGGTAGTAGTCGGTGTATCCCTGGACCGTTGGGGTTACGAGCACGTCATTGCGGAAGTCGTAGAAGAAGGCCAGGTTGTTGGTGGTCAGAGCGGAGTTGGTGGTGCCGTTTCCCCAGGCTTTGACGAAGTTCTCGGTGAGCCCGGTGATGAGGTTCCCCTGGTTGGCGTAAGGCGTGATGTTCAGACAACCGCCCAGGATGCCCTGTGCCGACTCGAGCGGTCCCGAGCTCTGCTGGCCGGTCAAGAACGTGAAGTCGGAGGTGGCCAGGAAGGTCGCGTTGTTGAATGAGAAAGGCGTGTACTGGGTCTGGCTGTTGGTCAGGACGGTGTTCTCGTGCGTGTAATAGGTGTAGACCGGGGCGATGTCGTTATTGGCCACGTCCCCGGCCAGGGTTCCGGTTCCGATTCCCGGCAGCGACTGTTGGAGCTCCTGGACCTCGATGTTGACCTGGGAGAGCTCCTGCTGGATCTGCTCGAGTTGTTTGGTGGTGGAGCTGGCCAGCCCCATCTTGCCGACCGCCCATCCCAGGCCCTTCCAGATCAGGTCGGTGATCAGGCCAGCCCCCACGTTGTCCATCAGCCCGATCAGCCGGCTCGGACCTGCAACTGCCGGAGGAATAGCACCGGGCGGGGTTTCCAGGTTCAGGAAAGAGCGGGCCTGCTCTTGCTCGATCTCGGCGATCAGGCTGCGCGCGAACTCCAGCAGGCCTTGCGCACCTGCCTCTTCCAAAAAGGCGCGGGGAGAGAACTGGGTCTGACCTCGGCTGCTGAAAGGGCGGTTGACCGACTGGCTCTCTGAGATCCCCAGAAACCGCTTGAGACGGACCAGCCGCTCGGAGTCCGCCAGATCGGGTCGGGCATCGCGGTAGAGCGCGAGCAGGGTGGAGACGGGAGTCACCCAGACCCAGCCTTCGGGCTCGAAAGGCCCCACTCCCGGCAACCCCCGAAGCACCAGGGTGTCGACCGGAGCCAGGGACACGTCCGCCAGCATCACGTTGCCGTCGGGCAGGGTAGCTTCGACGCGGAACTCACCGTTGTGGGGAAAGAGGCGCACCCGGGCAATGTCGGGCCCATCCAACCACACTGTCCCGGAGACGCGCTCCGTCAGGTCTCCCGCTGGAGAGAAGCTGAACATGCCCGTCGGGCTGGTGGTCGTCGTTCTGGTGCTGGGGACGGGCTCCGGGCCGCCGGCGCGAGTGCCCCCGCCGTCGCCCTGTCCGCAACCGCACAGCAGTGCCATCGTCAGCATCAGGATCAAGAGTGGGCGCATCATCACCTCCAGGGGAGCGGATTGTTCGAAAGCGAGCCCGGTAAAGCCTTCAGCCCCTGGACCGGGAATCGAGCAAAGAGGGTTCCGAGCATTGCAAGACTGTTCTGATTTGACTATAATGGTCACATGAATGCTTCGGTGGCCGAATTGAAGTCCCGTCTGAGTGCCTACCTCGCCCACGTCAAGGAGGGTGAGGAGATCCTCGTGACCGACCGGGGTCGACCGGTGGCCCGGATCATCCCCTACGTTGCCCGGGCGTGGGAGCACTCCGGGGTTCTGCAAAGGCTTGCTCGTCAGGGCGTCGTTCGCTTGGCGGCTCGGCCCCCTGATCAGGCGTTCCGATGGCCCGTTCCGGTAGCCAGAAGCCGACGTTCGGTGGTCGAGGCACTCCTGGAAGAGCGATCGGAAGGCCGTTGAGGTTCTGGGATAGCTCCGCGGTCCTGCCGCTGGTGTTGCACGAGCCCTTCACGGTCGAGGCCGTGGCGATGCTCGAGCAAGATCCAGAGGCCCTGGTCTGGTGGGGAACGCAACTGGAGTGCTGGTCCGGGATCCAGCGTCGGATTCGGGATTGCTCGCTGGATTCAGCCGAGCTGGATCGGGTGGCGCAACAACTGCAGGATTTTGTCGACCTGGCGATTCAGGTCGAGCCTGGCGCCCAGGTGCGTGACCGGGCCCTTGGTTTGTTGACGAATCATCCCCTGAGGGCTGCCGACGCGCTGCAACTGGCCGCTGCTCTGGTGGGAATGGACAGTCTGGGACCCTCGCTGGAATTCGTCTGCCTGGACCACCGCCTCAGGGAGGCAGCTGCTCGAGAGGGTTTCCTCTTGGGCCCGCGTGAGCTTCCTTACTGATGGCCGGCATTTCAAGAGCTCAGCGCATGGACTCCCCGCCGTCGAGCACGATCATCTGGCCGGTCATGAAGTCGCAGCCGGTGGCCAGCACGGCCACCATCTCGGCCACGTCGTCGGGGCGGCAGAGGCGTTTGAGCAGGATGTCGCTGGTGAGCATCTCGCGCAGCTCCGGGCCGCCCTCGTCGATCCAGGGCTCGTCCACCAGGCCGCAGGCCACCGTGTTGACGCGCACGGCCGGGGCCAGCTCGCGAGCCAGCGAACGGGTCATGGAGTGCACCCCGGCGCAGGAGACGGCGAACTGCAGGTGGGCGCCGTTGAAGGCCGAGGTCGAGGTCACATTGATGATCTTGCCGTAGCGCTGGGCCAGCATGTAAGGCATCACGGCCCGGCTGCAGTAGAAGCTGCCCTTGAGGTTGTGGTTGAGCACCTCGGTCCACATGTCCTCGGTGATCTCGTGCAGCTTGGCGTCGTTCCAGACGAAGGGGTTGTTGATCAGCACGTCCACCCGGCCCAGCATGTCGATGCCGGTGGTGAGCACTTCGCGCACCGAGGACTCGTCGGTCAGATCGAAGGGCAGCGCCAGGATCTTGCCTCCTTCGTCGATGGACTGCAGGGCGATCACTTCGTCCTCGGGGCCGTTGATCAACAGCGAGAAGCCGCTGCGAGCCAGCGCGATGCTGATGGCCTGACCGGCCGTGCCGCGCCAGTCGCTGATGATGGCCACGGGAATTTCCATTTCAAGCCCCCTCGAAGGCCAGGTTGTCGATCAGCCGAACGTCCCCCACGTAGGCGGCCACGGCCAGCACCCCGCGACCCTGCAGCGGGCAGGGCTTGGGCTGCAGCGTGTCGGGGTCGACCAGCTCCAGGTATTGAGGCTCGATGCCGGCCGCCCGCAGAACCTCGCGGGCCGCCGCGGGCGAGGGGCCGGCCTGCAGGGCGGCATAGATCCGGGTGGCCTTGAGTCGCTCGTCGGGGGAAAGACGCAGGTTGCGGCTGGACATGGCCAGGCCATCAGCCTCGCGCACCGTAGGCACGCCCACCACTTCAACCGAAAAGTCGAGATCGCGTACCATGGTGCGGATCACCTGCAGTTGCTGGTAGTCCTTCTCGCCGAAGTAGGCGCGCTGGGGTTGGGCGCGCAGGAAGAGCTTGGCAACCACCGTGGCCACCCCCCGGAAGTGGCCGGGACGAAACCTGCCACAGAGCGGCTCGGCCACCGCTCCCACCTCCACGAACGTGGTCGCCCCGGCCGGGTACATGTCCTCGGGGCTGGGGGCGTAGACGCCGTCGCAGCCGACTTCTCGGCAAAGCTCCAGGTCGCGCTCGAGGGTGCGAGGATAGCTGGCCAGATCTTCGCTTGGTCCGAACTGGGTGGGATTGACGAAGATGCTCACCAGCACCGATTGCCCGGCTTGCTGACGGGCCCGGCGCACCAGGGTCAGGTGGCCCTCGTGGAGGGCTCCCATGGTGGGCACGAAGCCGACCTCTCCCTGGCCTGCGCGCCAGGCGCGCAGGGCGGCCAGGTCCTTCAGCACCTTCACGGCTTGTCTCCATAGCCGTGCTCGGGACCGGGAAACTCCCCTGCCCGCACTTCCTCTCCGTAGCGCGACACGGCCTCGGTGATGGCCTGGCCGACCTCCGCGTAGCGCTTGACGAACACAGGCTGAAGCTCGGAGAACATGCCCAGCATGTCGTGCAGCACCAACACCTGGCCATCGCATTTGGGCCCGGCTCCGATGCCGATGGTGGGGATGGCGAGTTTGCGCGTTACCCGGGCGGCCAGATCGGAGGGGATGCACTCGAGCACCAGAGCGAAAGCCCCTGCCTGCTCCAGTGCCAGGGCATCCTCCATCAATTTGGTCGCGGCATTCTGACCTCGGCCCTGAACCCGGTAGCCGCCGAAGGCGTGGATGGACTGGGGGGTGAGGCCCAGGTGACCCATGACCGGCACTCCCGCCTGCACCAGCGCCTGAACCTGCGGAAGCACCGCCTCGCCGCCCTCGAGCTTGACGGCCTGGGCGCCGCCCTCCTTGAGCAGCCGGCCGGCGCTCTCGAGGGCCGCTGATATGCTCTGCTGGTAGGTCATGAAGGGCAGATCGGCCACCACCAGCGCCCGCCGCCCTCCCCGCGTCACCGACGCTGTGTGCAGCACCATGTGGTCCAGGGTTACCGGCACCGTGGTCTCCAGGCCCAGCATCACCATGCCCAGCGAGTCGCCCACCAGGATGACGTCCACCTCGGCCGCATCCACCAGGCGGGCCATGGTGTAGTCGTAGGCGGTCACCATCACGATCTTCTGCTTCTCTTTCTTGAGACGCGCCAGGGCGGGCGCGGTTACTCGTTTCACGTCCGGAGCACCTCCTCCAGGCGGGCCAGGTCGGACTGGCGAGTGTGGTGCAGGGCGGTGCGGATGACCGCCCGGTAGAAGTCGCGCGCGTCCGGGGTGAGGGCCTGCCAGTGGGAGGCCACCGTGGCCCAGTCCTGGCGGACGGCGGGACCGGTGAGCGAGGCTTCCGGGCCGCGCTCGGCCAGGTTGTTGAGGGTGCCCCGGGCCAGTGGCATGAGGGCCTCGAGAGCCTCCTCCTGGGGCCACAGCTCGCGGGCGACCGCGAAGCTGGCTACCAGCGAGGTGGAGACCAGGGTGGCGGCGGCGTGATAGCGGCTGCGGTCCAGGTTGCCCAGCGTCAGCGCTCGCCCGCCTACGGCCTGGACCAGCGCCAGACCGCGCTCCAACGCTTCGGGCGAGCCTTGCAGAGTGAACACCGAGCCTGGCAGTCGCTCGACCCCGGCCTCGGCGTTGGGCACGCTCTGCAGGGGGTGCATGGCAAGAGCCAGCGGGGTGTCCAGCACCTCGGGACCGAGCGACCCGCTGGTGTGCACCACCAGGGTGCCCGGGCGCAGGCCGGGGCGAATGCGCTCGAACACCGATCGCACGGCCTGATCGCTGACGGTCAGCAGGACCAGGCTCGACTGCGAAACGGGCTCGTCCGGCTCGGGAAATGCGTTGCACCCCAGGTGCAGCGAGGCGATCAGGGCACGGTCATGGCTCCGGCTCCAGATGCCGACCAGGGGCCAGTTGGCTCGGGTCAAGAGAATTCCCAGCGCCGTTCCAAGCGAACCGGTGCCCAGAATGGTGGTCGTTTCCACGAAGGCCGCGTTCGCGGGGGTCGGATCTTCCCCTCTCGAAGCCCGGAAAGGATCTCGTTAGAGCGGTCAGGCCTCTTTGACCGGCGCCATGATCTGGACGAATTCTTCTCAAAATGGCGTTTGAGCATTCCGCTGACAGCCAGTGAATGCGTGGCGCGCTTGCGGCCTCTCAAAGCCGGAAAGGATTTCGCTAAGGGGCACGGAAGTCCCACAGGTCCGGCCCACTGGGGCCGAGCGATGCCTCAGGAGGACCGACAGACCCCATGGGAATGAGAAGGATGAAAGTCGACAAGCTGGGCATTGACCTTCTCACCCACGACCCGGTCGTGATCCTCAAAGACCTCGAAGGCAAGCGCTATCTGCCCATTTTGATCGGTCCCTTCGAGGCCACCGCCATCGCCCTGGCCTTGGAGGGAACTCAAGTTCCGCGCCCGCTTTCGCATGACCTGATGAAGTCGATCATCGAGTCGCTGCGTGCCAAGGTGGAGAAAATCATCATCCACGATATTCAGGAGAATACGTTTTACGCCAAGGTGGTGCTCGAGACCAATGGAAGCCAGCTCGAGATCGACGCTCGCCCCTCCGACAGCATCGCCCTGGCCTTGCGCACCAACTCGCCCATCTTCGTGAGCGAGCGCATCATCCTGGAAGAGACCGTGGAAGACAAGTCCAGCCAGGAGCAGCAAGACTATCAAGACTTCAAAAAGTACATCGAGGGCTTGAAGCCCAGTGATTTCCTCAAGCGCCCCGAAGGCGACAAGTAACCTTACTGCAGGGCCTTGAGGGCGGCCTCGGCGGCAGCGCTGCCGGCCTTCTCCCCATCGGCGCTGGAGAGGCGCTCGAGCACGGTTCCATCGGTCCCGACCACGGCCACGTGCACGTGCTTTGCCTTGGGATCGAACCCGTAGCGCTCCACCAGGTTTCCACCCCAGTCGGGCAGGATGTAGATGCGCTCTTCCAGGTCGCCCGGCGCGGCGGTGTTCTCTTTCTCGAAACGACGGCGGGCGCTCTCGACAGCTTTGTTCTGGACGTCCTTGAGCATTCCCATGGCCATCATCTTGAACATCTTGGGCACCGAGACGATGGTCCACAGGTCCACCCGGGCGTCATGCAGGAGCTTCAAGCCCAGCGTCTTGGTGGCTTCGCGGGAAGCCTCCTGGGTGGCCTGGGAGGCGAACACCAGCACCACCAGGTGCTCGCGGCGATTGGAGAGGGTGATCGAATTGCCCCGGGTATCCTCCAGGGTGAAGTCGGGGGCCATCTGTGTCTGGGTCATCGCTTCTCTCCTCGTGCGCCGTTGGCGCCTGCAAAGGTATCGGCTCGAGTTGCCCGGCAGGCGACTCAGGCTCCCCCGCGCGTTCTTCCCACCGGCTCGAAACCCTGCTGTTCTTTACTCTGGTAGGTGCGGCGTGATAGCATGATTGGAAGGTCTAGGAGCGCGGCCAGGAACTCCTTTGACACGGTTTCCGGCCGGGCGACGCCCCAACAGATTGTAGAGGTCTGGCCGCAGTCATCAACATCTTGTGGTGGCGGAGGCGGGGCCTCCGCCAGGTTTGCGGCCAGACCTCCAGTGCGGGCCCGCCCGCCTGACAGGGGAAGGAATGGACAATATCTCGGCGGTCCGGTACGGATCGTCCTTCGACAACACGTCGAAGGATACGTCGTCGGCTGACCAGATCAAACAGAAGAAGCTCGAGGAAGAAGCCCAACTCGCGGCCCAGGAGTATGAGAGCCAGGCAGAGACCGACCGGCAGCAGGCGGTGGTCTCCAAGCTCAAACAACTGGCCAGCAAGTGGGAGTCTTTACTGCGTTCTGGCCAGGATACCGCCCATGTCGACCGCGAGGCCCGCCAGCTGATGGAGGAAATGGGCCAGCAGCCACCGGCCGACTCCTTCACTCCGGAAAATCTTCAGGTGTTGCGCCGATTGAGCCAGGCGACCTCCAAGCTGACCGACGCCGACGAGCCGCCCACCCCCGAGGAGAAGAAAGCCCAGGACCGCCACGCGGGCGAGGGCAAGACCAGCGAGCCGGGCAGCCTGAACTTCGAGCTTCAGGCTCGCCGGGCCATGCAGCAACTGCGTGAGCACCTCAAACGGATCAATCCTCGCGAGGAGGAGGGCGAGAAGAAGCCGGCCGCGCAGGCTCCACGGGACGAGAAGGAGCCCCAGGCCAACACCCTGCCTGGCCGGGGACCGGTCTTGCCCACGCCGGCCGCGCCGACTCCGCCGCCCGCGCCCCGGCCCGAGAAGCTGGTTGCCGAAGAGAAGCCCGATCCACAGGCCAAAGAGAAGTCCGAGCCGGAAGCGGCGCGGCCGCGCGAGGACGGCCAGTTGGCGGGCAAGGCGTCCTCGGGACCGGCCGGCAAACCGCTTGCCGAAGAGCGCCCTCGCTCTGAAGCCGGCGCGGAGAAGAAGGAGGCCGAGAAGCAGGAATCCGGCAAGCCGGCCGCTCGCGCCACGGAACCTCCGCCCGCCGCGGCTCTGGCCGGGCTGGTGAAGCCTCAGAGCAAGGAGGAGGCTCGCAAGAGCGATGCCCACTCTACCCTGGCCGAGGGGGAGGACTCCGAAAGCGGACTTCTCCCAGGCGCCTCGCGTCCGCAAGCCAGGGGGGAAGCTTCCCGCCCGACCCCCGGGGAGAAACGCCCGGACGAGGCGCGCGCCGACCGGCGTGAAGGTCCCAGGCTGGGCGGCGAGAGGTTGGAGGCTCCCCGGCCGACTTTGGGAGAGGCTCCAAAACCGGGGCTGGATGCTCCCAAACCTCCGGACGGGCCGAAGCCTGCCGCTCAGGATGCTGCCAAGCCGCAGGAGGCGCCCAAGCCCGCCGCGCAGGACGCCCCCAGGCCTCAGGAGGCGCCCAAGCCTGTGGTGCAGGACGCTCCCAAGCCTCAGGAGGCGCCCAAGCCCGCCGCGCAGGATGCTCCCAAGCCTCAGGAGGCGCCCAAGCCCGCCGCGCAGGACGCTCCCAAGCCTCAGGAGGCGCCCAAGCCCGCCGCGCAGGACGCTCCCAAGCCTCAGGAGGCGCCCAAGCCCGCCGCGCAGGACGCTCCCAAGCCTCAGGAGGCGCCCAAGCCCGCCGCGCAGGACGCTCCCAAGCCTC
>BTUM01000094.1:0-28783 GCA_045863235.1 Candidatus Xenobia bacterium | reverse complement strand
GCGAGGTAGCGTTACCCCTCGTCCCCCAAGTTACACCACCTCGTGAGACACAGACTATCCGCCCACGTTGACCGACCTGATCCCGCACTACATGAAAGCGATTCCCAACTGTCCGAGTGCGCACTCTGATACCTATTCAGTGTCCTACCATACCCGAGGTGAAGAGTTCACGCTCCGCTGCAGCGGCTCTCATCATGCGCCCGAAGGGATTCGTCCGGGCTATCCCGCCTACTCCTCGAGAGAGGGGCTCGTGTCCCGATGATGACGATTGGGCAACACCATCCTGGGATGGGCGGCTCAGCGGCACTTGGCGCCTGTGAGGTTGGGGGTTCAGAATTCGTTCAGCCCTCTGGCGTAGGCTGAGCAGGTGCTGACCATCGATCCGCAAAGGGCCCTCTTTCGCTTCAAGCAGGCCAAGAACGAGCTTGGTCAGCGCGCTCCTGACGGCTACCTCCTGGGCCACCTGGACACAAAGCCGCTGGACAGCTCCTATCCTCGCTCTCAGATCTTCTTCGGCAGCCACTTCGACCAGAACCCCAATACTGAGGACCGCATCGAGATCTGGAACTCACGCCCCGAGCCCGGCAAGGGCGAGCTGTTGCACCAGGAGATCTTCGTGCAGCGCACCGAGCGTCGCGGCTGGACGTTCACCAAGACTCCGGTACTGCACTGTTATCACGTCATGATGCACACCGGCGGGGCTATCGCGGCCCTGGCCCTGGTCAGCATCGATCTCAACACCGGCCAGCCCTTCCGCCAGGAGGAGGGCGAGCAGGCCAGCCGCACCATTCGCAAACAGGGGCTGTGGGAGCAACGGCCCGTGCAGCACGACCGCTCCTCGATGGCGGGCTGGAAGCCCGAGCCCCTGCCGGCCGAGGCCGACCCTGATTGGCAGGCTCAGACCCGGGAAGAGGTGACCCGCATGGCCGAGGCCCTTCAGGGCGAGTCGGGCGGGGTCGTGCGGATGGACGGTAACGGCGTGGTGGTGGGCGGCGTGCGAGTCCCGCGTCGCTCCTGACCGGTCAGGCTGCCCTCGCTTCGTTTCGATCAGGGACCTAAGTGGGCGCGTTCTCATAGCGGAAGATGTCGTTGGCGAACCCACCTGTCTGGACGTAGTTGATGATCTGAGAGTAGCGGTCGAGGTTGTCGATGGTCCCGCTCTGGATCACCTGATTCAGCGTCAGGGTCCCCCGGTTGAGGGCCTGGGTGATGGCCCCGATGGTCTGCACGTCGGTCTGGCCCACCTGGGGATTGTTGATCAAATCGCCGTTGCCCGTGCTCTGCAGGAGCCGGCCCAGTCCGGGGTTGTCGTAGAGGCCGGGGCCGTTGAACAGGTTGCCCTTGAAGACGGAGGCGACCTGCATGAACAGCTGGGCCTCGGGTGCCATCTGCGGGAAGGCCTGTTGGCCAGCGGCCAGGCCCTGGGCCGATAGCGGATCGGCCCCAATGGCATACGCGGCAAATTGGGCCGCGTAGTCGCGGGCCACGGCCGCGTGCCACTGGGTCGGGTCCTGCACCTGCGCAAAACGTGTGCCGGCCAGGGCGTCCCTCTGGGAGATGCTGGTCTGGCCCTGGAGTGCCCCTCCGGCTCGCTGGGCGGCCAGGTAGCTGGCAAACTCGTTCAGATCAGAGGGACCCTGCATGGCCGGAGCCGAGAGGTTCTGCACACCGGTGCCTCCGCCCGCGCTGCCGGCGCCATAAGCTCCGCCCGCGCCCGCCGTGCCGCCCCCGGCTCCGCCCTGCGGTGGTCCGCCGGGGCCGTAAAGGAGATACTGTCCCAGCGTCAGGGTGCCGTTGCCGTTGCCGGCTCCACCAGCTCCGCCCGAGGCTCCGATGCCGCCTCCGTAGGCCCCGCCAGCTCCAGCTCCGCCCCCGGCAGCGCCAGCTCCTCCAGCCCCGCCGACAGCTCCGATGCCGCCGCCACCATAGGCGCCGCCAGTGCCGGCTCCACCTCCGGCTCCGCCAGCTCCACCGGCCCCGCCAACGGCTCCGATGCCGCCGCCATAAGCGCCGCCCGCACCGGCTCCACCACCGGCCCCGCCAGCCGCGCCGGCTCTGCCACCACCGCCAGCCGCTCCGCCGCCACCGCCGTGATCGCAACCGCCAGCACCGGCCGCCCCACCGGCTCCTCCGGCGGCCCCGGCTCCGCCGCCCCGGGCACCTCCGCCATAGGCACCGCCAGCTCCGCCAGCGTTCCTTGCATTGCCCGCGTTCCCGGCATTCCCGGCGTTCCCGGCATTCCCGGCATTCCCGGCATTCCCGGCGTTGCCAGCGTTGCCGGCATTCCCGGCGTTGCCAGCGTTGCCAGCGTTGCCAGCGTTGCCAGCGTTGCCGGCATTCCCGGCGTTGCCGGCATTGCCGGCATTCCCGGCGTTCCCGGCGTTCCCGGCGTTCCCGGCGTTCCCGGCGTTGCCGGCATTCCCGGCGTTGCCAGCATTCCCGGCGTTGCCGGCGCCACCGATGCCTCCCGGTGGTTGACCCTGGCCAGCGAAGTTGCCCCACCCCTGGTTCAGCTGGGTGAGCGACTGCAGCAACTGGCTGAGCATGTTGATGAGGGCCCCGACGAGCTCGGGCGGTAGCGCACCGGGTCCGCCCACGCCACCGGCCGGGCGGCCCAGACCGGGCGCAGCTCCAATCCCAAACGGCTGACCCACTCCTCGGGTCGTTGGAGAGCCCAGACCGAAGCCATTCAACAGGTCCATCGGATGCGGTTCCCCCTTCGCTTCTGCGGGTCGCCTGCTTCGCGCCCGATCGCCATGGGCTGGTTGTGCTGAACCTAGCATACTCCCAATGCCGTTCGGGAGTAAGCGTCGAAAGCATTAAGATTCTGTTACAAAGGTTACCATTTGCTCATCGCTCAGCCCCCGCCATCCGGCGTCAAACCGGCGCCAGCTTGCTCGATCCGGGCGGGCTTGATGGCCATGGCCAACAGGGCCGTCAACAGTAAAACCAGCCCTGCCGACAGGTAGGAGGCGCCCTCGCCGCGCGCCTGCAAGAGCCCGTTGCCCCAGACCGGGCCGGTGGCGCGACCGAGACCCTCGATGGCACTGGCCGCCCCCTGCACCCTTCCCTGCTCGTCGGCCCGGGCGGCCTGGCTGACCATGGCCACCAGGCTGGGAGAGACCAGCCCGCTCGCGGCCACAGCCGGAGCCAGGAACATCAGGAACAGAACCGGTTGCTGGGATACCGAGGCCAGAATCAGGGAAACCGAGCCCAGGGACAGGCCGAGGATCAGCACGCGCTTCTCGCCCAGGCGGGCCACCAGGCGGCCCACCAGGCCGCCCTGAACGAAGGCTCCGATCAGCCCCACCCCGGCCAGCACCAGGCCGATTTGCCCCGGATCCCAGTGAAAGCGGCGCTCTGCGAACAGGGGGAAGGTGGTCTGGTAAACCGAGAGCGAGGCCCAGATCATGAAGTCGACCAGCATGAGATAGGCCAGCGCGGGCTGGCTCAGCACGGTGGGCAGGGAGGCCCAGAAAGGGGGTCGTCGGGCGCTGGTAGCGTGGCGCGTCTCGGGCAGAAGGAAGAAGGCCATGCCGGTGGCCACCAGGGAGAGGGCGGCCGCCAGCCAGGCGGGGGCGGAGAGGTGAATCTGGAAGAACAGTCCTCCCAGGGCCGGCCCCAGTACGAAGCCCAGACCGAAAGCCACCCCGATCAGGCCGAAGGCCCGGGCCCGGTTCTGCGGCTCGGTGATGTCGGCGATGTAGGCCCGGGCGGCCGAGATGTTGCCCCCCGAAAGCCCGTCCAGGATGCGGGCCACGAACAGCATCTGGAGGCTCTGGGCCCGGGCTAGCAGCACGAAGCTGAGGGCTGTGCCCAGCAGACTTGCGATCATCACCGGCCGGCGCCCCCAGCGGTCGCTCAAATCGCCCAGAATGGGAGCGGCCAGCAGTTGGGCCAGCGAGTAGGAGGCGAACAGCCAGCCGATCTCCCAGGGCGTGGCCCCCATCTGCTGGCCGTAGGTGGGCAAGAGGGGGATGATGATGCCAAAGCCGATGAGCGAGATGAAGATGGTGAAAAACAGCGTCACCAGAGCGCCCTTGCGCTCCTTGGGGGTGGCGTCGATACCGATGGGGTGGCCCATGAGGGGGCGCAAGTTCTCCCCCGAGGGGCCCGGACCTTCGTTGGTTACAAAGTAACTTACCGTTCACCCGTTCGGGATGTCTCCCTGATAAGCTCGGGAAGCTATGAACGTGAAGACCAACCCTCCCCCCTCCTGGCGAGTGCAGCAATATCGCGACGGCGACGACGTGCAGGTTCTCTCGGTGGAGCCCGAGGACAAGCAGATCAAGCAGGACAAGGTCGTCCTCCGCTCGCTTCCCGCTCACCTCGACGAAGAGACCCAGACCAGCCAGGAGCTGTTCGAGGAGGTGCTCTACTCTGACAAAGCCCTGCCCCGGGAGTATCGTGCCTCGGTCAAGCCCCTCTCAGCAGTAGAAGCCCTCAAAGATCCTCAGCAGGCCTGGCCCGGCTCGGAGGTCCGCACCCTGGTCAATCAGGGCCCCCTCAACAACCGCATCAACCTGACCATCGTGGGCGACGGCTACACGGTCGAGGAGAAAGAGCGTTTCTTCGAGGACGCAAAGCGGATCACGGACGACATGTTCCAGGGTCAGACCTTTGCCAGTTATCTGCCTCTTTTCAACGTGCACGCGGTCTTCGTGCCTTCCAACGAGTCGGGCCTGAGCGACGGCGACCAGAAAGACACAGCTCTCAAGCTCTATCGCTCACCGGAAGGCTCCAAGCGAGCTATCATGCCAGGCGACCGGCGAGCCTGCGAGCGAGCCATCGCTCTGGCTCCGGCCACGGACTATCCTATCCTGATCGCCAACGACAACTATTACGGGGGGCTTGGGGGACGTTATGCCATCACCACCCGCTCGCCCGAGAGCGGCACCATGGTGCTGCGCCACGAGTTGGGCCACAATTTCGGCAACGTGGGCGAGGAGTATGACGGAGGCCAGGTTTACTGGGGCGCCAATCACTCCTCCACCCCGGACGTGCCCTGGAAGCACTGGCTGACCGGTGATCTCAAGCCCGAGCACGGCAAAGCGCTGGTGGGCGACTACCCCTGGCAGAACCTGGCCGAAGGTCCGGTCTCCTATCGTTTCAACGTGCCCGAGAACCCCGAGAACAAGCCCTCGCGGCTGGATGTCCACATCAGCGCCGTGGGCTGGGACACGCCCGAGGACGTAGAGATCCTGCTCGACGGCAAACCCCTGCCTTACGCGGGCCTGCACACCGATGATCGCAGCTTCTTCAAGCCTGTCGAGCCCCCCACTCTGGAGCCGGGCCGTCACACCATCACCTTCCAGGAGAAAGTGTTCGACGGCGACAACGTGCTCGGCTCGCTGCGGGTCAACCTGTACGATGCTGACTATGATTTTACCCCGGGCAAGGTGGGAGCCTTTCCCAGCTTCGACTACACCGAGCGGATGGCCGGCTATCGGCCTACCCACGGCGACTGCCTGATGCGGGACATGCGCTCGACCGAGTTCTGCCCGGTGGATCGCGAGAACATGTGGCACAAGTTCATGAGCCGCATCAATCTGGTGGATGGAGTGGACGTGAGCACCAACTCGGACGGCCGCCAGGAGGTCAGCGTGCGAACCCCGCCGCTGGAAGGCGTGGGGGTGCGCTGGTTCCAGGTGGACGAGGAGGGCAACGAGCAGGAGCTCTTGCAGTATGCCAACCAGCGCAAGTTCCAGCCTGAGCAGGGCGGCAAGTACCGCGTGAAGGTCGAGTTCCGCACCCCGGAAGTGCGGGTCTACAACTCCGACTTCGACGGCCAGATGGACTTCCGGGTCTGCCCGGCCTGAAGTGCTCGCCCCCATGCCCGGGGTCTCCTGGCACGGAGACCCGCCCCCGGCCGCTCCGGAGATCCGCGAGCGCCTTCAGGCGCACGTGCGGCATCTGGCTGAGACCATCGGCCCTCGCAATCTGAGCTTTTATCCTGCCCTGGAGGCCACGGTCGAGTACCTGCAGGGCCAGCTCGAAGGCTGCGGCTACCGGGTCAATCGGCTCAGCTTCGAGGCCGAGGGGGCTCTGTTTCACAACCTGGAAGCAGGCACAGGTCCGGGCCCGTATGTGGTGGTGGGGGCTCACTACGACTCGGTGCTCGACTGCCCCGGGGCCAACGACAACGCCAGCGGAGTGGCGGCCGTGTTGGAGCTGGCCCGCCTGCTGGCGGGGGTGGAGGGGCTGCGCTTCGTGCTCTTTCCTAACGAGGAGCCACCCTTCTACCGCACCGAGGAGATGGGGAGCGTGCGCTACGTGCGCCAGCTGGCTCCCTTTGAGGTCCGCTTCATGGTGTGCCTGGAGACGGTGGGTTACTACGTTTCCGAGCCCGACTCCCAGCGCGCCCCCTTCCCCGGAGTGCCGGACGTGGGCGACTTCGTGGCCTTCGTGGGCAACTCGATGTCAGCCCCGCTGGTTCAACGCCTGGTGGGCCGCTGGCGCGAGCGGGTGGCCTTCCCCAGCCTGGGCGTGGCCGCCACCGACTTCAGCGAGAGCTTCCTGCTGGAAGCCGGCATGGGCATGTCCGATCACGCCAGCTTCTGGGCCGCCGGCATTCCCGCCGTGATGGTCACGGACACGGTGTTCTACCGCTATGACCACTACCACGAGCTGAGCGACACCTGGGAGAAGCTGACCTACGAGCCCTTCGCCCGCATGGTGGAGGGGCTGGCTTTGACCCTGCGAGGCGAGTTGGAGGGCTGATGGGACCGCGATCCCATGTCGCGCGAGGTCCTGATTGTCGACAGGCTTCGACCAGGGATACCCGCCCGAGTTGACAGCTTGTGCGTCTGCTCATGAGCTGACACCGAGCGTGTCAACTCCCGACGCATAGCGATACCCGCCAGAGATCTCGTTCACATAGGGCGGCTGCCTGTTCAGAGCGCCTGCCGCTGCCCATCGTGGAAGATGAGCTGCTTCTCGGGAAAGCGCGCCGCCGCGAGGGCCCGGTCCTCGCCCCGGTAGCAGAGCCCGAAGTCGATGCACACCGCTCGCCGCGTCGAACGGTGCTGACTGCGCTTCAGCGCATAGTGCCCGAAGATGCAGCGTGTTTCGGGCTGGTAGTCCTCCCACCAGCGCACCCGGTCCTCCCAGCGCTCCTTGCCCCCGGCCACGAAGGGCACGGCCACCCGCGCCTCGGGACCGGAGATCAGGAGCTTGACGGGATTCTTGTTCTGGCGCTCCAGGCCCTGATCGATTCTGTCCAGACTGCGCCCCTCGAAGGAACGCTCGATGGCCTGCCTTTGCTCGTCGTGGAGAGTCAGGGCGCAGGTGGCCTGGCGAGCCAGGGCCAGCATCTTCTCCTCCCAGCAGGCGTGGATGACGCGCAGATCAGGACGCTCGAGGGCGAGAGGCAGGGTGGCAAAGAACTCGAGCACCATCGCGCGGACGGCCTCGTCGGCAGCCTTCTCCCCCTCGCGGGGCTCGCCGAAGAACCAGCCGTTCTCGGGCTTTCTCGACCTGAGGAGAAGGTTGAATTCGTGGTTGCCCAGGATACACTGAGCCCAGCCTTCCACGAGACCTTTCACCAGCCGCACCACACCTTCGTTGTCCGGGCCGCGGTCGGTGAGGTCGCCCAGGAAGACCAGGCGGCGGCCCTCCGGGTGAGTGCCGCTCGCGTCGTAGCCGAGGTGGCCCATCAGGATGCGCAGCTCTTCGAGGCAGCCGTGGACGTCTCCGACGATGTCGACCGGGCCGTCGAAGAGCGGTTGCACCAGGGTGCGAGCGGTCACCGGGAACTCCTTTCGGGCAGTTGCCGAGTGACTTTGCGAGGAGTTGCTCGAGCTCCTCCGCCCTGGGTTGGGTCCATACAGAGCTACCACAAGGGATCCGTCGCGTTCACCTGGCAACCATCGCCAATAGACCGGCCTTGCCGCGACGATCGCCAGTGTCTGTACGTGTGCCACTCCCGGATCGGGGCTGACACCTGTGTCGTCGCTCTCTGGGACCTGACACGGGCTGCACGGGTAGCTGCGGCCCCATCGCGCCCGCTCGGTATGCCGACCGCCCGCGCCCGCCGTTCAAGGGACCCGGGAAGGGCGGGTCGAATCAGTCAACTGTGCTCGACACGACCTGGGAGCAAAGAGTCGTCTTGAATCCATGCCGCTGGGAGACTTACGAGGCTCTCTTGCGCCAGCATGAAGACCGAAGCTCGCCCCGCTTTACTTTCTCTGAGGGGATGCTTGAGATCATGAGCCCATCGGCCGAGCATGAAGAGCTTGCTCACGCGCTGGAGACGGTCGTGCAGGCGGCCTGCGAGCGCTTCGAAGTTCCATTTCGTCCGCTGCGCTCGACGACCCAGCGTCGCAGCGATCTCCAGAAAGGCGCCGAGCCGGACGCTTCCTTCATGTTTGGAGAGGTGGGTCGCGACCCGAACGTTCACGCGCCCGATCTGGCCATCGAGGTCGAGATCAGCCGCTCGGCCCTGGACAAGCTTGCGATTTTTGCCGAGCTGGGTGTCAGCGAGGTCTGGCGGTGCTCGCAGGCCGGGGTGCAACTTTACCGGCTGCAGGCAGGCCGTTACCACGCCGTGGACCGGAGCGCCTTCCTGCCCCTGACCCGAGACTGGCTCGACGAGCGCCTGGTCGCCAAGCGAAGTCTCGACTGGCTGGCCTGGCTTCGGGAGCTCCGCACCGAGCTGGCGAGCCTGGAGTCTTCGACCTCCTGAGCACCCACGGGTCCTGAATCGTTTGACGCGGCTCCTCAGCCTGCTGGGAGCTGCTTGCTCTCATTGTTGGCGCTCTCCAGCCGGGCTACCCCGGGCCACGATCAGCACCTTGTCGCTCTGGCTCGCGCCAGCGGCCAGGCTGCCTTTCTTGTGGCGTGGTCACGCACGGGCGGAAAGGGGCGGTCTCCTTTCAGGTGAAACTCCCGCATCTTCAGAGCGCTTGAGGTCTGGTGGAAGGCTAGAACAACCATCCTGTAAGCTCTTTGCAGCGGATCCCTGTAGACAAGCCATTCTTTTCGTGCTATTCTGCCCATGGGAACGTTTGTTCGTAAAGGCAGGTGGGGGCCGTGGATCTGGGCAGCAGTGCCTACCAGATGCGTTTGCATCGCATGCTGGAGTCGGATCTCTACGCCGATCATCATCATCCCGAGGAAGGCCGGCGCCGGCGAAGACGGCGCAAGCGTGAGAGTCCTCTCTTCCAGGAGGACACGCTGGAGCTCTCGAGCGACGAGGGCCCACCCCCGGAGCCCGCTGCGGGGGAGCCCGGCCGACCGGTGTTGTCGCTGACCCTGCCCAACCTGGCGCTGGCTGGCGATCCTGCCACCCAGGTGGCCAGCTACTGGCTCAAGGTGCTCGACGCGGAGTCGGAGCCACCGGTCTGAGGGCTTCCCGGAGCGACGTCGCCCGGGGAGCTGACAGGAGCCGACACACGTGTCACGCCGGGAACTGACACAGACTGGCGCGCTACTTCTGCGAGCCCGCCACCACCACGCGGTCGAGGTAAAACCCGTCCCTGGCCACCGCGTTGTCGGTGGTCAGGCGGAAGCGCAGCTGGATGCTCTGCCCGTCGTAAGCCGACAGGTCCACCCGGGCGCGCTCCCACATTTTCTTGCCCGTGAACTCCTGCAGGCCGGTCCAGTTCTGGCCGTCGGAGGAAACCTCCAGAGCCACCTTGTCGAAGCGGTTCTCCAGGTCGTGCTTGTAGTCGAAGGTCACGGCCGCGCCGGTCACCCCGGCCAGCGAGATGGAGGGTGAGGTCAGGGCGCGGTTGGCGCCGTGCTCATAGTCGCCCGAGGGCGAGTCGGTCCAGACCTTGCCCCGTCCCTCGATGGAGACGCGCCCCCAGCCCTCGCCGCTCCAGCGGTTCGAAAAGCCGTCCATGCTGTCGTCGAAAGCCACCCGAGTGCCCGGGATGACCACCGACGTTCGGGCCAGCGGGGAGCGGTTGCCCACGTTGTCCACCGCCCGCATGGCAAAGTGCATGGTGCGGTCGCCCGTCTCGGGGAAGGCCAGCGAGGGCCGGGTCTCGGCCTGACCGGCCTCGGCCGGCATGCCGGTGCGCATCACCGGCAGCGACTCGAAGTTGCCCTCGTCGATGGGGTTGGGGCTGCTGCGAAGCTGATAACTCGAAGCCCGACCCTGGTTGCCGTCGTCGCCGGTGGCGATCCAGCCAAGCTGCATCTCGCCGGTGGCCCGGGCGCTCACGCGGAAACTCCCCAGCGCCCCGGGAGCCACACTGTCAGATTCCACCGCCTTGCGGGCGTTGAGGCGTCCCCCCGTCTGGGAGGTGCCCGCCAGCGAGTCCACCACGTCCACGCTGGCCATCAGGCGGCGCTTGATCTGATCGTTACTGGCGTTGGGCTGAGCAGTGGCGATCAGGGCGGCCACGCCGCTGACATGCGGGGTGGCCATGGAGGTGCCCGACATGCTGCCATAGCTGCCCGGAGTGGTGGAGTAGATGCCCACCCCGGGAGCGGCCAGGTCCACGCCCACCGCGCCGTAGTTGGAGAAGCTGGCCAGCTGGTCGGACCAGTCGCTGGCCGCCACGCTGACGATGTTGTCCAGGCCGAAGCTGGATGGGTAGTGCGGCTCGGCGTCGACATCCTTGCCGTCGTTGCCGGCCGCGCAGATGTGCAGCGAGGGCGAGGAGCGCATGGCGTCCTCCAGGGCCCGGTTGCCCCAGCTGCCGGTGTGGCCCCAGGAATGGCTCTGGATGCGCGCCCCCTGGGCGCTGGCGTAGCCCACCACCTTGACGGCGTTGGAGATGGCTCCCTTGCCCTTGTCCGAGAGGAACTTGCCGGCCAGGATCTGGCCTTCCCAGTTCACCCCCACCACGCCCAGGCCGTTGTTGCCCACGCCCGCGATGGTGCCGGCGCAGTGGGTGCCGTGAGAGTTGTCGTCCTCCGGGCTGCCGCTGCCGTTGATGGCGTTGTAGCCGTGCAGGTCGTCCACGATGTCGTTGTCGTCGTTATCTCGGCCGTCAGCGGTCTCGCGAGGATTGGTCCAGAGGTTGGCCACCAGGTCGGGGTGATCTTGATCGATGCCGCTGTCGATGACGGCCACGATGGGTCCGTTGCGGCTGCCCTTGACCGTGTCCCAGGCCGCCTCGGCCTCGATCTTCTTGAGCCCCCAGAGCTGGGGGTGCAGATCGTCCGGGGTGGCTTGGCGCTCGACCACGTCGTTGGCATCGGCGTAGATCACGCGAGGGTCCTTCTCGAGCAGGGCGATCCCCTGGGCGGTGGAGATTCCCTCGGGCAGGCGTGCGTGCACCAGCTTGCCGTTGAAGTTCTTCTGCATCTCGCCCGAGAACTTGATCGTCTCGAGCACCTGCAGCCCGTAGTCCTGGCCCAGCTCGGCCACGTCGGCGGTATCCGGCAGCTTGACCAGCACCTCGCCCTCCAGGTGCTCGCCCATCTTGCTCTGCAGGCAGTCGGCCTCGGGGCGAGTGGCGACCAGACGGGCCTGAATTTCTTGCGGCGTGATCTTCATGTGTGCATTCTCACTGCTTCCTGTGGTTCACCCGACGAAGTTTAGCCAACCAGGTGGCGAACGGGTTTACCAAGTTGTGAACGAAGGGCCCCGGAGGGCGGACTGCGAACCAGCGCCTCCATGCTTTCCCGACGAGACTTTCTCAAAGCCTCGGTCGGCCTGGGCGTGCTGGGTGTCACCGGATGCGGTGGCGACACCCTCGTTCCGCCGGCCGCCCTGGCTCCTCCGCTTCCCCTCGACCAGCTGGCGGCTTCGCTTCGCGGCACGCTGCTTCGTCCCGACTCGCCTGGCTACCTGAACGCCGCCCTGCCCTGGAACCTGCGCTTTGCCAACGTGCTCCCGATGGCCATCGCTCAGTGCCAATCGGCTGAGGACGTGCGCACCAGCCTGCTCTGGGCTCAGGAGAACCAGGTTCCCCTGGTGGCTCGCTCGGGCGGCCACTCCTACGCCGGTTACTCCACCACCACCGGGCTGATGATCGATCTGTCGACCATGAATCAGGTCGACTTCGACCCTGTCTCAGGAGTGGCCCGGGTCCAGGGTGGGGGGCGCAACCAGAACGTGGAGGATGCGCTCCGCCCCGCCTCGGTGGCCCTGCCCCATGGCCGCTGTCCGAGGGTGGGCGTGGCCGGACTGGTGCTGGGAGGGGGGATCGGCTTTGACATGCGATTGCACGGGCTGACCTGCGACAAGCTGCTGGAGACCGAGGTGGTGCTGGCCTCGGGGGAGATCGTGCGCGCGAACGCGGTCGAGAATCCCGACCTCTTCTGGGCTTGTCGGGGTGGGGGAGGGGGCAACTTCGGCATCAACACTTCGTTCCTCTTCCAGACCTACCCGGTGGATCGGGTCACCGTCTACCAGATCATCTGGACCGAGCGGCTGGAGACTCTGCTTCCTCTGGCCCTCGAGCTTCTTCCCCAGATGCCCCGCGAGCTGGGGGCCAAGCTGACCGCGGCGACCGATGGCACCACTCTGAGCCTGGAGCTCCTGGGCCAGCTGGTGGGCAGCCCCACCGACCTGCGGGCCCTGTTCGAGCCCTTCTTCCAGGTGGCCGCCCCTGCGTCCGAGCAGATTCAGGAAATGGCCTACTGGGACGGCCAGGACTTTCTGGCCGAGCCCGACGCCAGCGACTACTCCCACGAGCGCTCGCGCTACGCATTCGCTCCCATCCCCGCCGAGGGATCGGCGGTCATCCTCGACTACCTGCGCCGCTGGCCGGGAACCGGGTCGGCCGCCAACTGGAAGTTCTTTCTGGCCGGCCAGGAGGTGGCCGCACTGGCCCCTGACGCGACCGCCTTCGTCCACCGTCAGGCCAGCTTGATCAGCAGCATCGAGCTGGACTGGCTGGGCACCACTTCACCCGAGGTGGTGGCCCTCAACCAGGCCTGGCAGGACGAGTTCCACCAGGCCATGCTCGCCTTCACCTCGGGCTTTTGCTACCAGAACTTCATCGACGAGTCCCAGCAGGATTACTTGCAGGCTTATTATGGCAGCAATCTGGCCCGGCTGGTGGAGGTCAAGCGACGCTACGATCCCACCAACGTGTTTCGCTTCCCCCAATCCATCCCCACCGCGCTGTAAAGGAGCAACGATCATGGTTCGAGTTCTCGTGGGCACGCGCAAAGGCGCCTTCATCCTGACCTCCGATGGCAAGCGCAAGCGCTGGAAGGTGGACGGACCCCACTTCGGGGGCTGGGAGATCTACCACGTCAAGGGCTCTCCCGTGGACCCCGACCGTCTCTACGCATCCCAGTCGAGCGGCTGGTTCGGTCAGGTCATCCAGCGCTCCGACGACGGCGGCAAGACCTGGGATCCGATGGACAACAAGTTCAGCTACGAAGGTCCGACCGGCACCCACCAGTGGTATGACGGAACGCCCCACCCGTGGGAGTTCAAGCGCATCTGGCACCTCGAGCCCTCCCACAGCTCCAAGGACGAGCTCTACGCCGGGGCCGAGGACGCCGCCCTGTTTCATTCCAAGGATGGCGGCAAGACCTGGCACGAACTGAGCGCGCTGCGCAATCACAAGTCGGGCCCGGCCTGGACGCCCGGTGCGGGGGGGATGTGCCTGCACACCATCCTGGTCGATCCACGCAACCCCAAGCGGCTCTACGTGGCCATCTCGGCCGCGGGATGCTTTCGCTCCGACGACGGCGGCAAGAGCTGGAAGCCCATCAATAAAGGCCTCAAGTCGGAGCAGATTCCCGACCCCGAGGCCGAGGTGGGCCACTGCGTGCACCGACTGGCCATGCACCCCTCGCGTCCCGATACCATTTTCATGCAAAAGCACTGGGACGTGATGCGCAGCGACGACGCCGGCAAGACCTGGCGCGAGGTGAGCGGCAACCTGCCCAGCGACTTCGGCTTCCCCATCGAGGTGCACGCCCACGAGCCCGAGACCATCTACGTCGTGCCCATCAAGAGCGACTCGGAGCACTATCCCCCCGACGGCAAGCTGCGTGTCTATCGCAGCCGCACCGGCGGGAACGAGTGGGAGGCCCTGACCAGAGGGCTCCCTCAGCGCAACTGCTACGTGAACGTGCTGCGCGACGCCATGGCGGTGGACACGATGCCCGAGTGCGGCATCTATTTTGGCACCACGGGCGGCCAGGTCTACGCCTCGGCCGATTCGGGCGATAGCTGGAGCGCCATCGCGCGCGATCTTCCGGCCGTGCTGTCGGTCGAGGTGCAGACGCTGGCATGATCCGGGTGGTGTTGCCGCAGCACCTGCGCACCCTGGCGCGGCTGGAAGGGGAAGTTTCGCTGGAGGTGGAGGGCACGCCCACCCAACGCTCGGTGCTGACCGCGCTGGAAGCTCGCTTTCCCGCCCTGCGCGGAACCATCCGCGACCACGAGACCCACAAGCGCCGTCCGTTCGTCAGGTTTTACGCCTGTCAGGAGGATTTGAGCCACGAATCACCCGATGCTCCCCTGCCCGAGGCGGTGGTGGCCGGCAAGGAGCCCTTCCTGGTGGTGGGTGCCATGGCCGGGGGCTGACAGCCCGCTTTGAGTATCCTTTCAAAGCTCGGCGGTATGCTGTGGCCATGAACATCTCGCCCCTGGTCAGCACTCCCGGCAAGGGCACCACACTGCTCGAGCGCAACCGCTACGAGCTGGGTCTCATCGTGGAAGAGCTCAAGTCCAGAGAGGCTCGGGCCACCGACCCCAAGGAACAGGCCGAGATCAAGCAGATGCTGGATACCTGGAGCCAGGTCTACCGAGCTTCCGGGGGCAACCCCGACAAGGTCAAGCCCGCTTCTTTCGGAAACGACCTGCGCATGGTGCTGGCCGGCCAGTTCCCGGTGCTCGATCCACAGCGCTACGACAAGTATACCAATACCCTGGCCGAGAACCGCACCTGGCAGACGGCCGCTTGCGGCCAGGACAAAGAGGTGCTCCAGCGGCGCGAGAAGGCGCTGGAGGCCAGCCTGAAGAGCCAGAAGATGGTGGATCGGATGAGCTCGGGAGGCCTGGCCCTGGCGCAGCTGAGCTGGATGGCGGCCATCCCGGCCTACATGGTAGCTGGCTCGGCCGGGCTGGTGGGCTGCGCCGGAGCGCTGTTCGCCGGCCTGGGCCTGATCACCGCGGCCAATTCGATGCAGCACAAGCCCCTGACCACCTTGATGCAGATGACCCCTCCGGGCGACGTCAACGTGCTGGCCCACTGGATGGAGAAGGGACCGCAGCTGGTGGAGGAGCATCTCAAGCGCCAGGCCGAGGTTTACAACTCGGTGTTCAAGCTGGCCGAGAAGCCCGAGTCGGTGGCCATCGCCGAGCGCCAGGGCCACATCCAGGTGGGCGGCGTGCGCCTCAAGACCCGCGAGCCGAGAGCCTAGGTTGTTCCTTCCCACCCTCGATTGCTCCAAGGTCCTGAGGCTGCTGCTGATCTTGGCCCTGCTGCTCATGCCCGCGCTCTCTCAGGACAAGCGTCAGCAAGCCTTCGAGTTGTGCGAGCAGAACCGTTTCGTGGAGGCTCTGCCGCTCCTGGAGGAGCTGGCGGCGGAAAATCCGTCTGATGGTCAGGTACAGTTGAAGCTGGGCTTCTGTCGGCTGGTCCAGGCCAACACCCTCACCGATAAGTCCCTTCGCAAGGCCCAGCGCGCCAGAGCGCGCGAGGCCCTGGTGGAGGCCGACCGGCTGGGGGTGCGCGACTCGCTTTTGACCGCCGCCCTCGAGAGCCTGGCCGCCGATGGCGGAGAAGAGCCGGTCTTCTCGGCCAACTCCAAAGCTGACGAGGCCATGCAACGGGCCGAGACCGCTTTCGCCGCCCGTCGCTACGCCGAGGCGCGGGCCGCCTACCAGGAAGCCTTCCAGGCCGATCCTACCCTCTACGAAGCGGCCCTCTACATCGGCCAGACTTATCGGCTGGAGAGCGCCTTCAGCCAGGCCGACGAATGGTATGCCCGGGCGGTGGCCATCGCTCCCGAGCGCGAGGCGGCTCATCGTTACTGGGGCAACTCGCTCATGGCCGCGGGCAAAGCTGAGCTGGCCCTGCCCAGGTACATCGAGGCCTATCTGTGCGAGCCCTACGCCCGCCTGTCGCGCAACGGGCTGATCGGCTGGGCCAAGCAGCAGGGAGTGGTGCTCGCTCATCCCCGGGTGGACATTCCGGTGGAGGTCAAGGCCAGCAAGTTGCACGTCGCTCCCAGCGCCGGTCCGGCCTGGCTGGCCTACGCCTTCGAGCGCAGCGACTGGCAGTCGGGCAAGTGGGCTCGCTACCATCCCGGGCAGCCCTACCGGCCCAGCCTGGAGGAGGAAGCCAGCGCCATCCGGGTGGCTCTCAACACCGCCTCCGAGGGCAACATCCCCCCCGACAAGACTCTGCTGACTTTGCACAGGCTCAACCAGGCCGGCCTGCTGGAGGCCTTCATCCTGCTGGGGATGGCCAGGGAGGGTATCGTGGAGGATTATCCCGCTTACCGCAAGGAGCACCGGGCCGAGCTCGAGCGCTACGTGCGCGAGGTGGTGCTCAAAGGCGGGGGTTAACATGAGGCATTGCCGACAAACCTGCGCTCCAGTTCCCTGAGAAGCACGCACCCGGGTCTTTGCGAGGGACCCGCCCGGTCTACCCCGAATCACCGTCTGAATGGACGTGAATCCCCTCCGTCTGAACCCGGCCCTGCCCGCCCTTCCGAAGGCCGCCGAGGGCCGGAAGAGCGTCGTTGGCCAGCCCGTGGACGGCTACCAGCCCGCCCAGAAGTCCGGTTGGGGCGACAGGCTGGCTCGGGTGGCCGCCGTCAGCGCCACCGCCAGCGGGGTGGCCCAGCTGGTGGGGCTGGGCAGCACCGTGACCGGCCTGCTGGGCCTGGGCGTGCTGGCGGCTCCCGTGGCGGTGGGCATCTTCCTGTGCAAAGGCGGCCTCTGGCGCGGCTCCACCGGGGACAAGCTGGCCCGGGTCGGGGCTCTGAGCCTGACCGCCACCATGGCCGCTGCCATCGGCGGAGCCAGCCTGCCCGTGATGACGGCTCTGGCCCTGCCTGCCATAGTGGCTGCACCCGTGGCCGTGGGCGCGATGCTGTGGAAGAAGCTGCGGGGTGGCGGTCAAGCGCCGGCGCAGCCTCCGCCCGAGCCTCCCGTCAAGTTCGGCTCTTGAAGCGCCGCCTGGGCTCGACCGGGCTCGAGGTCTCCCCGCTCGGCTTCGGATGCTACCGGGTGGACGAGCACAGCCCGGCCCAGAGGGAAGCTCTGCTGGCCGCCCTGGACCGGGGGGTCAACCTGATCGACACCTCCACCAACTATACCGATGGCTCCAGCGAGCGGCTGGTGGGCCAGGTGCTCGCCGAGCGAGGGCGAGAGGGCCTGGTGGTGGTCTCGAAGATCGGCTACGTGCAGGGCAGCAACCTGCGCCTGGCTCGCCAGCGCAAGCTTCAGGGCAAGCCCTTCCCCGAAGTCGTGGAATACTCTCCGGGCTGCTGGCACTGCATCCACCCCGAGTTTCTGGAGGACCAGCTGCAGCGCTCACTCGACCGGCTGGGCCTCGAGCGCCTGGATGTCTGCTTGCTGCACAACCCCGAGTACTTCCTGATGGAGGCGGCCCACCGCGGTCAGGACGTCAAAGAAGAGTTCTACCGCCGCCTCAAAGCCTCGTTTGCCTATCTCGAGAGCCAGGTGGCGGCAGGGCGGATCGGCTGCTACGGGGTCTCCTCCAACACCGTGGCGGACCCGCCCTCCGACCCCGAGTCCACCTCGCTGCCCCGCATGCTCGAGCAGGCGGGGGAAGGCTTCCGGGTGCTGCAACTTCCCATGAACTTGATCGAATCGGAAGGGGCGTTGGCTCGCCATCACGCCGGCAAGTCGGTGCTGGAGCTGGCCGGGGAAGCCAACCTGGGAGTCTTGATCAACCGACCCCTGAACGCCTTCAAGGGGCGCAGCTTGCTGCGTCTGGCTGACCCGCCTGAGCTGGGAGCGGGGCCGGAGTCGCTGAGCGAGCTGCTCGAGCGTCTACGTTCGCTGGAGAGCCCGGACACGGTGCAGATGGCGGGCGAGCTCGAGAGGGTGGCCGCCAGCCCCCTCTCCTATTCGGACTGGACCGAGGTCGAGCAGAACCAGCTCTGGCCCTACACGCTGGACACTCTGGACCGCCTCGCGGAACGGATGGAGAGGAGCTGGCGCGAGCGCTACCTGGAGGCTTTCCACGCTGTGTTGCTCGAAATCCGTCGCCTCTCGGCCCGGATCAGTCGCAACCGCAATCAGGTTCTGCACGAGAAGCTGCCCGCTCGCCCGGGGGCCAGCCTGTCCCAGAAAGCCCTCTGGACCGTGCTGGGAACGCCAGGCGTGACCACCGTCCTGGTGGGCATGCGCCAGCAACGCTATGTGGAAGACGCCTGCCCGGTGATGGAGTGGGAGCCCCCTCCCGACCCGCTGGCCGTCTACCGGTCGCTGGCCACCCAGGAGCAGTGATAGCGGGGATCGACCCGAGCCAGGCTGCCAGTGGTTCCGTCCGGGAGGGGGAAAGCCTCGGGGCTGTAGACCCTGCCGTCCACCAGCACGCGCGCGCGGGCCCGCTTCAGCTCCTCGGCCGAGAGCACCCCGTCATGGTCGCGATCCCAGCTCTGGGCAGCGCTATGCATGCGTGAGCCGATGGTGCCCTCGTCGAAGGAGAGCTGGCCGTCCTGGTCGAGGTCATAGTCGCCTCCCAGGGCCCGCAGGGCCTGGCCACTGAGCTCTACGTCGAGCTCGGAGACGACCCCGTCGCCGGCCAGGTCGAAGGCCAGCACGGCGTCGTGGTGGTGGTCGAATTCGAGGTTGGCGTCCAGGTCGAGCCCGTAGGCCCGGCCCGCCGCGGGAAGATTGGCTGTATAGATCTGGTTGGTGTTCAAGATACCCTATTAGGACGTCAGGTCACCGGGCAGGTGTTTGCCGGGAAGTTACCGTACCGCCAGATCGCTCAGGCCAACCCGCCTCGGCTCCCAACGGGGGGGAGTCATCTTGAGGCGCCCTGCATCATGAGGGGGGCGAGCATGGGATTGGGGGCCAGTTGCAGCGGATCGGCCCCCGGCATCATGAAGTGGGCCGGCGCCTGGTCGGGAGCCGGGGCCACGGGCGCAGGCGCTGGCTCGCCGAGCAGGCCGGCCTGGGAGCGAAGGGCGGCGAGCCAGAGCGACTGCTGTTGGAAGTCCACGTTGGCCAGCTCCAGACTGCCTGGAACCACCACCCCCCGGGTCAGATGAGGCAGCACCGTTCCAATCGAGGGCTGGCCGGATTGACTGCCAGGAAGAAAGCCGGTGTCGCCCGAGCGCACCAACATCTGGGGGTTGGGGAAGCTGGCCAGAGCCACGGTGAAGATGGGAACGCTGTCCGTGAATGGCTGGCCGGTGAGCGGATCGCACCGGACCAGGTCGCGGAAGGCCACTCCCGTCTCGTCGAAGCGCAGACTGGTGAAATAGCGCTGGTCGGAGCTCTGGCGGGGGAAGGCCACCAGCCGTCCAGGCTGCTGAGGGAGATATCCCAGCAAAGCCCGGCCCAGGCTGTCACAGAGGACGCCGTCGCGCAAGGTGAAGCGCCCGTCCCGGGTGTAGACCGGGGCCTCGGGAGGGCCCACCAGGAAGAAGCCGGGGCCGTTGATGGCGAGGAAGGTGGGAGTCTGGGTGGCAAAGATCTGACCCTGCCTGGTATCGATCTGGGCTCGTCCCTGGTCGAGCCAGATCAGGGGCTGACTGCCGCGGTATCCGGGGGTGAACTGGTTCCGAAGATTGTGGAAGCACTCGTCGCGCATGGCCTGGTTGCGGGTCAGGGCGGCCGCCAGCTCGCGGCGGGCGTCGGCGCGCTGGCTGGCGGCGTGGGCCTCGCCCAGTCTCCAGCCGGTGGCCAGGGTTCCCAACAAGATGAACAGGGCTGCCATCAGTGTCTGGTGTTTCACGCTGTTTCCGTCCCCTCTGAGCCGCTGGCTCCCTCCCAGGCTAGCAGGGTCTCCTTGCTATCCTGTAAACAGGGCGTTGCCGCCTTCTGAACAGCCGCGACCGAAGGCCATCGCTTGCAGCTCCCGATCACCGCCCGGGCTCTTGATCGAAACGGTAACATTCTGCCCGTGGAGTTGCTCGCGCGGGTTGGCTAGACTGCCTCAACAAACAAAAAGCAACCGATCTGGAGGGGATATCCCATGTCTAGCCCAGTCAGCGCAAGGCTCACGCCGATGCAAGCCGCCCTGTTGCCCAACCACGACCCGATGGTGGGTCGCGTGGTGGGTCAGATCTTCAAGATCCAGGCTTTCAACGAGAAGCCCGAGCGGGTCACGCTCAGCGGCCAGCTCGACGGCAGCGAGCGGATCCATCTCACCTACTCCCGCCAGACCGATGGCTCGGTCAAGGTGGAGGGTGTCGTTGCCGGCCTTCAGGTACAGGAGAAGATCGAGCCCGTGCAGGGCGAGGGATCGGGAGGCAGCTTCTTTGGAGTGGGCGGGGCCGTGACCCGCGAGCAGATGGCCCGGCTGACCGGCACCGTGGGTGGGCAGCCAGAAGAGCTCAAGCTCCAGACGGTCCGTGAGGTCCGCGAGACGCCGCTGACCGACGAGCTGAAGGAGCGCGGCCAGCACACGATGACCTGGGGCAGCAAGGTCACGCTCACTCCCAGTTTCGGTGGCGACGGCGTGCAGATGAACATGATGGCAGGCCAGTTCCCCACCGCCAGCACCCCTGGTCCACGATGACTTCTACGCCGTGAGCGGCAAGATCGGGGACCTGCAGGTGGACCGCCGCACCAACTGGAGCACCACCACCTGGACGGTCTCCTCCAACAACCGCGAGGGCTGGGGCTACACCGAGATCTATCGGGCCGAGGAGGGAGGCGCCAGCCAGGTCCTGCGCGACAAGCAGGAGAGCCTGGCCGTGAAAGCCACCCCTTACACGGTGGAGAAGAACGTGGTCACGGCTCAGGGCTTCCTGGAGCTGACGCGCGGCCAGGCCCGCGAGCAGGTGGCCTTCACCACCCGCTACGAGCAGATCCCCGAGAAGGCGGCGGTCCAGGTGGACAGCCAGGTCGGTGAGCACAGGCTGAGCTTCTCGATCTTCCCCGAGGGTGCGCTCTCGGCCTGATCGGCGCTGGCAGGAGCGGGCTCAACGCGATCCGGCTCCTCCGCCGGAGAGAGCTCAAACCGGAGAGTTCAGCCCGGTCCGGCTGGTCCAAAGCGTCTAGCCACTGCCTGCTGGCTCTCGGCCCGGAGCGAGCTCAGCCCACTGGCTCGTGCCCGGCCCAGGCGCTACCAGCTCGCTCCCGAGCCTCCGCCCGACGAGCGGCCACCTCCGAAGCCCGAGCTGCCCGAGCTTCGCGAGCTCGAGCTCGAGGAGCTGCGCGTCTTGCGGGGGATGGTGTAGTAGCTGGTGGACTGGTGGTTGCAGTTGCGGCAGTGACCGTCTTCCCGGCCTCGACCGCTGTGGTCGTAGGTCGGGTAGTCGACCGTGGTGCGGGTGACGTGCAGCGTGCGGCGCGAGCAGCTCGGGCAGTTCTGGTAGCCGGTCACCCAGGCATTCCAGCGCTCGGTGTGGACGTGCGAGCAGCTGGGGCAGAGCCAGGCGTCGTAGTTCACGCTGCCGAGCTGCTCCTCCAGGATCTCCTCGCGGCTCAGGTGCTGATCGTCCTCGCTTTCGGACATCCGATGCTTGCGGGTGCCGCACTGGGGGCACTTGCGAGGACGATTGCGGGCATAGTGGTAGAGCCCACCACAGGCGACGATTCCGCCGGCTACAATCATCCAGCCGAGCGGATTGGCGTTGGAGCGATAGGGTGCCTGGCGACGAGTCACCGAGGTGGTGGATACGGGACGCCGCGGCGGTGGAGCCACCTCGGCGCTGCGGGGACCGACCTTCAGGTTGGCGGAAGCGTCCTCCACGCTACCCACCAGCTTGCCGGTCGCCAGGTCCCAGCTCTTGTCCGCGGCGTACTTGCGGGCTGCCTGCAGATCCGGGCTCTTCACATCCGCTCCGGCATAGACGTCCACCGTTCCGGTCTCGGTGGCGATCATGCCCAGCACGGCATTGGGGCCCAGCTGCAGATCGCGGAACTCTTGCTCGGCGCTGCGGGCCCGGGGGCGGGTGAAGATCACCAGCTCCACCCCGTGCTCGCTGTAGAGCTTCTCGCAGCGATGGATCAGGTTCTGCTTGAAGTCTTTCCCCAGCACGTTGGCGAAGTCGGAGATCGCTGAGCCCGTGTAGACTTTCGAGCGGACTGCGAATCGAACCGGACGCAGCACCCCGCAGACCTCCTCGACGCAGCTCACGATGCCTCGCGCCGGTCGCTGGGCCTTGAAGTGAGGGATGACCGAGCTCTGCAAAATGGAGGACGTGCGCTGGTCGGGCAGGTGGATCCGGGCTCCGTCGCCCACCTCGACCTCGATGCGCCGCTGGCTCATCACCACCAGCACCAGCACTCCATTGTTGATGCCGCGCTGACCGATGCCCCACTTGTTGAACAAGGCGGTGGCAAAGCTCTTGGGGGTTCGGTCGGTGTTGTGCAGCACCACCACCGCGAGCTGGCTGCCGTTCTTCTGCTGCAGCTCGTTGGCCAGAGAGTCGATGCGAGACCGGTCGGAGGCCGAGAGGACCCCGGCCAGGTCGGTCACCCAGCTCCCCTTCTTGCGAGGGTTGGGCACCTCGTCGGGGGTGGTGGCCAGGGCCCCACCCGCCAGCAGCAGCACCAGCACGACCGTAAGAGCGCGTGATTTCATAGCCTGAGCATAGCACGGCCCGAGCCTGAGATGCATGGGAAAAATCCGGTCGGATCGGAATGGTGGGCCCAGCTCCATGGGGCTCAGGATTGAGACTCCAGCCACTGCTCCGGCGTCATGGTGGCCAGCGACTCGGGCGGACGCCAGGTATCGGGAATGTGCCTGGTGGCCCAGCGCACGGCTGCCTGGATGATGGGGAGCGTCTCCGCGCCCCTGGGGGTCAGGCGATACTCCTCGCGGGGGGGACGCTCCTGGTAGCGACGCTTCTCCACAAGTCCGGCTTCCTCCAAGCGCCGCAGCCGCTCGCTGAGGATGTTGGTGGCGATCTTCTCGGGGGACTCGAGAAAGTCGCCAAAGCGGCGTTTGCCCATGAACAGGTCGCGCAGGACCAGCAGGGTCCAGCGGTCACCGAGCAGGTCGAGGGCGTTGGCCAGCGGACAGGGGGATCTCATCGCAAAAAGTCCATCCAAGCCATGGCAGGATACTTTGCTTGCAATTTGAAAGTTACCTCCCGCCGGTGGGCATGATCCTCCGGCAATCGGGGAAAGGAACCACTCTCTCTATGCTTCTCTATCACTACCCGGGCTCACCCAACGCCATCAAGGTCAAGACGGTGCTGCACCATCTCAACCTCCCCTTCGAGGAAAAGATCATCGACCTGCCTGGTGGGGAGAGCTTCTCGCCCGAGTTCAAGCAGATCAACCCGAACTGCACGATTCCGGTGCTGGTGGACGGCGATCTGACGCTCAACCAGTCCAACGCCATCATGGTTTACCTGGCCGAGAAGGCCAAGTCATCGCTGTGGCCCTCCGACCCCAAGATGCGGGCTCAGGCTCTGCAGTGGCTGGACTGGTCCAACTGCGAGTGGGGCCCGGGCGTGGCCACGGTCGAATTCCAGCGACTGGCTCCCCACTTCATTCAGGGCTTCGTGACCGACGAGAAAGTGGTGGAGGGCGCTCTGGCCAAGGTGGCTCGCTTTGCTCCCGTGCTCGACGAGCACCTGGCCAGGAACCAGTTCATCCTGGGCAACGAGGTGACTCTGCCCGACATCGCCATCGCGGCCTTGATGTTCTACTGGGAGGCAGCCCAGGTGCCTCTGCAGCAGTACAGCAACATCTTGAAGTGGTACGGCCGCATCCAGGAGCTCGCTAGCTGGAAGAAGGCGCTTCCGGCCATGGCTGCCTCGGCCTGAGCTGACCCGGTGCGGGTTCAACGCGCCCGCATGAGGACGCGTTGAGCCCGCACGAGCTCAGTCGAGCCCGAATCCTCCCGCGAGGAGGGCTCGCTCGGCCACCTCGCGGGTGGTCTCGAAGGCCCTGGCTGCCTCGAGCTGCTCGCGCGCAGCACATACGTCCTGCAGCTCGAGGTAGGCGCTGGCCAGGCGCAACTTCAGCTCGGGCTGGTCGGGTGCAGCCCGCACAGCGCGCTCGTAGTAACCAGCTGCGCTGGCGTGATCCGAGGCCAGGGTGTAGCACGAGCCCAGCATGCTCAGGGCCGCAGCGTGCTCGGGTGCCCGGGCTACCACCGCCTCCAGGTCCTGCACACCGCGCGCGAATTCGCCCGCGAACAGGCGGGTCGAGCCAAGCTGGCAGAGGCACTCCAGGCTGTCAGGGGCCAGCTCGCAGGCCCGGGCGTAGGCGCGCACCGCAGCGCTCAGGTCGCCCAGGGCGCTCTGCACCAGGCCCAGCGTCTGCAGTCCGAAGGCCGACTCTTCGGTGACCTGGCTCAGCTCTTGCAGAGCCTCCGGCCAGCGCCGGGCGGCCACGTGGGCCAGGGCGCGATCGAGCGGATCCTGCGAGTCAGAATGCCCCTCGACCTCGACCTGGCTGGCAGCCGGCGCGTACAGGCTGAACTCGCGCACCAGCACGCGCAGCTCTCGGGCTTTGGGCACCGAGTCGAGAGTGCCTCCACGGGGAAACTCCCGCTCGCTGCCGGCCAGCAGGCAGCCCTGGGGCAGGCGGCTTCCCTGCTCGCGGAAGTGCCCGAAGACCCGGCACGAGAAAGGCCGGTGGGGATAGACGGTGCAGCCGCCCTGGTAGTGGGGACAGACCGGATGGAGCAGCTCTCCGGCTGCACTGCGCTCACGCCTGACATAGCGCCGCATGGAGTCGGCCGCCCCCGGGCTGACGCGGTCGGCCAGGTAGGCCAGCTCGAGCTCGGACACGGCGTGCCGGGTAAGCCCCCGGGCCGTGCAGCAGGTAAAGCAACTGCCGCACGCGTTGCTGGCTGAGCTGGGCAGCCCCTGCTCGGCGTAGAGTTGCTCCAGGAGGTCGAACAGCTTCTTTTCAGGGCGCTTTTCTATCATGATTTCATGCAGGTTTCTGTGGCCAAGAGCGACATCCTGACCGATCTGCGCCGGCGTGCCGGAAGGTTCGAGAACCACCTCACGAACCCCGCCAGTCAGGCCGCCCACTCGAGGTTGAGCGATCAGATCGACCTGCTCGAATCGGTCCCCGGCGAGACCCTTGGCGAGGTGCGCAGTGAGCTCCTGGCCCGGGCCGGAAAGATGGACGCCGGGCGCAATCGCCTGGGCCTGGCCAGCGCGGTGATGCTGGGCACCCTGGCGAGCAGCCTGGTGTTAACCGGAGGCCCCACGGGGGGCTGGACGACTGGACTGAACGTGATCTGCCTGTTTGGGGGAGCCATGACCGGCATCCTGGCCTACGACCGCCACGAGAAGGGGAGCTGGCTGAAAGGCCAGGCGCAGTCGCTGGAGAGTTTCGTGACCGGCTCGACCTATGCGGGCAATGGCAACCTGGTCCGCGAGCCCAGCGAGGTGGATCTGTCCGGTCCGGCTACTGTGGGCCAGCTGCGCGGGCTGCTCGAGGCCACCCGGGGCAGCCTGGCCGAGCAGTCTCAGCCTGAATTCGAGGCGGCTCGCAAGCAGGTGGAGAGCGATCTGAAGGAGCTGGGCCGCTACCCGGCCGAGAGCCTGGAGCAGCTGCGCGCGGTCGTCAAAGAGCGCGACGAGGGCGCGGGCCCCTTTGTGCGCCTGGCTCCCTGGGGCCTGGGGGGAAGCCTTACCTGCATCGCCTCCGTCGGTTTCCACTGGGGTCTGGCCCCTCTCGGGGTAGGGTTGATGCTGGCCACCATGGGCTCGCTGATGTACGGAGCCAACCGGCGGGGCAACGCCCGGCAGGTGGAGGCCATGCTCAACCGTTGGGAACCGCAGCTGCAGTCGCTCAAGGAGATCCACCAGGCCGGCCAGGAGATGCGCGATTGGAAAACGGTGGGAGCCGGCTCGGCCGTCAAGGAAGACGCCATGGCCGTGGTCGTGGGCGGCGTGCGGGTAGCGGTGAAAGCTCGCAAGGAGTAAGGCTCGCTGAGGTGGCCCCGGGTCCCCCGGCCTTCGTTGCATCAGAGCTCGTCTGGCAGCTCGAGCGCGCAATGGAAGGGTTCGTCTACGGCCGCCGGCGCTTCTCGACCTGGGCTGAGGTCTAACCGCCAACGTTCCTTCCGTGTCTGGCTCACCCTCGCATGGTTCGACGCAGCGCCTGTGCCGGAGCCCATTGGAAGGGCTCGCAACCGAACCTTTCGTGGCAACTGCTCGAGCGGCCTCAGCCTGAGCTCGAAATCGGCCAGCGAGCGGAGCTCAGAGCTCGTCCACCGGAAGGGCCAGGGTGAAGATGCGAGGAGGGCTCACTGTGCCGAGGAAACGAGCCGTCCCGTCCGGCCTCGAGCCCACGGTGATAGGCTGGTCGCTGGGCGTGGCGGCGTAGAAGGACTTCCCGGGAGGATAAGCGTCCGGCAGGAGACGCTGAGCCAGAGCGCCATCGACGTAGAGGGATAGAATTCGGTTGCTCCTCCAGGTCTGGCCATAGACGGAGAAAGAGATGCGGTGGATCTGTCCGCTGGTTAGAGGCTGGGTCTGGAGATAGACTGCCCTCTCTTCCAGAGTGCCGGGGCGGTCGTCGTAGAGCTTGAGCCTTACCCTGTCGTCGATCCAGTTCAGCTCCCAGCAACCCGGTCGCGCGGCCAGAGTGCGTCGCTGGGTCAAGTTGGTGGTCATGGCGTCGATGGAGAAGGTAAAATCGCCATCGGCGAAATCGAACCGGGAGTCGAAGGGAACCGCCAGCGTCGTCCCCACCGTTGTCAGCACGGCGGGGACGCGACTCTCGGTGGCGTGCCAGCTTTTATAGCGGGCGAGCAGGGAAGCCACGAGCGCGGGATTGGAGGCGGACAGGTCGGTGAACTCCCCCTGAAATGTGGAAACGTCATAGAGACCTGGCTGGCTCTGGTCGGGGCCTCGCACGAGCTTGAAGTTTCCCGAGCGGATGGCGAACTGGTCGAGCTGCTCATAACTCGCCCCGGCAGCCTTCGCGTCAGCGTAGGAGTAGAAGCGAGGCGCCACCCAGAAGAGATCCGGGGCCGGGCTCCAAGAACCCCGAGTCAGGTTGCTGGACAGATCTCTTCCTTCGATCCCACCCGGCGGCACAGCACCGGAAAAGCTGGCAAAAGTGGGCAAAAGGTCGAGGCTGGAGCAGACCGTGGCGTTCACGGTCCCGGCAGGGATTCGTCCGGGCCATCGCGCGATCATCGGAACATGGACCCCGCCCTCATAGAGCGCGTCTTTCCACCCGCGCATGACTGCCTGGCGTCGCAAGTTCCTGGTCCGTCCGGCCCGGATCCCTCCGTTGTCGCTGATAAACACGATCAGGGTGTTGGCCCCCAGACCGAGGGAGTCGATGTGGTCCACGAGGCGACCTACTTCCCGGTCGAGGTTGCTGATCATCGCGCTGGTCTTTCCCTCGACGGTCGTCAGATCGTAGCCAAAGGACGTGTTGTCGAAGCGAGCCGGAACATGAAGGGGTACATGAGGCGAGACGTGAGCCAGGTAGAGGAAGAAGGGCCGGGTCGAGTTGCGGTTGATGAAATCGATCGCCCGGTCGGTCAGTTCCTTGCTCAGGTAGTGATCGTCTGCGTCGGGCTGGCCAAAGGCTGGCATGGTCGTGCCGGGGCCCCAGGCGGCTCCCAGGATCCGAAATCCCCAGTAGAAGCCCCCGCCAGTCCTGAAGTCAGGGTAATGGGTAACCCACTCAGCCACCTCGGCGAATCCCCTGACGGCAGGCCGGTAGTCAGGCCGGAAGCCGACGTGCCACTTTCCGATTATGCCCGTGACATAACCCCGGTCCTGGAGCACCTGGGCTATCGTCGGCACCGAGGCGGGAAGTCCACGGGCGGGTCCTAACCTTGACCCGTCGGAGCGGTAATAGGGCTGGATCACATCCGTCCAACCGAAGCGGGCCGGCGACCGGGAGGTGAGCAGGGCGGCCCTGCTGGGCGAGCACTTGGCGGCATTCGAATAGTAGTTTCGAAAGCGCATCCCCTGGCTTGCGAGTTGGTCGATGCGCGGCGTCCGGGCCTCCGAGCCGAGGTTGCAGCCGAGGTCGAAGAAGTCCAGGTCGTCCGCTACGATCAGAACGATATTCGGAGGGGGTTGAGTCGGGGCAGCCTCGACCGGTGGGGGGGATTCCAGCGCGCGCTCCTGACCGCCGGTTTCGACAACTCCCAGGTCCACTGTGGCCAATTCTCGTTCCAACAAGTCGACCCGGGCCTGGGTCAGGGCAACGACGCTTCCCGCAGCGTCCTGGAGTTGAACGGCCATCTCGTAACGATCTCGAGGAATCTCCAGAGTAAGCAGGCCAGATTCAGGAATCTCCTCTTGCCTGGAGAGGGTGACCGCTTCCCCCTCGAACTCCAGTCTCGCGCTGCGGGCCACGCCTCCGGGCGCAGACAGTCGGACCTGGACGATTCCCTGAGATGAATTGCCTGACGGGCTCACGCCAACGTTCTCTATTTCGCCACCGCACCCGGCAAGGACAACCAGGAATGCCACGGCGGCCACCCACCAACTAAAGCGTATGCTATTCATCGACCCCCCCGGTTTTGGTCTAGCACAATTTACCAGGGATCAATCTCGGATTGCATCCTCCTTTTGGGCAATCAGAGTTGACCGAGTGGTCAAGTCGCTGGGTCAGGCCCAAGCCTTCACAACAGGACCTCGTTGGGCAGCCGGTCTAGAAGCCACAGCCTGTGGCCGCTTTGCGCAGGGTTGATAGAAGCCGGTTCTAAGAAAGCGATCGTTGCGGCCGGCCAGCAAGACCCGGGCCGGGCGCGGGCTCTGCAATCATGGCAGGGAGAACTCCACCCGCGTGCCCTGGCCCGACGCGCTG
>BTUM01000093.1:0-29592 GCA_045863235.1 Candidatus Xenobia bacterium | reverse complement strand
GAACGGTCGCCAGTGCGACCCCGCGGCGGCAGGTGAGAATGGGCCCCTCCCCGAGCTTTGGCTTAGAATTCAGGTATTCGATGTGCGGGGGGGGGGGATTTCCTGTGTTGAACTTGATTCTCTTCGGCCAAGGAATATGTTTGATGTCCGCCCCGGCACGCTCGCTCTAGCGAGCGTGCAAAAGGAAGTCGATGCTCCAACTCCCCTCGCATCCAGATTCGTGTTGGCGAGCCACTCTGTTCTTGTTGTCACGGGGCGGCGTCTGGCTGATTCAAATGGCTGGAGAACAACATTGGCTCACTGTGCCACGCATTGACACGCCCGCCCTGTTCAGGAGAGTCCGAGGGAACAAAGCTCCCCAAACGACGACGGGATGGCTATGCAAGACAAGCGAACCCGCCGCCGCCTGCTGGCCGACATGCTCTTTGTGGGAGGCGCGCTCCTCGGTGCCTCGGCACTGACGCGCTCAGAGCCCTTCTTCGAGCAACTCCTCGAAGATCAGACCGAGCGGCCCGCTCCGAAGCCGGAGCCCGTGACCGTCACCAAGGCTTACCCGTCCGACAAGGACGTGGACCACTTCGTCGACTGTACCGAGGCCTATCCGTCGGACAGCGACATGGACGTCCTGCGGACCCGTCGCTATCCTTCTGACGTGGACAACCACGCAGCGCCTCCTCGACCCGGGCCGAGCGGCCAGGCCAGGCCCTTCTGGAGCTGGTTGGGCTGAGCTTCAGTACCGAGATTCCCGGGAAACCCAGGGAATCCCGACCCGCCAGGGCGAACATGCCGTCAGGGGAGGTGCAAAACCATGGGACTGAGCTTTCTCTTTATCGGCCTGTTCATCTACCTGGTGGGCCTGGCTATCAATGCCCTCGCCAAGCGTCCGGCGGTCAATCCCGGCAAGATCGCCATGGTGGTCTTGATGCTCTTGATGGTGATCCTGATGACCTCCAAGAGCGGCGACCCCGGAAAGATGGGCTACGTCGTGGGCTCGGCCTTCCTCCCCCTGCTCGGATTCTGGTTTGCCAGCAACCAGCACGACCAGAAGAACCGCCTGTAATCTCGCCCACAGTCCGCTCTTGACCATCGGCCTATACTCAGGTCGATGAGAACGATCCTGAGCATCTGCCTGCTGCTGGCCCTGACAGCGGCAGTTTCAGCCGAGACCGCGGGCCGCAAGTGGGCCATCGTCATCGGCATCAATCGCTACCAGAACCCGGGCATCACCCCCTTGCGCTTTGCCGAGGCCGACGCCCGCAAGCTGGCCGAGGCGCTGGTCTCGCACGGCGGCTTTCAGCCCAAGGACGTCTTCGTGCTGACCACCGACCGCACCGGCTACGAGCTGCCCACCCGCACCAACGTGGCCTTCCGCTTCGACTTCCTGATCAAGAACATGGGCCCCAACGACACCCTGCTGGTCTACTTCTCGGGCCACGGGGTGGAGGTCGAGGGCCAGTCGTTCCTGCTCACCGCCGAGGCCGATTCGCGCAGCCTGCTGACGCTGCAGCAGTCGGCCCTCAATGCAAGCGATCTGTTTCGCTGGCTGGGAGCCACCCGGGCGGCGCGCACGCTGCTGGTGGTGGATGCCTGTCGCAACGACCCGATGGCCGGCAAAGGCGAGGCTGACAACCAGCTCTCGGATCAGATGGCCCGCGATCTGACCCTGGTGTCCCGCACCGCCGAGCCCAAAGCCGAGGTGGTGCCCGCCAGCGCCACCTTCTTTGCCTGCAGCGCCGGCCAGCGCTCCTTCGAGTGGAGCGAGCAGGGCCACGGCTTTTTCACCTACTACCTGGTGGAGGGCTTGAAGGGCCAGGCGGCCGGTGCCGACGGGCGGGTTACCCTGCAGTCGCTGACCAACTATGTCCAGCGCGAGGTGGCCGACGCCTCCAGCCGCTGGCTCATGCAAAAGCAGGTGCCCTGGCTGCGCTATGAGGGCCCCGGCGCCGATGGCTGGGAGCTCGCCCGCGGCCAGGCCAGCCAACCTTCCGGAACCGACCTGCAGCGTGAGAAGCAAGCCCGCGAGCAGGCCGAGCAGCGCGCCCGGCAGGCCGAGGCTGCCCGGGCCGAGGCCGAGGCCCGCGCCGAGCAGGCCGAGAAAGCTCGCCGCGAGGCCGAGGAGCGGGCCCGCCAGGCGGAGCAGGCCGCCCGCCAGAATCCTCAGGATCCGGTGCTGGCCGAGAAAGCTCGCCAGCGCGAAGCCGAGCTTCGCCGGGCCGAGCAACAGGCCCGCCAGGCCCAGGACGAGCGGGCCCGAAGCGGTGAGGCAGCCGGGCTCTTGAGCCAGCTGATGGGCATGGAGGCCCGCATGTCCGGCATGGGCGGGAGCAAGCCCCTCTTCGTCTCCCACGGGCAGGAGGCGCCCTATGCCAGCCTGGGAGCCGCCCTGCGGGATGCGCCCGCCAACTCGGTCATCATGGTGACCGCGGGCACCTACCGAGAAGACCTGCTCTTCACCAGGCCGGTCACCATCGACGGCGACAAGAGCGTGCTGGAGGGCACCCTGCGCGCCGAAGCGCCCGTCAAACTGGTCAACTGCACCATCCGAGGCCAGCTGGTGCCTCTCTCCAACTTCCAGCTGGTGCGCTGCAACCTCGAGCTACAGCGATGAGAATCCTGCTGCTCTTCTGGCTGCTGGCCCAGGCTGCGCTGGGCGACCGGGCGCTGGTGGTGGGCATCGACCGCTATCCCTTCCTGCGCCATCAGGCCAACCTGCTCGGAGCGGTCAACGACGCCAACCTGATGGCCCGACGCCTGAAGGACATGGGGTTCCAAGTCGAGCTGCTGACCGATGAGAAGGCCACCCTGGCCGGCCTGCGCCAGGCCTTCCAGCGCCAGGCTCGCCAGCTCGAGCCGGGCGAGCGCTTCGTGCTCTACTTCGCCGGTCACGGGACGCTGGCAGAGGTGGCCTATCTCTTGCCCTTCGACTCGGCCGAGGGCAAGCTGGCCACCGACCTGAGCGAGCACGAGTTGAAGAAGCTCCTGGCCGCTCTGCCCACAAAAGAGCGCACGGTCCTCCTGGACGCCTGCTTCTCGGAGAGCTTTCTGGCCTCGCGCGGACTGGGCCTGGCCAGGCGCAACCGCTTCTACCCCAAGGCCACCGCTCGGTCTGTGAGCCCGCAGGGCGACACGCCTGCGCTCGGCTCCGAGCAGGTGATCTACTTCGTGGCCAGCCGCCAGAACCAGGGTGCCCGCGAGGACGAGCTCGGCGGCAAGATGCACGGCGTGTTCACCTACTACCTGGCCGACGCCCTGCTGCAGCCGCAGCCGCTCCTGTGGGGCGATCTGCAGGCCCGGGTGAGCACCCGGGTGGCCGCTCACCTGGGCGACGAGCAGCACCCCACGCTGACGCCGGGGGCGGCCGAGCGGCCCGTGTTCGGCGGCTCGGCCCCCGCTGCCGAACCCCAGAGCGCCAACCTGTGGGAGCTCTACCACCGCGACCGTCCCGACCCGGCCCGCCTCGAGCTGCGGATGCAGCCCGACCGCTCCCAGCTCAAGGTGGGGGAGAAGCTGCGCTTTACGGTGGAAGTGGGCTCTCCCGGCTATCTCGTGCTGCTCGAGCACGGGGTGAGCGGCAGGATCCAGCGCCTCTATCCCCTGACGGGCGGCCTGGAAGCGGCCCGCGTGAGCCCCGGCCGCATCGAGATCCCCGGCCCGGAGCAGGCCTTCGCGCCCGACCGGCCGGGCCTGGAGCGGGTGCGCGCCTTCCTGCTCGAGTCTCCCGAGGAGGCCCGGGCCCTGCTCGACGCCTACCAGGCGGTCGATTACGCCAGCTTCGCGCGCTCCCTGGAAGGCCGTCAGGTGGCTCCGGGTGGCGGGCGCTGGACCTCGGAGCTGAACTTCGAGGTGCGCCTCTGAGGGTGCTGAAGGTTTACCTATCCTGCGGGGGCGCCTCCATAAAAGCCTGTCGGCGCAAAATACTGCAAAATCTCCAGTCATTCACTTGAACGGCACAATACAAAACTGGACCTACACCAACGAGGGTTGTCGTCGGGCGCGCAGCAGCTTTTGAGCTTCCATCACGAGCAGCAAGAGCAAGGAGGCGGCCACCGCCCCGCTGGCGGCCGAGAGAGCGAGCGGCTGCGTGTGCAGAAACCGCTGCCCCAGAGGCGTGAGCATCGCACCAAGGTGAAGACTAAGGGCGATCAGCGAGCCCCCCATTAAGACAGGGTTTCTCCAGGGCGGGATGGCGAAGGCCGAGCGGGTCTCCGAGCGGCAGTTGCCGATGTGGACGATCTCTAACATCACGAAGAGAAACAAGAGCAAGTTGCGAGCCGCCTCGACCTCCCAACCCTGAGAGAGGGCCCAGGTGAAGGCTGCCATGCCCAGGCCGGCCATGACCAGAGCCGAGAGGACGACCCGCTCGATCATGAGCCGGTCAAAGATGCGCTCGGAGGGGGAGCGCGGCCTCTGGCGCAGCTCGTCCCCCTCGCCCGGCTCGAACGCCAGTGCCACGTCCTGGATGCCGTTGGTGACCAGGTTCAGCCACAGGAGCTGCGAGGGCAGCAGGGGGACGGGAAGCCCTACCATGAAGGAGCCGATCACCATCACCACCTCGGCGGCCCCGGTCGAGATCAACAGGAAAATCACCTTGCGCACGTTGTTGTATGCGATGCGTCCCTCGCGAATGCCGGTGACGAGGGTGGCAAAGTTGTCGTCGGAGACCACCAGGCTGGCCGCCTCGCGGGCTACGTCGGTGCCCGAAAGCCCCATGGCCACGCCGATGTTGGCGGCGCGCAGGGCCGGGGCGTCGTTCACCCCGTCTCCGGTGACGGCCACGAAATGACCGCTTTGCTGGGCGGCCCGCACGATCTCGAGCTTCTGATGCGGGGCCGTGCGGGCGAAGACCCGGGCCCCCTCCAGCGCCTGAGCGACGTCGGAGAGCTCCGTGCCCACGACCACCTGGTCGGGGCGGTCGGCCAGTCCCAATTGCCTGGAGATGGCCAGGGCCGTGACGGGGTGATCGCCGGTCACCATGATCACCCGCACTCCGGCATCGCGGCAGGCGTCGATGGCGGCCGGCACCTCGGGCCGAAGAGGATCGATCATGCCCACCAGGGCCACGGGCCGCAGGGGAGGCAGGGGAAAGGGCTCTGGAGTTGGCTCGAGCTCGCCGTGCTCGAGCTCGGCGTCAGCCAGCAGCAGCACTCGCAATCCCGAGCCCCCCATCTCCTCGGCCGAGGACAGCCAGGTCGACTGGTCGGGCTCGTCGGAGAGCTCCAGCACCACCTCGGGCGCTCCTTTGACCAGCACCAGCAGGCGTGAGCCTTGGCGGTGCACCGAGGCTGAATACCTCAGCTCGGGCTCGAAGGGGATGCGGTAAACCTCGGACAGCTCCTCGCGAGCCGGCTCGGCACGCAGGCCGAGCTTCTCACCCAGGACCAGTAGAGCCACGTCGGTCGGATCCCCCGAGCCGACCCACTCCCCGTCCTTCAGGCTCAGAGCGCCTTCGTTGCAGAGCACCGCGATGCGGGCCAGCCGGTCAGCCAGCTCGGGCTCGAGAGCCGGATCGATGGAGCCTTCAGGTTGGAACCCGACTCCCTGGACCCGACAGGGCTCGACTCCGGGGCGCCGCAGCTCAGTGACGGTGAGCTGGTTCATGGTCAGCGTGCCCGTCTTGTCGCTGGCGACCAGGGTGCAGCTGCCCAGCCCCTCCACCGACTGCAGGCGGCGCACGATGACTCCCTGGCGGGCCATGCGGATGGCGGCCACGGAGAGGGCGGCGGTGAGTGCGATGGGCAGGCCCTCGGGAATGGCCGAGACAGCCAGCGCCACCGCGAAGAAGAAGGTCTCCACCAGGCTGTGCCCGTGCACGCTCATTCCCAGGACGCCCACCAGGATCACGACCACTCCCGTGGCTCCGGCCACCAGGCGGGTGAACCGCTCCATGCGAACCTGCAGCGGGGAGAGCCCCGGAGCTAGCTCGGTGACATCGCGCGCCAGCCGGCCAACGGCCGTCCCCAGCCCGATGCTCTCGACCACGCCCCGAGCGCGTCCACGCACCACCAAGCTGGCGGCGTAGGCCAGTACTTTGTCGCCCGTTCCCAGCGCCTCTTTGCCGACGGGAACCGATTCGCCGGTCAAGAACGACTCGTTGACCTCCAGTCCGTGGCACCACTCCAACCGGATGTCGGCCGGTACCCGGTCGCCCGACTCGAGCAGGACCAGGTCGCCGGGCACCAGCTCCTCGGCGTCGACGTCCCGGGTTTGGCCTTCGCGGATCACCCGAGCCCGCACGCGCAGAAGTTTCTGCAGGGCTGCGGCGCCGCGTTCGGCTCGCCATTCTTGGTAGCTCCCCAGAGCCGCATTGATGAGCAGGATTGCCAGAATCATCAGGGCTTCGTCCAGGCCGCCAATGGCCAGAGAAAGCGCCCCGGCCACCGCCAGCACGACCGCCAGGGGGCTCTGGAACTGGTGCAGGATCAGGCTGGCCACCGAAGGTCCGGCGGCCCGGGGCAGCCGGTTGGGGCCGTGCTGTGCCTGCAGGGTGGCCACCTCGGCCAGACTCAAGCCCTGCAGGGAGGCTCCGGCGTCTTTCACGGCACCAGCCCGCTCGCCCCCCGGATCACCAGCACGGCGCACTCGGAGGTGCGGGCCACGTCGCGGGCCACGCTGCCCAGAAAGAGGGTGGCCACGGCTCCCCGACCGCGGCTCCCGACGAGGATCACTTCGGCCTTTTGCTCAGCGGCCTTCTGCACGATGGCGCGGGCGGCTGAGCCTTGTCCCACCAGGCAGCTTACCTGAAGCGACGCCCGGGCCAGTGTGGCAGCCTGCTCGCGCAGATACCCCTCCTGGCTGCTTTCGGCGACCTTCCAGGCGGTGTGATGCTCGATCGGAAGATCGAGCGCCGAGAGCAAGGTGACTTGCCCGTTCTCGGCCATCAGGGCGCTCAGAGCTCCCAGGGAACGGTGCGAGGGCTCTGAGCCGTCCAGAGCTACCAGTGCGCGGGAATAACCCTGCCAGACTCGGGCTGCGGACAGGTCCAGCTCGGCCTCCTCCTGTCGGGTAACCAGCACCGGGCAGGGAGCGCAGGTGAGCACGTGCTCGGTGACGCTGCCAAGAAGGAGCCGCTCGATTCCTCCCCGGCCGTGGGTTCCCATGGCGATCAGATCGGGATTCTCCTCGCGCGCGCACTGAATCAGCGCCGGGCCGGGCTCTCCCGTCAGCATGCGGGTGCGCACCGGAAACCCTGCCTGATCGAGCAGGGACTGAGCGCTTTCCAGGCAGACCCTTCCCTTGCGCTTCAGCTCGTCGTTGTACGGCGCAACCAAGGTGGCCCCCTGATAAGCTTCTTGCACGACGTGGACCAGCACGAGCTCGGCCGAGCGGTGAGCAGCCAGCCCCGCAGCCTGTCGCAGGGCGGCCTGGGCGAGCGGTGAGCCATCCAGAGGGATGAGAAACTTGAGCATGAGCACTCCTTTTGTAGCGCGCGAAGGTCGATTCGCCTTGCCTGGCGTTCCTGCCCCATGGGGTCATCAACCAGAAAGCGGAGTGAGACTGAAACCTCCCGAAGGAGAAAGGGAGGCCTCAGCTCACTGCGCGTCCTGGGAGTCACCACCGGGATGACTCGAACAGGGATCCGTCAGATGTGCCGCCAGGCACGCCCACGTTTCCCTTCCGAACGCCTGCGAGGTTAGCTGACGGGCTCGGGTCGGAAGAGTGTTAACCCGGCACGCATCCTGCGTGCTTCGCCCCGGGACTTGATTTGGGTCCCCCGCTCTCTGGGATGAGAGATTCGGCGTATCGCCTAGAACTTCACCCCGCGGGCCCTCTGTCCTCCCGGGCCCGCGGCCCGAAGCAACCTCCAGCCGGCGCAGGTGTCAAGCCCCCCTCCGTCGCAGAATCCGGCCATGGAGAAGAGCATTCCCGCCTGGGCTCTCAAAGAGATCCAGACGTACCAGAAGACCAACACTCTCGGCAAGGAAGCCAAGCGCACCGACCTTTCCGAGACCGACGCCTTCCAGGCCGCCAGCAGCCTGGCCGGCCAGATCGACCAGATCGGCCAGCTCAAAGACACCGAGCACGACGCCTGCAAGGGTCAGCCCGGCATCTTCCAGCCCGTCATGGCGCCCGCCCAGAGCCCCATGGGAGGGCCTCCCCTGCCGGCTCCCCGGCTGCGCTTCGAGGGCACCAGCACGCAGGGCTGGACCGTCACCGACATGAGCCAGGGCCCGCTCCAGAGCCTTTCGGTCATCGTCTACACCGAGGAAGCCATCGACAGCTACGTGTTGATCAAGACGCCGCTCGGCTCGGGCGCCCAGCTCCTGCACCTCAACCGCAAGGAGCTGGCTCAGAGCTACAACGAGATCTCCGGGGGCATCTGGGATCTGCTGGGTGGCCTGGTGCAGAAGTGGGCCAGCCAGAACGCCCCCGGACCCGGCTGACATGCTGAACCGGCCGCTGGTCGTGCCACTGGCCCTGCTCTACCTGGCCCTGCAGGGCTGGATTCTCCTCCTGGCTTTGCTCGACGTTGCTGTGGGAAGCTGGATGTCCGACCTGATGCGGGTGATCGCCTGGGCCGGCGCCATCGACGGGCTCTACTGGATGGCCACCTCGCGCTGGGGGGCCGGCCCGCTGCCGCCCGAGCCAGGCGAAAGAGGCGAGAAGAGCACGCTCTCCAAGCTGCTCAACCCGCTCGCTCTCAGGGCCGAGGCCGTGGCCCGCTGCGATACCGCCAGCTGGGTTTCTCTGCTGCTGCGCCTCCTGGCCGTCTGCGGCGTCTGCCAGATGGCCACTCGCTTTGCCCTGGTTTTCCTCATCCTGATCGTCGTGTTCCTGGCCCTCTTCGGACTGCTCCAGATCCGCTGGGTGGCCGTGGCCGCCCTCTGGGCGCTGTTCTTCCTCTTCCTCTGCAACAGCTACTTTACGGCCATGGCCAGCTTCACGGTCGTGTTTACCCCCCTGCTCATGCTCAAAGCGCGCGATCAGGCCGACGTGCAGCGGGGGATGGTCGCCCTGGTCTGCGCCGGGCTGGCCCTGTTCTGGGAGTATCGCTCGGTCACCCCGCCCCCCAACATCGTGGGCTTCTTGCAGCAGATCCTGAGCACCGCCTTCAACGTGCCCCAGATGCTGCCCGGCATTCTGCTCGGCAGCGCCGCCTTGAGCTTTTATTGCGACATCGAGAGGGCCGAAGTTAGCAAACCTGATTGAAGACCAGCCAGTAGCTGCCCACCTGGCGCACCATCTGGCGCAGCTTCTCGAAGGACATGGGCTTTTGGACGAAGGCGTTGGCCCCCAATTGGTAGGATCGGGTCAGATCGTCGGGGGTGGTCACCCAGCTGTGCATGATCATCGGCAGGCAGCGCAGGTGGTGTTGCGAGCGCACCCATCCCAGCAGCTCGAAGCCGTGCAGCCCGGGCAGCTTGAGGTCGCACAGCACTACCCGGGGTAGCTCCTGGCTCTGATCCTGCAGCCGCTCCTGGGCCAGCAGGCCGTCCGCGGCCACTTCCAGGAAGCCGTCCCAGCCCTCCTTGAGGAAGGCCTGGCGCATCAGGAAGGGGTAGTTGCTGTCGTCGTCCACCAGGAGGAGCTTGCCCAGCGGGGTCACGCGCCCACCTCCGAGGGCTCGCCGCGCAGGTGGGCGAGCACCTCCTTGACGTAGTCAGGAATGCGGTCGCGGCAAAGGCGCGAGATGTCCAGCATCTCCAGGATGAACTTGAGCACCTGGCGGGGGTTCTCGAACACGCCCCGGTCCACCCCGATGTAGACCACCTGGCCCAGGGGGCGCTGCACCTCAGCTCCTACGGTGAAGTCGGGATAGGCGAGCTTGTAGATCTCCACCAGCCGGCGGCACAGCTCCTGATAGTCTTCCAGGCCCAGGGCGCGGATGCGGTTGAGGCGGTCGGCGGGCAGCAGGCGGCTCAGCGCCCCCACCCCGGCCGGGTCCTCGGTCATGGCAAAGACGCAGTAGAGCGGCTGCACCGGGGCGTAGCGGGGGGGAAAGCTGCGGTGGACGGCGTGCCCTCCACGCTTGGCTGTGTCGAGGTCGAAGCGCACCTTCTCGGGGCCCATGGCGGCGCTGGCGTAGTAGCCGAAGACCAGGTCGGCGAAGTCGCGCCCGGCCGCGCCGAGCAGCGCGTAGAACTCGGCCTCGTCGAACAGCACGGTCAGCCCCGCGTAGCCGGCGAGCTTGGCCCACACCGCCAGTCCGCCCACCATGTAGGCGTAGAGGTGTGCCCACGGCCGGTAGTCCATCAGGGCATACAGGCGCAGGCCCCGCACTCCGGTCTTCTTGCGAAGATCAGGCTCGAGCTCGAGATTGGACTCGCTGGGATGGCCCTCCACCCAGTCGAGCAGGGCCTCGCGCAGGGCCTCGTCCTGCAGCTCGCGGTAGTACAGCAGGGTGGGGGAGAGGTAGCGGTGGAAGTCGGGTTTGGCCGGATTGAGCTCGGGCAGGCTCTTCTTGGGGCCCTCCAGCAGGCGGTCGAAGAGGGGACGAAGGCCGTAGCCCCAGGGCTGGTCGGGGTAGTGCAGGCGGTTCACCAGGGCCCGGTAGACCCGCTTGGGATGGGCCGGGGAGACCTCGTCATCGTCCAGCGTGATGCGCGAGACCAGGAAGTTGTTGGCCAGGGCCCGCTTTTCGATGGACTCGAGCAGGTGCGTCTTGCCCGTGCCGTAGTCGCCCAGAAAGACCCGGGCCGAGCCCTCGCGCGCGGCCTCGGTCAGGTCGCCATCCACCAGGGCCAGCTCCAGCTCGCGTGCCACGGTATAGGACTCGATCCACTGCGAGGGCACAACCCCGACCCGCAGCGCCTCCAGCACCTTGAGGGCCTGGGCGGCCGTCTGGGGCACGTCGCGCGGGGCAGCCGGCACGACCACGGGCTTTGCCTTGGGAGCAGGCGGCTCGGGGGCCTTCGGCTGGGGGACCATCTCCCGCGAGGGTTGTGGCGGCGGAGTCGGCCGCAGCTCCTCGGGGCGGATCTGGTAGGGCACCCCGGCCCCGAAGTCGATCATCAGGTAGCGCCCGCCCCGCATGTGCCGCACCACCGTGCCGCGCCCGTAGAAGGGATGGACGATTTCCTGGCCGATGCCGGGCAGGTCAGACATCCTGGAAGTCGCCTCCAGCCGGCACGAAGGTACCGCTCAGCATCTGCTCGGCCACCGGGTCGGTGAGCCAGGACTCGCCGCTCGACTTCTGCTGGTACAGGAAGGCCAGCCAGGTCTTCACGAACAACCGCCGGTGGCCCACCTCGAAGGAGTAGTGGGCGCAGGCCCGGGCCAGGGTCTGCAGGTTGCCCTGCTGGATGGCCTCGGTGGCCGTCCAGCCCTCGGCCAGTTGGAAGATCTCCAGCAACCGGGTGCCGATGGCCACCAGCAGCTCCTCGGGACCCATCCCGAGTTGCTCGAGATCGATGACCGGAGCCTGGGGGCTGCGAAACGACATGGGCAGCGGGCTCTTGAGCCGCTGATCCAGGGCCGGATACTCGGGCACGACCAGTCGCAAGAACTCGGGCGGCACGGCGTACAGAAAGAGCACGCCCGGCAGCATCGAGGCTCCGCACAGGTCGATCACCTGGCGCAGGTTGTCGCCCAGCGCCTGGATGCGCCGGGTGGAGAGAGACAGGTTGCGATCCACCTCGTCGAACATCAGCACCAGGCCCGGATAGCCGTAGCCCACCATCAGCTGGCACAGGCTGCGCAGGGCCCCGAAGGCGCTGGAGGAGTCTATGCATTCGAACAGGCCGAAGCGCTTGAGCTCGGAGCGCGGCACCTGATCGCCGCGCAGCCAGGCCTCGAGCAGGGCCTCGCCCTCGCGGTCTTCCTCTTGCAGGGCGTTGAGGAACTCGGCCATGGCCCGGCGCAAGCTGTGGCTGTCGGCGGGGATGCGCATGGCGTTGCGCTTGATCCAGGTCTTCATGGCCGCGGCGTCGAGCTTGCTCGACAGGTCGTCATACAGGTCGCGCAGCACGTCGGGCAGGCCCCGGCTGGGCTCGAGCCCGGGCTCGCGGGGCGGGGTCGTCAGGGCGGTCACCACCGCCTTGTAGACCCGGTAGGGGTCCTCATAGGGGCACTCGCTGGGGCTGAGGTTGACCACCGCGGTCAAGAATCCCCGCTGCCAGGCCAGGTCGCGCACACAGTGCAGAAAGTGGGTCTTGCCCCCGCCATAGTAACCCTGCACCAGCTTGAAGGCCGAGCCACGGGCGCCCGAGAGCAGGCGGTCGAGGTAGTCCAGGGCCAGGATCTCGAGCAGATTCTCGTTGCCCACGTTGACGAAGCGGATGCCGAACTCGGGCGGCTGGCCGGCTTCACCCATGCGGGAGATGATGTGGCGTGCGATGGGTTGGGTGAGATCGTTCATACGAATGCCGCCGTCAGGTAGAATTGGCCGCGCCCCTGGCCCTCTTCGAGAAAGAGCACCCGGTCTTTGTGCTTGGTGGTGCCGATGGTGGCGGTACCCAGGGTGAGTCGCTTGCCCTGGTGGGTGAGGGTGCCGCTCTTGCGCAGGCGCGCCAGGTCGTAGGCCAGGCGCACCCGCCCGTAGGGCTTGTAGTTTTCCCGGGTGGGATCCTTGCGGAAGTCGTCTGACTGCGAAAGCAAGGCGATCTCGGGCAACAGGTCGATCAGCTCCACCCGGTCCTGGGGCCTGGGGGCCGAGCGCTCGTAGGCCCGATACAGCCTGGCCAGGTAGGTTTCCGGGTCGAAGGACTTGCCTTCCAGGGCCTGCAGCATCTTGTCGCGCTCCTGCAAGATGGCCTTCGGCTCCAGGCTGGCCTCGCCCAGCGTGGTGCGGGCGTAGGTCAGCCGCGCGATGCCCTTGCCGAAGTCAGCCTCGATGGTGAAGGGGTCGAGGAAGTAGGTGGGGGGCTCGGCCGTGAGGCTGAGGAAGCCCACCCGGGCCTCTTCGGCCGCATCCTTGAGCGTGCGTCCGAACTGAAGCGGCAGGCTGCGCTCTTGCTCCTTGCTCCAGGCCTCCACCCGCGCGAGCACAGCCTTCAGCTCTTGCTCGAATTCGGGCAGGCCCAGATCGAGCTTGTGCAGGCGCTCGAGGCGGCCTTTCAGCTTGCGCGTTTCCTGGGGGCGCAGCTCCTTGAGAGCCTTGCCCAGCTCTTTGAGGGTGCGCTGAATTGTCTCCACCCGCTCGCCGAACTGCTGCAGATCGGCCAGGGGATCGGATGTAACCGTGCTCAACGTGGTGGGTCCTTCCTGTGCTCAGTCGAACCCAATTCTTACCACGCACGAGCCTCGGTCCCTGCTGGAGGAGCGTGGCGCGCGGCCAATGCTTACTGCAGGGGACGGTACCAGGTAACGGCGTCAGGACAAGTTACCCGGTGACGCCCAGCCTCTGAAGGTCTTCCAGCAGCTGGGCATAACCGGTGTAGAGGATCGCCTGCATCCCCACGGCCATTGCGCCCTCGCAGTTCTCTTTGTTGTCATCCACCAGCAGGCACTGCTGGGGGGGGAGCATCACCTTCTGACAGGCGAACTGATAGATTTTCGGGTCCGGTTTTCGGTGCCCGAGCTTGCACGAAAGCAGGATCGGCTTGAAGTTCTGGTAGCCCCCGAGCTTGTGCACCAGCTCGACGTGATCCTCGATCGTGTTCGACAGCACGCCGACCGCCAGCCGGTTTCGGTCCAGCTCGAGGCAGAGGTTGATGACCTTCTTATCCAGGCGAGCTGTTGCCTGGAACAGACTCGTCCACAGGTCTCGACAGGTCTCGGGCGGCGCCGGGTGACCTTTCCCCTTGCGCTCGAGGCTCGCCCCGATGTTCCGCCAAAAGGTCTCGGAATCCAACTTGCCGGTTTCCAGAGCCCCAATCCCGTCCGAGATCTCCTGGCCCAGGTCGGTGGGCGAGCAGCCGAAATACTGACAACCAGCTGCGACGTACTGCTCCATGGTGCTGTGAACGATGACGCCCCCGACATCGAAGAAGACGGCGCCCACCGTGCTGGGTTTGGAGGTCAATCGACGGAACAGGCGCCCGAATGGCATTGAGCCAACTTCAACAGGCCAGGGAATTACCCTACGCCTGGAATCAACACCGGGTTGCAAAAGATTCACCCCTATGCTAGCATGGCTTCGAGCCCCGACACCATCCTCCAGAGGCGAGGACCATTCGTCGGGCTCGGAGGGTCCTGATGAAGGGAGACCCAACCATGCGCGAGATCCTGCTACTCATCGAGGAGATGCAGGTCCACCACAAGCAGACCGCCCGCAAGGCGAGCAAGCACCGAAATCAGATGGTCCAGAGATTGGACGACATGCAGGCGGCCATCGGGAAGTCTCAAGAAAGCCTGCGTTTGACGCAAGAGGCCTTGAAGGTGGTGCAAGCCGGCCTCACGGCAGTTCACGAGGCCGTGACGATGAACCAGGAAGCCACTGCCAGACTGGACCGGTCGGTTGGCGGACTGCGGGCCGACGTGGACCAGCTCCAGGCCGCCGACATCACCGGGCAAGAGCACCTGGGCCGCCTGGCCCGGGCCATGAACGCCTTCGTGGACGGCACCGAGCTCCGCCTGAGCGCCATCGAGGCACGGGTCGAGCGGTTGGAGCAAAGGAGCGCCTGACCCTACTCCAGCTCGATCTCGCTCTCGCCCGTCGCCCGCCCGTCGGCCAGCTCCACCGCGAAGGCGCGGCTCAGCAGGCTGAGCACCTCCAGGGCCGGCGGGCGCGGTTGCAGCCCCCATTCGGGCCGCTCGGCCAGCTCGGCGAGGCACAGGCGGGGCATCCGGCGAGCCGGGTCGAGCTGCATGAGATCCCCATCCTGCACCACCCAGAGCGTGCCATCGGGGGCGGCCGTACCCTGCACCGCCGGCGAGCTGCCGGGCAGCACCCGCTCCTCGGCTCCGTCAAAGAGCAGTGCTCCCCCCTCGCTCAGGCCCGCCAACAACCACTGGCCGGCCGGAAAGCACCCGCTGGGGACGGCCACAAGCTCGCGCGAGCGCTCGAACGGCTCCATCTGATAGAGCGTGGTTCCCACCAATAACTGCTCACGCCAGAAGGACACGCAGCTCGAGGGCCCGACCCGGCCCATTTCGAGCAGCTCGCTGAAGACCAGCTCGATCATTCGCCATAGCACCACCCCTTCGGGCCCACAGCTGGCCACGTACTTGCGGGAGGCGGGACGGGCCTCCAGGCGCTCCACCCGACCGGGGTGCGAGCGCTTCTGCCAGCGAAGGTCGTGACGGTTAGCGCGAAAGATCCCCAGAGAGCCGTTCTGCATGCCCACCACGGCGCCGGGCGGATCGAGTGGAACGAAGGCGGTGGTATCGAGCGGTAGATCGACCTCGTCGGGACGGCCCACCACCGTACAGGCCGGCCAGAGGGCCAGACGGACCGCCTCGGGGCGGCGTTGCACGGTGGCGGAGCGGGTGCGCGAGTGGCGAAAGTCGGTGGCTCCTCGTCGCTCGTAAAGGAGCAGGGGATGGTCAGGCCGGGTGACCAGAAAGAAGCTGACGCCAGAGGGGTCCTGAACGCCGACCACCTCGCCGGTGGGGTCGAAGGACAATCGCTCGCCCCGCAGCCGGGCCAGCTGAGCGGGCTCGGACCAGCCGAGGATGCCCACATTCCAGGCCTGTTCTTCTCGCCAGGCCATCCGGGTGCCGCAGGGGCTCAAGGTCAGCTGCTCGAGCGCGCGCTCGCGGCGCAGCACCAGGGGAGCGGCCAGCTCGGCCCGCAGCCTCTGCCAGGAAGGGAGGGTGGCCGCGCGCAGCGGTGCCCAGAGCGGCGCGATGCGATCCGGCGCTCTCCATTCGACCGCTCGCAGCTGCTCCACCGCCGCCAGTGCCTGCTCCGGGCCCAGCCGGGGCAGCAGGTCGAAGAGCTCGGCGCTCTGGTGGCGGGCCATGCCTTCCAGGCGGGGCAGCCACTCGTCCGGCTCGAGCTCGAGCCAGTCGCGCACCGGCGCCACGGCGGCCCGCACCAGCTCGGGGTGACCGGTGCGGGTGAGCAGGTGCAGGGCCCGCGAGCGTACCGCCGGGCGGCAGCGCTGCAGCGCCTGGTGCAGCGAGTCGCGGGAGAGATCAAAGTCGAGATATCGCTCGAATTCCTCGGCGAGCAGCATGAGCAGGGCCCGGGCGGCGGGGTCGTCCGGGGGAAAGCGCTCCAGAACCGCCCGGGCCCGCCAGGGCTCGAGGCCGGCGTAAGCGGCGGACTGGCGCCAGGACTCGCTGGAGAGGAAGTCCTCCAGGTGACCGTTCAGGGCGCTCAGCTCGAAGAGCTCATGGCGGCGCTCTTCGGGCCACCCGGTCAAGGCCTCGGGCAGGAGCGAGGGCAGGCGGGCGGCCAGCTCGCTCACCAGAACCACGTCGCAGGCTTGTCCCACCTGGCGGGCGGCCTCCACCCTGACGGCCGGGGGCAGCAGGGGGGCGAACAGGCGCAGCCTGAGGAAGGCTCGCTTCACAGCTCGCGCAGCGAGCGCCCGATCCAGGCGTCCAGCCAGTCATAGAAGCCCAGTCGCAGACCCTGAGCGACCTCGGGCTTCAGCTCCCCCCCGTCGTCCATCCAGATCTCGCCGGCGGCCGGGCCGGTGACCACCAGCAAGGGCTCGCGGAGCTCTCGCGAGGCCAGACAGAGGGTGCCCCGCCGCCCGCTACCGGGCTCGAAGGGGAGCCGCAGGAAATCGGGCTCGCGAATCCTCTGGCCCCGCACGAGATCCCACTCTGCCAGCGGCCCCAGCCCCTCGTCGGGGCCCACTCCACCGTTGCCCACGGCGGTGATCCACTCGCGGTACTCGGCCGGCAGACTGACCAGGTGGGCGACCTCGAAGGCCGCCACCTCGGCCTCGCTCAGGCGCGGGGCGGCCCGGTAGCGGTGGCTGGCCGCCCCCACGATGCGGTAAGGCCTGCGGTTGAAAAGGCCGGGACCATCCCGGCGGCGCAGCAACGCCAGCCGTTTGAGGAGGAGCTGCAGGCGCCTAGAGATTGCTCATGGGCAGGCCCAGGAAGCCGCGCAGCTCATCGGGAGCGTTGCTCTTCATCAAGGCCGCGTCGGCCGTGATGGCGCCCGACTGCACCAGCGTCTTGAGGGCGTGGTTCAGGCTCTGCATGCCCACGCTCATGCCCGACTGGATCTGGTTGTTGATCTGGTGGGTCTTGCCCTCGCGGATCAGGTTGCGCACGCCGTTGGTGCCCACCATGATCTCCATCGCGCAGCAGCGTCCCTTGCCCTCGGCGCGGGGGATGAGGGTCTGGGAGATCACCCCCTGCAGGGTGGAGGAGAGCTGCATGCGGATCTGCTGCTGCTGGCCCGAGGGGAAGACGTCGATGATGCGGTCCACGGTGGTGGCCGCCGAGCTGGTGTGCAGGGTGCCGAACACCAGGTGGCCGGTCTCGGCCGCGGTCACGGCCAGGCCGATGGTCTCGAGATCGCGCATCTCGCCCACCAGGATGACGTCAGGATCTTGCCGCAGCACGTGCTTGAGGGCGTTGGCAAAGGACATCGTGTCGGCGTGCAGCTCGCGCTGGCGCACGATGCACTTCTTGTTCTTGTGCAGGAATTCGATGGGGTCCTCGATGGTCACGATGTGGCCTTCGTGGTTGCTGTTGATGTGGTCGATCATGGCCGCCAGGGTGGTGGACTTGCCGCTGCCGGTGGGGCCGGTCACCAGCACCAGGCCGCGGGGGCGGTTGCACAGGTCCTCGATGATCTGGGGCAGCTTGAGCTCGGCCAGGGTCAGGGGACGAGACGGGATGGCGCGGAAGACGGCGCCCAGCGTGCCGCGCTGCCACAGGATGTTGCCGCGGAAGCGGGACAGGCCCGGCACCGAGACCGAGAAGTCGAGCTCGCGGTGCTTTTGCAGCTTCTCGAGCTGGTCGGTGTCCAGGCGCGGGAACAAGACCTTCTCCAGGATGGTCTGATCGAGCACGGGCAGGCTCTCGTCCAGGACCACCAGCCGCCCGTCCAGGCGGGCGTGGGGCACGCTGGCCACGGCCAGGTGCAGGTCGGAGGAGCCTTTCTCGCACATCGTGCGCAGCAAGTTGTCGAGGGTGATCTCGGCGGTGCTGGCGGGACTTTCGGTCTGAAGGGTCATGGCGCGGTCCTCCCCGGGTAAATGGAAGTAGCTCAGTTCCTCTGGCCGGCGCGCTTGTCCTGCACGAGGCTCTCAAAGCGATCCAGCTCGCGCTCGGTGGGCTTGAGCGCGGTGTGCCAGAACTCGGGCGCCTCGATGTCCACTCCCAGCGAGCGCCGGGCCACGCCCTCGCAGGTATCGCTGCCGGTCAGACGCAGCAACTCTTCGTACCTGGGCAGGAAGCTCGGGCCTTCGGCGCGGGCCTTCTCGAACACCGCCGCGCTGAACAAGGCGCCGAAGCTGTAAGGGAAGTTGTAGAAGCTCAGCTCGGTGATGTAGAAGTGGAGCTTGGAGGCCCAGAAATACTCGTCGAGCTCGTTGGGGTCGATGGCCTCGCCGTACCAGGCTCGCTCGGCCTCGAGCACCAGCTCCTTGAAGCGGGAGGCGCTCAGCTCGCCCTCGGCGCGCTCTTCGTAGAAGCGCTTCTCGAAATCGAAGCGCAGAGGGATGTTCAGCAGGTAAGCGCAGGTGTCGCTGAGCCGCTTGTCCAGCAGGTAAGCCTGCTCGTCCGGGCTCGCGTGCTCGAGCAGGCTCTCGCCGTACACCGCCTCGGCGAAGGTGGAGGCGGTCTCGGCCAGGGTCATGGGATAGCCGCGCTGCCAGGGACGCAGATCACGCATCACCCACTCGTGGAAGCCATGCCCGAGCTCGTGGGCCAGCGTGCGCACGTCGCCGGCGGCCTGGTTGTAAGTCATGAAGATGCGGGTCTGGTTGATCACCGCCGAGCCGGTGCAGAAGCCTCCGGGGCTGCGCCCGGGGCGGGCCTCGGTGTCCAGCCAGCTGTGCTCGAAGGCGTGGCGGGCGTACTCGGCCATGCCCGGATAGAAGGCCCCGAACGACTGCAGCACCTGCTCTTTGGCCTGAGGCCAGGGGATCGGCTGCTCGTGCTGCACGGGCAGGGGAGCGTAGAGGTCTTGACAGCCAAGCCGCTCCTTGCCCAGCAGGCGGGCCTTGAGCTTGAGATAGCGCTGACCCAGGTCGCGCCGCTCGCGCAGCACGCTCATCAGGGTATCCAGCGTCTTGCGGCTGCAGCAGGCGTCCTCCAGGGCCACGTCCAGGAAGTGCTCGATGCCGCGTCGCTTGTTCAGCAGGAGACGGGTGCCCGAGATGGCGTTCAGGCAGGCCACCGCCACCGTCTCCATGCGCTGCCAGGCGGCGTTGGAGTTGACCAGGGTGGCCCGACGCACTTCCGGGTCGGGATCTTCGAGCAGGCTGTTCTTGAGGGCCATCGGCACCATGCCCCGGCCGGGCAGCTCGAACTCGAGCCCTCCGGCGATCTGGGTGTAGAGGCGGCCCCAGGCGTGGAAGCCGTCCACGCCCAGCTCGGCGGCCAGGGTCTCGAGCTCGGGGTCCATGGTGTAGCGGGCCTGGCGGCGCATGCGCTCGAGGGCAAAGCGGGCGCTCTGCAGGGCCTCGTGCTCGACCAGCTTCTGGAAAGCGCCATCGCTGCAGCTCTTGAGAGCGGCCTGGAGCAGCACGTGGATCTTCTCCAGCTCGGAGGAGAGCAGGCTGAGGGCGGAGACCTCCTGGCGCACGGACTCCACCGTGGTGTCCTCGGCCTGCAGGCAGTCGAGGTAGGCCTGCACGTGGCTCAGGCGCGAGCCCAGCTCCTCGGTGCGCTGGAAGATCGGGGCCCAGCGGGCGGCGTTGCCCTCGTCCAGCGTTTTGAGCTGGCCGGCTTCTTGCTGAAGGGCTGCCGCCTCGCTCTTGCACTCGGCCAGAAATCCTTTGTATTCGGGGCCCTGGAAGGTGGGGAAGAAAGGCGTCAGATCCCAGCGCGCGCCGGGGACTTTCTCAGCGGTGGTGCTCATGCCGAGCGGGGTTCGAGCCGGTGGGGGGGATTCCCGCTGGCCACCGCGGAAGCCCTGGTGGATGCAGCATGTTCCCTTTGAGCTCCTGACTCCCGAGGAGGTGGCCGAGGTGCTCGAGCTGCCGCGCGGCGAGGTGTTGCTTCAGCTCGAGACGGGCCGGCTGCCGGGGCTGCGGGTGGGCAGGTCGTGGCGGGTCAACCCCTGGCTGCTCTATCCCTATGTCCTGGCCAGGTTGGAGGAGAAGCTCGAAAGCCAGAGTTGACCACGGTTACGACTCGGAAGTCTTCCGCTTGACCGTTACGCCTCCCACCGTCACCTTCACCGCATCTTCCTGCACCAGGGTGGCGTTGTCGTCCACCACCAGCGCCTCGACCTCGCCGACGATGCCGGCCTGGTCGGCCAGCCGGTCAAGCTCGGCCAGCACCTGAGCGCGGGCGCTCTCCACCGGCACGCCGGTGAGGCGGGCCGACGCTTGCTTGAGCATGGGGGTCAGCAGCTTCGAGTCGGTCAGCTCGGGAAGCTTGAGGAAGCGCTGGGCGCACTCCACCACCTGCTCCTGGGGCACTCCGGCCAGGAAGGCTCGACCGCGCAGCAGGGGATGAGCGTCGCAAGAGCGGTAGTAATCCACCAGCAGGTTGTCGGGCGGCTTGCCCGGCAGGCGTGAGAGCGTGTCCCGGATGAACGCGCTCACCGGTGAGGTATCCCGGGCCAGCAGCAGGCTGGCCAGGCGGCTGCAGTCTTTCTCCAGGCCATCGGCGTAAGTCCGGCTGGCCCCCTGGAAGGTCTGCCGGGCGGCCCCCTCCAGCGAGGGCTGGTCGAGCAGGGCCCGGGCCGCCAGGGCCCGCAGCCGGTCGGTTTTCAGCTGGGGCAACAGATCCGCCAGCGGAGTTCCCAGGGCCTGGAAAGCGGGCTCGAGCAGCGCGGCCGGGGCGTCGTTGGGGATGGCGGCCCGCACGAAGTCGCCCAGGCTGCTGCTGGCGCACTTCATGGCCGCCAGGTGCACGTCGGCATGAGGCCCCATGGCCAGCGCCAGGCGGGCCACGTCGCTGGTCTTGGGCTGCGAGCTCAGCTTCCCCAGCAGGTGCTGGCCCAGGGCCAGGCGGTCCTTTTCGATCCCGTCATAGTAGGTCCGGGACATCTCCCCCAGGATGGCTCCCCCCAGGGCCGCCGTGTCCTTCGGAGAGTCCAGGACGTGGCGCCACACGATGGCCCGGCCCCGGCCCTGGGACACGACCGCATCCAGCTCGCGGGCCAGGCGGGCCACCTCGACGGTCTCGGGTCGCGCCGCGAGGGCATTCAAGAGCGGCTGCATGGCCTCTTTCTCACCCTCCTGGGGCACGGCGCCGGTCAGCTCGGCCGGACCGGTGGCCCGAGCATTCCCCAGCACGGCCAGCAGAATGCCGTCGGCACTGTCGCCGGGCTTGAGGGGTGCCAGCATCTCGAGGCCCAGCCGGGCGGCCAGGGCGGTCTCGCTCTGGCTCTCCAGCCTCGTGAGCAGGTGTCGCCCCAGCGCCAGGCGGTCGGCCTCCACGCCCTCGTACCAGGTGGCCTTCATGGCCGTGGTGAGAGCGTGGCCGAGGGAAGCCAGCTCGGGTGGGTGCTGAAGCACCTGCTGGGCGATGATCCGGCGACTGCCCGCCTGTTTGACCACCCCGTTCAGCTCGCGCGCCAGAGCGGTCCTCTCGCGCGTCTCGCTATGCCCGCCCAGCTCCTTCCAGGCCGCCTCCATGGCGCCGTCCTGAGGCACCGCCGCCAGGGCCAGGGCGGCCAGCTCGGTGGGAGTGCGGGCGGTTGCATGGGCCAGCACGGCCGGCACCACCTCGTCGGCGTTGCCGGGGCTGAGCATGCGCAGCCCCAGGTCGGCGGCGGGACGGGTGGACGGATCCCGAGCCAGCTCGGTCAGCAGGTGCTTGCCCAGGCTGGCCCGATCCTGCTCGATGCCCTCGTACCAGGTGGCCTTCGACTTCGCCAGGATGGCTCCGCCCAGCGCCGCCAGCTCGACGGCGTTGCGGGGAGCCGGTTGAGAGAGCACCGTGGAAGCGATGATCTGGTGACCCTTGCCATCTCTCACCAGGGCCATCAGCTCGCGGGCCAGCTCGGCCTGGGCGGCGGTCTCGGGGTGGGAGGCCAGCTCGTCCCAGAGCGGTTGCATGGCGCCATCTTGCGGCACGGCCTGGAGAGCCAGAGCGGCCAGCTCGGCCGGGGTGCTGGCCTGGCGATGAGCGAGCACGGCCGGCAGCACCTGATCCACATTGCCCTGGTTGAGGATGCGCAGGCCCAGCGAGGCCGCCTTGCCCTGCATCTGGCTCAGCAGGTGCTTGCCCAGCGCCAGCCGGTCCCGCTCGGCCGCCTCGTACCAGGTGGCCCGGGAGGCCGCCAGGACTGCCTCGCCGGCGCCTACGAGATCGGGATTGCGGACGACCTCCCGGAGGATGAAGGCGCGACTCTGGTCGCCCTTAACCAGGGCCCCCAGCTCGCGCCCGAGACGGGCCGACTCCTGCGTGTCGGGATGCTTTGCCAGCTCGCTCAGGACCAGTTCCGTCAGTTTTGGGCTGGCTCCCTGGCCGGGTAGCGCCTCGGACATCAGTTGGGCCAGCTCGCCGGGGCTGGTGGCCCCGGCGTGGGTCAGGCCCGCCTCCACCACCGAAGGGCTCTTCTCCACCGCCAGCATCCGCAGCGCCAGCTCGCTGGCCGGGCCCTTCAGGGTGGGGAGCACTCCCAGCCCGAAGGCAACCTGGTCGCGCTCGGCGTCTCATACCAGCCTTGTTTCATGGCCGCCAGCACCTCGACCGCCCCGCCCCCGGTCAACACCGTGGAGGCGATGCGCTGGTGGGAGGGGCTCTGCTTGCAGAACCCCACCCACTGGCGTGTCCGGGCTACCCGGTCGGGCCGGGTCGGCTCCAGGGCCTGCAAGAGGGCGCTCAGGGCTTCGGGCGGGTGAGCGTCGGGCAGCACCAGGCTGGCGTCCCGGGTCGCGTTCTCCAGCGTGGTCTGGAGGATGCCGGTGGGCTTCTTGACCGAGCGGCTCACGGCCAGGCCCACCCGTCCGGTCTCGTTCAGCTCGGCCAGCCGCTCCACCAGGGGGAGGAGCACCTTCTGGTCCTCGCACCTGTGCCCCAGGGCTTGCAGCTCCTCGGGCCTGGACAGCAGGCTGGCGGCCAGCCGGGCCGAGCCCTTGACCTCGGCCATGAGCTGCTTCGCCTGCTCGAGCGGTGGCTGGCCCTGGCTGCGCTCCAGGCAGTGGAAGGCGGCCCGAGCGCCCTTCACGTCCCCGTCCAGGCCGCTCAAGACCTGCTCGAACCGCTGCAGGCGCTGGCGCAGCTCGCTCTCTGAGCCTGATCCCAGGGCCAACCAGGCCTGGCCGTTCTTGCCGATCAGGGCCCCCTGTCGCGAGGCGAAAGCGCTGCTCGGCTGGCCATCGGGGGTGAAGAAGCGGTAGCCCTCGATCTCGAGGCGTCCCTCCAGGGGAGGACGGCGATAGAACTCCACCAGCCCGGCCGCGGTCTGCTGGCTCTCGAGCACCACAGTGCGGCCGTCCTTGCGAGCTTCGACCTTCTGGTCGTAGGCCCCGAACAGCCCCACCTCGCCCTGCTCGTTGAAAAAGCGCCAGCCGTCCGAGGCCAGCTGCTTCAGGCTCTGGGCCTGGATAGGCCGGCTGGCCTGGTCGTTTGGGAGCTTGCCCTGCAGCACGGCGGCGTCTTGCAGGTTGTGGAGCGGAACGGCCAGCATGCCGGGCAGTCCGATGAAGAGAGGTTGCGAGCCCAGTTGCTGGAGGACCTCGGCGCTGGTGGCCGGCCGGGTGCCCAGCCGGATCGGCCCCAGGCGGCGCTCGCAGCGGATCTCGACCCCGTCTTGCATGAGCTGCTCCACCAGCTCCTGGCTCCTGGCGGGGGGAGGGGTCCCGGAGCTCGCGGCTGCGGGGCGGAGCGGGCCCACGATCATCCTGGAAAGTTCGCCTTTGCGGCAGCGCCGCCCTTCAGGCGGTCAGCTCGCCCACCAGCGTGCGGAAGGACTCGGGCAGGGGCAGGCCGGCATAGATAACCTCGCCCCCCTTCGGGATGCGGGTGCAGAAGGACAGCCCCGTGGTGGCCTCGTTGCCCGGCCCGGCGGTGTGGGCCAGCACCGCCTTGCCCAGGGCCTGCAGGGCCTCGTCGGCGGGGAGCCCCAGGGCTTTGAGACGCTTGAGGAAGTCGCCCAGGTCGGCGAAGTCGGCCGTGCCGCCCAGCTCGTGGTCGATCTGGGGCACCTTCTGGGAAGCTTGCAGAGCCTCACGCAGGGCCTCACGCCTGGTGGGGAGATCCTTCAGGGCCGCCCGGGCCAGACCCCCCAACTCGCCCAGCAGCCCGTCCAGCGCTTTGAGGTCGACCGCCGCCAGCGTGGGCACGCCGGCCTGGCGGGCCACTTCCACCATGCGCCGGCCCATCTCCCGAGGGGTGCCGCCTTCCCGGGCCGCACCGGCCAGCATGGACTTGATGGGCAGCTGTCCCGCTCCCAGCCCTCCCGCCACCATCAGCTCTTCCGAGACGACGGCCACGCTCGCGTGCTCGCGCAGCAGGCTGAGAGCCTCCAGGTTGCCCATCAGGCAGCTCTCGAACACCACCAGGTCGGGCTTGACCTGGGATTTCTCCACAGCCCCGGCCAGGGCGGTGGTGTGCATCGAGGCCACCTTCCAGGGGCCCCAGCCGTGCCCGGCGATGTAGAGCACGTTGGTCTGGCCGGGCTCGAGGTGCTGTGTGGTGAAGTCGGAGAGCTCGCCGGGCGTAGCCGGGCGGGTGGAGTCGCTCTGGGCCAAAAGTTTTGAGTCGATGCCGTCTGTCTGGTCAGGAACAATCTCGTAGGTGCGGGTGCCCTTCCAGAACGGTCCGGGCGTCGTGAAGGGCTGGTGGAACGCGCCCCCCAGGTTCTTGCCCGCCTCCAGGGTGTAGCCTTTGGAGACCAGATAGGCCGTCACCGCCGCGCCCGCCAGCATTCCGGGCAGCCCGAAGACGGCCTGTCCGAGCACGGGAGGGGCCACGTGCATGGCCAGGTAGCCCAGTCCCCGAGCCAGTTTGGTGCCAGCCGAGGTGCCGTTGCGCACCACGTGGGCCTGGATCTCCAAGTTGGGAGCCGCCGCCACCGCCTTCTCGAAGGCATCCACCCGGCTCACCGCGTGCGGCTCGAAGTGCTCTTCGGTCGCATCCACGTAGGCGGCCACGCGCAACTTCGGCGGGGCCTGAGGGGGGATTTCCATACAGGGATTCTAGCATGCCATGACCAGGGGTCGCTCCTCCCCGGAGATCTCTCGAGGGGGCTGGGAGGCACCTTCCTGGCCGGCCAGCAGACCAACTGCCTTCAACCTGACGGTCGCAAGATTCGACCTGGTCGCGGTCCAGGGCAACCCCGTGCTCGGGACTGCTCTTGCCATCGCGTGCTATTATGGTGTAATGGATACACCAATTCGCCGCGCGCTGCTTTCCCTGGACGGCCTGTCGGTTGGGGATGCTCTGGGAGAGCGCTTCTTCGGCCTCCCTGAGGAGGTCGGCCGGCGGATCGCCGCACGCCTCCTACCGCCCGGTCCCTGGCGTTACACCGATGATACCGAGATGGCGCTGGGAGTGGTGGCATGCCTCCAGGAGCGAGGTGGGATCGAGCCCACGCTGCTGGCCCGCCTCTTTCATCGGAGCTATCACAACGACCGGGGTTACGGGCGCGGGATGCACCGCTTCATGGAGCTGCTCGACCTGGGAGTGCCCTGGGACCAGGCGGCCTCCATGCTGTTTGAAGGGCGGGGCTCTTTTGGCAACGGCTCGGCCATGCGTGTGGCTCCCGTTGGCGCATACTTCGCCCACGACCCGGAGCGGGCCGCGCGGGAGGCGGCGTGCTCGGCGGTGGTCACCCACGCCCACCCCGAGGCCGAAGCTGGCGCCGTTGCCGTGGCTGTGGCTGCCGCACTGGCCTGGCAAGACCCGACCGGGGCCAGCTTCTGGGCCGGGGTGCTCGACCACACTCCCCGCGGACGGGTGCGTGAGCGCATCGCTCAGGCTTGCGAGCTCCCCCTCGAGAGCGAGCCCACCGAGGTAGCCGCCCGGCTTGGAAGCGGGCAGGAGGTGGCCTGCTACGATACGGTGCCCTTCTGTCTCTGGTGCGCGCGCCGCCATCTCGACGATTACGCTGAGGCCTTCTGGACCACCGTGTCGGGATTGGGCGACCGGGACACGACTTGCGCCATCGTGGGCGGCATCGTGGCCCTCTCGGCCCCAGGCGTGCCGGAAGATTGGTTGGCACGGCGCGAGAGCTTGCCCTGACCAACCTGGCACGATCTGTGTCCCTCCGACACCCGACCCGGCCTGTCACTCCGCGACCGACGAGACCTGACACAAACCTGCGTCCGCCCTGTCCGCGCAGCGAAGGGTGATTCGTTCAAGCAAAGCCCCCCTGCAGGTGCCCCGATGTCAGACGCCGGGCCTTTCTGTTCGGCAGGGATCGACCAGCGCCCCATAGAACCGACGGCCAACGTCCGGAGGTGTTGAATGAAAGTCTTGCTCGCCCAGCCCCGTGGTTTCTGTGCCGGAGTCGACCGTGCCATCGACGTGGTGGAGATCGCCCTGCAAACCTACGGAGCGCCCGTCTACGTGCGCCACGAGATCGTCCACAACGACCTGGTCTGTGACGAGCTGCGCCAGAAGGGGGCGGTCTTCGTCGACCACCTGAGCGAGGTTCCCGAGGGCGGCACCATTATCTTCTCGGCTCACGGCGTCTCGCCGTTCGTGCGCTCGGAAGCCAAGGAGCGCAACCTGAAGGTCATCGACGCCACCTGCCCCCTGGTCACCAAGGTCCACCTCGAGGCCGTGCGCTATGCCAAGAAAGGCTTCTCCATCGTGCTGGTGGGCCATCGCGGGCACGTCGAGGTGGAGGGAACCATGGGCGAGGCCCCCGAGGCCATTACCCTGGTCGAGAGCCCGGCCGACGTGGACAAGCTCGAGCTGAAGAACCCCGACGAGGTGGTCTACCTGACCCAGACCACCCTCTCGGTGGACGACGCCAACGTGGTCATCGAAGCCCTCAAGAAGCGTTTCCCCCACATCCAGGGCCCGCCCACCGACGACATCTGCTACGCCACCACCAACCGCCAGGCCGCCGTGCGCAAGATGGCCGCCGACTGCGACGTCATCCTGGTGATCGGCTCGCCCACCTCGAGCAACTCCAACCGCCTGGTGGAGGTGGCCAAGAGCCACGGCTGCCGCTCGCAGCTCATCAACGACGCCTCCGAGATGAACCAGGTCGACCTGAGCGGCGTGGAGACCCTCGGCATCACCGCCGGCGCCTCCGCCCCCGAGACCCTGGTACAGGAAGTGCTGGCCTGGGTCAAGCGCCACCACGAGGTGGTGGTGGAGCCCTACAACGTCGTCGAGGAAGATGTCACCTTCACCCTCCCGCGCGAGCTGGTCACCCTGGCCAAACGCGAGCGAGTGGCCGACAACCTGCTCGAGAAGCACGTCCAACCCGCCGCTCGCTGATCCAACCGTACCAGGCGTCACCCAAGCTGATCTTGGGCTCCGTCATCACGGACCTGCAGCGAGCATGCGCGCCGTATTGACGTTCATGGAGTCCACGCCATCGAGACTCCAGGCATGAAAATGAGAAAGGCCGCCCACGCGGAGCGGCCTTCCCCCTGCTCGAGTGAGCCTAAGCTCAGGCAGCGGCCTTCTGCTCGGCCGGCGGGGCCGGAGCGGCCGGCGGCTGAGCCGGAGGCTGCTGGCCCGAAGAGGCCTGGATGGCGTTCGCCCAGTCGCCCAACTGCTGGCTGAACTTCTGGTCCACCGCGGCGGCCTGGCTGGCGCGTCCACCCACCACGTTGGCCAGGATGATTCCGCCGAACAGCATGCCCGTGCCCACCGGGCCCGGAATGCCGAGCAGCGCAGGGCCGAGGAATCCGCCCGCGGCCAGGGCCAGACCACCCAGGGTGGCGTAACGGGCCTTCTTGGCGTTGGCGGCGGCCGACGCGTCCACGTTGGCCTTGATCTCGCCCAGGTTCTCGCCCTGGAAGCGGTCGATGTTGGCCAGGAAGAAGTCGTTCTCGGCCGAGTCGGCGCGCTTGTAGGGATTGGTTTCGTCGGAAGCGACGGTGGATCCGTAGTTCTGAGCGCGGCTCAAAAGGTCGGCCCGGCTGGTGTTGGCGCTGGTGATGTTCACGATATGCCCTCCCGTAAATTCTCTGTGTCTGGTTCTCTGGTCGAGGGGTAGTATAGGGCACTCCGCCCGAGGAGGGATGAACGTCAGGTTAACGGGTCTGAACCGAAGGTAAACGATCCGCCAACAGTGGGGGTGAGGTTCAAGCCGACCGCCCTTTCCGCCGACGCAGCCCGTAAGCGTCGGCCGTCGCGAGCGCCGCCGCCACTTGCTCCGGGGTGACCCCGCCCGCCTCGTGATGGATCGTCTCTCCCTCGGCGCAAGCGGTCCGGGCGACCAGTGCCAGGTCAGGGTCTTTCAGGCCCAGCTCACTCAAGGTGGTGGGCAACCCCACCGACTCGCAGAAGCCATAGACCTCCGCGATCTGCGCGCCGGGCCGGTCGGTCAGAAAGAGCCCGGCCTGCACTCCCACGGCCACCTTCTCCCCGTGGTAGGTGGGATGGGCCCCCTTCAGGCGCGTCAGCCCGTTGTGGATCGAGTGAGCCGCGGCCAGCCCGGCCGACTCGAACCCCAGCCCGCTGAGCAAAGTGTTGGCCTCCACCACGTGCTCCAGGGCGGGCGTGACCACCCCGGCCTCGCAGGCAAGCCGGGCGCTCTGGCCAAACTCCAGGATGGTATCGTAGCAAAGGCGGGCCAGGGCATAAGCGGCCCCGGTGGCCAGCCCTCCGCACTGGTTGGGCGAGCGCGAGCGGCGGCAGGAGTCGGCCTCGAACCAGGTCGAGAGCGCATCCCCCATCCCGGCCACCAGCAGTCGCACCGGCGCCCGCGCGATCACCTGGGTATCCACCAGCACCAGGTCAGGATTGCGGGGCAGGAAGAGATAGCGCTTGAAAGCTCCCTCCGGGGTGTAGATGACCGAAACCCCGCTGCAGGGCGCGTCGGTGGAGGCGATGGTGGGCACGATGACGCTGCGGGCCCTCAGCTGGTGGGCCACAGCCTTGGCAGTGTCGATGACCTTGCCGCCCCCCAGGGCCACCACGACGTCGCAGCCCTCTCCCAGGGAGGTCAGGCGGGCGATCTCCTCATCTGAGCACTCCCCCCCGAAGGCCCCCAGAGTGTGTGCCAGCTTGATTTGGGGCACCAGCTTCTCGCGAGCCGTCCTACCGGCGATCACGAGAACCTTCGAGCCCAGTTCCGAAACGGCTTCCGATAGCTGGGCCAGGGCTCCGGCGCCCTGGGTGTAGCGACCGGGAAAGACGGCGGTTTGAAGCATACGGGCCGGCTTCGTCAGTGGAATCGGCCGAACCTGGCGAGGAGCCTTGCCGACCGCCAGAGGGCGGACAGCGCCAATGAGGCTCCTATTGCTCCACGCTTGACCAGCTATCCCGAGCGAGCCAGACGTCGAGATGCCGCGTCCCGCCGGACTTCTACCTCAGTGCGAGTGAGATTCGACCTGATGCTGCGTCCGCTGGTGGGCACTGCTGATCTGCCCTGTCAGAGTCGGATTCCCATCAGCCGTCACGCTTTGCGTCTCGAGGATGGGGTCCTGAGTCACCCTGCGCTGGGTCCCCGTGGGGTTCAGGCTCAATCCCTGTCGAGCGACGTCTGGGGTGGGGCGAGCAAGCGTTCGTCCCCGGCGGGGACAAACTGGCGTTCGGTCCCCGCGG
>BTUM01000092.1:0-29677 GCA_045863235.1 Candidatus Xenobia bacterium | reverse complement strand
CAGGCTGCGCCTCTTCCCCCGCCGGCTGCCGCTCCAGGCTGGCCCCCTCCGGCCCAGGCTGCGCCGTCTCCACCCCAGCAAGGTTGGCCCCCGGCCCCTCCCGAGCCAAGCCCGCTTCCCCCTCCCGCGCCAGTCTGGCCTGCCCAGCCGGTTGGTCCCCTGGACGCGCCGCTCCCCCCGGCCTTGCCGCCGCTCGGGCCCCGGGTCGAGTCCCGCCCGGTACAGTCTTCCTATGCCTCACGCATCGACCTGAGCGTCCCGCCCCCCAAGATCGATCTGAGCCTGCCCCCGCCTCCCCTCGAGCCGCTGACCCGGCCTGAGCCACCGCCACCCCCACCGCCTCCAACACCCCCGCCGTCGCTGGCCCCCAAGATCGACCTGGCCACACCACCGCCGGCGCTGCGCCCACCCGAGCCGCCCCCCAAGCCCGAGCCAGCCTTGAAGCTCGAGCCTCGAACGGCTGCCTCGAGCTGGCCGCCGTCGCCCCCCGAGCCGGCTCCCGGGCCGGCCAAGCTGGAGTTGGCCCGAGTGCCCAAACGCGATGCACAACCACCTCCCGTGCCGCAGCCCGAGCCAGAGCCGGACGAGCCCGACGATTGGCTCGATGAGCCTGTCCTGGAGACTCCCTTCCTGAGCAACGCTCGGGTGGATGAAGAGCCGGTCGAAGTGATCGACTCATGGAGCAAGGTTCTGCCTCCACGCTCGCCCAGCCGCAAGGCGGAGTCCCAGGGGCCTGCTCCCGCGCGCCGCCGCCGAGCCGAGTATGACTCCTACACCGACCACCTCGACGATGAGCAAGACCATCCCGCTCGACGCAAGAAAGGCTCCGTTGCGGGCTGTTTTCTCCTGGTTCTCTTTCTGGGCACGCTGGTAGCCGGAGGAAGCTACTCCCTGTTCGGTCACGAGATCGCAGACTGGCTCGAGGTTCACGGTTACCTCCAGTACCTGCCGGAGTGGCTGCGCCTGCACCTGCCCTGACGAGAGGCCGGATTGTTACTCTTTGGGATGACGCCGGTCGTCCGTGACGACCTCCACCCACTCCAAGTCCGAAGGGACTTTAACAAGCTGTTAAGACGACCGAGGAGCAGGCGGGGTAGGATGCTCTCAGCGTCATGCAAGTTTCCCCCGTGCACCTCCCCCCAACGCTCTCCCTGCGCCGTCCGGCGGCGGCGGCGGCCACGCCCGCCTCTGGACCTTCGGACCAGGTGATGCTGAGCGATCAGGCGGCTGCCACCGAGCGCGTGCAGGTGGTCAAGCGCTCCCCCTCCCGTCACGGCGGCTGGGTCGAGCTGTTGCGCGACAGAAACCCCAACCTGATCCAGCGAAACTTCCACCCCCGCACCACCCAGCGCAGCCCCGAGGTGATCGCCGCTTTCGGAACCGACAAGCCCCACTCGGGCGATGCACTGCTTCACTACGCGGGCGACCCCCCTCCGGGGGTGGCGGTCAAGCCGACTCCGGTGCTACTCGTGCACGGCGCCAGCAAGAGCGCCGAGTTCTGGTGGGATCCGAAAGAGGACGGCAGCAACCAGGGGCTGCCCCAGCTGTTGCGCGAGCAGGGGTTCCAGGTCTACGCGGTCAGCTTCGCCCACAACCAGGACGATCAGTTCTTCTGGGCCCAGCAGATCGCCAACGCCTCCGAGCGCATCCGAGCTCTCACCGGCGCACCCCAGATCGACCTGGTCGGTCATAGCAAAGGCGGGCAGGCCACCCGCATGTACTGCTCGGGAGTGGCCCACGACTGGATGGCCAGGAGCCAGGGCGACGTGCGCCGGCTGGTGCTGGTGGCGGCCCCCAACGGCGGCATCGACACCATGTTCCGCCATCCCTCCACCAACTACGTCCTTTATGGCGACTCCGACAGCCCCCGTCTGAACGCTCCCATGTCCTGGGAGCGGATGGTGGCCTGGGGGAGCATGCGCGACACCAGCGCCATGGGTTTCAGCTCGGAAGGACCCGATTACTGGCCCGGCCAGCGCCAGATGCTGGCCCGCTGGGCCCACCGCTTCCCCGTGCCCTTGAGCGAGCCCGACTGGCACACGACCTACGAAGGCGGCCAGGGCTTCGTGAGTTACTCCAAGGGCATCGATCACTACATTGCCGAGGGCGGCAACCTGGTCGAGCGCCTGCACAAGACTCCCATCCTGCCTGGCATCCAGGTAGCCGTGCTGGCCGGGGACAAGGCCGACATCCAGGGGATCGTCAACGAGAAAGGCGGACCCTCGGACGGATTGCTCTACCTCGAGAGCGCCCTGAAAATGCCTCGGGGCACCGAGCTCATCGCCCAGTCAGTGCTGCACCTCAACCACAAGTCGCTGGTCTCGGACCGCCAGGGCCAGCAGTGGATCGCCGACGTGCTGGCGGACGAGAGCCCCCAGCGGGTTCCCGAGAAGGTGATCGAGCAGGCCATCGAGGCCGCCTCCAAACCGCTGGCCGATGGCGACTCGGGGCCGGCCGTGCCGCTGGCCTTCGCGCCCGGCGGCCCGGGGTCGGCCATTCCGCGTCCCTTCGCCCCCGGCAGCCCGGGGCAGGCCACGCCGCTGGACTCCACCCCCCGGGTTCTGGTCGAGTTTTAGCCTTCTTTCAGCCGCCCCGGCTAACTTCACAGGTAAGACTTTCCGTGGCGGTGAACAAAGCAAGATGAACACGTCCCCCCTCAACTTCCACAGCCCTCACGTGGGCGTGACCCGGTCCACCCTCCAAAACGGAGCCCCTCCCGGCTCGACCGGAGGGGTGGGCCCGCAGGATACCGTGACCAACGGCGAGTTCGCCGCGCCACCTGTCGTTCACGTTCCTCCGGCCAGCAACGAGGGGGCCGAGAAGCGCAGGGTACCGCGATGGGCGCTGGGAGTCCTGGCCCTGACGGCCGGGCTGGGGGTCGGGATCGCCACGCTGGGCCCGATGGCCGGCCCCACCCGCGAGGCCACCGCCCCGGTGGCAGCCGTCACGGTGCAAAAAGAAGCCAAAACCGACCTCAAGACCGAGGTCCAGAAAGCCCAGTACGGCGTGGCTCTGCAGAATGCCCGCTTTGACACCCAGCTGTCGGCCACCAGCTTCGGCCCCTCGGCCGATTATGTCCAGCTCAAGTCCGACCGGATGAGCGCTGAGGCCAACGGCTTCACCTTCACTTACGAGGGCGGCCAGTTGATCGCCCGGGGCGGCACCGAGGACGTCAAAGTCTACGACGCCCGCGAAGGCCTGATGCCCGAATACCTGAACTCGTTCGCCGACGAGGCCAGCGAGAACTGGCACGTGAAGACCAGCATCCGGCCGGCTGGCGGGGCTGCCACCATGGCCTCCATCGCGGTCACCTCCGACGTCTACACCGGGGGCAGCCCCAACCAGACCGCCGAGTTCATGACTTTCGATCACGTCTCGGGCGAACGGGTCCTGCTCAGCTCGCTGCTCAGCCAGGGTCAGCATGGTCACGTGCTCAACAGCATCCGGGGCGAGCTGGCCAAAGTGCCGGCCGGCTCGCTCTTCGACCACGGCGACGGCCTGGCCGAGATCGTCGACCGCAGCTTCGCGGTGCGCGACGAGGGCGGCAAGGAGCTCAAGCTGGTGGTGGCCGTGCCCGGCAACTCCGAGGCCAACGAGGGCCGAGTGGCCGAGTTCACCTTCTCGGTTCCCCGCGACATCCTGAAGTAACGCATTTGCAACATCCCGCCCCTACTTTGAGGGCGGAGGATTGAAAGCCATGCAACTGCAAGACCAGGTTGTCCTGGAAGAACGGGGTTCTATGCGTCTGAAAGACAAGGTTTGCCTGATCACCGGAGCAGGACGCGGGATCGGCCGCGCCACCGCCATCCGCTTCGCCCAGGAGGGCGCGCGCGTGGCCGTGGCGGACGTCGACCTGCAGGTGGCCTCGGAAGTCGCCCATGAGCTGGGCGAGCAGGGACTGGCCCTGGAGCTGGATGTGAGCTCGCGCGAATCGATCGAGGCCGGGCTTGACCGCATCGTCTCATTCTGGGGGCGGCTGGACGTGCTGGTCAACAATGCCGGCATCGTGCGCGACGCCCAGTTGCTCAAGATGAGCGAGGCCGACTTCGACGCCGTCATCGACGTCAACTTGAAGGCCGTCTTCGCCTGCACCCAGGTGGTGGCCCGCCGGATGGTGGAGCAGGGCAGCGGAGTCATCCTGAACGCCTCCTCGGTGGTGGCGCTCTACGGCAACTTCGGCCAGTCCAACTACGTGGCCGCCAAGTCGGGAGTCATCGGCATGACCAGGGTCTGGGCCCGTGAGCTCGGCCCCAAGGGGGTTCGGGTCAACGCCGTCGCTCCAGGGTTCATCGAGACCCGCATGACAGCCGGTATTCCCGACAAAGTGGCCGAGAAGATCTACGAGCGGGTGCCTCTGCGCCGCATGGGACTGCCGGAGGAGGTGGCCAACGCCTATCTCTGGCTGGCCTCGGACGAAGCGAGCTATGTCAACGGCCATGTGCTCTCGGTCGACGGGGGAGCGGTGGTCTGACCCTCTCCAGAGGAGCTTGTCCTGCGAACGGTGAAGTTCAGAGTCTTGACGAATTCTCAAGCTCAGCCGGCATGGCGGGCAGATGGAGGGGCACGGTGGCTCTGGGCATTGGAACGCTGGCGATCTTTCTGGTCCTGGGCTTGCTGCCCATTCGAGGCCTCAAGGGCTTTGGCATCAAGTTCGTCTTGCTGGCCGTTCTGGCCGTGGTGGTCTACCAGTTGCCCCACTACTGGGAGCCGTTCTTCGAGGCCGGCTTCGAGATCCCCGAGGGGCCCTTGCAGGACAAGCTCGGGTACATGATCGGGGGAGGCATCCTGGGGCCAATCGGGGCCGTGATCGGACTCATCGCCGCCGCCATCATGGCGCTGTTCTTCCGCAAGAAGGCGGAGTGAGCACTTTTCAAACAAACGTTCGAGGCGGGCAGGATTTCCCGCTCGCTGATTCGAATTTTGCACTATCCGGGCCGCAGGGCTTGCTCTCAACGCTCTCGCGGTCAACCAAGGAGGCATCAGGGTGAAAGGCAAGCGGACCCGCCGGTCCTCGTCCACCTGGAAGTGGGTCGCGATGGGCGTCGGGGCCGGGCTGCTCCTGACCGTGGCGATCAAGGCTGGCTACGAGTACATGGACTCGCGTCGCCAGCGCGACCCCCGCGCAACCAAGGTGAAGGAGCTGATTCAGGAGGCCGAGCGCCTTCTGGCCCAGGGCCGACGAGCCAGCACGGCCCGCCGGCGCGTCGAGGAATAGCCGACGCCCGAGCGGCCAACCGGGGCCCCGACCGGGGGCCCCTGGTTTCTGTATGTTCTGAATGCATCTCTTGCTGACCAACGACGACGGGGTTCACGCCGAAGGCCTGCAGGCGATGATCGCCACCTTTCGCCCCCTGGCCCGCCTCACGGTGGTGGCTCCCGACCGCGAGCGCAGTGCCGTGGGCCACTCGCTCACCTTCCATTCGCCCCTGCGGGTGCGCAAGCTCGAGGAGCAAGGGAACTACGTCTGCTACAGCACCGACGGCACCCCCACCGACTGCGTGCTGCTCGCGCTCTACGACCTGCTGGCCGAGGACCGTCCTGACCTGGTGCTCTCGGGCATCAACCGGGGCTCCAACCTGGGCGACGACGTGACCTACTCGGGCACGGTGGCGGCCGCCCTGGAGGGCATGATCCACGGGGTGCCCTCCGTGGCCTTCTCACAACCTCGTTCCAAGCCCATGCACTATGAGACCGCCGCCCGGGTGGCGGTGCGGATGGTCGAGGCGATTCAGCGCTACGGCATGCCCTCCAAAACGCTCCTGAACGTCAATGTGCCGGCCCTTCCCGAGGATCAGCTCAAAGGCGTGCAGGTCACCCGCCAGGGGCATACCGAGTATTCCCAGCGCATCGTCAAGCGGGTAGATCCATGGGGAACGGAGTATTTCTGGGTTTCGGGGGATGCTCCCCGGGGGGAGCCGCTGCCCGGAACCGACTTCGGAGCCATCGAAAATGGCTACGTGTCGGTCACCCCGCTGCACTGCAACCTGACCCATCTGGAGCAATTGGAGGCGTTACGCGCATGGCAGATCGACTTGAGGTGACCGAGGACAGCGCCGGGCTGCCGGTACTCAGCACCGTGCTCGACCGGGTCGAGAACGAACTGCTCAAGCGCGAGCAGGCGGGCTTCATCTACGTGGACGTGGTTCAGTTCCACAACCTGATCGAGACCTACGGCGAAGAGGTGGCCGAGAACCTGCGCAACCTGCTCGGGCAAACTCTGATCCGCCAGCGCGGCAAGCTGTTCCGCGACGAGGACCTGGTGGCCGTGGGCGGGGCCGGCTCGGACTACTTCGTGATCTACCTGTTCAGCCCGCCCCGGCGCAAGGACGCCTTCTCCCCCACCGACCTCAAGGTGGTCAGCTCGCGCGTGGTCCACAAGCTGACCAACATCCTCAATGAGCGGGCCGTGCAACTCGGCGTCAAGGAGAAGGTTGACCTGCGCAGCGGCTACACGGTCATCAAGTACGACCCTCGCCTGCCCGTCGACAAGCTCGTTGAGGAGGCACGCCGCGAGGCCGCCCTCAAGTCCGAGCTCGAGGAGATCCTGGTCACCTTCGTCTCCAACGTGTCCCACGAGCTGCGAACGCCCCTGACCTGCATCAAGGGCTATGCCGAGACCCTGCTCGAAGGCGCCATGGAGGACCGCGACCTGACCCATCGCTGGCTGAGCATCATCAGCGAGGAAGCCAAGCGGCTCGAGCGCTTGATCCACGATCTGCTCGACTTGAGCATGATCGAGGCCCATCAGGTAGCCCTGAAGTTCCAGCCGGTGGACCTGCGGGCGGTGGCCAACCACACGGTGGCCGTGCTCGACAGCTATGCCCAGAAGGCCGAGGTGGCCATGGCCACCGAGTTCGACCCCGAGCTGACCGAGATACGGGCCGACGAGGATCGAATCAGCCAGGTGCTGCTCAACCTGACCGACAATGCCATCAAATACTCCCAACCGGGCGGCCAGGTGACCGTGCGTACCCGGATGTACGAAGGGATGGCGGTCGTGGAGGTGGTCGATCGCGGAGCCGGCATCCCTGAGCAGGAGCTAGCTCGCATCTTCGAGCGCTTCTACCGCGTCGAGAAGGGCCGCACGGCTCGCTTCGGAGGCCGAGGACTGGGCCTTGCCATCGCCAAGAACATCGTCGAGGCCCACGGGGGAGAGCTCGAAGTGGAGAGCAAGCTGGGCGAGGGCAGTTGTTTTCGCATGCTCTTGCCGGTGAACCCCGAGAAGGAGTCCTGGATGGACGACGAGGCCTGACTTTCCCCTGATCCCCGACCGGGTGCCGAAAGATGCTCCCGGGGGGACCGGAGGATCAGGTCCCCTGGCTCTGTGAGACCCTCGGATCGTGCCCCGGGAATCTTCGAGGTATCCGGCGAAGGTGCAGCGACAGGTACCATCAAGCATGCCGACCTATCTCTACGAAGTGCGCGACCCGAAGGGCAAGGTCTTGCAGGGCGAAGCCGAGGCTCCTACCCGGCTCGAACTGGTGCGAGAGCTCGAGACCCTGGAATACGTCGTGCTGGGCGTGCGCGAGAAGCTGCCCCTGTTCAAGCGCCTCAAACGTGCCTTCAGCGGGGTGGCGACGGTCAGCGTCACCGAGCTGGCCCTCTTCACCCGCCAGCTGTCGCTGTTGATCAGCGCCGGGGTGCCCATCCTGAAAGCCTTGAGCTGCCTGCTCAACCAGGCCTGGAGCCCCCGGCTGCGCCTGGCCATCGCCAGCGTGATGGAGGGGGTGCGGGACGGCAAGGGCTTCAGCAACTCGCTGGCTCGCCACCCGCGCGCCTTCGGCCCGGTCTACGTCAGCCTGGTCAGGGCAGGGGAGGTGTCGGGCGGCCTGGACGACATCCTCAAGCGACTGTCCGACTTCCTCGAGCGCGACATGCGGCTCTACCAGAAGCTGAGATCCTCACTGGCCTATCCCGCCCTGATCTTCATCTCCAGCGTGGCCATGACCGCCTTTATGGTCTTGCACGTCTTTCCAGCCTTCGTCAGCTTCTTCGAAGGCCTCTCGCTTCGACTCCCGCTGCTGACTCGGTTCGTGCTGGCAACGAGCCAGCTATTCACCGACCCCTGGGTGCTCCTGGGACTCTTGCTGGCGATTCCCTACCTGAGCGCCCAGGCCTGGTTCTACTTCACCTCCACCCAGGGTGGACGGCGCGCGTGGGCCTGGATCATCCTGCACACCCCCGTCCTGTCGCGGGTGCACCGCGACGTGATGCTGGCGCGCTTCTGCCGCACCCTGGGAATCATGATAGAATGTGGGGTACCCCAGTTGTACTCCCTGGAGGTGGCCGGAAGCGTGGTCGGAAACGAGATCGTGCATCGTGAGATCCAGGCTCTGGGCGTGCGCGTGCGAGACGGGCACGGCTCGCTGGCTCACGAGCTGATGAACGCCAAGTTCTTTCCTCCAGAATGCGCCCATATGCTCCGGGTGGGAGAAGAATCCGGACGCATGCCTCGCATCCTGCACCGCTTGGCCGACTTCTACGAGACCGAGCTCGACCTCTCCCTGGAGACCGCCCTGGCCCTGATCGAGCCCTTGATGCTGACCATCATGGGGACCATCGTGGGCTTCATCTTGCTGGCTGTGTTCATGCCCATCTACAGTCTGTTGGAGGCCTTATGAGACAGCGCGCCATCGCCCTGCCGGTGGTACTCTCGGTGCTGACTTTGATGCTGATCATCGTCTCGGTGGTGGCCTCCTCGGGCATCGCCAACCTGCAACAGTCGCGCGTGGACACCTTCCAGAAACGCTCCGTCTACGCCGCCGAGGCCGGCATCGCCCGCTCGATTCGCGACATCATCGGGGGCGGCACGGGCAACGTCAGCGGCCAGATCGGCCAGTCGAGCTACCAGGTGCGAGTAACCCTGGGCCCCAGCGTGGGGCCTCCCCAGGTGCCGGCCGGGGCCGCCTACCTGCTTTCCACGGCCACCACCGGCGACCGCTACGAGCGCCGCGTAGGAGTGATGATCCGAGGGCTGGAGAACGGCGAAGCCACTTCCAGCTTTCCCTACACCGTGGCCGCCGGCGGCACGGTCGACATCCAGGGAGGGGGCCGCATTGCTGGCAGCCTCAAGGCTTCAGGCGACCTGACCGTGGGAGGGGGCATCCGGATCACCCCGGTGAACGGCAACGGGCGAGTCCTTTCCAATGAGGACATCCAACTCGGGGGCGGAGTGAAGGTCGACTCCTCGCAGGACATTCGCGCCGCCGGGACGGTCAACCAGACCGGCACGAACGTGTTCGCCAACGACACCACGCCGGCCACCTCCGCCTTCATCGCCGACGGCCGCTTCAACAACACGCTGGCCCTCGGCGAGGTCGGCGAGGTTCTGCCCAACCCCGACCCCGTGGCCCTGCTGGGGTTGACCGAAGACGGGCTGGGTGATTACGTGGTCGACCCGGTGAGCGGCCTCTACCAGATCGATGCGGCCCGTACCGACGTGGTCTTGCACCCCGAGACCCTGGTCGGGAACCTGGACCTGGGCGGAAAGATCCACTTCTTCCCCGATGGGGTGACCATCGACACCGTCACCGGCGAGGGCACCATCGTCAGCGGTCGGGGCAACCCGGTGACCTTCAATCGGGCCATCCGCGGCTTTCCCAAAGTCAACGTGCTGGCCCTGCGCTGGAAGAGCCAGATGCCCGCCATGGGCAATCCCAGCATCACATTCTCCAATGGCCGCAACGAGATCGCCGGGCTGATCCTGGCCCATGGGAATGTCTCGACCCGGTCCAACTTCAACCTCAACGGGCTGATCGTCTGCTTCGGTAACTTCGACAGCCAGGGAAGCCGCACCCTCAATTTCGATCCTTCGGGCATGGTCTTGCCGGGCTTCGAGTCCTGGCTGACCGGAGGCTTCGGGGGGGTCGGCGGTGGCCTGGGCCTGAACCTGCCGGTCGTGGTCATCTCCTGGCAGAGGCTTTGAGCTTGCAGCAGCGTCGTGCTTTCTCGGTCATGGAGATGCTGGTGGCCGCGGCTGTCTTCGCCAGCTCGGTGATGATCTTGCTGGGCATCTTTCCGCTCTCAGCCCGAGCCGTGCGCAATTCCCAGCTGAACCTGATCGCAACCCATCTGGCTGAGAACCAGCTCGAGATCGCGAGGGCCAGAAGCTACGAGGCCCTGTTCAGCGAGAGCTTCCCCCCCATCCCGTTCACCCTCAAGGTCAATGGGACCGACCTCAACGTGACCTACAACATGACCATGGATGTCCAGGAGGTCAACCCCGGGCTCAAGAGCGTGCGGGTGACCGTAAGCTGGTTCTGGGAGTTCGACCGCAATCTCATGCTGGAGACCGAAATTGCCCGCAACTCGCCGTAGGAGCGCGGCCGGGTTCCGGCCGCGCGACGCCCAACATGGTGTGCTAGAAGTCCGGCCGCCTGCAACATCTTGTGGTGGCGGAGGTTCCCTCCGACACCACAGGGGGGTTTGCGGCCGGACTTCTAGAGGGTTGACCCTGCTGGAGGTCTTGATCTCGATGGTGCTCTTCGGGATCATCATGAGCGCGACCTATGCCGCGCTGGTTCTGGCCATGCGCTACTCCAACCGCACCCACGACACGGCCACCATCCAGCGCGAGACGCTGACCTCGGTCAACAGGATCGAGCGCGCCCTGGCCACGGCCGCCTACGAATCGGTGGAAATCAACCTGGCCCAGGACGCCCTCTGCTTCGTCTCGGCCGAGAGTCCGGCCGGGATCTACACGCACGACCCCGCCACGGGACAGCCTTACTACTTCAAGCATGTCTGCTTCTATCGACGGCAGTCCGGACTGTATCAGAAGATCCGGCCCGTCGACCCGACCGACCCCACGCGATCGGTGCCCAATCTTCCCAGCCCCAACGTCACCCCGGACGTCTTGATCAACGACCCGACCCTGCCCGAGATCCTGATCACCGACAAGCTCTCCAAGTTGATCTTCCGGGAGGGAACGGCTCTAGGACTGGAGCTCGGGCTGACCAGCCAGGGCAACCCTCCCAATGGCATGGAAGTGGTCACCCGGGTCTTCTTGCGCCTCTAAAGGTCAGAATTTGATCTTGTTCTTCCCCTTGCCCGGGTTGCCTTTCCCCCCGTTTCCCTTGCCCGAGTTGCCCGGTCCGCCCACGTCGATCTTGACCGGCCCCCCTTTGGCTTTGTAGCCCGGGACCCAGTTTTGCACTTTGAAATCGGGCCCGCCCGGCACGAAGATGGGCCTGCCCGGAGCCAGCGAGGGGGCATAGCGCGAGGGAACGGCCAGCAGGCCTCCGGCAGCCGTCACCAGCAGCAGGTCGTCGCCCTGGTAACCACAGACCACGCCCTCCAGCGCAGCTCCGTTCGTCCAGCGAGGGATGCTCAGGCCAGGAGCGCCGAGGATGCGCGCTCCCTGTGAGCGCTGCATGTTCAAAGCGGCATTCAGGGGCACCTGGACAACCTTGCCGTTGTTCTTCAGGACGGAAACCTTGCCTTTGCCCAGGGCGTCGGCCGGCAGGACCGAAACGGGCACCTGGCAGGGACCGGTGGGCAGCATCAGGGTGCACAGGTCCCCCTGCACGGCGACGACCTGGGCCGGGCCAGCGGGAACGAGCACCGAGCAAGGGTTGCCAGGAACCAGCGAGCCCACTTCGACGCGGGTCCCTCCCACTTCGAAGTCGAGCCCCTGGGGCAGCATGACGTTCAGCCCGTCGGAAGTCTGCAGCCACACCCCACCGGGAGTGACCTGTTGCACCACTCCCTGATAGGCAAACGGTGTCAACTCGAGTTCCTGGGCCTGAGCCAGGCCCATCAACAGCAAGATGAGGAGAAGTCGCGTCATCCAGACTGGTTCGCCAGTTACCCGGCCGCCCCCCCCGGAGGATCCAACTTGTAAATTGTTCATCTGCCCGAAGCCGGTTCAATCCCCGCCAAACAGGGTTTCGTGGCTATTTCTAGAAGAGGCGAGCCATGGCAGCGACAGTCCATCCCGAGGTGGAAAGCCTGGAAATCCTTGGAGTCAGAGTGCATCGCCTCTCGATGCACGAAGCTCTGACGCGCCTCGACGCCCTGCTTGACGAGAATAAATTTCATCAGGTGGTCACTCTGGGCGTCGAGATGATCATGCACGCCCAGCATGATGCCGAGTATCGCGAGCTGGTCAACCAGGCCGACGTGGTGGTACCCGACAGCGCCGGGGTGGTGTGGGCTTCGCGCCGCTGCGCCTATCCGCTGGCCGAGCGGGTGCCCGGGGTGGATCTGATCCCCAGGCTGGCCACCCTCCCCTCGGGCCGCAAACCCCGCATCTTCCTGCTCGGAGCCGCCCCGGGCGTGGCCGAAGCGGCCGCCGCCACGCTCGAGCGGCGCTTTGGCCTCCAGATCGCCGGCACCATGCACGGCTACTTCAAAGACGACCAGGAGGCCATCGCGGCCGTGAATGCCTCCCAGGCCGACATCCTGCTGGCGGCCCTGGGCTTCCCGCGCCAGGAGAAGTGGATGCAGCGCCACGCCGCCGAGCTAGGAGCGCGTGTGGGCATCGGAGTCGGCGGCAGCCTGGACGTCTTCGCCGGCAAGGTGCAGCGAGCCCCCGGCTGGATGTGCTCGCTGGGCCTGGAGTGGTTCTATCGCCTTTTGCGCCAGCCCAGCCGGTTCACCCGCATGCTGGCCATCCCCCGCTTCATGCTGCAAGTTGTGAGAAGGGGCGCGGAAGGCGCTCGGGCTCTTTGATGCAGGGCATGGTGCTGGCCGCGGGGGGCGCGCCCCGGCTCTATCCGCTAACTTACGCCCTGCCCATGCCCATGGTGCCGATGGTCAACCGGCCCATTCTCGAGCACACCCTCGGACACCTCAGGCGGCACGGGATGGACGAGGTCATGATCAACCTGCACCTCTTGCCTCGCTACGTGACCGACTACTTCGGGGAATCCGAGTTTCTGGGCACCCGTTTGCGCTACTCGGTCGAGCCCGACCTGCTCGGGACTGCGGGCGGAGTGCGCCAGGTGGCTGATTTTTTCCGCTCCACCTTCCTGGTGATCGGAGGGGACCTTCTGACCGACCTCGACCTGGGCAAGCTGATCGCCTTCCACCAGGAGCGCGGGGCCCTGGCCACCCTGGGCGTGGTGCGCCGGGACAACCCGAGCGAGGTCGGCGTCGTGGCCACCGACGAGCAGGGCCGGGTGATGCGCTACCAGGAGAAGCCCCGGGCCGACGAGGTCTTCAGCCCTCTGTGCAACACCGGAATCTACGTCTTCGAGCCCGCCATCTTCGAGCTGATCCCCAACATCGTCTATGACTTTGGTCGCCAGCTCTTTCCCCGCCTGGTCCAGGAGGGTCGGGCCTTCTACGCGCTCGAGTTGGAAGGCTACTGGCGCGACGTGGGCGATCTGATGAGCTACCGCCAGGGCAATCGTGACTTTCTCGAGGGCCGGGTGGGCCTCCCCCTGCCGGGAAGCGAGGTCAAACCGGGCGTGTGGCTCGACGAGCACGCCTTCTTGCACCCCGAGGCCAACGTCGTCCCCCCGGTGGTGCTCGGACGCGGAGCCCACGTGGAGGCGGGGGTGCGGCTGGAAGGCCCGGTGGTGCTCGGCGACGGGGTGGTGCTCGAGGAAGGTGTGCAGCTCTCCTCCAGCGTCATCTGGGACGCCAGCCGCATCAACCGGGAGGCCGAGGTCAGCGACGCCCTGGTGGGGGCAGGCTGTGTGCTCGAGGGAGGTCATCGCTACCGGCAGGTCGTCCTGGGTAGCGGGAGCCGGTTCACGTTCAAGACCCCGCAAGTTGCCACTTAGGCTGCTCACGGACCTGCTGTTCCCTCCTCGTTGCCCGGGCTGCGACCGGTTCCAGCGCGGCTTCTGCCCGGCCTGCCGGCAGCAGATCGAGCCCGCCTCCCCACCCTTGCTGCCGGGCCTGGACCTGGTCGAGGCCGCGGGCCTCTACCACGGTCCCCTGCGCCAGGCAATCCACGGCCTCAAGTTCCAGGGCCACCTGGCCTGTGCCCGCGAGCTGGCGGCCCTGCTCTCCTGCCCGCCGGGGCTGCTGGTGCCCGTCCCCAGCGGCCCCTGGCGCCACCACCAGCGCGGCTTCAACCCCTCCGAGCTGCTGGTGCGGGCTCTCGACCGCCCCTGGAAAGCTTTGCTTTCCTGTCCCGATGGTCCCCAGCAAAAGCGCCTCGAGCTTGCGCAACGCCGCCAGTTGAGGACCGTTCAGGCGCGCAGTCGCGTCAGCGGCCCGGTGGTGCTGGTGGATGACGTGCTGACCACCGGCTCGACCCTGATCTCGTGTGCCCTGGCCCTGCGGGAAGCGGGTGCGAGCCCGGTGCGCGCGGTGGTGGTTGCCTACCAGACTCGACGCAATGTACACAAGCAGGTAGCCTTTTCGCAGTCCGGGCAAGGCTAACTTTAGGGCCATGCAAGTCGCCCCTGTCTCGAGCCAACCCATGCTGAGCACCATGGCTGCGCGCCCCAGGGCCGCCTGCGCCCCCGCGGCCGAGCCCGCCGACACCGTGACGTTGAGCGGCTCGGCGTCAGCTCCTGCGCGGGGAGCCGAGGTGGTCGCACCCACCGTGGCCGCCGCGGCCGGCCCGGTGGTGGGAGCGGGTCTGCTGGCCGGGCTCAAGACCGGCTTCGTCAACGGCTACATGGCCCCCACCGAAGTCTACCGCTGGGCCCAGGACCTCACCCGGCGCTATCCCGACCTGGTCGAGCTGGTGGAGCGGCCCTACCAGACCGACGGATACGATGGACAAAGGGCCGAGCTGCGCGGCCCGGCCCCCCTCTACTACCTTCGCATCGGACCGAAGGACGACCCCGGGCGCGACGAGAAGCTGGGCGTGCTCAACTTTGCCGCCCCTCACGCCCGCGAGTGGTGCCAGCCCATCGGCATGGTGGAGCTGACCGAGCAGCTGCTGGCCAACTACGACCCCACCTCCAGCGAGCCGGCCGTGGCAGCCAACACCGCCCTGGTGCAGAACCTCGACCTCTACGTCATCCCCGTCACCAATCCCGATGGGACCAACTACTCCATGTTCGACGAGGCGATGTGGCGCAAGAATCGCTCACCCGAGACGGGCGGGGTGGGGGTGGACGTCAACCGCAACTACCCCCACCTGTGGAAGTCGAGCTCGGACGTCGCGAGCGAGGTTTATCCCGGCCCGGCGCCCCTCTCTGAGCCCGAGACCCGCCACGTGGCCTCGCTGGTGGAGGAGCGGCCCAACATTCGCTTCCTGTGCGACTGGCATTCCCAGGGCGAGGAAGTGCGCCGGCCCTGGGGCGTCTCCGAGGCCGACCGCCCCGTCTACGACGCCATGCACTCGCGTATGGCCGCAGCCATCAAGTCGGTACGGGGGCGCGAGTATGCCACGGTGACCTCGCAGGTGGTCAGTGGCGCCTCGGACGACTACTTCTACCATCACAAGGGGGTCTTCTCGACCATCGTGGAGGACGCGCGCGAGTTCCAGCCGGCCGTCCCGGAGGCCCTGCAGGTCTCGCGTGAGATCGCCGCGGGAGCCCGCGAGTTGCTCCACTTCGCGCTCGATTATTCTCACCAGCGCGGCCTCGAGGCCACCCGGCCCCCGGGCCTGGACCAGATGCCGCCTCCCCCGTCCGAGGAGTGACCCGGCCCGACGCGAAGGTCCTCGAGGATGGAAGAAACCGAGGAGGATAGCCCCCCGCGCCGAGCGGCCTGGCCGCTGGTGCTGATCCTGCTGGTCACCCTGGCACTGGGCGCGGTGGTGGCCTACCACACCACCCGTCCCGAGCCTGTCGCCAGCCCGGCCGAGGCTCGCCCCGGGCCCAACGACATGGAGATCGTGCCCGGTCACCGGGTGGACGTGGTCACGCTGGGCCTGGACGTGGGCGAAGTGGAGCGCCGCTGGGGCAAGGCCCTGATTCGTCCCACCGAGGGGGGCCTGGTCTACCAGTTCGACCAGCTCGGCGTCAGCCTGATGGCAACCGAGGGGCGGGTCAACTCGATTCTGGTCAAGAATCCCGCCTTTCGCACCCGGGGCGGCTCGGCCGTCCAGGGCGACGTGGATACGGCCATCCGCGAATTCGGCAAGGCCTTCGAGTTCGAGCAGAAGCCCACCACCCCGGGCCGCATCCAGTATTGGGACAAGGGGATCCACTTCACGGTCGAGAAAACCGTGATCACGTCGATACAGGTGAGCGAGCCGGTACTGGCTCCCTCGCCCCATCTTTGAAAGTGAAGCGCTGAAAGTTTTGCACCGATAGATTTGTCTGGAGGTGCCAGCACGGAACGCATAATCCTTTAGTCAGGAGCCGCCCTTGCAAGTCGGAGTCCTCCTCCTCCACGGCTTTACCTCCAGCCTGGACACGGTGAACGGGCTGGTGCCCCACCTCGAGCAGCTGGGCATTCCCTACCGGATGCCCGTGCTGCGCGGCCACGGTCAGACCCCCGAGGCGTTGCGGGGCGTGACCTGGCGCGACTGGGTGGAGGATGCTCGCGAGGCCCTGCTCGAGCTGACCGCCCGGGGCCTGCCGGTGGTCGTGGTCGGGCTTTCGATGGGGGGACTGGTGGCCCTCAACCTGGCCGCCGAGCACCCCGACAGCGTGGTGGGGGTGGTGACCGTGGCCGCCTGCCTCGAATTCCGCCATCCCCTGATCCCCTACCTCGGCCTGCTGCAGCGCACCCTGCGCGACTGGCCTTCCAGCCCCGACTATGCCGACCCCGCCCTGAAGGAGCAGGACACCAACTACAGCTACTTCCCGCTGCAAGCCTTCGCCAGCCTGTACGCCTACCGCGAGGTGGTCAAGGAGGTGCTGCCCTACCTGAAAGCCCCCCTGCTGGTCATTCAGTCCACCCAGGACCCGGTGGTGCGCCTGGACGCGGCCGAGAGCATCCGCGCCCGCTCCGGCAGCCCCTTTGCCCAGGTGCGCTGGTTCGAGGTCAGCCGCCATGAGATGATGCGCGACGTGGAGCGCGAGCAGGTCTTCGAGGAGATACTGGCGTTCATCGAGCGCGTCGAGCAGGCCGACTTCGAGCCCTGTAGCCGCCTGCCCGGGACCGGGGCGGTGGACGCCCTGCTGGGCAGCTCGGAAGCTTGACCTGTTTTCGACCCCAGCCCGGGCTGGCCCATCCCCACCTGCAAACCCTGGCCGGGGCGGCCCTGCGTCCCTGTCCTCCGCTCAAGCCACGTCGCGAGTGGTTCCAGGCACCGGACGGCGAGCGTCTGGGGCTCGACTTCCTGGACGCCCCGGGGCAGGTTCCCACCGTGCTGGTCCTGCACGGGCTGAGCGGCACCTCCAGCTCTCCCATCGTGCGCGGGGCCATGGCGGCTGCTCACCGCCTGCCCGCCCGGGTGGTGGGCATGAACTTTCGCGGGGCCCTGGGTCCTCCTGGCCAACCCCGCCTGTATCACGCCGGGCGCAGCGACGACCTGGACCTGGTGGTCGACCACCTGCTCGAGCGCTTCGGTCCCCGGCTGGGGGTGGTGGGATTCTCGCTGGGGGGCAACATCTTGCTCAAGTGGCTGGGCGAGAGAGGCCAGCAGGCCCCGCCTGGCGTGGTGGGCTGCGCCGCCTGCGTGCCCTACAACCTGGGCAACTGCGCGCGCCAGCTCGAGAAAGACGCCATCTCGCGCTTCTACCGCTATTACATGGTGCGCCGTCTGAAGGCCCGGGTCGCCAGCCTGCTCGAACGCTTTCCCGGGGCGCTCGAGTGGAAGCGGGTGGCAGCAGCGCGCACCCTGACCGACTTTGACCGCGAAGTGACCGCCCCCCTGAATGGCTTTCGCGACGAGGAAGACTACTGGGGCCACTGCAGCTCGCTCTTCTACCTGAGCCGGATCGCCCGCCGGGCCCACCTGATCAACGCCGCCGACGATCCTTTCCTGGCTCCCGGCGACCTGCCGCACGCGCTGGTGGCCGCCAACACCAATCTCAGCCTGGAGGTCACCGAGCAGGGCGGGCACCTGGGTTACATCGGCCCCGGCTGGCGACCCTGGATCGAGCGCCGCATCGCCGATTTCCTCCGCTCGTGCCTGTAGAGCTCCAGGCAGCCTCGATCGAGGATCCGCGGGGGAAGGCTTTGCTCGAGGCCCTGTCGAGCGAGTTGAGGAGCATCTATGGCGACGACGGCACCGAGCGTTTCCAGGATCCCTGCCACTTCCTGCTGGCCTGCTCGCGAGGTAAGACGCTGGGATGCGCCGCCCTGGTGCCCTTCTCGAGCCAGACTCTGGAGGTCAAGCGGATGTACGTGACCCCCGAAGCCAGAGGGCAGGGGGTGGGACGCCTTCTGCTGGCCGGGTTGGAGTCATGGGCGCGCCAGCATGGCTACCACAGACTGATTCTGGAGACGGGCGACCTTCGCCCCGAGGCAGCCGGGCTCTACCGAGCAGCTGGATTCCAGCCCATCGAGCCATACGGGCCATTCGTTGGCAACCCCCACAGCCTCTGCTTCGAGAAAACTTTCAGGCCGCCCGATTAAGCTGAACCCATGCTGGCCTCCTTGCAGACCCTGACAACCATGCCGCGGACAGCCACCTCCGGCCAGCCGCTGGCCGGGTCTGGCAAGGTCGATTTCGGCAGCCTGGAGCACGATCTGACCTCCTTCGGTAGGCGCGACGACCTCGGGGTGCTCGATCCCAAGCTCCTCAATGGCGCCATGGCCGGAATCGGAGCGGCCACCGCCAGCGCCGCAGGTTCTGCCGTGGCGGGCTCGCTGGTCGGGGGAGCCGTAGGGGCGATGCTCGGCGGAATCAGTGCCCTGGGCACCCTGGGCTTACCGGGCAGGCCCGTCGCAGCCGGGGAATCAGCCGAGATGCGCAGGATGAAGAAGTTCGCCCGCTCCCTGAACGGTGGTGGCGGCTCGACCCCGATCGCTGAGCACGAGGGCTACATCATCGTGGGCGGCGCCCGGGTCCGGCGCCGAGCCCCGATTCCCGCCTGATCAGATGGGCGGGTAGAACGAGGCCGACTCGGCCTCCAAGCGAGTCTTGACCCCGCTCATGGCGGCGTGCAGATCCTCGGTCAGCCTCTCCTCGGCCTGCTCGCCAAAACGGCGCACGTAGTCGGGCACGCTCAGGGGATCGCCCACCACCACTTTGACGGTGTCTCGTCGGGCCAGGTGATCGGCCACTTTCCAGGTCAAAACCCCGGTCCCCAGGCCGGTCACCAGTCCCACCGGGTCGGGCGTCAGGGCCCCTCCCACCCCGCCCGCCACGACTCCTGCAGCGGTGAAGAGGGCCTTCTTGAGGGCTCCCTGGCCGAAACGCGAGCCCACGAAGCCCCCCGCCAGGGCGCCGGTCAGGGCGCGCACGGTGGGCGAGACGCAAGCTCCGGCGGCAGCCAGAGCGGTCACCCCCGCGGCCAGAGCCAGCGAGGCCGCCTGACGCGAGACGCTGGGCTGGGGAGTCTCCTGGAAATGGATGGTGATCGGCACGATGCTCTGGCAGCTCGAGCTGGTGGCCACTCTGGCCGCACCCGGCTTGAGCTCGTGCACCGTGCCGTCGCGGAAGATGCCGCCCTCGGGAAACATGACCACGGCCTTGCCCTGGTCGAGCAGATCTCGAGTGTGCTCGATCGGCTTGAGGCCGGGGCGACGCCGATCGACGGGGAAGGCGCCCACCCGACCCATCACCCAGCCCTGAGCCCCGTGGAACTGCTCTTTGGCGGCCATGAAGCGGGTGTCCCGCTCACTCAGGGAAGCCACCAGAGGGGCGTCCAGGAAGCTCTGGTGGTTGGGACAGAGCAGGCTCCCGCCCTCGGCGGGCAGCTTGTCCAGGCCCTCGATCTCCTGCTTGAGCATCAAACCCATGGCCAGCTTGTTCAGCGGTCGGGCCACGGCGGCCACCAGCGGGCTTACGTGCGACTCGCCATCGGGCGGGGCGTTGTCTCGGCGTCGAGGCGTGGCGGCCGCCAGCATGGGCAGGGTAGAGATCTGCATGCTCTGAGTCTGCCATGCGGGGCTGAAAAATGTCTGTCGCTGGCTTTGAGGTTGTTTTCAGCCCCCTGCGTTACTCCTGAAGGGATGAACGAGATGACCCGCGTGCTCACCGGAGCGGCTCCGCGACGGGGAGATGAGAATTGGAAATACGGCCAGGGCAGCGCCCAGGACCTGGCCCCTCTGCCGGACGGAGTCTGTTACGCCGATAGCACCGAGCTGACCGCTCTGAAAGCCGATGGCGAGGTGCTCTGGACGCGTCAATTCGAGCGACCCCTGTCCTCCCCGGCCAGCACGCCCGAGGGCGCCGTCTTCGTGCACGATCGTGAGCGGCTTTACGCTCTGGAGCCTGATGGAAGCACGCGCTGGAGCCGTCCGGTCCAGGCGGGCCTGGACCCGGCTGCCGGCCCTCAGGGCGAGGTTTACCTGGTGGACGCCAAAGGCCGCCTCCGGGGCATCGCCCCCGATGGCAGCGAGATCTTCAGCCGCCCGTTGAAGCGCTTCTGGCAGAAGGCGAGTTTCTCCCCTCCCCGGGTAGGTCCCCGGGGCGACCTGCTGGTGGCCGACCGCGATCGCCACGTCAAGGCCTTCAGCTCGGACGGAAAGCCGCTCTGGAGTTACTCCCTGCCCGCTGGCCTGGCGCACGGGCCGGTCTGGGGCCCGGACGGCGGGGCCGCCCTGACCACCCTCGACAACGAGCTCATCAGGGTCGACTCGCAAGGGCAGGAGGTCTTGCGCCTCAAGTTCGAGGACGAGCTGACCTCAGAGCCGGGGTTCGACTCCCAGGGCAGGCTGCTGGTAGGAGACTACATGGGGACCCTGTGGCAGATCGAGGATCAAGCCCGACCCCTGACCCGCCTGAGCTCGGCGCCAGTCGACCTGACCCTGGCCTCAGACGGTGATCTGACCGTGGTGACGCGCTGGGGCCAGGTCCACGATCTGGCCGACCCCTGGAGCCAGGACCCGGGAGGTTTCGGTGGCCAGGCGGTCTGCGCCCCGGACGGAATCGTCTACGTCAACAACCTGCGCTCCGGTCTGCACGCCATCCGCACCCACCGTGATCCTCAGGCAGCCCGGGACGAGGAGAAGCGCCGGGCGGCCGAGCTGTTCGCGGCCACGCCCGAGGCCGAAGAGCGAACCGGCATCCTGGAGCAGGGCGGATGGCTGCTGGTGGGCGGAGTGCGCGTGCCTCGTCGGCAGGGGTAATTTCGAAACCGACCTCGAACAACGGCAGGTGAAGTTTCGCTCCTCGATCGGCTACAAAATCGGGTTCGGCGTAACGATCACCGTGCTCGTGCTGATCGTCATCGGGGTGGTGTCGACGCTCACCGTCCACAGCCAGCTCAAGGACATCGAAAGGGTGGCTGCTGGCGAGCAACTTCTGCGCGCCATGATCGACCTGGAAGCCAGCCTGACGAGGGCCGAGTCGGCCGCCCTGACCTATGCCCTGACCGGAGATCCTCAAGCTTTACGCAAGTTCGAGTCCACCGAGCCAGAGCAGAAGTATGCTCTGGAGGAGGTGGAGGGGGCTCTGGGCACGGAGGAGCATCTGCTGGTCCAACTTCCCGCCCTGCGCCGTTACTGCACCGAGCGAATGAGCCGCCTGACCCAGATCATGCAGATCGCTCGGGAGAAAGGCCACGGAGACATCGCCAAACTGCTGGTGGACAACCAGGATCGCCAGGTGCTCGACCGCTTCTACGAATCGGTGAATGCCCTGCGCATCGGGCAGCAAGCCGAGTTACGCTTGCTACGAAAGCAAGTTGACAGCCGCAAGAACCAGACCTATGTCACTCTCGGAGTGGAAGCCCTGGTGGCCATCTTGATGATCTACACGATGGGCCGGGCCGTTGTGAACGACCTGACGATCCCGTTGCAGCGCCTGGTAGCCGGCATTACGGAGATCGGCGAGGGCAGGCTCGATTACCGGGTGGAGATCAGCTCCAGCGACGAGATCGGACAGCTCGGACGAGCCTTCAACCGCATGGCCGAGCAACTGCAACTGGGCCGCGAGCTGCGCTTCAACGCCGAGGAAGCGCTGAGGGCCACCAACGCCATGCTGGCTGACCGGGTCGAGGCTTTGCGGCGCAAGAATATGGAGATCGAGGAGATGAGCAAGCTCACCGAGCTCTTGCAGACCGCCGTTCGCGCCGAGGAAGCTTACCAGGTGGTGGCCAGCTTTGGCGAGCGGGTCTTTCCCGACACCTGCGGCACGCTGCTCCTCACCACCCCCTCGCGCACGCTGTTGGAGGCCGTCACCAGCTGGGGAGAGCCCAGGAGCGAGCGCATGTTCAGCCCGGAGGACTGCTGGGCCCTGCGCCGCGGGCGGGCCCACTCGGCCGTCGAGCCCGGAGCCCTGCACTGCCATCATTATCACGAAGACAAGCAGCCGGGAAACGAGCTGTGCATCCCGCTGGTGGCTCAGAGCGAAGCCCTGGGCGTGCTGTGCCTGGAAGGAGCCGTGATCGACGAGCAACTGGCCGTCACCGTCAGCGAGCAACTTTCGCTGGCCCTGGCCAACCTCAGGTTGCGCGAGACGTTGCGCAACCAGTCCATCCGTGACGGCCTTACGGGCCTGTTCAACCGCCGCTACCTGGAAGCGTCGCTCGACCGCGAGCTCCACCGCTCCATGCGCAACGACCAGCCGATGGGCGTGCTGATGATCGACATCGACCATTTCAAGCAGTTCAACGACAATTTCGGCCACGAGGCCGGAGATGCAGTGCTGCAAGCTCTGGGGGTGTTGCTCAAGAACAGCGTGCGAGCCGAAGACATTCCCTGCCGCTTTGGCGGCGAGGAGTTCGCCGTGCTGCTTCCGGGAGCCAGCCTGGAGGTGGCTCGGGAGCGGGCCGAAAAGCTGCGCGCCGCCGCTCAGGGCTTGAACGTCAGCTCGGGCGGGCGTCCGGTCGGGCCCATCAGCCTGTCCATCGGGGTGGCAGCCTTCCCTTATCACGGCCGGGATGGCAATGAGGTGATCAAGGTGGCCGACGAGGCCCTCTACCGCGCCAAGCGCTCGGGTCGCAACCACGTGCAGGTCGGGCTCGAGGCCGAGGTCGAGGCCAGGGGCGAGGTCGAGGCTGAGGTCGAGGCCAGGGCCGGAGGCAAAGTCGAGGCTGAGGTCGAGGCGGCCGAGGTCGGAGAGCCGGCCGCCACGGTCCGAGCCAGCTGAGGGGAAAAGGAGAGCCCCGCACCAGGCTTGTGGAGGAACACCCGGGCGGGGCAAGGGGACAATCTATCTCAAGCGGACAATCTATCTCAAGCGCGCCCAGCGCGCGTCGGGCCAAAGGGTTCTGAGGAACGTTACTTCGTCTTCTTGATGGCTTCCAGTTCCTTGGTGAGAGCCTCCACCTTGCGGTTCAGCTCTTCCACCTGACCCGGCTGCGGGATGCGCATCGAGGCCAAAGACAGGCTCACCGAGCTGTGGATGAAGCGCTGCAGGTTCTCCTGGTTGGCTTTGACCTGCTCGGCCATCTTCTCAGCCAGCTTCTTGCCCTCTTCGCGAGTGGACTTCTGGCTGTCGAGGCAGGCGCGCACGAGGTGGTCAGCCTGCTCCTGGGCCCAGAGGGCGGTGGAAACGGCCTGCATCGTGGTCTGCATCATGGCCTCGTTGAATTGTTTCAGCTCTTGGGTCGCGTTGCTCATTTGGATTTTCCTTTCTGATTGGCGGCCTTGGCAGGCGCCGTCTTGGGCTGAGTCTTGGGTTGGGCTTTGGGTTTGGGCTCGGGTCGAGCGGCGGCCTTACGGGTCTGAGCCAGCTCTTCTTGCATATCCAGCACTCGAGCCTCGAGGGCCGCGATCTGGCGCGAGAGGCGGGCCAGGTCGCTGCGGCGCGGAAGATCCATGCTCTCCAGGGCCTGCCCCATCGCATCGCGCCACATCTTCTGGCCCGCCAGGGTCCAGTTGAAAGCGGCCGCGTTGGCATTCTTGAAGCTATCTGAATCGACCGTGGTGCGAGTGACGCTGGCCCAGTTGTCGAGCCACATCTGGCGCCATTGGTCGGCCAGGTTCTCGAAGGTATTCTCTTCGGTCTTGCTAGTCATCTATCAGTCCTCCGTTGTCTGGCTGGAGATTAGCTCCGGCTCGTTGCAAGGCTGTTGCAGCGAAAGCCAGTTGCCAACCTGGGGCCACAGTTTCTTCTGGGAGCCGCCCGAAACCGACAGCCCGATATGCCCGGACGGGAACACGATGGTTTCGGCTTGAGGCACGAGCTCGGTCAGGCGGCAGGTGGTCTCGGGCGGCACCAGGTGATCTTTCTCACCCGCCAGGATCAGAGTCGGGCACTTGATGCGGCTGAGGTTGACCGTCTTTCCAGCGATCTTGAGCTTCCCCCGGAAGAGGCGGTTCTCGTGGAAACAGGTTCGAATGAACTCGGAGTATATCGCTCCGGGCATCGGGATGTTGTCCGACACCCACTGCTCCATGGCCAGGTAGCTCTCCAGGAAGGCAGGGTCGTCCAGGTTCTGGTAGAGTCCGTGCAGTTTGGCCGGCTTGGAGTCGAGCGTCAGCAGCGAGAAGCCCTCGAACGCCCAGGGCGGGGCGTTGCCGAACGCCTCGTGCACCTTCTGCGGGTCGAGCACCTTGGGGTCGGTGCCCCAGCGATAGAGAAGCTGCTCGCTGCGGAAAGAGAAGGGCGCGCCCAGGAGCACCAGGTTGGCTACCCGCTCAGGGTGCAGGGCGGTATACATTCCCGTCAGCGTACCGCCCATACAGTAGCCCAGCAGGGTAATCTGCGGCACCTCGGCGTGCAGGCAAACCTCGCGAACCGCGGCGCGCAGCAGCAAGTTGACGTAGGCATCGAGATCGAAGAACTGGTCCAGGGCGTTGGGGATACCCCAGTCCAGCAAATACACCTCGAACCCCTGGGCCAAGAGGTTCTGCACCACGCTGCGACCGGGTCGCAGGTCGAGCACGCTGGGCCGGTTGATCAGAGAGTAGATCAGGAGAATCGGGACTTTCTGGGTAGGGTTGTCCTGACGATAGCGGTACAACACCATGCGGTCGCGCTCGTAGATGGCCTCGCGCGGAGTCGTGGCGATGGGAACGGTCTCTTGACCGGAAGTGAGACTGGCCCAGCGAAGGGCTCGGGTGACGGTTTTCATGGGCGAAAATTAGACCGCACCCGTTGCACACCGGTTGCATCCAGGCAGGGCCTCGGGCAAGGTTGCCACGAATCAATCGATCGTGAGCGGGTGGCGAGCAGTCCTGATTCTCGTCCTGGTGGTGCTGGCCGGTTTGCCGGTCAGCGCTCAGAACGGGAAGCCAGACCCAAAAGTCAAGGTGATCTTCCGGGTCGAGCCGACCGATGCCGGAGTGTGGCACCAGTATGGCTTCGTGGGCCAGGCCAACAAGCCGCTGCTGCTCGATCTCGAGCCCTTCGGAGATGGCCAGATCGAGCTCAGCTTCAAGCGAGAGGGCTACGCGACTCAAAACGTCAGCGTCAGCGCTCGGACGACCTTCGGGGTCGCCGCAGCCACCGGGCGCACCTACACTTATCCGGTCGAGGGGGTCATCTACCTCAAGCCCTCCAGCCTGCAAGGTCACTGGCAGCGCAATCGCTGGGTGTTCTATGCCAGCCTGCCGGTGCTCGGACTGGGTGGCCTGGGGTTCTGGCATTATCTTCGGGCCCGGCGAGCCATGAAGCGGGTCAAACAGCTCGACGATATCATCGCCACCACCGAGTTCACCCAGGTCAGCCCGACTCTGGGTGGCTACCGGCTGATCCGAGAGCTCGGGGGCGGCGGCATGGCCCGGGTCTACTACGCCGTACCCGAGGAGACGCTGGACGACTCCAAGGCGGTCGCCATCAAGGTGCTTCAGGCCGAGCTCGACCACAACGAGGAGTACGAGGCTCGCTTTCAGCGCGAGGTCAAGGTGTGCCTCAACCTGCTGCACAAGAACATCGTTCGCCTCTACGACTACGGCGACAAAGATGGGCGTAAATTCCTCGTGATGGAGTATGTGGATGGCGAGACCATGGCCAAGCTCATGCGCCAGAAGCTGCTTACGCCGGCCGAGATCTACCGCATCTGTGGACCTTTGTTCTCAGCCGTCTCGTACGCCCACGCCCGGGGCGTCGTGCATCGCGATCTCAAACCGGAAAACATCATGATCACTTCCCGAGGCGACGTGAAAGTGCTCGACTTCGGTCTCGCGCGCAGCTCGCACCTTGACCGCGTCACTCTCACCGGGACCGCTCTGGGCACGCCGGCTTACATGGCTCCCGAGCAAGTCCGGGGAGGAAGCGTTTACGAGCCAGCCAGCGACCAGTATGCCCTGGGGCTGATCGTGCACGAGATGATCACCGGCCAGCGAACTTTCAATGCGGAGGACCCGATGCAGGTGCTCTTCATGCAGATCTCAGACACTCCTCAGCCGCCTTCCGAGCTGCGAGAAGGTGTTCCGCCTGAAGTGGATGGAGTTTTAGCTCGAATGCTGGCCAAGCAACCGGGAGACCGCTTCGCCGATGTAGAAGAAGCAGGTCAGGCTCTGAGCCTTGCTCTGAGACGGTGGGGAAAGGGGTGAGCGGCTGCCCCAGGTAAGCGAATCGGGATTGAGCCAACTCTTCGATGAAGCCCTGGCCTTCATGCGCAGTCATCTCAAGGCCGAGCGACTGCTTGTGCTTTTCCGCGAATCGCCCGACGAGCCGTTCACCGCCTGGGCCACTCGGGGAGTCGACACCAACAGCAGCCACGCCCCTATCAGCATGACCGTGGTGGACAAGGTGGTCGAATCACGCCAGACGCTTCTCAGCTCCGACGCCCGCCGCGACCCCAAGCTGCTGGAAAGCTCCAGCTTGCTCCTTTCGGACGTGCGAGCCGTCCTCTGCGTCCCCTTGCTGGGCCGGGACGGTCAGGTGCGAGGGATTCTCTACGCTGATCACCGCATGGCCACAGTGTCTTTCACGCGCCAGGATGCCGAGCGCCTGAGCGAGTATGCTCGCAAGCTCGAGCAACGTCTGGACGAGCCAGCTAGCCCGGGTCCACCAGCGGCTCGGGCCCGCTCCGAGCCGGTTCGTGTGCGAGAGACCTCGTCTCCCACTCGCTCGACCCCCTCCCAACCCTCGGCCGATCCCCCGCCGGGGTCTAGCACCGGACCTCGGCTCTCGGGCCGGGCCATGGTCATCTTGCTGCGCTCCCTGGCCACTCTCATGGCGGCGGGAATCCCCATCGGCCGGGCTCTCTCGGTTCTAGCCAAGCAGTCTGAGGAGAAGAAAGCTGCCGAGGTGTGCCTGCTTACCCGCTCGATCGTCGACGCCGGCATGCCGCTCTCGCAAGCCCTGTCTCGCAGCTCGCCCTCCTTTACCAGTTTCCAGCTCCGCCTGGTCAAGGTGGGTGAGGCCACCGGGCAACTCGTGCAGGTCTTGCAGCAACTGGCCGACTACGAGGAGAGCCAGCGGGCCATGCGCATGAAGCTGCTCTCGGTGCTGACTTACCCACTGCTCTTGTTCGGCATCTGCCTGGTGATGATGATGGTGGGAGCCCCGATCCTGTTGAAGGGCCAACTCGACCTGCTGGCTCAACTGGGCACACAGCCCCCCATGATCACCCGCTTGGTGTTTGCCCTGACTGACATCCGGGTCATCCTGGTGATGGCGGCCATCCCCCTGCTCGGAGGGCCTTTCTTGCTGGCCTATCTGCGGACGCCAGCTGGCAAGCTCCTTCTTTATCGCCTGTTGATGCGCATCCCCAAGATCGGCCACCTGATCCGGTTGATGGGGGCCGCTCACTTCGGCGAAGCCCTGGCGGTGCAGATCAGAGTCGGGCTGGGGCTATTGGAAGCGCTTCCCAACGCGGCGGCAGCCTCTGGCAACCCGGTCCTCGAGCAGGCCATTCCCAAGACGATCGAGGCCGCCAAGGATGGTCGCAACCTGCAGCAGAGCCTTGGGCTCACGGAATTTTTCCCACGCGGGTTCTTACTGGTGCTCAGGGCGGGCGAGGAATCGGGCAGCGTGCCCGAAACTCTCCAGTGGCTCTCTCGGATGTATCAGCTCGAGCTGGAGGCGGCGCTCGAGATGGCGGCGGCCGCCCTGGAGCCCCTGTTGATGATGCTGATGGGTGTGGCAGCCGCCATCGTGGCCCTGGCCACTCTGCTTCCCATGGTTGAGGTGGTGCAAAGCCTGTGAGACGAAATCATGCGGTCAGCATAGCCGAGTCGGTTCTGGCAGTCTTCCTGCTCTCTTTGACCGTGGTGCTGATCTTCAACCTCTTCCCCCGCTCCATGGCCACCCTGCGGGTCTCGGGCCAGAAGCTGCAGGCCGATGCCGTGGCCGACTCGGTGCTGGAGGAGTACATGGTGGTCAGTTTCAAAGACCTCAGGCCCGGGCCGCCGCAGGTCCTCCCCAAGGTTCCCGGGCGGGGCACCGAGTTCGAGCCCAGCGTGGAGATCTTTGACATGACCGGACCGGTCGGGGTGGATCCCACGATGATCAAGCGAATCAAGGTGACGGTGCGCTGGAAGGACCGCAACATGGATCACGTGCTCGTGCGTGAGATGGCCAGGACCAATGTTCGCCGCTAAGAGCTCAGCCGGAAACCTGGAAGTCCGGCCGCCTACAACATCTTGTGGTGGCGGAGGTTCCCTCCGACACCACAGGGTTTGCGGCTCGAGAACGAGAGGTTTCACTCTCATCGAGATCATGGTGGGCTGCGTCCTGCTGCTCTTGATTCTCACCCTGATCATCCAGGTGGTCGTACCGATGGGCAGAGGAGCGGTTCGCGGCTCGCAGCAGATCGAGATCCAGCAAGTGGCCCTGATGGCCATGCAGAAGGTCTGCGCCGATCTCGCCACGGCACCGGCCGCGGGGATTACCCGCTATCCGACAACCGGGGCCCCGCCTCCCGGCGGGACGTTGATTCTCGCCATTCAAGCCTTCACCGGGGTCGACACGGTCGGACAGCAGACCTGGAGCGACCAGCTGGTTATCTACTGGTGGCGCGTGGATTCCGGCAAGCTCTACCGTCTGGTCTGGCCCCCCGGCTACCCCGTGGGCCGACGTCCCGACATCGACGAATCCTTCAAGCCGACCCTGGACGAGTTGACCCTGATCACCGACAATCCGCGCGGGGAAGAGCGTCTGCTCGGTATCCTGAAGACCTTCGACGTGGACCTGACCCGGGTTCCGCACACGGTCAGCCTTTCGGCCGAGGCGCCCGCCCCCGAAGGCGCTCCGCCCGAAAGCTTCTCGCTCACCCGCAAGATTTATCTGCGCAACGACCGTTACTGAAGCCCAGGTTTACCCCCGCCGGAACTCCAGCGCGTTCGTAAGGTTTGCCTGTGAAGTGAGGCGAGGCGCTCACGGTTATGGCATGGCAGGTGCTCCAACCAACCAGCCCTGTCGTGTCGCGCGCCCAGAAAAGAAGAAAGCCTGCTTTCACAGCAGGCCATCAACCGGCAGGTGATCCTGACCTTACTCTTCGTGCCAGTACATCACCCGCGCCTGCTCCACCACGGGCAGCAGTTGGGCCGGGTCCTGCACGTCCACTTTGTACTTCTTGCCCTTCTGCTTTCCCTCATCCCCTGCAGCTTCACGCATCTGGGCCAGAATGATCTTCTCGTCCAGACCACCGATGGCGTCAGCGACCAGCTTGGCCACTTCTTCCTCGGTCTTCTTCTGCTCGGTGCTCAAGAGGCCCACCACGTCGACGGTGTAAAGACCATCGGTGTAGCGGGTGAAGTTGGCCAGGATCGGCTCCTTGGGGGGCTCGCCCGCTCCGCCAGTGGTAGACCCGCCGGTCGTCGTCCCGGTGGTGCTTCCGCCGGTCGTCGTCCCACCGGTGGTCGTCCCACCGGTCGTCGTCCCACCGGTCGTCGTCCCACCGGTCGTCGTCCCACCGGTCGT
>BTUM01000091.1:0-29958 GCA_045863235.1 Candidatus Xenobia bacterium | reverse complement strand
GGGGATCGCGAGAAAGCAATGGAGGCAGGCTGTGATGACTACGATACCAAGCCGGTGGATCTGGCCAGCCTGTTAGCCAAGATGGAGGCTCTGCTCCAACGCTGAGCCGGATGTTCCGCGTCCGACGCATCGCGCTTGCCCTGCAGCTCTCGGTCGGGGCGGCCACCGCCCTGGTGTTGCTGCTGACGTTGACCCAGGGGCTGAAGAACGTCTCCGACGTGCTCGACCAGCTGACCCGGGGAGAGGGCATCCGAGAGGTGCGCACCACGGCCCAGGCCATTGACCTGACCCTCTACGGCCAGGGAGCCATCACCCGGGCCATCGCGGCTGAGGTGGGCGCCTCGGGGGGAGACCTGGGCCAGGTGCAGACCCTGCTCGATGGCCTCTTGTCTCGCTCCTCGCCCGAGCTGACGGCAGGAGTGCTCTTTGCGGGAGCCGACGGCACGATGCTGCGGGCTGCCCACACGAAGGTGGAGCCCTACGACGCCCGCCTGGAGGACTGGTACCTGGGGGCGGTCGAGAAGCGCGGTGCCATCTTCCTGCGCGAACCGGTCTTCGAGCAGGGCTCGGTGATCGTGCGCATGGCCCAGGCGACCATCTCGCAAGATGGCAAGAGCATCCTCGGGGTAGCCGCCACCGACGTGCGGGTGGAAGGGCTGCAACCCATCCTGAGCCGCTGCTCGCTCCGCGAGCAGGACATTCCCTGGCTGGCCAACGGGGCCGGCTACTTCCTGCTCCATCCCGACCCCAACAAGCTTCCGGGGCCTGACCGGCCGGGCCAGAACGTCAGCCAGCTGCCGGAAGGGCGGGAAATCCTGGACGCCCACCTCGACGCTCACTCGGGCGCGGACCGGGTCAAGGCTGGAGCCTGGCAGTATTACTTTGCCACCTGCTCCGAGAGCGGTTTTCTGGTCATCTTGCAGGTCTCGCGGGCCTCGGTCATGGCCCCGGTGGAGCGGATCCTGCAAAATGACGTGGGAGTCTTCCTGGCCACCATGGTGGTCATGCTGGCGGCTCTGGGCCTGGTGACCAACCGGCTGCTGCGCCCGATCCCCATCCTGCTCAAGGCCATCGACCGGGCCGAGCAGGGGCAAGAGCCGGGCCGCGAGCTGCACGAGCTGTCTCGCCGGCGCGACGAATTCGGCACGCTGGCCCGGGGGTTCGAAGAGATGATCACCCAGGTGCACGAGCGCGAGAAGCAGCTCATCGACCTGGGCACCGCCCTGGAGCTGAACGAGCGACGCATCCGGGCCCTGGTCGAGAATGCGACCGACATCCTGATGCGGCTCGACGCCCAGCTCAACTGCCTCTACGTCAGCCCGGCCCTCAAGCGCGACCTGGGCCACGACCCCGAGGCGCTGCTGGGCAAGCCCCTCAGCTCGCTGGTGGACTCGCGCGACCACGACCGTCTCGAGCGGGCCCTGAGCGACCCCTCGCTGGCGGGGCGCCTTCCCTTCGAGGTGCGGGTGCAGGACGCCGAGGGGCAGACGCGCCAGGTCGAGGTCACCATCCTGCGCCACACCGAAGGAGAGAGCGTGCTGGTCGGGCTGCGCGACGTGACCGAGCGCGAGCGGGCGCGCCAGTTGCAGCTCGAGGTCGACGCCGCCGAAGCCGCCAACCGGGCCAAGAGCGCCTTCCTGGCGAACATGAGCCACGAGCTGCGCACCCCCCTGAACGCCATCATCGGCTACAGCGAAATTCTGATCGAGGAGGCGCCCGACTCGGGACTCGAGGACTTCCTGCCCGACCTCGAGCGCATCCACACCTCGGGCAAGAACCTGCTCACGCTCATCAACGACATCCTGGACCTGTCCAAGATCGATGCCGGCAAGATGCCGGTCTATCCCGAGACCTTCGAGCTGCAGACCCTGATCCGCGAGCTGGTGCGCGAGGTGGAGGGCCGCCGTGAGAGCGGCGTCGAGCTGCGGGTGAAGGTGCCCGAGGAGCCGATCCTCCTCTACTCGGACAAAAGCCGCGTGCGCCAGTGCCTGCTGGCCATTCTGGACAACGCCTGCAAGTTCACCCACGAGGGACACATCGAGGTGCGGGCCCAGGAAGCTTACGGACGCGTGTCGGTGGAGGTGGAGGATAGCGGGATCGGGATCAAGCCCGAGCAGCTCGAGCGCCTCTGGGCACCCTTCAGCCAGGGCGATTCCTCGGCCACGCGCAAGTACGGCGGCACCGGGTTGGGCCTCTTGCTCACCCGACGCATCGTGGAGCTGATCGGGGGCGAGGTGTTCGTACAGAGCACTCCCGACGCCGGGTCCACCTTCACCATCGAGCTTCCCCTGCACTCGTCCATGGTGGGCGAGGTGCAGAAGGTGGGCGGCAACCAGGAGCGCTCGCGCCGCACGCCGCGAGTGCTGGTCATCGATGACGACCCCCAGGTGCTCGAGCTGATGCGGCGCACGCTGGAGAAGGAGGGGTTCGAGGTGGCCGCGGCCGCGGGCGGACCCGAGGGCATGCGCAAGGCCCGCGAGTGGCGTCCCGATGCCATCACGCTCGACGTGATGATGCCCGAGGTGGACGGCTGGACGGTGCTGGGGCAGTTCAAAGCCGATCCCGACCTGTGCGGCATTCCGGTGGTGCTGGTCACCTTCGCCGGCGATCGCGGACCGGGCCTGACGCTGGGCGCCGCCGAGCAGCTCGAGAAGCCCATCCAGCGCGACCGGCTGGTCACCCTGCTGCAGCGCCTCTGCCCGGCCGGCCCCGGGCGGGTGCTGGTGGTGGAGGACGACCCCAACAACCGCGAGCTGTTCCAGCGCACCCTGAGCCAGGAAGGCTGGACCGTGGAAACGGCCGAGAACGGGCGCCAGGCCATCGAGCGCATGCAGGGCGAGCCCACCCGGCTGGTGCTGCTCGACCTGATGATGCCCGAGGTGGACGGTTTCGAGGTGCTGGCCGTCATGCATCAGAATCCGCGCTGGGCCTCGGTGCCGGTGGTGGTGGTCACGGCCAAGGAGCTGACCGACGAAGAGCGCGAGTATCTCCACGCCCACACGGCCCGGCTGGTGGATCGGCGCCAATTCTCCACCGAAGAGCTGGTGGACTGGCTGCGCCAGGTGAGCGCCTGATGCGCGGGCTGGCCCTCAAGCTCTTCTCGCGGGTGGGAATGACGGCCTGCCTGGTGCTGCTGGTGGTGCTGGCGGTGGATCTCGACGGCCAGCGGCGCACGCTCGTCAACCAGGCCGACCTGCAGGCTCGCCACCAGGTTGAGGGCCTGGGGGAGGTGGTGGATCACTACCTGCTGGCCGCCAGCCAGCTCACCGAGGACCTGGTGGCCTTCCAGGCACCTTACGGTGCCGATCCCGCCCCGCGCGCCTTCCCCTTCCTGCTCACCCTGCTCAGCCACACCCCCACCGAGGACGCTTTCGGCATCTACCTGGCCATGGAGAAACGCGAGCCCAGCGGGGCGCCGCTGATCGTGTGGGTCAACCGCAACTCCATGCCGGCTCAGGCCCACCTGGAGTACGATTTCCACGAGGACAGCTTCCTGTGGTACCAGGACGCGCGCAAGAAACCCAACCAGCTCAACATCACCGAGCCCTACTACGACGCGGGGGCCTCCAACATCGCCATGGTCAGCCTGACCCGAGCCATCCTGGACCCGAAGGGAGCCTTCGTGGGCGTGGCGGGAACCGATCTGGCGCTGGACCAGATCCGCGAGACCGTGGTGGCCGCCCAGAGCGAGCTGGGCTACGGCAATGGCTATTTCTACCTGGTGAGCCGCTCGGGTCGGGTGATCGCCCACCCCGACGAGCGCCTGCAGGTGAGCAAGACCAGCCCGGGAGCCATGCTGGCCGATCTGCCCGAGGGCAAGCTGGTCCAGCCCGGGGCGGGCGCGGGCCGGCTCACGATCGACGACGAGGTGCGCCGCATCTACTGGGAGCAAGCGCCCCTCAGCGGCTGGACGGTGGTGTGCAACCTGCCCGAGGAGGCCATCCTGGCGCCCCTGGTGCCCTTCATCAAGCAAGGTCTGGGCCTGATCGCGCTGTCGATGCTGCTGACCCTGGCCGTGGTGGCCCTGATCGGCCTGCGCATCAGCCTGAGCGTCAGCCAGCTGACCGAAGCGGCCGATTCGGCCCGGCGAGGGGACTACGGCGGGCTGGCCCTGAGCGCCCCCACCCGGCGCGCCGACGAGCTGGGCCGGCTGGCCCGCTCGTTCCTGGCCCTCTTCCGCCAGCTGGGCAGCCGCGAGGAGCGGCTGCGGGAGACCCAGCGCGAGCTGAAGGCCCGCGAGGAGAACTTCAACTGGCTGCTGGAGAACTCGCTGGCCCTGCTGGCCGTGCTCGACCGCGAGGGCAAGATCCTCAGCTACACCTCCCGGCTGATCCCCCACGCTCCCAGCCAGCTCGACGATCTGCTCGTCAGCGCCGACCGGGAGGGTTACCGTCGTCTCTGGACCGGCCAGGTGCGCGGCAGCCTGGAGGTGCGCCTGCAGTCCGAGCCCGACAAGTTCTTCGAGCTGAACGTGCAAGATCACAGTCACGACCCCTCGGTGAACGGAATCGTGGTCAGCCTGCGCGACGTCACCGAGCGCAAGCGATCGCAGGAAGCCGAGCTCGAGCGCGAGGCGGCCCAGGCGGCCAGCGATGCCAAGAGCGCCTTCCTGGCCACCATGAGCCACGAGTTGCGCACTCCGCTCAACGCAGTGGTGGGCTACAGCGAGATGTTGCTCGAAGACGCCCAGGACCGGGGCGAGACGGCGGTGGTGCAGGACCTGAACAAGATCCTGGGAGCCGCCCGGCACCTCCTGGCGCTGATCTCGGACATCCTGGACCTCTCGAAGGTGGAAGCCGGGCGCATGGAGCTGTCGCTGGAGATGTTCGAGCTCGACCCGGTGCTCGACAACGTGGTGGCCACGGTGCAGCCGCTGGTGGCCAAGAACCGCAACCAGCTGGTGGTGGAGCGCCAGGCCAATCTAGGGCGCATGCGCAGCGACCTGACCAAGCTGCGCCAGAGCCTTTTCAACCTGCTCTCCAACGCCAGCAAGTTCACCGAGCAGGGCAAGGTGACCCTGCGGGCCCGCACCGAGGGGCCCGAGTGGCTCAGCTTCGAGGTGGCCGATACCGGCATCGGGATGACTCCCGAGCAGCTTTCGCGCCTGTTTCAGGCTTTCAGCCAGGCCGATGAGACGACCAGCCGCAAGTACGGGGGCACCGGGTTGGGGCTGATGCTGACGCGCAACTTCTGTCGCCTGCTCGGAGGAGACGTCAGCGTGCTGAGTCGGGCCGGCGAGGGAACCACCTTTACCATGCGCCTGCCGCGCTATTCGACCGAGATTCCTCGGGAAGAGAAGCCTGCCGAGTCGACCGCTCCGGTTCCAATGGACGGGGCAGCTCGCCGGGTGCTGGTCATCGACGACAATCCGGACGCGCGCGAGCTTATGACCCGCTCGCTGGAGAAGGCCGGCTACGAGGTCCACTGCGCTCCGGGCGGGGCGGAGGGGCTGAATATGGCCCACCAGGTGCGCCCCCACCTGATCACCCTGGACATCCTGATGCCCCGGGTGGACGGCTGGAAGGTGCTCACCAGCCTCAAGCAAGACCCGATCCTGGCCGACGTGCCGGTGCTGCTGGTCTCTATCCGGGTGGACCGCGATCTGGCCCTGACGCTGGGTGCGGCCGGCTACCTGACCAAGCCGGTGGACCGGGATGAGCTGCTGAAGGTGGTCTCGCAACTGGCGCCGTCAGCGCGCAGCGCGCTGGTGGTGGACGACGACCCGGCCGCCCGAGAGCTGCTGGTGCGACTTTTAGAGGGCTGGCGGGTGCGCGAGGCCGAGGACGGCCTGCAGGCCCTGGAGCGGCTCAAGGAAGAGAAGAGCGAGCTGATCCTGACCGACCTGCTGATGCCCCGGATGGACGGATTCGAGCTCTCCCAGCGCCTGCGCGAGGACCCGGAGCTGGCCGCGATCCCGGTCATCGTGGTGACCTCCAAGGATCTCTCGGCCGAAGAATTGCGAGAGCTGGAAGGGTCGGACCGGACCGTGCTGAGAAAAGGCTTTCAACCGGGCGAGCTGGTAAAGCTGATGAACTCAATGTTCTCCCGAAAGGACAAGGTGGACTGATGAGCGAGCGTGAATTGCTCCTGGTGGTAGACGACAACCCCGACAACCGCGAGGTTCTGGGGCGACGCCTGGAGCGCAAGGGCTATCAGGTCTTGATGGCCGAGGACGGCAAGAAGGCCCTCGAGCTGGTCGACAACCATCCCATCGATCTGATTTTGCTCGACATCATGATGCCCGAGGTCAGCGGCCTGGACGTGCTGCGCACCGTGCGCTACAACAAGCCGGCCCACGAGCTGCCCATCATCATGGTGAGCGCCGTGGGCGAAAGCGACATGGTGGTGGAGGCGCTCAACATGGGAGCCAACGACTACGTCACCAAGCCGGTCGACTTTCCCGTGACCCTGGCCCGCATCCAGTCCCAGCTCGCGCGCCGACGCGACCAGGTGCTGGCCCCGCTGGCCCCCGACCCCACTTTCGAGGTAACCGTGGGAGGCATGCTCGGACCTTACAAGATCGAGGAGAAGCTGGGCGAGGGCGGCTTTGGCTCGGTGTTCCGCGGCTTCGACACGCGCCTGCAACGTCCCGTGGCCGTCAAGGTCATCGCGCGCGAAATCGTCACCGACGAAGAGGCCCTGAAGCGTTTCATGCTGGAGGCCCGGGCGGTGGCCAAGCTGCAGCACCCCAACGTCACCTCCATCTACGACCTGGGCACCACTCCTACAGCCTACATCGTGATGGAGCTGGTGCGGGGCGAGACGCTGGAGGACGTGGCCAAGCCCATGGATCCGGCGGAGATCGGCCGTATCGGGGTCCAGGTGTGTGACGCTCTGGCGGTGGTGCACGGGGCCGGCATCGGGCACCGCGACCGCAAGCCGGCCAACCTGATGCTGGATGCAACCCGACAGATACACCAGATGGACTTCGGCCTGGCCAAGCTGGCCGACTCGGCCGTCAAGCTGACCCAGTCAGGTTACGCCATGGGCACTCCCACCCACATGGCCCCCGAGCAGATCGACGAGACGGTGGGCAAGCCTGATGCGCGCACCGATCTCTATGCCATGGGCGTGATCTTGTACGAGCTGCTCACCGGCGAGTTGCCCTTCGTCGGCGGGATGCACGCGCTCTTGACCGGCATTCTCACCAAGCAACCCCTGCCGCCCCGCTCCATCAACCCCAACGTCCCACCCCTGCTGGAGGCCATCTGCCTGAAGGCCATGGCCAAGAAACCCGATGAGCGCTACCAGACGGCCCAGGAGCTGGCTCAATCGCTGAGGAATTGGCAGGAGTGAGCCGCTGGAGGACCCTGCGCAAGAATACGACCCGAGGCGACCGGGTGCGCCTGTTCCTGCTGGCGCTGGTTTTCGTGGGGCTCTGCGTGGTAGCCGTCCTCCGACCGGAGGGGAAACTGGTTCTGGGAGCCGCCCTGCTCGGTTTCTGGCTGCCCTGGCCCCTGCGCCACCAGATCGTCGAGCACTGCGACACGGTCTGCAGCCTCCTCAAGCTCTTCGGATTTGGCCTGATCGCCTTGTCGCTGGCGGGGAACTTTGTTCAACGCATGATTCCCGAGGGCTACGAGATGGGCTTTGCCCTGGCCCTGTTCGCCGTCCTGGGGCTCTATACGGGCGTCTACTTCTGGCTGTTCTCCGACGAGCGCATCGAACGTTTGTAGAGATCTTTGTGCAAAAGGTCCAAAGTCGTCCTGCAGAAGTTACGACTTTTTAACACACCCGCAACATCGGCTGTGCTATACTTATGCTCTCAAGGAAGAGGAGGACGAGCATGGCATTCGGACCGGGCTTCATCTTTACCACCCCCCAGAGCAATCAGCCGTTCATCTTTCAGACCGGCGGTGGTGGCCAGCCCTTTGCCTTCCAGACCGGCCCCGTCGGCCAGCCCTTTGCCTTCCAGACCGGGGGTGGCGGCCAGCCCTTCATCTTCCAGACCGGCGGCGGCGGCCAGCCCTTCGCCTTCCAGACCGGGGGTGGCGGCCAACCTTTCTCCTTCCAGACAGGCCCTGTCGGCCAGCCCTTCATCTTCCAGACCGGTGGCTTCGGGCAGCCATTCATCTTCCAGACCGACAACTCCCGGGTGCAGAGCGCCATCCTGGGCAACGCCTCCTTCATGAACCTGTATCAAGACATGTTCTCCGCCAATGCCCAGCTCGGTTTCGGCTGGGGCAGCTTCGGCGGCTACGGCGGCTTTGGTGGCTTTGGCGGCGGCTTCGGCGGCTTCGGCTTCTAACCCAGCAGGGTTCCGTCAAGCCAGAACCTAATAGGCCCGGGTGAGCGACACTTTCGTCCCTTTGCGCGTCATTTCTGACGCTCCCGAACCGCGCCTGGCCCGGCCTTCCGATCCGGAGTGGCACGAGCGCCCTCCCAAGCCTGACTGGCTGCGCATCCGCCTGCGCACCACCGAGGATTTCGCCCGCATCCGCGAAATGATGGGCCGGCTGACCCTCAACACGGTCTGCCAGGAAGCTCGCTGTCCGAACATCTACGAGTGTTGGAGCGAGGGCACCGCCACCTTCATGATCCTGGGCGACACCTGCACCCGCGCCTGCGGCTACTGCGCCGTCAAGACGGGCAAGACCGGGCAGGAGCTGGACGCGCAAGAGCCCGAGCACGTGGCCGAGGCCATCGAGGCCATGGGCCTGGAGCACGCCGTGGTGACCTCGGTGGACCGCGACGACCTGCCCGACTTCGGGGCGGGCCACTTCGTGGAGACCATCCAGGCCATCCGGCGGCGCAACCCGGCCACCCGCATCGAGGTGCTGATCCCCGACTTCGGAGGCGATCTCCCGGCCCTCCAGCGCGTCCTGGAGGCCCGTCCCAACGTGCTCAACCATAACACCGAGACAGTTCCCTCCCTGTACCGCCGGGTGCGCTCGCGGGGCGTCTATGCCCGCTGCCTTGAGGTGCTGCGCCGCGCGGCCGAATTCCGAGACGAGCATTTTCCGGCCATGCTGGTCAAGAGCGGCCTGATGGTGGGCTTGGGCGAGAGCTGGGAGGAGCTGCTGGCCACCTTCTCCGAGGTGCGCGAGCAAGGTTGCGACATCCTCACCATCGGCCAGTACATGCGACCGACCATGAAGCACCTGCCGGTGGAGCGTTACTATACCCCCGAGGAGTTCGAGGAGTTGGGGCGGCTGGCCCGCGGGATGGGGTATCGCTACGTGGAGTCAGGCCCGCTGGTGCGCTCCTCCTACCACGCCGCCCGCCACAATGTTTGACGGCTTTCGCCGCGGTCTGCGCCTGTTTCTGGGCGGCAGCCGGCCGGCGTTGGTGGCCGAGGAAGACCGCGGCGAGACCCCCAGCGAGTTGAGCTCGACCGATGGGCACCTGCGCATTCTGCAGCAGGACGGGCAGGTCCACCTGCAGCCCACCTTCGCCCCTGATGTCATGCTGGTGGTCCCCGGGCAGCTCGATGGCTCGCTCAACTCGGTGCGAGGCCAGGTGGCCGGACGAGAAGCCCTGCTTTTGTCCTTTCCCGTGCTGGTCTCGGGACGCAGCCGCAAACTCCAGCTCACCGTGGCCCGGCTGGGCCAGGCCGCGCCCGATGCCAGCTTTACCCTGGTGCGCGCCAGTCGCCGCCGCGTTCCCCCGGCCGATCAGGCCCTGGAGTTCGTCTACAGCCACGAGGGTAACGAGATGCGCTACCTGGTGGAGATGGACCTGGAGGTGCCTCCCATCGGGTTTCGCGAGTTCGCCCGCCAGCGGGCGGTCTTCGAGGAAGTGCCGCCGGTCTCGCAGATGGTAGCCTTTCTCAAGGCCACCATCCACCATCGACGCACCGCCTTGCGCAGCCTGACCTCGCTGGCCCGGCGGGTACAGGAGCCCCACGTCCAGAGCATGATCGCGGTCATGCAGGAGACACTGAGCCAGAGCCACGATTTCTCCAACCCGGTGCTGACCGACCTGGGCGTCGATCTGACCCGGGTGGGCCGTCCCATCAATCCCAACACGCTGGCCGCCATGACTTTGCTGGCCGACATCTGGCTCGAGCGACTGACGCGCGAGCACCTCGACGAGCTGATCGAACGAGGGGTGGCCCTGGAGACCAGCCTCGTCGCAGCCGAGGCGGCGGCCGCCTTCCTGGGGGTGGAGAGCGAGCCGTGGCGGGAGATCCGTCCGCCGCTGGGCGAACCAGACCAGGTGCAACGGGCCTGCGCCTTTTTGCAGTCCACGGTGGGACGCAGAACGGCCCTGACCATCCTGGCCGACCTGGCCGAAGACAGCGGCAGCGAGCGCTCCCGCACGCGGGTGGCCCACCTGATGCAGCGAGTGGGAGCCGACCAGGTGCTGACCAACGACGAGCACGAGGCCCTCAAGACCTACCTGGCCAACCTGGGTCGCCCCGTGCAGCCGGACACCCTGGCCGCGCTGGGCATCTACGTCGACTTCGAGGCCGGCATCCTGAGCGAGGAGGACATCGAGGGCCTTACCCCCCAGCGCGGCTTCCTGGACACCTCGCTCTACGGCATGGTGGCCATCTCGGGGGCCTTCGACGCCGAGCTTCGCCCGCTGCGCCTGGAGGCCGAGCGACAGAGCCAGCTCTGGGAGGGCTTGATGCAGCTCCTGCGGCTGACCCGGGGAGGGCTGGTGGCCCGCTTCCTGGAGCCCGATCAGGCCGGGGTGCTGACCTTGTGCGTGACCTCCCCCACCGAGATCGTGCCCCTGCGCTCGCGTGGCCTCACCTTCACGGGGGAGATCCTGGCCCATCTGCCGGTGCTCGACTACCTCCACGAGCACGATCTCGAGGTGCTCGCCCGGGCCTGTCCAGGCCTGATGGCCTGCTTCGGCTCGGAAGACAAGAAGGTGCAGTGGCGCAAGCTCGACTCGGCCCACCGGGCCACCGACGCGGCCTCGCGCGAGCTCTTGAAAGGCGCCTTCAGCTTCATCGACGGCTACCACCTCTACAACTTCCTGGGCCGGGTGGTGGCCCGCACCGAGAAAGTCCAGGCCAGCGACCTGCGCTGGCGCAAGGACTTCGTGACCCTGTATCGCGACCAGCGCGGCAACGCCCACTATCGGTTCGTGGAGAAGCTCGCCTCCGAGCAAGAGCTGCTCGAGCCCCCCGAGCACGGGCAGGAGTGGGCCGGCGAGGTGGTGGAGTTTCCCGACCTGACCGGCTGCCCGGCCCGGCTGTATGAGCCCAGCCATGACTTTCTGCTAGGCCGGCCGGAAGAACGGGGCCTGCGCCAGCAGCGGCTCGATCGCATCTATGACGGCCTGGAGGCCCACCTCACCCGCCCCTGGCTGTGGTACAACCTGGCCCAGCATCCCCAGCACCTGGCCCGGCTGCGCCAGAAGCTGCGCACGCCCTCTCTGCGCGCTCTGCTGGTGGGAGTGGTGGACGTGCCCACCCGCAACGCGCTGGTGCACGCTCTGAGCGGTCAGGGCGAGGCCCGGGTCGAGCTCGAGCTGGCCGAGCCTCTGCTGCAGAGCCTGGACCTTGCCGAGATGGAGGACTTCGCGGTGCTGACCATCCTCTACCGGATGTGCCAGGAGATCGAGCTGCCGGGCCTTCGCAAGTACTACCACCGCGAGAAGTTCCGCGAGCTCTTGCTCGACCGCCTCTTCGCCTTGAGCGACTCCAACGACCCGGTGGTGCGCATGCAGGCGGCCCGGTTGATGGGCAGCGATCTGGTGGCCTATGCCCCCCAGCAGCAACTGGCCGTGAGCTATGCCCTTTCGCGCTTCCTGGAGAGCGAGAAGACCGGAATCGCCCGGGCCGCGGCCCGCTCGCTGGCGGCCCTGAGCCTGGAGGAGCTGGCCCCCCTGCCGGAAACGGCCCAATGCCGGCTGGTGGGCGGGAAGCGGCGCGCCAAAGCGCGCAAGAAGGGGCGCACGGTCGACCCGCAAGAGCTGGAAGAGATCCAGGCCGAGCTCGACGACTGGCTGCAGAGCTCGGAGGCGGCGCTGTCGCCTCTCTCGCGCCGGCTCGCCGACCCGGCCCTGATGGCCAGCCTGACCGACCAGGTGGCGCGCTTGAACGACACCTTCCGCAGCGATCTGTCCATGGACGAGCACCGCTTCCTGATGCTGCTGCCCGAGGATCAGCTCGACCGGCTGCTGGGCGACTCGGTGCGCGCCTGGCAGGACTTTGCCGAAGAGCGCAAGTCGAGCCTGCGCGACCTCTTGCAGGTTGAGAACCTGGCCGAGCTGGTGGGCGAATTCCGCGGCTATGCCTCTCGCCGGGGAGCGGCCCTGGAAAATCCCTGGCTGCTCCACCTCGAGCCCAACCAGGCCTGCGCCATCCGGGGCAAGGACCGCCTCTCTCCCCTCTTTGCGCGGATGGTGGAGGGGACTGAGACGCTGCTCGTGCGCTGGTTGCCCCGCCCCGAGGAGGCTCGCCTGCTGGCCGGCCAGCCCGAGCTGTTCTTGCACTGCGGCTCGCTCTACGCCGACGAGCTGATGGTGTTCCGCTCGCGCCAGCACCGCTTCGTGCCGATGTACGACCGCGACAGTCCCCTGCGCCGCGATCCGGCCATCGAGAAAGACCTGCGCGCCCTGGCTGCCATCGCCCGCCAGCCAGGCGAGCGAGCCGCCGCTCCTGCCGCCCCCGCGCCCGCGGGCGGGGCTCCCTCCCTGACGGGGCTGGCCATCACAGTGTCGGGGGTGTTCAACATCCCCAGCGAGAACCTGCGGCTGGTGCAGACCATGCTGGCGGGGTTGATCCCGCGCTACGAGCGGTTGCAGCTTTAAAGCGCAAGGCCTTTGGCCTTGCACTTAGCTCTCTCTGGCCCGCCTCAGATCCGCTTCGTAGCCCCGCACCAGCAGGTAAGTGCCCAACTCGTTGCTCCGTTCGCTGAGCACGCGAAAACCGCTGCGGATCGGCCCTATTCTCCTGGGCTCGGTGTAGGGGATGAAGATCTCCTCCTCCACCATGTCCTGCTCGAAGAAACTCACCAGCCGCGAGCGCAGGTCGGCTACATCTCCAGGGTTCTTGGCCGAGAGCAGCCAGGCCTCGGGGAACTCGGCGCGCAGCTCGGTCAGCTCCGCGGCGGAAAGCTTGTCGCACTTGTTCAAAACCAGGCGAGCGGGGATGGACGAGACATCGATCCCCTCCAGCACTTCCCGGGTCACCTGCAACTGCGAGCGGAATGTCGGATCGGAGGCGTCCACCACGTACAGCAGCAGCCAGGCGTTGCGAGCCTCCTCCAGGGTGGAGCGAAAGGAGGCCACCAGATCGTGCGGCAGCCGCTTGATGAACCCGACGGTGTCCGAGATCAAGATCCTGGGAATTGTCGCCGGCGCCAGAGCTCGCACCGTGGTATCCAGAGTGGCGAAGAGCTTGTCCGCCACCAGCACCTCGCTTCCGGTCAAGGCGCGCATCAGCGAGGACTTGCCGGCATTCGTGTAACCCACCAGCGCCACGCAGGGCTGCTCGGCGCGCAGGGCCCGACCCGCCGACTCTTCCTTGTGCACGGCCTGGATCTCCTGGGTCAACTCGGAAATGCGGTCGCGGATCTTGCGCTTGTCGAGCTCCAGCGCCTTCTCGCCGGCCATTCCCTGGCGGTCAGCCGGACCTCGGCCCGCGAAACGCACCCGCGGCGCCAGATAGGTCAGGCGGGCGATCTCCACCTGCAGGCGGGCCTCGCGCGTGCGCGCATGCCGGCTGAAGATCTCCACGATGATGCCGGTGCGATCCAGCACTTGCACCCCTGTGGCGTTCTGGACGTTGGCCAGTTGGGAGGGGGTGAGCTCGCAGTCGAAGATGACCACATCGATATCGGCTAGCTCGGGCTCGGCCGGCACCGGAGCGTGGTCGTCAGGCTCGGCCCAACGCTGGGCGGCCTTGCTCTTCCTGGCCTGGGGCTTGCGCTCCACGTGGCCCCGCCCGCCCGTGAAGGAGGCCAGCTCCCGCAGCTTGCCCTCGCCCAGCACCGTGCCTCCGCTAAGAGACTGGCGCCGCTGAGAGATGCGGTTCACGACCTCATAACCGAGAGTCCTGGCCAGGCGACCAAGCTCGGTCAGGGATTCCTCGTTTTCCTCGTCCGTCATCGAGGGCAGGGGGACCCCGACCAGAATGGCACGGGGCTTCGGTTGATGCGTCTCGATCGGGGGCATTCTGAGGTGCTTTCAACCACGCGGCGACCCGACCTGCTCGACGGAGTCAGCCCAACTATCCGCCTTCAGGCCGTGCACCCCTCGGATACGACCTGACCCACGCCGATTCTGGCCGCACCTAGGACTCAAAGAGGCGATCCAGGAACTCGCGAGGGGTCCACACACTCAATGCCGCTGAGGCAAAGTCGGCCACGTCGCGAGTGACGATGCCATCCAATCCGAGCAGCTCGGCACAAGCGATCAGCACGTCGTCCTCATAGTCGGGCCCGGAGAGGGCTTGAGCGCGCTCGAGAACGTAGCGGTCGATGGCCCCCAGCGAGAAAGCGTCCAGGCAAACCTGAACCGCCTCGCGGGCACGGGCTCGTGTGCTCAGCCGCCGAGCGACATAGTAAATGTCGGTCAAGGCCGAAGCAGGCAGGTAGGCTTTGAGCAAGCCCTGGTCCACCGCGTCCCACAGGGCCCGAGAATCGTTCAGCCAGGGATCGCGGGCCAGGAGAACATCCAGAACCACGTTCGTGTCCAGAAGAACGCGCGGCGTCAAAAATTCAGCCTGCGCTCGGCCAGCAACTCCGCCACCTCGCCGTCATCTGGCGGCTCGAGCCCTGTGGCCAGAAGCCCCAGAGCCCGGGGTAGAGTGGAGAGCCTGCCCGGAGCTCCTCCGTAACGCTCGTCCAGATCGACCAGGTAAGCGATGTAATCGGCCAGTTGCGATGTGCGTCCGCGCCCGACCGCAAAGCCCCGACGCTGCGCGGCTCGAGCCAGGCGCGATTTGACCTCCGGAGGAAGGTAAACCGACGACATATCTATAGTTTATTCCATAGTTAAATCGAGAGTCAAGGCTGAGCCCGCGCCAGGGAGCATTGGCTGGATGGGCGTTGCCTCCCTTGCTCGGTTGAGGCAGGGTTGCCAGGCGCGCGCGAGAATCTCCCCCGGCAATGCTCGGATTCTTCGCCTGGTTGCTCCTCTCGCTTCTGCTGGCAAGCTTCATCGAGTGGTTCATCCACAAGTACTTCATGCACACCACCCTCTGGCTGCCGGTGGCCGTCGAGCGGCACGCCGTCAAGCACCACGCCGAGCGGCGGGCGCCGGGCAAGTTCACCGCCGCCGAGGATGACCTGGAGGAGTACCACCTGTTCGAGACCTCGGCGATGCCCCTGGTCTGGATGCTGCACTTCCCTGTCTTCGGACTGGTCTACCTGGGCTGGGGGCCGTGGGCCTCGTTCGGATGCGCGCTGGGTACGGCCCTCTACATGCTGGCCTACGAGATGCTGCACTGGTCCATCCACTGCCCGGACAGGTTCTGGTTCCGCAACAGCGCCTGGTTCCGCTTCCTGTCCGAGCACCATCGGCGCCACCATCATCGCTCGCGCATCAACTACAACGTGGTGCTGCCCCTGGCCGACCTGGTGCTCGGCACGCTCAGTTTCGAGACCGTGCAGCCCGAGCCCGAGCGCAAGCGCGGGCTCCAAGAGGTGAGCTGAGACTCAGCGAGAAGTTGGTTTGATGACGCGCGATCCCGCTCTGGAAACGTTCTCGGGACGTCTACCCCTCTTTCCCCTGCCCAATGCGGTCATGTTTCCCGGCACCCGCCATCCCCTGCACGTCTTCGAGCCGCGCTACCGGCAGATGGTGCAGGACGTGGCCACGGGCGAGCGGCTCATCGGCGTGGTGCTGCTGAAAGAGGGCTGGGAGGAGACCTACTTCGAGTCGCCCGAGGTCTTCTCGGTCGCCTGCATGGGCAAGCTCGAGAAGGTCGACCGGCTGCCCGACGGGCGCTTCAACATTCGCCTTTTGGGGCTCTCGCGGGTGCGGCTGGGGCGCGAGGTCAGGAACAACCCCTACCGGATCTGCGAAGCCCAGCTTCTGCCTGACTCTCTCACCCCCATCAGCGCCGCTCGGCTGCACGAGCATCTCGGCGAGACCCTGCGCATCTTCGACTCCTTGCTGCGCACCCTGGCCGAGTTCCCCGGCGAAGTCTTGCTCTCGCGCAAGCACTCCAATCCGGGCCAGTTGCTGGACCTGCTGGCGGCCAACCTGCCCCTGCTCGGCCCCTACCAGAAGCAGAGCCTGCTCGAGCAGGTGGACGTGGCCGAGCGGGCCCGCATTCTGGTCGACCTCTTGCGCGACGTGCAGACCGACGTGCGGGCCCAGAAAATCATGCGCAGCGTGCGGCTGTTTCCCAAACCCAGCCAGAACTGAGAGGTGCCCACCGTGCGACTCACCATGGCCCAGGCGCTGGTGCTCTTTCTCACCCGCCAGTACTCCGCGCACGACGGCGTCGAGCGCCGCTTCGTGCCCGGCTGCTTCGGCATCTTCGGCCACGGCAACCTGGCCGGCGTGGGCCAGGCCCTGCAGCAGTATCCCGAGCTGACCTACTACCAGAGCCGCAACGAGCAGGCCATGGTGCACGCCGCCGCGGCCTTTGCCAAGCACCAGCGCCGCACTCAGATCCTGGCCTGCACCACGTCGGTGGGCCCGGGCGCCACCAACATGATCACCGGCGCCGCCGGGGCCACCATCAACTGCATTCCCGTCCTGCTCCTGCCGGCCGACACCTTTGCGCGGCGCAACGTGGCGCCCGTGCTGCAGCAGCTCGAGATCCCCTCCAGCCTGGACCTGACCGTCAACGACTGCTTCCGCCCCGTGTCGCGCTACTTCGACCGCATCCAGCGCCCCGACCAGCTCCCCTCGGCCCTGATGGAGGCCATGCGGATTCTGCTCTCGCCCGCCGACACGGGCGCCGTGACGCTCTGCCTGCCCCAGGACGTGCAGACCGAAAGCTACGACTACCCCGAGCAGCTCTTTACGAAGCGGGTCTGGAGTATCCCCCGGGCCCGGGCCGATCGGCGCTCGCTCGAGCAGGCCGCCCGGCTCATCCGCAGGGCGCGCAGACCCCTGCTGGTGGCCGGTGGGGGCGTGCTCTACTCGGCCGCCGAGCGGGCCCTGGCCGAGCTGGCCGAGCGCACTGGCATCCCCGTGGGCGAGACCCAGGCGGGCAAGGGCTCGCTGGCTTACGACCACGCCTGCGCGCTGGGAGCCATCGGGGCCACCGGCACCCGGGCCGCCAACCTGGTTGCCCGCGAGGCCGACCTGGTGATCGGGGTAGGCACCCGCTGGAGCGACTTTACCACTGCTTCCAAGTCGGCTTTTCAGCACCCCGAGGTGGGCTTCATCAACCTGAACGTGGCCGAAGTGGACGCCTTCAAGCACGCCGCCCTGGCCGTGGTGGGCGATGCCCGGGAAAGCCTTTCGGAGCTAGGAGCGCTGCTCGGGGACTACCGGGTGGAGGAGAGCTACCGCGCCCAATACCGCCAGCTGGCGGCCGAGTGGGACCGGACAGTGAGCCAGCTGTATGAGGCGAGCGCTCCCGAGGGACTGGCCCAGAGCGCGGTGGTGGGGGCGGTCAACCGGCTCTCGCGGCCCCAGGACGTGGTGGTTTGCGCCGCCGGCAGCCTGCCGGGCGATCTGCACAAGCTGTGGCGCACGCGCGAGGCGCGGGGCTACCACATGGAGTACGGCTACTCGTGCATGGGCTACGAGATCGCCGGTGGGCTGGGCGTGAAGATGGCCGACCCCGAGCGCGATGTCTATGTGATGGTGGGAGACGGATCCTACCTGATGATGGCCCAGGAGCTGGTGACTTCGGTGCAGGAAGGCCTCAAGCTGATCGTGGTGCTGCTCGACAACGGCGGCTTTGCCAGCATCGGCGGATTGTCCGAGTCGGTCGGCTCGCAGGGCTTTGGCACTTTCTACCGCGCCCGCAACCCGGCCTCGGGCCAGCTCGACGGGGAGAGCCTGCCGGTGGACCTGGAGGCCAACGCCCGCAGCCTGGGCGCTCTCACGCTCAGCGCCCGAAGCCTGGAAGAGCTCGAGCAAGCCCTGCAGCAGGCCCGGGCCAGCACTCGCACCACGGTCATCTTCGTTCCCACCCACCGAGACACCCGGGTGGGCGGCTTCGAGTCGTGGTGGGACGTGCCCGTGGCCGAGGTGAGCAGCCTGGAGTCGGTGCAGCAGGCCCGGGCCGAGTACGAGGTCAAACGGAAAAAGCAGAGAGACTACCTGAGCGGACCTGCGCTCGAGACGGAGGTTGCCTTTGAAAGCGCTGGCTAACTATATCGCTGCCGGCTGGGTGGAGTCGAATGGAGCCTGCCAGGAGGTCAAGAACCCGGCCACGGGCGAGGTCCTGGCCAGCGTGCCCCTGAGCGACGCGGCCCTGGTGGACCAGGCCGCCCGGGCCGCCCGCTCGGCCTTCCGCGAGTGGCGCCAGGTGCCGGCCGGCGAGCGCATCCAGTTTCTCTTCAAGCTCAAGGCCGCCCTCGAGGAGAGCTTCGAGGAGCTGGCCCGCATCATCACCAGCGAGTGCGGCAAGACGCTGGAGGAGTCGCGCGGCGAGCTGCGGCGGGCCATCGAGAACGTGGAGGTCGCCTGCGGCATCCCCATCTTGATGCAGGGCGCGGTCTCCGAGGACATCGCGCGAGGCATCGACGAGCTGATGATCCGCCAGCCCGTGGGCGTTTGCGCCATCATCGCGCCCTTCAACTTCCCGGCCATGATCCCGTTCTGGTTCCTCCCCTATGCCATCGCCTGCGGCAACACCGTGGTGCTCAAGCCCTCGGAGCGGGTTCCCCTGACCATGCAGCGAGTCTTCCAGCTGCTCGACGGGCTCGGCCTCCCGCCGGGCGTGGTCAACCTGGTGCACGGAGGGCGCGAGGCGGTGGACGCCATCCTGGCCCACCCCGACATTCGGGCCGTCAGCTTCGTGGGCTCCTCGACCGTGGCCCGCCACGTCTACGCCACGGCCGCCGCCCACGGCAAGCGGGTGCAGTGTCAGGGCGGCGCCAAGAATCCCCTCATCGTGCTCCCCGACGCCGACCCCGAGATGACCCTCAAGATCGCCGCCGACAGCGCCTTCGGCTGCGCCGGCCAGCGCTGCCTGGCCGCCTCGCTGGCCATCACCGTGGGCGAAGCGGCGAGCTTCACCGAAGCCATCGCCGAGGAGGCCGCCCGTCGGGTGGTGGGCAATGGCCTCGAGCCGGGCGTGCAGATGGGCCCGGTGATCACGCCCGAGAGCCGCACCCGCATCCGGGGGCTGATCCAGAAGGGCCTGGACGAGGGTGCCCGGCTGCTGGTAGACGGCCGCCAGGCCCCCGGGCCGGGCAACTTCCTCAAGCCCACCGTGCTGGCCGATCTGCCCCCCGAGGGCGAGATCGCCCGCACCGAAATCTTCGGCCCGGTGCTGGGGCTGATCCACGTTCAGAAGGTCGAAGAGGCCATCGAGCTGATCAACCGGGGAGCCTACGGCAACATGGCCTGCCTGTTCACCTCCAGCGGTGCCAGCGCGCGCAAGTTCCGCTACGAGGCCGAGGTGGGCAACCTGGGCGTGAACGTGGGCGTGGCCGCCCCCATGGCCTTCTTCCCCTTCTCGGGCTGGAAGGAGAGCTTCTTTGGCGACCTGCACGCCCAGGGCCACCACGCGGTGGAGTTCTACACCCAGACCAAGGTGGTGGTGGAGCGCTGGCCCAGGGATTGGGCCCGCAAGTTCTAGCGCCGAGGCGCCTCCCATGCACCAGGACGAGACAAGCCAGCTTCCTCTTGACTGGTAGACTGGCTCCGATACTTCACTGAACACAACCCAAATTCACGGAGAGATGAGGCCTCCGTTCCAGCAACTCGGGTTACAGAAGGACGGGAAGAAAGTCCGAGTTCAAGCTGAGTAGACAACGCGCTCGACACATTGAGCGCGAACGAGAGAAAGCGCGGAAGGCCGGTGACTACACGCTGGACGAGCGTGTCTGTAAACCTCGGCCTAGGTAGGACAGCGGGTCTCCCGCTTAAAGGTCCTTCCGCCTCGCTCCCCGAAAGGCAACCGGTGAGCCCCCGCAGCGCCTCAACCTTGCTCGCCGAAAGATGGAGTCTCTCTCTCCCGAAATCCGTTCGAGCTGCTTAGACTGGAACCCACATTGGGCTGGCCCCGGTCTCTGAAGAAGTTCATCTGGAGGTGATCACATGCGAGCCCATTTGATCCTTCTCTTAGCCATTGTTTGCCTGTCGCCAGGCTGTGGCGGAGCAGATCCACCCATCGTCGGGCAACCCGCCCCGGTCGAACCGGCCTTCTTCACGGGAGCGATCGGCCTGAGCCCCGAGGAAGAAGCCAGCATCCCGAAGGAACTGGATTTTGACCTGGTCGATCGCCAGGACCGAGCGCTACCAGCCTCAGCCCAGGTCAGCAATCTCCCCCCGCCGGCGGACCAGGGGCGAGTAGGCTCTTGCGCGGCCTTAGCGGCCGGTTACGCGGTCGGAACCCAGAGTGCGGCGCGACAAGCCGGAATCGACCCTTCCCAGGAGGTGGACCAGACCAATCCAGCCTGGCTCTACCGCCGGGTTCTCCAGCTCCAGGGAAGCAACGATTGCGTCGGATCGAATCCGGCACTCTACCTCGAGACACTGGTCGAGAAAGGCTCTCCCACGCGAGCCTCAATCGCATACCCCTTGCCGAACCTGGACGAGAAGTTGGCCTGTCAGCAGATTCTAAGCATTGACACGGCCCTTCCCCAGGATTTTCGATTCATCGCTGGCAGTTATGCCATGCTTCCTGGGGGCTCCAGCCTGGTCGATCAAATCAAGGGTCAGGTGTCTGAGAATCGGGCAGTGGTGTATTCTACCAGCCTGGCACCCGACTTCTTTCGTTACCGGGCAGGGGTCTATCGGCAGCAAGAGAGCTTTGGCGACGGAGGCCACGCGATGGCCGTGGTCGGTTACGATGACTCGCTTCAGGCTTTCCGAATCATGAACAGCTGGGCGCCCGGGCTCTGGGGGGAAGGTGGGTTCGCCTGGGTCAGCTATGACAGCTTCGTCCGCGGTGTCGAGGCATTTCAGGGCGAGTGTCTGGTTCTTCATCCGTTGGTGCGTCAACCCGTTGACGCCACCGGGGGCAAGCTCATTCCCAAGCAGGCCAGCGCTCCTGGCGGCGAGCTCAGCCAGGCGGTGCAAAAGCGCGATCGCGACGGAGTGAGCCTGCTCCTCAGCTACTACTTCGAGGGGCCCATCCAGCCGCAAACTCTACTCGTCAGGTCGCCCTCGGGCGTGACCGCTGTCCAGACCTTCGGGAGCAATACGACCCTCACCGGCCTGCCTACCCTGAGATCAGGCGTTTTCTCCATCCGCCGTGCCGAAGCCAATCAGTTCCCGCCTGGCGTCTATCAGGTCACCCTGACGACCCTGGCACCCGATCAGAGCCAGTTTCTCTATACCGGGAGCTTCAATCTAGAGGCCCTGCCGACCGACCCGGCGCTTCCAGCAGCAGATCTTGACGGTATGAACGAGCAGGGGACGACTGGCACCGAAATTACCATAACCCCCTGAAGGGAGCCTCCACCGTCGGGCTCAAGATTCTGGATGGCCGCGTCGGTCTGACGGCGTGGGCTCGTAGGCTCATACCCCGCCGCTAGCGGTCCTGAAAGGCGAATGAAAGTCGCGCAAAATTGACTTAGTCCTGAACCTAGTTCAGAATGGACCCGTGCAAGTCAACGTCCACGAAGCCAAGACCCACCTGTCTCGTCTGCTTGAAAGGGTCGCGGCCGGCGAGGAGATCATCATCGCCAAAGCTGGCCGCCCTCTGGCCCGGTTGGTGCCGGTCCACAAGGCCCGTCCCGCGCGAAAACCAGGAGCTTACCGGGGTCAGGGCCGTGTGGCCGAGGACTTCAACGCACCGCTATCGGATGAGCTCTTGCGCTTGTTCGAAGGATGAGAGTGCTGGGACACTCACGCTCTGCTGTGGTGGATGTTCGAGCCGGAGAAGCTCTCGAGCCGGGCATCCAGCTTGATCGGCGATGCCGTCGAGCATACGCACGCGGCTCAGGTAGCGACTCTACCGGACTATCACCGCGATCCATTCGACCGGTTGTTGGTAGCGCAGGCGACCCTCGAAGACATTCCCATTTTGAGCGTGGATCAGGCCTTTGATCCATACGGGGTGTCTCGCCTCTGGTGACCCGGCTCCTGCGTCCCTTCAGATCTGGCAGTCATAGTCGGCCTTCTCGAAGCTAGCCCGGCATCAGTCGGGCTGGATCGGCCAGGAGCCGAGGAACAACCGCCCCTCGAGCGAATGTTACCAGGTGCAGCTGAGCCCGCTCAATCCCTCTGAGCCGATCCGCCCGCGCCCCTCAGCCTCGTTGCTCAGGCAATCGGTCGAGAGGCTGATCGAAGATGGGGTTGAGATCCTGGGCCAGCGCAAGCTCGGCCCCGTCAGCCTGGGCGTCAGGAAGCTCACCTCCTTCGAGGAGGTGTCCAATCGGCTGGGTCGCGAGGTGCTCCAACTGATCCTGCCGGGCATGGTGGCGGTGCCTCTCAAGGGAGCTGAAGAGCTTCAGGCCGCCCTGGTGCTCAAGGCGGGCCAGCCCGCTGAAACCCTCCAAAAGCCCGACCTGGCCCGCGACCTCCAACAACTGGCCGACCAGGGCTGGCGCTACTACAATGCCCAGGGCGAGATCGGCCTGTACGGAGCTTACAGCTTCGTGGGCCAGCAGCCCGTCGAGGCTGGATGCGGCGAGGTCAAAGTCAAGCTCAGCTACGTTGAGGCCTGCCAGCAAATGGCGAAATTCTATGCCGGCGACTCGTTGGCCGCAAAGCTCGAGCAAGAGGGATACCAGTTCTATCGCCAGCAAGCACTCCACCCTGGGCAAGCAGGGGCGGAGCTGGCTCAAGTTCGATTCCCGCGACCCTGAGCTGCTGAAGCGTTCGCTGCAGCGTTTCGAGCGGCTGATGAGTGAGCCGGGCGCCGAGCTCGCCTCGGTACGGCGATCGGTGGAGGCCTGGCGGTCGGTATACGGCGGAGATCTGCGCCCATGGGGGCTCGCAGCCTGAGGTGCGCCAGGCCCTGGTGGACCGAGTTCGATGCCACCCGGGCGGGGGCCCACTCCACCGCCGGCTCCCGACGCGCCTGGCAAACTGCGTGACGGGCTGACAAGTCGGTTGCTTCAGCGAATCACTTCCACGTCATATTGCTGGAAAACGACGTCGCCAGTCACGACGGGGAGTCTTCGTGCCAGCGCGGTTGCAATGATGAGGCGGTCACAGGGATCACGATGAACGAGCGGAAGTTGTGTCGACAATATACAGACCGGCAGGTCGAGCGCCAGGACCTCGAGACCGTGATGCTCGAGAATCGCCTCGAACCATTCGCTTGGAGTGGCGGGAAGACTGAGCTTGCCTTCCCGGTGCTTCATTCCGATCTCAAAGCCCGAGATGGCTGAAACATGCACGACTGGCGCTGCATCAATTCTCGCTCGCGCCACTTCCGATAGCATCCTGTCGGAAGTGGCGAGCCACAGCAATGCGCAGGTATCAAGAATTACAGCGCCGCCGGCCACTCGTCCTCCGTCAAAGGCTCGGTTGGATCATAGCGCAACTCAATCCTACTCATGACCGGGTGGGGTTCGAGGCGGGTTTTCTTTCGATAGGGCACGAGCACCGCCACGGGCTTTCCGTGTCGGCAAAGCACGAACGACTTGCCCTGGCTCTCGACCTCTGCGAGCATGGCGGAAAGATGGGTCTTGGCCTCATGAACATTGACAGTTTCCATGCCAAATATGTTAGTTTGTCTAGTTTAGTTCGTCAAGTCAAGAATAGTCCGGCCGCTGCGACTCTGTCCTGGCCGCAATGCCAGTTGGGAGAAGGAGCGTTGCCGTCGGTGGAGGACAAGATGATCACGAACTCCTCGCCCCCGAAACGGGGCGGGTGACCGCAATGATCTGTTGGCCCCAGACGCTCGTTGAGGCGGTCAAAGTGGTCCACCTCCACCATCAAGCAGGCAATGGCACCAGGGCCGCCAGCCTGGTTGCCCGCGAGGCCGACCTGGTTGATCGGGGGGGGCAGCTCAGCACCGCCGCCAGGGGAGTGCCAGACAATGCGGGAAGCGTGGTGGGAAGTTCGGATCTGGTCGTCGGTCGAGCTCCACCTGGCGCGAATCAAGGACCTCGTCGCCGAGGCGGGCACGATATCCCCGAGACGAGTGCGATGTCCATCGAGCGGTGGCTCAGGGCCGGACGGAGCGCCCCTTGCGCTGGCTGACCTTGGTGCGATGGCCCAGAAAGTCGCACAGCCGGTTGTGCTCGCTGTCGCCCACCTCGCCAAAGGCCAGCCCGCAACGCACGCCCACCCTGGCCCACACGATCTGGCCCGACAGGTTGAGGGGGGGATCCAGGTGCAGCACCACGTCCACCCGATCCCCCACCTTCAGCTCGCTGCCCTTGTCGCTGGCAAAGGACATCCCCCCCAGCGAGATCTCGGCGTTGCGACGGATCTTCTTGCCCGAAGGGGAGACGATGTCGGTGGGCAGGCTGAGCCCCAGACGGGGATGCCGGCGGCGCTCCTTGTCGAGGTACTCCACGTGCAGGCAAACCCGGTTGGTGCCGGCGCTGCGCGCCTTGTGCAGCGAGTCCTCGGCCCGGGAAAGCAGCATGCTGATGACGGCGTCGTTCTCGAGCTCGGAGCTCCAGTCGGTGCCGGTGGGGTACTCGTACCACGAGGCGCCCACGCTGACGGTCACCTTCTGGTTGCCCACCCGCTGCTCGGCCACGGCCGCGCGCAGCTTCTCGGCCACTTTGACGGCCCCGTTTCCATCCGTGGAGGGCAAGATGATCACGAACTCCTCGCCCCCGAATCGGGCGACCAGGTCGCCCTTGCGGGTGACGCCGACGATCTGCTGGGCCACCGTCCGCAGGATGCGATCACCCTCGCGGCTGCCCAGGCGCTCGTTGAGACGATCGAAGTGGTCCACCTCCACCATCAGACAGGCCAGGGCGCGCGGGCCGGGCCGCGAGAAGCGGCTGACATGCTGGCGCAGCGACTCGAACAGGTAGCGGCGCGAGAAGACTCCGGTCAGCTCGTCGCGGATCAATCGTTCGTGAGTGCGCCGGTGGCTGCGGCACAGCCCCACGAGTGAGCTGAGGCGAGCCGCCAGCACGGCCGGCGAGCTTTGCGGCCCCACCACGTCCAGGGCCCCGGCCTCGAAGGCGGCGATCAGATCCTCTTCCGCGAGCGGTTGAGAGGCCCAGAACAGGACGGGGATCGAGCCCAACTGCTCATCGCCCCGCAGGCTGCGGCACAGAGCCAGGTTACCGTCCCAGGCCAGCACGATGCTGGCAGGCAGGCAGTTCTGAGCCCGCGTCGCGGCCTCCTCGGGACTGGCCAGCTCGACCTCGAAGCCATGCTCGCGCATGAGCTCGGCCACGCGGCCCAGCTCCGGAGAGGCGACCAGGATGCGGCCCGGGTGCTCCTTCAGGGAAGGCGGAGCCAACCGGGGACGGTGAGTCTTCACGAGGACAGACTATTCCCAGAAGGGGGTGGGAACCCTGCTCAGGCCACGCGCCCCTTCACGCCTGATTTCTCCCTGGCTGGCGGGTAGACCGGCTCGGCCAGCCCGATCTTCCAGTCGTCCTTGAACATCGTGCCAAAAGCTTTGGCCACCTTGGGATCGATGACGTCCACGTTGGCCTCGCGGTTATAGGTCATGCCGGCGCCCGACCAGTTGGCGCTGCCCAAAATGACCTCCTTGCCGTCGAAGATGCCGAGCTTGGCGTGCAGCTTGCGTCCGGTGCGCTCGTCGGTGGGATACCACTTGACCTCGACCCCGGCCTTCTCAAGTTTCTCAGCGGCGATCTCGTTGAGCTTCTTGCCCTCGATCTCGAACGGGTTGAGCAGCACCTGCACCTTGACGTCCCGCTCTGCCGCCTCGCAGAGGGCTTTGGTGATGCTCCAGTCGCTCAGCACGAAGAGCTCTACCTGGATGCTCTTCTCGGCGTCGCGGATGGCCCGGTGCAGGGCAGCCTTGATGCTGCGGTCCTTGGGGTCATCGGAAGTGGTGCAGAGGCTTACGTAGGACTCGCCCTCGGGGTGTTCGGGGGTCTTCTCGATGGGGATCAGGTCCTTCTTCTTACCGCCGCTCTTGAGGTAGTCCTTGCCGAAGAGAGCTTCCATGCGGTCCACCGCCGGGCCCTCCACCATCACGTCCACGTCGTGGTTGAGAGGCGAGTGGCTGCCCCAATTCATGCCGCCGATGATGGCCTTGTCGCCATCCAGGATGAGCATTTTGACGTGGTTGATCTGGTCGAACTTGTTCTCGCCCTCGCCGCCTTTCTTGACGGGATACCACTTCACGTCCACGCCGTTCTCGATGAGGTAGTCGGCGCACTCTTGCTTTTCCTGCTCCCAATCGAGCTCTTCGTTGACCGGGTCGAGCACCACCTGAACCTTGACGTCCCGCTCGTTCTGAGCCGCCACCAGCGCTTTGGCGATGTCCATCTGCCCAAAGCCGAACATCTCCAACTGGATCGAGCTGCGGGCCGCGTCGATGCCCAGTTTCACCTGGCGGAAGATCTCGTCTTCCTTGTTCTTGGGGGTCACCTTGGCGTCATAGAGCGGGGTGACCTTGTTGCCTTTGGTGAACCACTTGAGCTTGTCGTCCGGCGCCTCGGGCTGGAAGCTCTCGGACGGAGCCTTCTCGGGGGCGGCTTTGCGCCGTGCGGCGGCGAGCGGCATGGTCGCGGGGGAAGTGGCCAGGGCGGAAATCATGGTATGGTCACCTTCCTGACCGTGGTGGACACGGTCGCTTGGCTTTGCTGGTGACCAGTATTTCAGATTTTTTTCAGCTCCGGGTTACCGATTCGTTGCCTTCTTCCCGAGCTCGCCTGGCCCGCTTGCGAGCCAGCTCCGGATAGCGCCGATCGAGCACTCGCAGGAAGCCGTCGAGCAGCTCGGGGTCAAAGTGGGTGCCCCGCCCCTCGAGCAGGATGCCGCGCACCTTCTCGATCTCCATCCCCGGCTTGTAAGGACGGGCGGCGGCCAGGGCGTCGAACACGTCGGCCACGGCGATGATGCGGGCCGGATACGGAATCTCTTCCTCCTTCAGGCCATCGGGATAGCCCTTGCCGTCCCAGCGCTCGTGGTGGCCGCGCACGGCCGGGCAGAGGTGGCGCAGCGAAGCGATGGGATAGAGGATCTGCTCGCCGTAGATGGGGTGCATCTTCATGATGTTGTACTCTTCCTCGGTCAGCCGCCCCGGCTTGTAGAGGATCTCGGGCGGAATGCGCACCTTGCCGATGTCGTGCAGGAGGCCGGCCCGGATCATGTCCTGCCCGCCCAGGAAGTCGCCCATCTTCTCGAGCTTTTGGTCCGACTCTTTGCCGAGCAGCACGCCCATCTCGCCGATGTCCTTGAGCATCGCCCCATACTTGATCTGCTTGCGGGTCTCCTGGTCGGTGACCCCCAGCTCGTCGGCAAGCTCCATGGAGTATTCCAGCACCCGGGCCGAGTGGGCGTAAGTGAACTCGCCTCCCATCTTGAGCACCAGGCCCAGGCTGTTGACGGCCGTCTCCTCATCCAGATCGCCCATCTCTTGCTCGCGGTAGGCCTTCTTCAGGATGGCCTCGATGGAGTGGGTAGCGTGCCGTGAGGCCAGCTCGTTGAGGGCCTGGGTGGGCGGTCCCGCCTGTCCGGTGGCGCGGTTGAGGCTGATGCGGAAGATCTCGTTCTCGGTGGAGGTGCGCAGCGCAGCCAGGTTGGCCCGCTGGGTGGCGGTCAGTCCCCCGGGCGCGTTGTTGGCGGGCGGGGCCTGGCTCTGGCCGCGTCCCTGACCCTGGCCCTGCTGGCCGCCCTGGCTACCGCCCCCGCCGCCGCCCTGCTCGCGGTTGTCCTCGCTGATCACCTGCTGGGCGCTCAGATCGCTGCGGGCCTGTCCTGAGCTGTCGTGGCTCTGGGTCTGGCTCGGACGCAGCGGCTCTGGACGCGGCAGGGCGGGCTGCACCAGGGCCGACATGGTGCCCGCCAGGTGGCTCCGCTCGCCCATCTCGTGGAGCGAATCAGCGTGACTCTTCGGATGCTGCTCGCCGGACGGGTCCTGCATGCTGAGCAGGAAGGCTTTCTCGGAACGACTCTGGGGCAAAGCCCGCTTCTCTCCTTCCGGGGGCTGCTCGGGCGGCGCGAAAGCGCGCGAGGCCCAGCCGGTGGCGGTGGTGCTGTCCAACGTGCCCACCGAGCCGCTGAGGGCCATCTTGATGGGCGCGATCTCCTCCACGGCTGCCTTGGCGGAACTGCCCTTCAGGCTGTGCATGTGATCCAACACCGGATTGTAGACTGGCACGTGGGAGGTGACCGGACGCCCTCCCGTGGAGGTTCCGCGGGGAGGCTGGCCGCTCACCCGCGTGGACAGGTCGGTGATGTGACGCTCGCCAAAGGCCACCGTGCTGACCTCACGCCCTTCCCCGGGAAGCCCCACGTGCATGAGGTGGGCGGCCGGGCCCTGGCTGGCGCTCATAAAGCCGCTGCGCGGAGCGGGCGGCTCGAGCGGCTGGGTCTCGGTCGGCTTAGGCCGAGGAGGGGGCAAGGGAGCCGGGGCTTCCGGGGCCGGGGCGGCCGTCGTCCGAGGCCGTAGCAACTCGGGAACCGGCGGCGTTTCGCCCTCGGGCAAGTCCTCGACGGGAAGGCGATGGCGGTCGAGATTGCGAGCCGCATAGCCAGGCTCTGCCGGGGCACTGTTCACCCGACCCGAGCCGACGTAGCGTTGCGGCCGCAAGAGCTCGGGCTGCCGCCGCTCGCCCTGTTGCTGCTGCTGTCCCCCCTGGCCACCCTGCCCACCCTGGCCGCCGCCGCTCTCGCCGCCGCCCTGTCCACCCTGACCCTGGCCTCCCTGGCCACGCTGACGCTCGGGGGCATCCTCGTGCAGCTTGCCCACCGAGCCCGTCAGGGCCGCAGCCACGTTGCGGATGGGAGCCAGCTCCTGACCGGCTCCTCCCCCGGCTGGCCGGGCCCGCACCGGGCCTGTACTGCCCGTTCGCGGTCCCTCCTCGCCCTCGCGGGTAGCAGCGATGCTCAGAGGATCGTCACGCCGCGACTTCGGCTCGGAGGTCAGAGGCGCCGCGATGGAAGCGGCCGCCGCTGAGGTGGCGGCACGCTGGGGCTCAGCCGGTCCGGGCGCGACCTTCTCGTCCACCTGGCGCTGCACGACCTCCTTCTCCTGTTGGGCCTGGCGGGCGACTTCCTGAGGAGCAGCCGGCCGACCGGCCTCGATTGGACCGCTGCGAGGCTGTCCGGGCAGCCCCAGCGGGGCAGCCGGACCCTCCGGCTCCGGCTCGGCCTGCGCTTTGGGCGCCTCGGGCTTCGTCTCCTCGGTTTTCCTGGCCACCCTCGGGGGCTCGGGAGGGGCGGGCTTCACCGCAGTCTCCTTGGGAAGCTCGCCGAGGGAGGGCAGAGGAGGCGGCTCGGGAGCATCCAGAGCCACAGGCCCCGGCCTGGGAGCATCCAGAGGCGGAGGGGTCTTCGACAGGTCTGGCAGCGGGAGCGACCTGGGCGGCTCCATGGGCTTCTCCCCTGTCGGAACGGGCTTGGGCGCGTCCAGGTCCGGCAGGGGCGGTGGCTTGGGCGCATCCAGCTGCTCCTGAGCCGGCTTCAAGCTGACGGGCAGCGGCGGCGGCTTGGGCGCGTCCAGTGGAGGCTTCTCGGCGGCGGGCTTGGGCAGCTCCAGGGAAGGCAGTGGAGGCGGCTTGGGAGCGTCCAGCGCCGGCAGAGGGGGAGGCTTGGGGGCATCCAGCGGCTTCTCGGCGGCGGGTTTGGGGTCAGGCTTGAGCATTCCCGGACGGGGCGGAGCGGGAGCGTCCTGCGCCGCCGGCTTAGGAGCCTCCTGAGGCTTGGGGGCGTCCTGAGCAGCGGGCTTGGGCGATTCCTGAGGCTTGGGGGCGTCCTGCGCTACAGGCTTGGGCGATTCCTGAGGCTTGGGGGCGTCCTGCGCTACAGGCTTGGGCGATTCCTGAGGCTTGGGGGCGTCCTGCGCCACGGGCTTGGGCGATTCCTGAGGCTTGGGGGCGTCCTGCGCCACAGGCTTGGGCGATT